>NZ_LHZA01000006.1 GCF_001580535.1 Acetobacter cerevisiae | reverse complement strand
AACCCCGGCCCATGGCGTATCCCGTATCACCATCAGGGTCTTCTCCACTATTGCCGCGAATTTGGGATTGCATTAGAGCCGTTTGTGCAGCTCAATCACAATGCATGGCTTCATTCTTCTTCAGCATTTGACGGTAAACCTGTCCGATACCGTGAGTTTGCGTCTGACCTGAATGGCTATACGGGGGAATTGCTTTCTAAGGCCATCGATCAACATAAACTTGATGATGTTATCACGCATGAAGAGCAGCAGCATGTTCTTGCAACCATGCGTGGCTGGTCGGGGTTGAGTGATAAAAACACATGGGAGGCTGGGGCACGGTCCTCATTGCGCCGTGGTTACGATAAAATGCCATCAGCAGGTGTAGAGGGCGCTCCGACCTATTCAAACCCTTTGCCGCGAGCCGAGGTGATGAAATCCGGCCTCTGGCGTTGGATGGCTTTCCCCGAGGCTCTTGATATGCAGACGACCATGTTCCAGCCCGTGGGAAGAATGGACCAGATTGGAAAAGGCTTTGCTAGCAGAGTAGGGGACCTGATTACTCTTGGGTGTGCCGTGACAGCCATTCATCAGGACGAACACATGGTGAAAGTAGCTTATAAAGATTGCCAGAATGGGAATGTCTTGCGGGAAGTAACTGCGGAGTATTCTGTCTGTACTATTCCGCTT
>NZ_LHZA01000017.1 GCF_001580535.1 Acetobacter cerevisiae | reverse complement strand
TGTCGTCAGTTAAGCCCTGAGTGTGGCACGTGAGGGTTGTACTTTGTGTCTGCGTGTGCTGACTGTTTTCCCGTTTTTTGGGGGAGACAGACAGATGCGGCACTATAGTTTACGCGATGACCAGTGGGAGCGGATAAAGGATCTTCTTCCCGGTCGAGAAGGCTATGTCGGCGGCACTGCGGCGGACAACCGTCTGTTCGTGGAGGCGGTGCTGTAGCGCTATCGCACGGGCATCCCATGGCGCGCCCTTCCTGCCCGTTTCGGGGACTGGAAAAACGTGCACCGGCGTCTGCGCCGCTGGTGTGAAAGCGGCGTCATCGAACGGATATTTCGTTATCTGGCCGCTGATCACGACAACGAATACATGATGATCGACAGTACAATTGTCCGGGCACATCAGCATAGTGCCGGAGCTCTCAAAAAAGGGGCACGGAGCAGGCCATAGGACGATCACGAGGCGGGTTGACGACAAAGATCCATGCCATCTGCGACGCTCTGGGCAATCCGGTGGAACTCGGCATCACACCGGGACAGGATGCCGATATCACCCAGGCGGAACCGCTTCTGGAAAACATCGACCCGGATGCTTTCCTTGCTGACAAGGCGTATGACGCGGACAGGTTGATCAATCGGCTGATACAGCGCGGGATTACCCCGGTCATCCCGCCAAAACGCAGCAGAACGACACGACGGAAAACCGATTTTTCTCTCTATCGCGAACGGAACCTTGTTGAGAGGTTCTTCAATAAACTCAAGCAGTTTCGCGCTATCGCAACCCGCTACGATAAACTGAAATCGACCTTCCTCGCAGCCGTGCAGTTCGCCTCAATCATCATCCTGCTTAACTGACGACACGCCGTA
>NZ_LHZA01000043.1 GCF_001580535.1 Acetobacter cerevisiae | reverse complement strand
GGGAGGGGGATTGGCTCAGGGGCGTTTCGCCAACGCCATAGGCAAGCCAGTCCAGTGTCACGCCACAGACCCGTGCCAGGGAGGCAACGGCAGAGAGCTTCATCTCACTGCCGTTCATGTAGTCACGTAAAGTTGTGTAAGGCACGCCCGCAGCCTTTGCAGCATGTGTAATGCCAATGCTCTGGGCAGCCTGACGCAGCCGTTCCCCGCGCTCGCGCATCAGTTTGATCTGCTCATCCATGAGCTTGCGCTTTCTGGGTCGGGGCGGTGGCATGCGAACGCTCCATAACGGAAAAGTTCGTCATTATACGACGAAGCGCTTGCATGTATAGTCGGGGAGCTGTAAGTTCCATAGAGGGCATATGAAGCGGGTCTCCGTGTCTCATGGGCCTGTTCTCGCATGAACAGCGCGGTCTGTCGAAGGGTTTGTCATGTCTCATGAAGCGCCTTGCCTGTCCTCCGGGCCGCCCCGGGATCGCCGGCTCGAAGACCTCCACGCCGGATTGCATGATGTCATGCGGCTGGTGGAACTGGAGCATCAGGTCCTTCGGGGGCGGCTTGATACCCTCAGAGCCGATACGGATGGTGTGAAAACCCTCGAAGGCGTCATTGTTCTGGGGAGCGTGGTGCATCAGAAACTGACACATCTGCTCGCGCTCTGCCGTGACGCAGGAGATCTGTAAGATGTCGTTCCTGATCTCGTCGCTGTCAGGGATGATCCGTTCGGCCCCGCGCCTGAGTGCCTTGCTTGCTGTCGCCGGCGCAGGCGGCCTGAGTTTTATTCTGTTCTCCGGGCCGCACGGTGAAACTCGCGATTTGCAGAAGGTGCTGGTTGAGCGTCATCCTCAGGGCATGCGGTCCTGCATGCTGTTACGCTCTGGTGCGGGGATAGACTTTCGTGAATGGTCCAATAAACGGTTCTGGATGCAGTCGTCGCCCTGGACGGCTCCCACGGCCCATCCGTTTCTGTTTCATGCCGGACCAGCAGACGAGGCACCCTCGGATCTGGTGACGGATCTGACGCAGCGTGGTGTTCTGGAACGGCATGTCGTGCCAGTCACATTCAAAACGTCCGGCGCAACGGAAGAGGCCGTATTTTACACGACATCCCGGAATAATCCGGATTTTAGCTATACGCTGCGCCAGCCCGGGCGCCTCTTCGACGGGTATATTCCGATTGCGACTCTGGCCTATCCTGAACAGGTGTCGAAAAAAGGGGAGGGAGAGCGTGATGAACCATTGCTGCTTCATCCCTATCTGATCAGTGAGGTCGATGGGGTCTGTGTCGGTCTGACGCTCCGCAGGATTGTCGATATCCGGCATCCGGAGCATGACCCGACCGGACGGGAGATCATTACGGCGACGGCTGTGTATCGCAGCGACGGCCCGAAAGACTGGATGCGGACACCTGTCTTTCGACGCATGGCAGGAACATTTGCCGGGCTGGAGGCCGGGGCTGAAGTGCGCCACCATCTGATCTATCGCAAAGGGATTGATGGCCTGACGCTTTTTGCCGAGCAGCCGGAAGGATGAGTGTCATGCGCGTTCAGGGCGTTTCCCTAAAAGTCTGTCTTGTTGCCATGAGTTGTCTGGCCTGCGCATTGCCGGAACGGAGTTATGCCGCTTCAGATGCTGAGGCGGCCAAGGCAGCTGATGCCATATTGGAGCAGGTTCGCCATGATCCGGCAGATCGCGGGGAGTTCGAAAATGGCGACAGTCGGCGGGTCTGTCTTTCTATCGGGTCAGAGGCCTTTCTGAGCCTTTCGGCCTATCCGCGTTCGATGGATGTGGCCAATGGGGTTGAGAAAGGCATTGAGCCCGGTGCAGGGTATAATGCCTCGACACAGGGCGTGCTGTTTGGGGAAGGGCCGCGTAATGTGGAACCAGGTCCTTTCATTCAGGCGTTGATGGACGCTGGTCTTGTCCAGCGGGTTCCTGTGACCTGGCGTGTCCATGCTCAGCATCCTGCAATGCCAACTGCTGCGCAACTCGGGCTTCATGACCTCGACGCGGAAATCTCACAGAA
>NZ_LHZA01000001.1 GCF_001580535.1 Acetobacter cerevisiae | reverse complement strand
CGGGGCCATGCACCACCATGGAAAAGAACGGTTCCGTCACGCAGCATACTCGTGCCTTACACAGCCCACCTGGAAAAGAGATGGTCCGAAGGATGTCGCAATAGTCGTCAGCTATGGCGGGAACTCCTGGAGCAGGGCTTTGCAGGACAATATGGCACCGTCTGGAAATGGGTGGCGACGCGACAGGGATGTTCCGCGAAACCCGTTCCTTCCGCGCATGTCGTTGCACCTCGGGGACGCAGACTTGCGCGGCTTCTCCTCGCAGAGGATCCGTTATCTGCCGGACAGGAGGGACTGCTGGTTCCTGCCCTTCTGGAAGCCGAACCGCACCTTGCCGTCACACTCTGCTGGCTCAGGAAAATGCAGACCCTGCTCTGTAAAAGGGGTGACACCTGCACGGGAGGCGATCTGAAGGCTCTGCTGGAAGAAGGAAAGACGACGCTGCTGTCACGTCTGATTCCCGCGCTTGAACGGGATGCGGCTGCCATTGAAGCGTCTCTTGTCACACCTTGGACAACCAGCCCGGTTGAAGGACAGATCAGCCGACTGAAAATGATCAAG
>NZ_LHZA01000021.1 GCF_001580535.1 Acetobacter cerevisiae | reverse complement strand
CGGAGTGCAGTGTGTCCGGACTGTCAGTGCCCGACACGACGCATTCACAGTTTCTATCAGAGAAAACTCGCGGATCTTCCATGGCAGGGCCGTCCAGCCACGCTGATCGTTTCTGTGCCGCGCTTTTTCTGCCAGACGATGCTTTGTCCACGTCGGACGTTTGTCATGCCCCTTGAGGGGATAACCGTGCGTCATGGCAGACAGACCACACGTCTTGCCGATCTTCATTATTATATCGCCCATACCCTGGGCGGTTCCGCTGGAGCACGAATGACCGTGCGCCTGTGTTGCCCCATCAGCGCCGATACTCTTGTCCGCCGTCTTCTCTCACGTGTGCAGAACACCACAAAAGGCACGGCCCTTACACGTGTGGTGGGGGTGGATGACTGGGCATGGCGGCGGGGACATCACTATGGAACGATTGTGGTTGATCTTGAGAAAAATGATGTCATTGACCTCCTGCCAGATCGGGACGCTGATACCCTTGCCCGATGGCTGCAGGTCCATCCCGGTATTGAAATCATTGCCAGAGACCGTGCCGGTGCTTATGCAGACGGATGCCGCAGAGGCGCACCATCCGCTCTTCAGGTGACAGACCGCTGGCATCTGCTGAAGAACCTGTCAGACGCTTTTGTCAGCATTCTGGACCGTTTTACGACAACAGTGAGGACCCTGACACGACAGCTGAACGTATCAACGGCAGTAAGCAAAATATCTGAAACAATCAGAGCGCATCCAGAAGAGGCGCAGGCGGTCGTCAGGTCAGCCTCTGGGGAACGACGTGATATTCTTTTCAAGGAAGCTCTTGCCCTGAAAGCAGCGGGACACAGCATTCAGGCTATCGCCACAACGATCGGGGTAGAGAGAAAAACCGTGCGGCGCTGGTTTCAGCGGGGCCATGCACCACCATGGAAAAG
>NZ_LHZA01000009.1 GCF_001580535.1 Acetobacter cerevisiae | reverse complement strand
AGACGACGGTTGCGCTTCTTGTCTGCGCCAGCGGGCCGCTTGACTGCCGTTGCGGCAGCCGGGTTTTTTGAAAAGGGCAGGTCCCACTCTGCAATCGCATGCTGGCAGATCGCGGCCAACAGGTTGAGCCGTTTGACAACCGTCGCAGCGCTGTATTTCTCAGCCAGCCGATCCCGGAAACCACGGACTGCCATCGGGGTCAGATCGACCAGCGCAAGCTGTGCAATCTCGTCCTGAAGAATGGACGGGATGTGACCTTTGCGATCATTCTCCCGGGTCTGCATCTCCTCGCACACATAACGGTCGACCAGGTCGCGAACGGTCTGACGTTCCAGTGGGCGCGTGTCCTCAAACTGTCCGAGTTCCAGCTTGGCGGACGTCGTGTCCAGCCACCGCCGGGCGAGTTTGGCCGAGGTGAAAGTTTGATGGATCCGCTCTCCGCCTGCAATGCGCTTGCGGGCCCGATACTGGCCCTTGCCGCGATACTCTACGCCTGCGGGAAGAGCGCGGCCTGTCGCTGGATCAATTTTAGCAGAAGTGATTCGGTCTTTCATGGTGAGCCTCGCTTGGGCCCAGCATAGCCTTTTCATGGGCCCATTGGGACCATGTGCTTATCGTCTTTTTTGGCGATGGGCCCAAGGTGGGCCCAAAAGCAGTCAATCATTCCGTGACCAAAACTCTAAGTCATTGGAAAGATTGGCGTCCCGTACGGGATTCGAACCCGTGTTGCCGCCGTGA
>NZ_LHZA01000031.1 GCF_001580535.1 Acetobacter cerevisiae | reverse complement strand
AAGGCCGATGACCGCATCCGGCTGATTGCCATGGATCTGGCCACACATTTTGACAACAATATCGACAAGGACCTCAAGGGCATGCTGGCCTGTGACAGCAAGCTCTCCGCCATCCGCTATAAACGATATCTGGACGAGGTTGGTCTGTTCGAGAGCGCCATCGTCATGAGCCCGCCCGATACGCGCGAGGGCCATACGGAAGTGGATGAGCGCAAGCAGCCCGAAATTCAGGACTGGTGGAAGAACAATGTCGGCAGCCAGAGCGAGGATGACTACACACGCGGGGTTATCGAGCGCTTCGAGAAGGACCCGGACCTCAGGTTGATCATCGTGGTCGACAAGCTGCTGACCGGCTTTGATGAACCAAAGAATGCGGTGCTGTATATCGACAAGCCGCTGAAACAGCACAATCTGCTTCAGGCCATTGCCCGCGTGAACCGGCTGCATGACCAGAAGAAGCACGGCCTGCTGATCGACTATCGCGGCATTCTGGCGGAGCTGGACACCACACTGGCCCGCTATGACGAACTGGCGGCCGAAAATGTTGGCGGGTATGACCCCAAGGACATTGCCGGTCTGTATAGCCAGATGAGCACGGAATACCGCGAACTCCCCGCCCTGCATAAAGCGCTCTGGGCCATTTTTGACGGCGTGAAGAACAGGAGTGACCTCCAGCAGCTTCGTGCCGTGCTCATGCCGCGCATGGTGGAAGAGCACGGCCAGATGGTGGACGTGAACCTCAAGCGTCGGGATGATTTCTATGAGGCGCTGACGAAGTTTGCCGCCTGCCTGAAGGTCGCGCTGCAATCCGTGGCGTTTTTTGAAGACACCAGTTTCACGGAAAAGGACCGCGCCACCTACAAGGAGACGCTGAAGCAACTGACCAGTCTGCGCCAGATGGTGATGCAGGATACGGGTGAAAAAGTCGATTTTGACCAGTATGCCGAACAGGTCAAAAAGCTGCTGGACCGGCATGTGGCGGGAGTGAAAGTGCATGAGTCTGAAGGGCTCTATGCGGTCGGCAAGATGGGCCAGAAGCCCGAAGACAACGAACCAGAGACCTGGAGCGAAGAAAAGACCCGTAATGAGAGGTGGTCCCCATTTTTCGGAC
>NZ_LHZA01000039.1 GCF_001580535.1 Acetobacter cerevisiae | reverse complement strand
TGACCGTGCCCAGATAGCGCGCCTGTGCCGGGCTGAGCAGGCAAGACGTGCCGGCTTCCGCCGGACCACCTGCGGCGTCCTGCGGCACAAAAAGACGGGGAAGATGCTCGGGCGAACTCATGGCATTCAGCTATCAGGCAGGTTGCAACGGGAAGGGGAGGCACGGTCCGGCGGGTCGTTCTCACAAAGATATGGTTGTTTAGGCGGTAATGCCGTTCTGCGCAAAGAGGTTCATGCCAGAGGGGAATTTATGGCATACCCCCGGCACTGCTGTGTTTGGTTAAAGGACCGCCTGTATCGTGTCAGCTTCTTCCGGTCATACCGACATCCGGGTGACGGGCTGGATTGCCCGCCTGCCTCCGGCCCTGCGCCCTTATGCCCTGCTGGCGCGGCTGGACCGGCCTATTGGTACATGGCTGCTGTTTTTGCCCGGCATATGGGGGATTCTGCTGCCACAGGGTGTGCCAGCTGCGGAGCGGGTGCGCCTGATTGTGCTGTTTAGCATTGGCAGTCTTGTCATGCGGGCTGCGGGCTGCGTGGTGAATGACATGTGGGACCGCGATATTGACCGGCAGGTCGCCCGCACGGCTGGCCGCCCGCTGGCCTCCGGTGCTCTGCGGATGCGGCATGCAGTGCTGTTTCTGGCCATTCTGCTGGCGATTGGTCTGTCCATCCTGCTGCAACTGAATGGCCTTTCTCAGATTCTTGGGGCGTCCTCGCTGATGCTGGTGGCGCTGTATCCGCTGGCCAAGCGGTTTACGTGGTGGCCGCAACTGGTCATGGGCTTTACCTTCGGGTTTGGCGCACCTCTGGGGTATGCGGCGGCGGCCGGCCATCTCTCCCTCGCGCAGCTTGCGCTTTATGCGGCAACCATCGTCTGGCAACTGGGGTTTGATACCATCTATGGCTTTCAGGACATGGAAGATGATGCCCGTATTGGCGTGAAATCCACCTCACGCCTCATGGCTGGGCGGGCAAAGGCTTTTATTGGCATCTGTTACGCGCTGATGGTGGTGTTGCTGGCGGGGGCTGCTCTGCTTGCTGGTGTGGGGCTTCTGTTCTGGCCGGTCCTGTTGCTGCCGGTGTTCCTACTGTGGCGGCAGGTTGTGGGGGTGAATCCGTCGGACCCGGCTTTGTGTCTGGCTCAGTTCCGCGCCAACCGGGAAATCGGTTTTGCGGTGGCGCTGGCGCTGCTGGCGGGTTTGGTCGCCTTTTAAAAAGGGCCACTCTTTTTCTGTCGGGACAGTAATGATGAGGGCAGGGTCAGGTTATGATCCTGCCCTTGTCTGTTTTTGTAGAAAAATCCACGGCACAGTTGCTCTGAAAATGCGAAATATTCTCATTATGTAAGAATAAATTGAGACTTATCCTGAAAATGTATATGCAGGGCAGATGCGTAAATTTACTGCCCTGACCGAACAGGAAATTCTTGCTCTGGCCATTTCCAATGAGGAAGAGGACGGTCGCATCTATGCGGACTTTTCCTATGCCTTGCAGGAAAACTACCCCGATACCGCGAAAATCTTTGCGGATATGGTGCGTGAGGAAGATGACCACAGGCGGCATCTGATTGATGTCTATGTCCGGCGTTTTGGAGATCATATTCCTCTGATTCGCCGTCAGGATATCGCCGGGTTCATGCCGCGTAAGCCCGCCTGGCAAATTCAGGGGCAGGGTATCGACGCGGATTTCTCACACTTGAGGCAATTTCGGGTCATTTTGTAGAATTCAGTCATCCCACAGGAGCCCGATCTGGAATATTGACGATATTCTGCTTCTGGCGGCGGGTTCTGAACGCA
>NZ_LHZA01000010.1 GCF_001580535.1 Acetobacter cerevisiae | reverse complement strand
TCATTCAGCGCAGAAAACGCTCTAGATAACGACTGCGGTAGGGGGAGAGCGAACGCTAAAGCTACGCTTCAACCTGAGTCAGCGCATCCTGCACCAGTCGATTGAGGCTGACGCCACGGGCTGCAGCAATCTCTGCAGCCCGTGCATGGATTTCTTCAGGCAGTCGGACCACAAAGCGGCCAGAGTAGTGCTTGACCGGATCAATGCCTTTTTCAGCGCACATCTCCAGAAAGACACAAAGCGAGGCCTCACCTTCCTGCTGCAGGCCGCTCACGCTATCTGCATAGAAATCAGCCCCTCCGTTCAGTCCCAGAAACTCTCCCCGGAACATGCCGATTTCAGGGTCAAACAGGATGACAGCCCGATGACCGCCAATTTCCATCATGTTATTCATGGCGTTACTCCATTCTGCTCAAGCCATTTTCTGACAGAAGCTACGGCTCCTTTGTCGGTGTCTGGTTTGGGATGAGGTCGGTGGAAGACCTTGATCTCTCCAAACAGGAACACACCGATGCGTGAGCCTTCTCGCTCTGACACCTCCGCGCCCAGAGAAACGAAAAGAGCTTCAATGTCCGACCAGGGCACGTTGCCTGAGACGGGCCGTTTGAAGATTAACTCCAGCGTTCGGCGGTGCTTGGCTTTCATAAAATATTGGTACTATATTTTAGTATCAATTTCAAGTTTGATCAGTATGGATGCCCTGGGGGAGGGCTACTACTAGAGCGTTTTCTGCGCTGAATGA
>NZ_LHZA01000041.1 GCF_001580535.1 Acetobacter cerevisiae | reverse complement strand
CATTCAGCGCAGAAAACGCTCTAGCGATGAGTGGAGAGTGTATGCGTTCCGCAAAAGCGCCTGAGGCTCCCTGCCTTGTCAGCAGGAAGCCTCAGGATATCAAAGGACCTTCCGTCCGGATGGGAAGAAATCGGTCTTTTGGAAAAGGCTTTATTTCACCTGCGCTTCGTAACCGAGGAGTTTGGTTTTGAGGTCGGTAGCGAGTTTCACCAGATCCGCGTTTGTGGACGTGGCGTTGGTGGCATCAATAAACAGGCTGGTCGATTTTGTGTTGCTTGCCAGATAGCGTGCGTAGCTTCTGTCAAACGCAGCACCGTGCAGACGCTGCATCTGATCAATAATCTTCTGGCTCTGCGCGGAAGGTTTTGCAGCCAGCGTGGCGGTGCCGGTGGTGGCCAGTGCTGTCAGCTTATCATGGTTATCAGTCAGGTCTTTGACGATTGTCGTGCCAAGCAACGCGATATCGCTGCGGGCGGCGTGCGTTTTGGCAAGGTTTGCCAGCGCAATGTGGGTCAGGTCCTCATCATTGAGCCTGGAGGCAAAGCTTGTATCAGCCGCCGTAAAGGGCGTGGCTTTTGCCAGAGCGGGCAACGGCGGTGCTGGCGGCTGACCTGGGTGTATGCAGGCGCTCAGCGCGAAAAGCGAGACGACAAGAGAAGAGCAGGTAAGCACCTGATGACGGGACGGAAGCAACATGATCAGCAAATTCTCCTTTGACCTCAGGGACCGTTTTGCAGGACTGCGTGAGGTCTCAGACAGTACAATTAAACAACCCCATGATAATAGCGTATGATGGGGAGGAAAAGGCAAGACTAGAAGAGAGCCACTTTCCATTATAATCGAAATGATATAGAATAGACAATGCAATCAGGATATTAAGGCGCTGGAAAGATATTTGTCAGAAAAGAAATATTTTATGCATCGCTCAGCCTCTTGCATTGCAGAGGAAGAACACAGTAGCGTAATAACTTTCTACGTCTTGTTATGAATATTTTGGACACGGTGTGAGGATAGTCGAAAAAATGAAGTGTCGTCTTTTGGGTTTGTTTGCGGTCGCCTCACTCTCTGTCAGTTTAAGCGGTTGCGGGTATTTTGATTCACGCGCTGCTCATAAGGCACAAGTCACAATGATCGGGATGACATCCTACGATCTGCAGGCCTGTGCCGGTCTGCCGGCTTCCACCAAACAGATTAATGATACGACGCAGATCTTCATCTATTCCGGCACGCAGCCGGCCCCGAGCTATGGTGGGTCTACCCTTATTCCGGTTGGTGATATTTCAACGCTTGTCAACGTGCTGGGCGGCGGCGGTGGCACAGGCTGTACGGCTGTAGTCCGTCTGGATAATGACCGTGTTTCTGACGTGCATTATACCGGCAATGATGATGAAATGATTGGCACGGACGGCGTTTGTTCCATTATTACCCGTGGGTGCGCGCGCCAGCCGGAAGGCACGATGCAGCGCTCTGCTGGTGGTATCCTTGGGGTTTCCGCCTTCCATCCGCCGCGGACGCCACAGCAGTCCACCTCTGCGACCTACTCCAAACAGTCCGGCAATGCTGTGCTGAATACTGAGAAAAATTCCACGGCTCCCGCCATTGTGCCGCGGGCCCAGTAAAACACAGATTTAAAAATTTCTGGCTTCTATGTGGAAAGAGGGAGTGTTGCTCAGGCGGCATTCCCTCTTTTTCTTTATAGGCGTTATCAGTTGGAGGGTTCGAAAAAACCCTTGGCTCTGAGCTGTTCTGTGTGATTCTATTTCTTCGGCGTTGATTGGGGATGGTGGAAGATGAAGCAGCCTGGTTTCTTTGATGTTGAAGAGCGCCTTGATCGGCTGAGCGGGCCTGGCTATCAGCTGGAGGCCTTTTCCCGGACT
>NZ_LHZA01000028.1 GCF_001580535.1 Acetobacter cerevisiae | reverse complement strand
CACTTGAGGCAATTTCAGGTCATTTTGTAGAATTCAGTCATCCCACAGGAGCCCGATCTGGAATATTGACGATATTCTGCTTCTGGCGGCGGGTTCTGAACGCAGTGAGGGTGTCACGGCCTGAGAAGGCAGTGTTGGTGGAAGCTATGTGGTCTGTGCACTGTCTGTTTCTTCAGATGGCCTGCCGGAGCCTTCGCAATCGTGCATGAGCGAGGGCGAATTCATGCTGACAGGGGAACATGTCCGGCATGGACAGGACAATCCGACGGACGCTGAGCGTTACACGTGTCGCGATTTTGAGCAGTCGTGCGCGTATGGTGCCACAGGTCGCCGTCTCCAGGCTGGTCTGGCCAAGGGCCAGTCTTTGCAGAGCGGTCAGCAGGACATAGGCTGCGGCCGAGAACCACAGCCGGAGCTGGTTGGCCCGGATGGTGTGGGACGAGGTCCTGTCTGAGAACAGATCCATCTGGCATTCCTTGATGCGGTTTTCCATATCCCCGCGTGCGCAGTAAATCTGTTCGTAGAGATGGCGGGGGTCGGACATTCCCTGCGGTAGCGTGGTGACAATAAAGCGATGATAGCGGTTGCCGTGGCGCCATTCGGCCTTGGCCACCACCCGCCTGCGGCGCGTCCAGCTGTCCTTTGTGATCCAGTCAAAGGAGGCGAAACCGCGCGCAGCTCTGCCTGTCGTGGCGGCTTCGTCACGAACCTCAGCGGACAAAGAGGCAATCCGGTCATACAGGCGGGTGTTGCCTGCAAGCCCGAACAGGAAGTCAACGTGGTTGTCTTCGCACCATGTCATCAGACTGTCCCGGGCGAAACCGCTGTCCCCACGCACCAGGATACGCACCCGGGGCCAACGGCTCCTGATCTGCTCCACGATCCGGCGGATGTCTGCCAGTGCTTCCTTCCCCGGGTCCCTGTCTGCCGTGCGCAGGGTAGCGCTGAGGAGATGGTCCCCGCAGAAGACATACAGGGGAAGATAGCAGTTATGGCCGTAATATCCATGAAAGGCGCGGCCTTCCTGATGGCCATGG
>NZ_LHZA01000024.1 GCF_001580535.1 Acetobacter cerevisiae | reverse complement strand
TCCCCCCCCCATGACTGTCATTCCAAAGAACGCGGTGCTTCGACGCGAGTCAACAGATCATCCGGCAAACGCCACTGAAGGCGCAGAACCTCTACCATCGGCGTGTCGTCAGTTAAGCCCTGAGTGTGGCACGTGAGGGTTGTACTTTGTGGCTGCGTGTGGTGACTGTTTCCCCAGTTTTTGGGGAAGACAGACGGATATGGCGCTATGGTTTACGCGATGACCAGTGGGAGCGAATAAAGGATCTTCTCCCCGGTCGTGAAGGCTATGTCGGCGGCACTGCGGCGGACAACTGTCTGTTCGTGGAGGCGGTGCTATATCGCTATCGCGTGGGCGTTCCATGGCGCGATCTTCCTGCCCGTTTCGGGGACTGGAAAAACATGCACCGGCGTCTGCGCCGCTGGTGTGAAAGCGGTGTCATCGAACGGGTATTTCGTTATCTGGCCGCTGACCACGACAATGAATGCATGATGATCGACAGCACAATTGTCCAGGCGCATCAGCATAGTGTCGGAGCTCTCAAAAAAGGGGCACGGATCAGGCCATCGGACGATCACGAGGCGGGTTGACTACAAAGATCCATGCCATCTGCGACGCTCTGGGCAATCCGATGGAACTCGGCATCACTCCGGGACAGGATGCCGATATCACCTAGGCGGAACCGCTTTTGGAGAACATCGACCCGGATGCTTTCCTGGCTGACAAAGCGTATGACGCGGACGAATTGATCGATCGGCTGATACAGCACGGGATTACCTTGGTCATCCCCCCAAAACGCAACAAAACGACACGACGGAAAACCGATTTTTCTCTCTACCGCGAACGGAACCTTGTTGAGAAGTTCCTCAATAAGCTCAAGCGGTTTCGCGCTATCGCAACCCGCTACGAGAAACTAAAATCAACCTTCCTCGTAGCCGTGCAGTTCGCCTCAATCATCCTCCTGCTTAACTGACGACACGCC
>NZ_LHZA01000067.1 GCF_001580535.1 Acetobacter cerevisiae | reverse complement strand
TCCGCCGATGTTGCTTTTTCAGCGGTCTGGAAAGTGATTCAGGCACCGTGTGGTGACTGCGAATTTGGGCGTTGCCTGTATGCTGGGAAGACCCTTTTTTCTGGGGTGCAGGTTCAGAAAACAGGAGTTTTCTGCCGATCTGGCTTTTTCAGCGGTTTGAAAAGTGATTCATCCGGACAGGATTAACTGCGGAAAACGCTGAATACGGTAGTCTGGGAAGCCCCTTTTTTCAGCAGGCTGATTCGCTGGAAGCGGCAGTTTTCTGCCAATATGGGGGTGATGGCAGATGAGAAGACAGTTTGACTATGGCTATTTTCTGCGGAAAATAGCGAATGTCAGCGCGTCAGAAGCCGTATTTTCCGGTATTCGTATTTGCCTCGGTGTTTTCGAATATTGTTGTTTTTAATTGGTTTTTTAAAGTGCAGATGATGTTCGTTTATGAGACATTTTTCGATCACATCAGAACAGAAGCTCAGGCTGTGACGAGCCTGATGGACTATGCGTATCTGAACCACCCCCTCAGAAAAGGCGGAAGAGATGGCCAGAAAGGAAAGTATTGGACCTGTCTATAAAACAATTACCTTACCCTCAAGAACTCCTTTTTTACGTCTTAATCTTAAATTACAGGCCACCCTTCTTGCAACGGAACGACTGCGACGTCTGGAGCTCTTCAAAAAACAAAAATTAAGCGCTGAAAAATGTTATTCCAATCATGAAGCGCAATACAAATGCAGTTACGATTACATCAATCTTCACCTCATGCACGAGGCCTATTCTCAAAGACATTATAGGTCTGCTCTCAGAAGTTCAGGACAGTGTTTTCTCGACTTCATCGACGCCTTTGACTTCGAAACGTCCAAAGATCTTGCACAGCAGCTCGATCAGGAGTGGCCCACATGCCTGCTCCCAAATCAGGTCGCACAGGAGAAATTAGACGCTATTTTTCGATATCGGAATGAAAGACACTTCTGGGCTTCCCAGATGAGAACAGTTCGCCTTGAAAGAAAACTGAGCCATCCGGATCCTGCTTACCCATTCCGCGACTATGTCACCATGCGAGCAAGCCTCATTGAAGACGGACGGGCCATCATTGGGCTTGCCATGCAGATTGCGCTACGACAAAGCCTGCACCACACGGATATTCCCCTCTCGTGGGAACGCCTTGCTCATGTTTTTGGTTATGCCGCAGGAGAAATCTCCCGAGGGCGCGATCCAGCGGATTACCTGATCGACGCGAGCGCTCCCCTCTTATGGAAACGCGGGTTTACGGTCCCACGCAAACCATCTGAAAAGCAGGTCAGTTATAGCACCGGCCGCACCCAGTTCATGGCACTCAAGGAATATTTTCTCCCGGTTGCGCCTATTCTGGGCGCCATGAGTGTCATCTCCAGCCATCCGTACATCCCCCAAAACCCCCTCGACAGTCGATGGCCGTCATATCAATCGGGACCAGACGGCCTTTTGAGAGGATACCGCGCTGGCGTCAGTTTTATGGACGACCCCGACGATGAGCTCTTAACAAAAGCCACGATCATCTACGCTCTGCGCTTTCAGCAGCTTTTAACGCGCAAAGCGACGCACGAACGCTCTAAACCACTGCTTCTCCCACAGCAGATCGTTACACTCGAGAGCGACTTGTATCCTGCCGAGATCGAAGACATGCATCGTATCGTTTCCCGAGCGGACGGGCAGGTGTTCCTTCAGGAACCATTGCTTGGGAAAGACTACAAAGCACAAGGTCTTTACGCACAGGAACTCCTGCATCAGGTGGACACAAAAAACTGCGCGTCAATGCGTCAAAAACAGTCTTTGGAAGAGCCGCTTCAAACGTCCTATCCAGCCATGATCCTTCCTCCTCTGCCGCGCGCAATTGTTGACGCTCTGCGGAGCTACAAAGATGTGAATCAGAAGCCGCAATAAGCGATCCGTCAGAATCCGCAAAAATGCGGATTCCATTTCATTTATCAGGCCTGCGCAGAGTGCCCTCTGACAACGAGGGGGTATTATGCAAAGTCACAGCAGAGATTTTTCTTACATCATCGCACTCAAAGAGTGCGCGATTTATGCCAGCTTCAGTGCAACGATCTGCACAAACGACTCTTGCAGAAGTGCTTCTGGTGATTCACCATGAGCCCGAAGCATCCCGCTGCCAGCCCTGCCGCTCCAGACAGAAACAGTCCTTCACGTTCAGAGAGCCACCTGCGAACAGTTGTGCGCCTTCTTGCGCGCAGTGCCGCGCGAGAGTGGTTTGAAGCAGATCAGTTGCGTCAGCAAAGCACCCAGCAGAACGTTACAGCATCAGGAGACAGACCGCCATGAGAGTTGTCCTTTACGCCCGCTACTCTTCTGACACTCAGCGTGATGCGTCCATTGAGGATCAACTCCGGATTTGCCGCACGTACGCAGAACAACAGGGATGGACGATCGTCGACAGCTATTCCGACCGGGCAATTTCGGGGGCGTCCTTGATCCGTCCGGGTATCCAGGACCTCATCACCGATGCCACCGCCGGTCGCTTCGAGATCCTCCTGACCGAAGCCATGGACCGTCTATCCCGCGATCAGGAAGATATTGCCGGCCTGTTCAAGCGCATGACCTTCGCGGGAGTAAAGATCGTCACGCTCTCGGAAGGCGGCGAGATCACCCCTCTTCACATCGGCCTCACTGGCACGATGAATGCACTCTACCTCAAGGAACTGGCCAACAAAACCAGACGCGGCCTGCGCGGTCGTGTCGAACAGGGGAAGTCCGGCGGTGGCCTGTGCTACGGGTACGACGTTATCCGGCAACGCGATACCCGTGGCGAGGCGATCTGTGGCGAACGCGCGATCAATGTCGAACAGGCCAATATCGTCCGACGGATCTTTCGGGACTATGCTGACGGCAAATCCCCTAAAGCCATTGCCCTGTCTCTGAATGCCGAAGGCCATCATGGCCCCCTGTCCGGGGCTTGGAGTCCGTCAACGATCAATGGCAATCGGGAACGCGGCACGGGTATTCTCAATAACGAACTCTATATTGGGCGCCTCGTGTGGAACCGCCTGCGCTATATCAAGAACCCCAACACCGGCAAACGCGTCTCGCGCCTCAACCCTGAATCCGAATGGACTCTTCACGACGTTCCTGATCTGCGGATTATCGAGCAGGATCTCTGGGATGCGGTCAAAGCCCGTCAAAGCAGGACGACCTGGTCCCAGAAATCCCGTGGAACAGGCGTTCACCCTCTCAACGCCCTGCAACGTCCGACCCATCTCCTGACAGGTCTGATCAAATGCGGCTGCTGTGGTGGCGGTTTCTCGATGATCTCCAAAAGCCATCTTGGCTGCTCAACCGCCCGCAACAAGGGCACCTGCGAGAACCGCCTGACAATCCGGCGGGACGTTCTGGAAAAATCCGTTCTCAACGGTTTGCAGACCCAGATGATGGATCCCGCCCTCTTCAAGGAATTTTGTGAGGAGTTCACACGAGAGGTCAACCGGCTGCGGATGGAAAAAGGAGCCGATCTGGCTACCCTGAAATCCGAACTTCCCAAAATCGAGCGCGAACTCGACAAGGCCGTTCAGGCGATCCTGGATGGCTTTGCCAGTTCTGTTCTCAAGACACGCATGGAGCAACTTGAAGCGCGCAAGGCCGAGATCGAAGTGCGGCTGGCCGAAGCCCCTTCCCCGCCGCCTCTGCTGCATCCGAACATGGCGGAACTGTATCGCCAGAAGATCGGCGTCCTCCACGACAGCCTGCAGAACGAAGCCACCGGGACGCAGACTAAAGAAGCCATTCGCTCTCTGATCACGCGGATCAGGCTTATTCCTGAGAAGGACGAGCTTGGGATTTTTCTCGAAGGTGATTTAGCAGCGATGCTGGGTTTTGCGACAAACAAGAAGAACGCCATGCATCACCCTGATGCTGGCGTTCTCAATAAGTTCTTGGTGCAGGATTCAATGGTTGCGGGGGCAGGATTTGAACCTGCGGCCTTCAGGTTATGAGCCTGACGAGCTACCGGGCTGCTCCACCCCGCGGTGGTGTTGATTGGGGTAGACTGGAAGACCTGGCGGCGA
>NZ_LHZA01000003.1 GCF_001580535.1 Acetobacter cerevisiae | reverse complement strand
AGCCCCTCACGTAGTCTGGCACCATCGCTGGCAGCGGCATCGGTCGTCTTCCATTTGCGGATCAGCCGAAATTTCCGGTCGATGGAAACATGCGATTTATAGCCAAAAAAAGGGATAGCGAGATCCGTAGACGAGATCGTCCCGTCATCCTGACGCTTTGCTTTCGTGAACTTCAGCGTCCATCGCGCATGACGATCTTTATGGGACAGCTTTGACGGTTTGTCCTGCCAATCCTGTGGGATCCGTCCTTCCCGCAGATCGGCCTTCTCCTCATTGGTATTGCGCTGCTTTGGGGCCGCAACCAGTGTAGCGTCCAGGATCTGGTCTGACATGGGGAGATAACCGGCATTCCGCAGGGTCGCATCAAAGCGGTTGAACAAAACATCAATTGCTCCCGCCTGTGTCAAACGTTCCCGGAACAGCCAGACTGTCTTGGCATCAGGCACGCGCTCAGACAACCTCAGACCAAGAAAGCGCATGAAGGACAGGCGGTCGTTGATCAGGTATTCCGTCCGTTCGTCGGACAAATTGTTCAGCGTGTGGATGATCAGAATTTTGAACATCAGCACTGGATCAAACGGATGGTGCCAGACTACGTGAGGGGCT
>NZ_LHZA01000071.1 GCF_001580535.1 Acetobacter cerevisiae | reverse complement strand
CCTTAGCGTATATCTGTGCCCGTTCTATGTACCGACCCCCATCAGGGACGTGGATTTCGGAGTGTGATCGTTCTCGACACCAACATCCTCTCCGAACTGATGCGCTCCGGGCCTGACGGGGCGGTGCTGACCTGGATGTCCCGCCAGTCCATGATGACCCTCTTCATCACGACCATTACACAGGCCGAGATCCTGTATGGGCTGGCGCTGCTGCCGGAAGGGCGACGGCGAGAGCTTCTGATCGCAGCTGCCCGTGCCATGTTCGAAGAGGATTTCTCCGGACGTATCCTGCCTTTCGACGGAGAGGCGGCCTGTGTTTATGCTGAGATCGCCTCCCGACGCCGGCAGGCCGGAGAACCCATCAGTCAGTTTGATGCACAGATCGCGGCCATCACGCAGTCCCGTGGCGCATTCCTTGCGACACGGAATACACGTGATTTCCTCAACTGCGGTATCACCCTCATCAATCCGTGGGACGAGGGGTAGGGAGGGCGTCAATGGCCGCCTGAATCCGGGCCAGATCGGCGTCCAGAAGAGCAAGAACCTGATCGGCCGGGACAGTGGGTTTCGTGCTGTTGCGTGCCTTGCGGATTGCATCCCTTTTGGCAGCCCGTTCGTCGGAAAGGTCCGTCATGGTCATGTCTTCATCGCCTCGTGTTTCGTGGCAGCGACAGGGGCAGAAATCCGCCATGCGTAATCGCAGACATTATCCAGCAATTCTGCTCGTTGTGTCTGACTGTAAGCCATAACGAAATCAGCGACAATTTTTTCTGGCACACCTTCCCGAAGAAGGTTGGCAGCCGTTTCCGCTATTTCCAGATTGACCGCCTCATTGAGCAAGACTAGAGCGTCCGTATCGGTCATACGCTTTGCTGCCTGTGAAACAAACCGGGCATTCAGATTCCACATCCATTGATGGCGATTGATCTTATCAGAAAACCATTCTGGAGAAGGGTATTCCGGAGCCATTAGGTATCCTCTTGAAGTGTCTGTGGTGGTCAGTTTCCAGGCCGTAAAATTGTTCTGTGGCCGAGATTACAGTCTGTCCGTTTTGGATGATCGTGTTTTGTCGTCAGCCTTGTTCCCGGTCCCTGTCGAAGGCATGAAGCCCCGCGCGTCTCCAGCGCGTTTTCAGGTCGTCCGGGGTGGTCTCATTTCCCCCCTGAAGCTGCCCCGCAATATCCAGAAAGGCTCCGAGCAGGGTGGCGCGGTCATCATCGGTCAGATCAACCAGTCCCGCCTTCTGAACCAGGCCACCCAGTTCGATCAGATGATGGGTCCGTTCCCGTCGCGCCTTCGCCCAGTCGCGCATGTCGTTCCGTGCCTTTCGTGCCTGATGGCGATGGATCAGGGCCGCCTGCTTTCTGATCTGTCTTTCAAGCGCCAGAAGCTCCGTTCTGATCATTTCCGGTTCCTTTCCGGCCGCCCTTTTTTGCGCTGGTCTGAAAGAACGTTGTCCCCCGTTCGGTCCACCTCGCGACGGCTTCGGGTTTGCCATCCGCCTGTTCGACAGCCGCAAGCAGTACCCCGGCCAGCGCCTCGATCGACAGGGTATCGGCTCCCGTCGCCTCGACCAGTTCACCGAGCTGGAGGGTTCTTTGCGCCTTAAGCTGCTTTGCCTTTTCCTGAAGCGCCTTCAGTTCCGCATCAATGTCCCGTGGCCTGCGCATTTCCGGTCCCCTGTCATGCTGGTCTGTGCCATACTCTATCACACAGCCGAGAACCGCGTCACTCATCCAGAGTAATCAATCCTTGTGCCGCAGTAAAATGTGAGTGCGCGCTTATACGTCACTTCGTGACGTGCGCTTTAGTGGTGTGATAGGATCGCACTCATGGCGATCTATCACCTGCATGCAAAGGTCATCAGCCGTGCCACCGGCCGGAGCGCCGTGGCGGCGGCAGCCTATCGTGCAGCGTCCCGCCTGCATGATGTGCGGCTGGATCGCGACCATGACTTTTCCAACAAGAGCGGCGTGGTGCATTCCGAGATCCTGCTGCCTGATGGCGCGCCGGAACGGTTTCTTGATCGTGCGACCCTATGGAACGAGGTCGAGGCAATCGAGAAGCGCAAGGATGCCCAGCTTGCCCGCGAGTTGGAGTTTTCAATCCCGCGCGAAATGACCCAGGCGCAGGGGATCGCGCTGGCACGGGATTTCGTGCGGGAGCAGTTTGTGGAACGCGGCATAGTTGCCGATCTCAATGTGCATTGGGATATTGGCGAAGACGGACAGGCGAAGCCCCATGCCCATGTGATGCTGTCCACACGATCGGTGGACGAGAATGGTTTCGGTGCGAAAGAACGCTCGTGGAATGACAAAGAACTCCTGCTGACATGGCGGGGGCGATGGGCGTCGCTCGCCAATGAACGGCTGGCCGAGCTGGACCTGGATGTGCGGATCGATCATCGGTCGTTCGTGGCACAGGGGATCGATCTTGAGCCGCAGAACAAGATCGGTCCGGCCGGCATGCGTCGGGAAGAGCGGGGCGAGGACGCGGAGCGGGTAGCTGACCATCTGGAGATCGCGCGACGCAATGGCGAGAGGTTGCTGGCCGAGCCGCATGTGGCGCTGGAGGCGCTGACCCGGCAGCAGAGCACATTTACCCGGCAGGATCTGGCGCGGTTCGTGGACCGGCAGACGGTGGATGCTGAACAGTTTACGGCCGTCATGGTTCGGGTGGAGGCGTGCCCGGAGCTGGTCTCTCTCGGGAAAGACGGTCACGGGCGGGAACGGTTCTCCACACGGGAGATGATCGGGGTCGAGCAGCGGCTGGAAGAAGCATCGTTCGCGATGGGGCAGTCCCAGGGTCATGCGGTGCCGCTGGCAGTGCGTCGGGCGGCGATGGCGCGGGAAGGGCTTGGGGACGAGCAGGCGCTGGCGGTGGGCGAGGTCACGAAGTCCCGCGACCTGTCTGTGGTGGTCGGTTATGCCGGGACGGGGAAGAGCACCATGCTGGGTGTGGCCCGTGCGGCATGGGAAGAGGCCGGGTACCGGGTGCGCGGGGCGGCGCTGTCGGGGATCGCGGCGGAAGGGCTGGAAGCGGGGTCTGGGATCGAGAGCCGGACGCTAGCCTCCCTGGAGCGGGCGTGGGAGCGTGGGTTCGACCTGCTGGAGCGCGGGGACGTGCTGGTGGTGGACGAGGCCGGCATGGTGGGGTCACGGCAGATGGAGCGGGTTCTGTCTGTCGCCCGCGAAGCCGAGGCCAAGGTGGTGCTGGTGGGTGATCCCGAGCAGTTGCAGGCGATTGAGGCGGGTGGAGCGTTCCGGGCGGTGGCCGAGCGGGTCGGGTCGGTGGAAATCACGAGCGTGCGCCGGCAGCGTAACGGCTGGCAGCAGGCGGCTACGAAGGAGCTTGCGACCGGACGGACGGAGCAAGCGCTGGGACGCTATGAGGCGGCTGGCTTGGTGCGCGGGCATGACACGCTGGAAGAGGCGCGGGCCGGGGTGGTGGCCGGGTGGGAGGAAGCCCGTCAGGCTGCGCCAGAAGAAAGCCAGATCATGCTGGCGCATCGGCGTGTCGATGTGCGGGCACTGAACGAGGCGGCACGCGCCATCCGGCGGGAGGCGGGTGAGCTGGGTGACGACGTGCTGGTGCCAACCGCCCAGGGCGAGCGGGTGTTTGCGGACGGGGAGCGGGTCTACTTCCTGCGCAATGACCGGGAGCTGGGGGTGAAGAACGGCACACTGGGCACGGTGCGGGGCATCGTGGGGTCGGCTGAGGCTGGGGATCTCGCAATGTCAGTGCAACTCGACGGGCCGGGTGGTGCCGGGACTGGCCGGGTCGTGTCCGTGTCGGTGGCGGAGTATGACGCGCTGGATCATGGCTATGCGGCCACCATCCATAAATCGCAGGGTGTGACGGTGGATCGGGCGCATGTGCTGGCGACGGGGAGCATGGATCGGCACGGGGCCTATGTGGCGCTCTCAAGGCATCGGGAGAGCGTGTCCGTCCATTGGGGCCGGGATGATGTGGGCGACCGGGACGGGCTGGTGCGGCGGCTGTCACGCGAGCGGCTGAAGGACACCACGCTGGATTACCCGCATGTCCGGGATCGGGATGCCGGGTTTGCGCGTCGGCGCGGGCTGCATGTCCCCGAGAGCGAGATCGTGGTGGAGCGTGAGAAGGCCGCCTCTGGCCCCCGGCAGGACAGGCAGGCCGAAGGTGTGCCTATGCCAGAGCCTGCGTCGGCACAGCAAAAACGCGGGATGTTCGACGGGCTGGACCTGTCCGTGCGGGGGCGTGGGCGGACGGTGGACAAAGACGTGTCGGCCGGGATGGATGCCGGGGCCGGGAAGGGAGAAAGTGGGGTTGAGCGTGAGGCTCATGTCTCTCCCTTTGTGGGTTTGAGGCTGCCCCGTGTGCAGCGTGAGCAGGTGCCGGCCGGGCTGGACGGGTTTGTACCGGGGAGTGACCCGCTTCAGCAGGCGGTGGAGCGGTATGCGCGGGCCTGGGTGGATGCCGAGCGCATGGTGCGCCAGGAGCTGCCGGTGCTGGAGCATCAGAAGAAGGCGCTGTTTGAAGCCGGGCGGGATCTGGAACGGGTCCGGCGTGGTGGTGAGGCGGATCTGCGGGCGGCGCTGAAGCATCAGCCGGAGATCCGGCAGGCGCTATATGGTCTGGAAGGTCCGGCACGGGCGCGCAAATTGGTCGAGGGGCTGGAGCATGAGGACAGGGTGCGGAAGAGTCCGGATCTGCGGGCAGCGCGGTTTGTGAAGGCCTGGGACGGGCTGAGCCGGGAGCAGCAGGGTGTGGCGCTGAAGGAGCTGAAGCGGGATGCGCAGCTTGAGTCCATTCTGCGGGAGAAAAGCCGCGAGCTGGGCATCCGGAAGGGATCGACGCTTGATCACGGGTTGCATCCCCATCAGCGGGAGCAGGCCCTCTCACGCTCCAGGTCGCGCGGTATGGATATGGGGATGTAATCTGCTTGAGAGAGGAGATGTTGATGTGTATAATTTTCACTGGAGATACACATCATGCGAACCAACATCATTATTGACGATACCCTCATGACAGATGCGCTGAAGGCGTCTGGCGTCAAAACCAAGAAAGAAGCCGTCGAACTCGGATTGCGGACGCTGATCAAGTTGAATCAGCAGCGGCAACTGCGTTCCATGAAGGGCAGGCTGGAGTGGCGGGGTGATCTCGACGCCATGCGTTCCGACGTATGATTCTGGTCGACGCGGAAATCTCACGGAAGGGTTGTACATCGGGTTAGATTATGAAAAGGTCTGTTTTGTAAAAAAGAAGTTTCCATAAGCATAAGAAAACCCGATGCAGACAGAGTGTAGCGCAGGCGCGTATGAGTTTCCAGCCTCCTGTGGACGGCGTGTTGTGGCCCGTTTTGACGGGGGTCGCATGAGTTCGGATGGGGGCGTCATTCTGGTGAA
>NZ_LHZA01000022.1 GCF_001580535.1 Acetobacter cerevisiae | reverse complement strand
CCAGACAACGAACGTGGTCAGGAATGAAACGCTATGAGCCAAGCCATTGCATATATCCGCGTCAGCACTGCCAAGCAGGGCCGGAGTGGTCTGGGCATGGAAGCACAGCAAGCTGCAATCTCACACTTTGCTGAAGCGGAAGGCTTGGAGGTGGTGGAAGTCTTCACAGAGATTGAAACCGGCAAGGGGGCTGATGCTCTGAGCAAGCGGCCTCAGCTCTGTGCTGCGTTGGAAAAGGCACGGCGGAGGGGCTGTCCGGTCATTGTTGCCAAACTGGATCGCCTGAGCCGTGACGTGGCGTTCATTGCTGGTCTGATGGCGGAACGTGTTCCGTTTATCGTGGCGGAGCTTGGAAAAGATGCAGACCCTTTCATGCTCCATATCTGGGCTGCCATGGCTGAGAAAGAGCGGAGGATGATTAGCGACCGGACCAAGGCTGCCCTTGCGGCTGCCAAGGCTCGTGGCGTGGTGCTTGGTGGTTATCGTGGTGGCCCCGCTGTGGATCACCAGAAGGGCACGCAGGCCGCCCAGAAGGCTGCACAGGGCTTTGCGGAGGACGTGGGGCCGCTGGTGCAGGAATTGGCGTCTGGCGGCTTGTCGCTGCGTCAGGTGGCAGCCCGATTGACAGAGCAGGGGATCAGAACAGCAAGAGGCGGAAAGGTCTGGACGGCTGCCGGGGTTTCTCGTGTTCTGGCTCGATCATCATAACTGACTGATAATGCAGAAGGTTTCCATTGGGATGGGGCTAACGAAGAAAAGGCAATAAAACGGATTGCTTGTGCCGTGCAGGGCTTGCGGATAGCCTAATGCTTCTTGACTGCTGCTGGTGCTACCGATCCGGTGGTGAGTCTGTCGGTAGTTGTTTTGTGACAGTTTTCTGCGGTTTTTTCCTCTTTTGCGAAAAGTCCCTCCCTCTCCGCCAGAT
>NZ_LHZA01000062.1 GCF_001580535.1 Acetobacter cerevisiae | reverse complement strand
GTCACGTAATCAAGACTATATCAAACTGGCTGGTCGTGACATCATGAAACAGGTCGACGAAATCCTTGATTACGCCAATGACGTCTCACAACCTGACACTTAGGCGACTTGGAAAAACATACTCATTCAGGCCACCACCGCGATGTTCCAGCCACGCCCGCACGCTTTCCCGCGTTGTTTCTGTAATTTCGAACTGTACAGGTCGCCGGGTTTTCTGCTGGACGACCATGGCTCGGTGACGCACCTGACCGCTGGTCACGATGTCGCCGATACGAAGGCTGACAAGATCGCAACCTCTGAGCTTGCTATCGAGAGCAAGATCAAACAAAGCTCTGTCTCTGACACGCTGTTCGCTCCCCAGCCAGAACCGAATAGCCCAGACGTGCTTTTCTTTGAGCGCTCGCTTGGCGCCAACCATTTTCCCTGCATTCCAAGGTACGGACGCCTTCAGCGTAGGCGATGGAAAACGCGTTTTCTTTTCCATGATACTTTCTCCTGATCAGCTGCAGATGCAGCAATCAGAAGTCTGGAAAGGATCTCGACGGATAACGAGAACTATTGCTGACTGTCCGCTTTCCGGAAACCCGCAAGGCTCCGTTTATGACCTACATGAGGCGGAAGCCGACCAAGGCTCTCCCTCAGAAACCAGTTAAAAGTAGATCAATAGCCTGGATGATTTCATCCTGATAAAGAGACAATGACGTCACGACTTTTTTCAGATCACGGTCAGGTACAGCAGCCATAAACTGTGTCATCATAACGAACGACTGGTCATCGACTACGAAAATCGGATTCAGTCTCTTTGCCGGCTTGGGTGCCACTTTCTGTGATAAAAGCGGCACCACAATGCGGGTGCCCAACTCGTCAAGCAGGTCTGCCTGCACATCTAAAACGAAACGCGCTTCACCTCGTCCGGCCAAACAATACACATCAAAACGCGCCATTCAGAAGTTCCGATAATCCGCCAGAGGAAGACCATTCTTTTCGACATACTGTCGGGATGCTTCAAGAGAGGAGCGATTTTCTGCGAGCCATTGTTGAGCACGAACCGAAGCGATCGCTGACTTCAACCCCTGTTCGCAGGCCTGCGATATGTTGAGATCAAGCGATCTGGCTTCTTCGAGTAACTGAGCAGGTAACGTCACATTAGTGGGACGACGCAACGGACTGGTGGAGTGCACACGAACCATAGCTTTGATCCTATTTACATGAGAACTGAAACATAGCACATGTTTATGCACATTTCCATGCGCATATTATCATCTCGATATATGCCTGCTTTCAGAAAACTCCAGCAATTCCTGTTACGTCTGACATGAGGCAGAAGCCGAAGCTCCACTTATCCCTTAACCGGCCGTCCAATCCTCAGATCGCAACCCATCTACCCTCGTAAATTCTCGTAGATTTCCGGTCACAACGACAAGCCCCCTGCTTCGAGCGTGCCCGGCAATCATCAAATCGTATGGGCCGATGACACAGCCACGCGTTTCCAGCTCTGCCCTGATTTCCGCTGTATGGGCTGCGGCGTCATCATCAAATGGTAAAACAGACAGACGCGCGGCAAAATGCTCAACCTCACGTCGAATCTTTACCGGATCGTGAGATTTTTCGGCTCCGTAGAGAAGTTCGTAAAGCACGACATCCGAGATGCAGAGCGCCTCGGCGTTATCATTGAAACGCTCGCGCAAGCCTTGCGGACGATCGCGCAGGACGCGGATGCAAAAATTTGTACCCAGAAGATAACGAAGCATCAGAAGCTTTCGCGTTCCTGCATCCTCGGCTGATCACGCTCAGGCAGTGGAGTGCCCGGAGCCGCAAAGAAGTCGTCCCATGCGGCATTTGCAGGTGCGATTATACGACGCGCACCGTCCTGGATGATCACGACGTCTTTCAGGCTGGCGTCAAACGCAACCGCTTTGGGAAGACGCACGGCCTGGGAGCGATTGGACAGAAAGAGCGTCGTGCGGGTGAGCATCGTAACCTCCATTTGGGATATGCCGACAGTATATCCAAGCTCTTGCCGGGTAGCAATGGAATTCGCTCGCAATACTGGCCAGACCATTTTCCCCCAACCCTGCTCTCAGGGCACGGCGATCAATGACCAGAATCCCAGTTTGCGCTTATGTGAAGCCTTCAGCCGGGTCATGAACGTTCCATGGGATTCCATGCCTTCAGCCATGGTCAACATGGGTGCAAGTCGCTGACAGGACGCAAGATCCTTTGCGGCATAGGCGTAGTAACGGGAAAGCGCCCTGTCCAGCACGGCCTCGACCAGCAGACGGTAGAGCAAAGTTGCCTCATTGGGATAAGATTCAGATAGACGTTCAGCTGCCGAACGCAGCGTCCCGTAGTCCCGTCCGTCCAGTTCCGCTGTATGATGCCGCACGAGACGGGCAGCTTCGTCGAGCGCTGGCCATTCCAGCAGAGTAGACAGGGCCACGCTTCTATTCGGGAAAGTCCGGATGTGATCGAGCGCCTGCTCTTCGGCGTCGATCGCATCATAATCGCTGAGATGACGCTGATAGGCTTTCCAGTGCGGCAGGCTCAGGCGTTCCCGAAAGACGTTCCATCGCAGGGCCTGGGCTTTGTCTCTGTCTCCAACGGCCTCGTATGCTTCAATCCGCAGATCGTCGTTTTCCTTGTAAAAGCGGGAATTCTCCTCAGTGTCCCGGTCGAGCCACCCGAGTGCCTCATGATGCCGTCCCTTGTCCATGAGACGCCGCGCAACGTCGCTGATATAGGCACACTGACGATCACTCAGGCTGACAGCTTCACTATACGCATCGACGTCGTCCATGGCATCGGCCAGATCCCGCAGGTAACCGATTGTCTGCATACGCGCGATGTCGGTATGATAATCTCTCTTCCCCTTTGACGCAGGAAGGTCATGCAGTCGTGCCAAAAGCATGGTTCTGAGCATGGCTGCACCCGTTTCGCCCAATGCCGTGCCACACGCAGCAAGCAGACGATCGCAAGTGCCATACCCGTCATGATCAAGTAGCGTGAGAAGGTCTGTGACAACGATGGTGGGATCCCGGTTGGCCTGTCGTCCCCAGAGGGCACCGAGGTCAGAGGCGGCCTCCCTGAATACGTCCGACAGATATCCGGAACTATCGTCCGAGTGCTCGTAAACGGATGGGGCAATCTCCACGAGCAGCCGCATAGCCGAAATGGCCTGCCCGACATCGGCATAGGCGACGTCGTCAAGAATGGATTGCCGCAGGGTATCAAGTTCAGCAGCCAGAGGACGGATCCGGTCCCAGGGCAGGAACCCACGGGAACGCTGGATCGTGCGCAGCCTCTTTTCGATCTCCTTACCGAGTTTGTCCTTCGCGTGAACCGCCGTCAGCGCCATGCGAAGCTTACGGGTCAGTGCGGTGTCCTGCCCTGCCAGTTCGACGAGCAAGTCCGCAAGTCGGTCCGCACCAAGCGCCTTCAGATTGTCCCTCGTGACCGTCGTGCCGACTTTCGCTGAGGCACGGGACTTGGGCTTTTCAAAGGGATTTCGAGTCATGGAAGCAGGTTATGGCTCTCCCTCAGGAAGCGCAATCGCCCAGTGTTGGTCCGGCGTGTCAGAGCCTTCCTCTCATCGGATACGCCCCTCCAAGCCGGACGGGCGTATCCGATGTCGGCTATTCACCCCCTGGTTTTCACCCAGAAGCGCCCGGTGGCAGTCCTTCGTGACTCCCACCCTGCATTTTTGAGCATGAAAAGCAGATCTTTTTCTGGCGGCACGTCGATCACGTTTTGCATGATTTCTGCCAAGGTTGTTCTTTCTCGGGTAATCCCCCCATAAAAAGAGTGACTT
>NZ_LHZA01000086.1 GCF_001580535.1 Acetobacter cerevisiae | reverse complement strand
CCCTTCTGTGAGATTTCCGCGTCGACTGACTCCACAGCCATTTTCCCGGCATGTGCCGGTGCATAGGCCTTCCATGAGGAAATTTCCCCCTTGCGGCTCTGGCGTGTGGCTGTGGTGACATGCAGGGTCTGCCCGATCGCCTGATAAATGACAGATGGCGGCAGACGGAGCGCTGTACCGATCCCGGCAGCCACGGATGGCCCAAGATGCGCAACATGGTCAATCTTGTGCTTGTGGAGACAGATCGCACGGGCCAGATCAATCTGGATTTCATAGCCCGTTGCAATCCCGCGGATCAGGTCCGCACCGCTCCGGTTGCACTGCTGCGCTACGGCCAGAATACCGGGAATATTGTCCCCGGGGTGGGAGTATTCAGCCGCCAGAAAGGTGTCATGAAAATCAAGCTCCCGCACGGCCGTTCCATTGGCCCATGCTGCCCATTCCGCATGAACCCGCACATCCGGCCCCATGCCAAAAACGGTCGCCCCGCCCGGCCTGCGGTGCGCCAGAGCCTCTGCACGCGCACTGGTGACAGAATGCCTGTTGACCGACGCCATGGCGACGGCTGCATTATCAATCATCCGGTTGATAATCATCTCGGCCACAGCCTCTTCAACCCCGACCGGGTCAGCCGCAACCTGCGCAATTTTCCAGGCTAACTGGTTGGCGCAGGTCAGTCTGTCGCTTTCCGGATGAACGCGGACTGCATGGTTTTGCATCGTTTGGTTCCTTGCCATCTTGTGATCTGGAAGAAACATTCGCAGACTGTCGCAGAGAGCGTCAGAGGAATAAGAGTAGAAAGAAGCAAACGAATTTGCACCAGTTGCAAAGTCTGTGAAGGTCAGCAGGGATGCCAAGAACAAAAACAAAACTCTTTGCCGGAAACCGATTACAACATCTGCGTAAGCGGGAGGGGCTGACTCAGGCTGCCATGGCCGGGCAGATTGGCATTTCCCTGAGCTATCTCAACCAGCTTGAACGCAACCACCGCCCCCTGCCGCCGCGGCTTTTACAGAGTTTGTGTGAACGCTTTGACCTGACCCCTGCATGGTTCAGTGACACACGGGAGGCGCACACCATACAGGCGCTCCGTGAGACGATGGCGGACCCTGTTTTCAAAAACACGCCTCTCCCCTTCGCAAAAATGACGGAAGCGGCCAACCTGAACCCGGACTTATGCAAAGCCTTTCTTGCGCTATATCGGGCCTACAGTTTCAATCTGGAACGAGACAGCAATACCGCAGAGCCTCTCGCTCCAGAGCCGTATGAAGCCGTTGGCAACTGGGTGCAGGAACATAAAAACTATTTCCATGAACTTGATAGAGCGGCGGAGGAATTTTACGAATTTCTTTCCCCCGGAGAAGATCACCCTGAAGATGCGCTGGTCCGCCATCTTTAAGCCAAGCATGGTCTCCAGATTGTCCAAAGCCCCGAGATGGAGAGTAAAGGGCTCGTCTGGCGTATTGACCAGTATAAACGGACCATCTACCTGCCTCATAACCAGCCACATGAAACACATTGTTTTTTCTGGCGCAGATTATTGGCCAGTTGGAGCAAAGCCACCTGATAAGCCAAATTCTGCGGCGTGAAGGCCCCAGAGACCATAACGCGCAGGAGCTTGCCCGCGTATATCTCAGCAATTACTTTGCCGGGGCGCTTATTCTGCCTTACGGCAGGTTTCTGCATCAGGCCAAAATGATGCGCTATGATATTGAAAAGCTGCGCCGCTTTTTTTCTGTCAGTTTCGAGCAGGTTTGCCATCGGCTCAGTACATTGCAGCGCCCCGGCTCTGAAGGCATCGCGTTCTATTTCCTGAAACTCGATATTGCAGGCAATATTCTCAAGAGTTTTTCAGCCAATCGCTTTTCGCAAGCGCGTTTTGGTGGCCCCTGCCCGCTCTGGAACGTCTTTCGCGCCTTTGCTACGCCGGGGCAAATTCAGGTCCAGCTTTCTCAAACAACAGATGATGCAATCTATCTCAATGTTGCACGCACTGTCGGGCATGAAGGCTCAAGCTATTCAGACCGCCCTCGCCAGATTGCCATGGTGCTGGGTTGCGCCATAGCAGATGCTCCGCAAACCGTTTACGCAGCAGGCCTGAATATGGAGGACCATACACTGGTTGTGCCCATTGGCCCCGGCTGCCGGGCCTGTGGGCGGGACCAGTGCAGTCATCGGTCCCTGCCCGTTTCAGGCCGTATTCTGGATACAGGCAACCATGCGCGCGGTGTTGTTCCATATCGCGCACTGCCTGAATAAGAGTGTCTTGGTAACGCGCCACGCCTGTATCGCAGCACACAGGGCAACAGACAGGGCAGATGTTCAAGGTCTGCTCCTGTCTGCTGCATGGTGATGGTTAATGTTGAACGCGGTCAGATATTTCAACTTTGCCTGAACGGGCCAGAGTGTCCGGGTCAGTCGTCGTCAGGTTTTCATACTGTTCCGGGGCAAGCTGGCTCTCAATGCCACCAACCGGCTTGGGGTAGCGCAATCCGTCATACTGAAAACCCGCAAATGTCATGGTCTGGTCTGGCGTTGGCAGCAGTTTATCATTCCAGCCCCCGCCCAAGGCCCGCACCAGCCCGACTGTAGCTTGCAGCGCACGTGCCTGCACCTGCGCCTGCTCAATACGGGCGTCAAGCGTATTGACCTGTGCAATCAGGGCATCCAGATACCCATCGGCCCCGCCTTTATAGAGTGTCATGGTCAAGGTCTGTGCTTGCATGGCGGCATCAACCGCCTGTTTCAGGCGCGTATTTTCCACCCGCAGGCGCGCCGTCATGGAAAGACCGTTTTCTACGTCCTTGAACGCTGACAAAACTGCCATGCGGTAATGGTCACGTGTTTCACGGTAGTTTGACCACGTGCGTTGAAGCTGGGCCCGACGCAGCCCGCCTTCAAACAGCGGCATGGTTACAGAGGCCCCGTAAGACCACATGCTGTTTGCAAGGTTGGCCAGATCAAACCCGTTGGCGTCAAACCCGCCATTCGCGTTGAAGGAAACATGCGGGTAGAAGGCTGCTCGGGCAATGCCAATAGCCCGGTTGGCTTGCGCCATCTCCCGTTCCGCCACGGCAATATCCGGGCGACGTTCAAGAAGTTCCGATGGCATGCCCAGAGGAAAAACCGGCTCAGCTCCATCCTGAATGGCCACTTCAGCCAGATGAAAGGAGGATGGAGAGGCATTGACCAGCACCGCCAGAGCATGTTCCAGCACTTCGCGCTGTGCCTGCACATCCAGTTGGCGCGCCTGCGTCATGTAAAGCTGGTTTTTGGCACGCGCCACATCAATGCCGGTTGCATCCTGATTATCAAGTCGCGTCTGCGTCACCCGCAGGGCCTGCTGATAATAGCTGATAGATTGCGTATAGATTGCATTCTGGGTATCCAGTCCCCGGAGTGCGAAATAGTCGGTCGCCAGCTCAGCCTGAAGGCTGAGCCGCGCGGACGCATATTGTGCAGCCTCTGCCTGCGCATAATATTTCTGGGCCCGCACACGGTTGCGAATGGAGGACCAGATGTCCGGCTCCCAACTGGCCATGCCGCCATAGAATTCATCGGTAGCCGTAATCGGCCCTTTGTAGCGGAACAGTCTGTCAGACGAGCTTTTATTGTTGCTTGACCCAAACGCCAGAGCAAAATGCGGCAACAGGTCAGAGCGGGCTTCCATAACAATGGATCGCGCCTGAATGAAGCGCTCCGCAGCAGCCTGCAAATCCGCATTGCCCGCCATTGCCTGCGCTTCAAGCGTGTCCAGTGTCGGGTCAGCAAACAGCACCCACCAGTCAGACCTTATGATAGTCTCCTGCGGCTGTGCCTCATGAAACAACCCCTGCCCGTGCCATGAGGCCGGAACAATGAAGTGCGGCGTCTGATACGTCGGGGCCAGATCACACGCACTCAGCGCTGTGAGGGTGGCAAGAGTTGCTCCCTTGAGTATTCCATGTTTTGTCAGCACACACGCGTTCTTTCGGGCAAACGTGAAGGGATCCATCCTGAGAATGCTCATTCGTCATCCTCCTCATCACTGCTGGCGGTTGTGATATATCCTTTCTCAGGCGCGCTCAGGCGCACGGTCTGTCCTTCAAGCAAGTCTGCCGGAGGATTGTTGATAATGTGGTCTCCAGAGGAAAGGCCTGCATCAACTTCCGTATAAGCATCTGACATCCGGCCTACAGTAATAGTCTTGTAATGCGCCTTGTTCTGCGCATCGACCGTTACGACCTGCATGCCTTTCTCCTGAAACACCAGCGCGCCTGTGGGAATTGTATAAACCCCACCCTCTGCCGGAGCAGACAGGGAGACAGAGGCAAACGTACCCGGCCACAATGTCTGGTCCGCATTATCAATGGTGAATTCCGTCACGGCCGTACGGGTGTTCGGGTCATACCCTTTGGCGATGGTCAGAAAATTGGCCGTAAAGACCTTGTTGGGGTATTGCGGCACTGTCACACGGGCTTTCAGGCCCGGTTTCAGAACATAGGACAGCACTTCTGGCACGGAGACAAAAAGGCGCATCTCATGCGTATCTGCCACCGTAAAAAGTTCACTCGCGGTGCCGTTGGCGTTCATATTGCCGCTGCCAGCACCCACATAGTCACCCACGCTGATATTTCTGGCCGTTACAACACCATCAAACGGGGCAATAATGGTTTTGAACTGCTCAAGAGCATCATAATGGTCCACGTTATGCTGGGCTGCTTCCAGTGCTGCACGGGCTGACTGTTCATTAGCATTTTGAACAGAAACAGACTGTCCTGAGACGGCTTGGGATTTCCCCATGGAACGCCAGCGGTTGGCGGTTACTGTTGCCAGCCCGTATTTGGCCTGTGCAACCTGCAAGTCAGCCTTGGCCTGTGCATATTGTGCATCCAGCCCCGGTGCGTTGACCTCTGCAAGAATATCGCCTTTTTTAACCGTGGCACCATAATCCTTGTACCACATTTTCACATAACCGGAGACCTGCGCGTAAATCGGCGCCTCATACCAGGCATTGATATTGCCCGGCAGCGTCATGGAAAGTGTTGCCGGGGCGGGTTTGGGCTGAACCACAGCAACATCCGGCACGCTGGCGCGTGACGCGTCGGCACGCAGCGTGACCTCATTGTTCAGGTGCTGCACTTCCAGATAGGCCACATAACCGACAAGCACGCAGAGCAGGCAGCCGATAAAAAGACGTTTTTTTGTAAGAGCGGACATCAGACGGCCTCCTGCCCATTTTCATGACCCGCGTCAGACGGGCTCGAGTTTCTTATGTGAGAGCGATTATGAAAAATTGCGTAAACGCAAGGAACAAACAGCAGCGTTGAGACTGTCGCCAGAATAAGGCCACCGATAACCGCCTTCCCCAGCGGCGCATTCTGCGAATTGCTGGTTGCCATGGGCACCATGCCAATCACCATGGCGGAAGCCGTCATGATAACAGGGCGGATGCGGCCAAAACCGGCCTCGACTGCGGCCACAAGCGCATTGCCATGCAAGGCAAAGCGTTCCTTGGCAAAAGAGACCACAAGAATGGAGTTTGCCGTTGCAGTGCCCATGCACATGATGGCCCCCGTCAAGGCCGGGACGGACAGGCGCGTCTGCGTCAGGAACAGGCTCCAGGCAATACCCGCAAGCGCTCCCGGCAAGGCGGAAATAATAATGAAAGGATCAATCCAGGACTGGAAGTTGATAACAATCAGCATATAGATCAGCACAACGGATACAATCAGCCCGGCAACCAGTTCCATATATGCGCCATGCATGGTGACAGCCTGCCCGCGCACATCCACCACGGCTGTCTGCGGCAGGCTCTTATGGGTCTCGTCAACCACCCGCCTGACCTGTTTGAGAACAGCGTCCAGATCGCTCCCTTCCGTGGAAACATAGACGTCAATTTCCGGCATTGAATTGTAGTGAGACACCTGCCCCGGCGTGCCAGTCGGGGTTATCGTGCTGATGCTGCCAAGCAACTGCATGTCTGTGCCTTTAGGGTCACCATCTCCTTTATCGACAGGGATGGTCAGCAGGTCATTATAATGCGTTAGCTGGTCCTGCGAGACATAGACGTTCAGTGGAAAAGTAATGCCTGTTTTCGGGTCCAGCCAGTATTGCGGGTCAACCGTCTGACTGCCGGAGAGTGTCATCAATTCGTTATTGGCAATGTCCGCCTCCGTCATGCCCGTGGCCTGCCCGAACGTCCGGTTGCCTTGCACAAACAGGGTTGGCGTTTTCATTGTCTGCTGAATAACAACATCGGCCGCACCGGGTATCTCGCGCAATTTGTTCACAAGCAGACGCGCATACTGGTAATTGCTTTGCAGTTCCGGGCCGGAAATCTGGACGTCAATCGGCGCGGGAGAGCCAAAATTCAGGATCTTGTCGGTAAGGTCCGCAGGCTGAAACGTAAACGTGCTACCAGGAAATTTTTCTGACAGATCCTTCCGCAACAGCTTGCGATAGTCCCATACGGGAGATTCCTCATCATTGAGAGAAATCATCAGGTCGCAATCCTGCGTGCCGATGGAGGGCGTCGGAATAAACGCCTGATTATGCGGCCCCTCGGGCAACCCGCAGTTATTGATGATTCCAGAAACCTTTCCGGGCAGAATTTTCTCGATACGATCATCCACCAGAGAGACGATACGGCCCGTTGTTTCAATCCGCATCCCGAGCGGGGTGCGCATGTGCATCTGCATCATGCCGGATTTAACTTCGGGAAAGAAGTCCTGCCCGCTGACCAGAAATAACCCCAGAGACAGCACGGAAAACCCCAGAAACACCCCCACAAACCGCGTGCGCCGTGCAACAATGCGCTCCAGAAAAAGACCATAGGCCGCACGGAATTTATGGAAAGCGTGTTCAAACCTGTTCTGGAAACGCCCCAGAATCCCTTTGGGCAATGCAAGATGCTCATCGCTATGCAAGCCCGGATGCACCTGCCCGGCTAGCAGATATTTGGCCATGGTCGGCACCAGTGTGCGCGACAGGATAAAGGACGCCAGCATGGCATAGACAATGGCTTCCGCCATGGGCATGAACAGCCAGCCCGCAACGCCGCTCAACCGGAAAAGGGGTGTCCAGACAATGCAGATACACAAGGTTGAAACAAGTGTTGGCACCACAATCTGGTTGGCGGCATCAATAATGGCGGGCTCCAGTTCCTTGCCTTCCTCAAGGTGGGTGTCGATATTCTCAATCATGACAGTCGCGTCATCCACCAGAATACCGACTGCGAGTGCAAGCCCGCCAAGCGTCATGACGTTAATGGTCTGGCCTGACAGCAACAGACAGATGATAGCGGAGAGAATGGCCAGTGGAATGGAGGTGGCAATAATCAGCGTAGACCGCCATGATCCCAAAAAGAGCAAAACCACAAGCCCGGTCAGCACTGCCGCTGTGACCATCTCCCGCACAACGTCCTTGATGGCATCTTTCACAAAAACAGAAGCGTCATTCAGAATGGAAATATGGACATCAGGAGGAACAAGCTTCTGAATACGAGGGAGAAGTTCCTTGGTGCGTGCCACAACATCCAGTGTTGAGGCATCGCCACTTTTCATGACGACAACTTCCACACCTTGCCGCCCCTTGACCAGCACAAGATTGGTCTGTGGATGCCCGCCGCGGTAAACCTGTGCCACATCATGCACATAAATAACGGCATTCCCGACACGTTTGACAGGAATATCCCCCAGTTCCTTCATGGAGCGCGGGGTGGCGTTGGTCTGCACCATCCAGTCCGTAGTCGCAATTTTCTGGTCCCCTGCCGGGAGGACAATGTTCTGTTTCCGCAAGGCATTCTGCACATCCATTGCGGAAAGGTGGTGCGCCTGTAACTGCTTCTGGTTCAGGGCCACCATAATAAAGCTGTCCATACCGCCATATGGATGCGGCAGAACCGCGCCGGGCACTGTCACCAGAACCGGCCGGATACGGGTCATGGCAATTTTATACAGGTCAGAGGGTGTCTGCTTTTCAGACGTAATTTGCAGAGCCAGAACCGGAACAGATGATGCCTCCAGTTTCATCACCATCGGTGCAGGGATGTTATCTGGCAACTGCTTGATAACTGTCTGAGAAATAGCAGTAACTTCTGCCTCAGCCTCTCCTATATCCGTGCCGGGCTGAAAATAGATATTGACGATGCTCCTGCCGTAATAAGAGCTGCTTTCCATATGTTCGATACCCTCCACAGTGGAGGTTACGGCTAGCTCATAATTATAGGTAATACGGCCAGCAAACTCCTCGGGCAGCATCCCGCCATATGTCCACACCACGGAGACGACAGGAATCCGGATATTCGGAAACACATCTGTCGGAGCTTTGAAAAGGGACAGCACACCAAAAGCGAGAATAAGCAGAGACAATACAATAAATGTGTAAGGTCGCTTCAGCGCCGTCACGACGATGGCGTTCATGCGTTTCCTTCCTTGCTGAAGTCAGTGAAATTCAGCACAAGATAGAATTATGGTTATGCGTAAATCTTTTAAAAAAAATATTATTCTGGTATATAATTTTTTAATAATTTAAAGTTTAAGATTTACAATATTTGTTTACTGCCAAGTTTATTTTTAAGTTTTCACAAGATTTAATTTTTAGCGCTCTTTTGTCACGCTCTTGGCTTCTGTGGCTGTTCTTGATGAGAACACCCGTCATCTCTCTCATCCAAGCCTAACAATCATGCAGAGCTAGCCATCAAAGCTCGGGTCCTATGAGTTTCCATGCCCGGGCAGAGATCAGACGGTTCTCAGCAACGCGATATGAGCATGGGCAAAGACCATTGAAATTACCGAGCATGTTATCTGCACTCTATAACGTGCAGGGCAGGCTCTTTAACCTGCCCTCGACCGACAGGAGTGCTTGGAACAAGCCACTCTATCTATCGGGCATCGTCGCGCTGCTTGGTGCTTGGGCAAGCATGACAGGTGCATTGTTAGCCTCTGAGTTATTCAACAGGGCGGGGACCGACCGCGCTCACGGTCAGGCCATTGCCGCCACCCTGCCGGGACAGAGTTTTTTGTAATCGCTATCTTGCGCGGTTTATTGATGCAGTCCTGACAGTTAGCCCGATAGCTGGAGACCCGCAAAAACCGGGTAATTTCTGGCGAAGCGGGCTGGCTTGATGACGTCGAGGTTTGCGGGGCGCACCAAGGGCATCGTTCGGACCGATATCCACGATGTCCGGAGTTGATTCCGCCGGTTTTGCCGACTTGCAGACAGGGTCAGCCTGCGGTTTCTAGACGCTCGTGGAAGATCAGCCGATTGAAGTTGTAGGCCAGGTTGCAAAGGGTCAGTTTCGCCTCAGCGCGGGCGAGGCCGATGGTGCGGATGAACAGGTTGAACCGGTTTT
>NZ_LHZA01000036.1 GCF_001580535.1 Acetobacter cerevisiae | reverse complement strand
AGATTGAGAGGAAAACGCTCTAGTGCGTGGGCCGGGAAGCCCATCAAGCCACTCAGCACGAGAGTTGAGGGCGCTTTGAAGCCTCGGCAGGAAATGCTTTTGCCGAGGTTTACGACTGAGTTTGTGGAGGTGATGGGGGCAGTAAGTTTTTGACGCTCCTATGCCGATGCGGGCTTGTCATGCCATTCGCATTTTACACATAAAATGCTTTGTCCAACCCGGACTCGGCTGGATGTTCTGAACGAAGGAATTTGAGAGTATGAGCGACATTTACGCATCCGCATTGGAGGGGCAGGCAATCGCTGGCCTGATCAGAAACCTTAAGAGCCAGATTGCCGGCGCCAAAGCGTCACGAGATCTCGAATCTGCTGTAATACAGATGCAGACCGCTTACGAAAAAAGAATAAAACCACTCAAAATGAGTAGAGATAACGACCAAGCAGCGGCAAAAAACTACAGAATTCAGGCAGAGAACTACAAGCTGGCAGCTGAGCCTCTATAAAGCAACCGCAGACAACAACTTCACAAAGGGTTCTGAATTCAAAATACTTCTTGAGGAAGAGTATGCCAAAAATGACGCCCTCACAAGAGAATTAGCTGTCCTTAAAGCACGCTCATGAAGATAAAGGGCGCAAAGTGATTTCCCTATGCTAGCCCACCCTGCCCCCATTAAACAACACCATAGAATCAAGAAAAAGATGAATAATATGTTTTCATTATCCCTAACTATTGTTCTTTTGTGGTACAGAAATAAAATAAATAAGTATAAATATTATGGGAAAATACAGTTTACCAATAGCACCATCTATCCTGAGATGAAGAAGGGCACTACATTTATCGTGTTTGTCCGTGCATTACTCAACAAAGACGGCCGCAATGAAAACTGTCAAATAGTTTCAAGCGGAAACCCCCACTTAAATGAAACAACACTTAAAATGTGCCGCGAGAGCAAACTCCAGCTAGGGCATCCATCTTACGCCCTTTTTGTGGGGCAAAGTCGTCTAATGCGCTATCAGTTTAGCATGGCTGATTAGGTTAGCCCCCAGGTTCGCGTCAAAGATTCTCCCCTGAGCGAACCCTGACTCCCCAACCCCACCAAGTCTCATTAGGGTATAAAAGATTTTATGAACTGCGCTTGTTGCGCGTTAAGAGGATATTGGTGGAATGAATGACGATCTACCGAAGAAGGTAAAGGCGCAAATAAGACTTGCCTATGCTTTTGGTATCATTGGGGTTTTAAGTTCAACATATGTTTATTGGAACGAAAAAAAATTTACTGAAGATTTAAATAAAAAATATGGAATATTAAATGATGAAATTTCTTCTTTTTCTATAATCAACTCTAATCCTAAATTTAAATCAGTTTCTATTTCAGGGGATGCCGGAGAAAGAATAAGGCTGGATCATGATGGAATTCACATCAAAGATGGCATGGGAACGACGACTATATTAGAGCCCTTTTGGAAATTCGCTAT
>NZ_LHZA01000049.1 GCF_001580535.1 Acetobacter cerevisiae | reverse complement strand
GCGGATGAACAGGTTGAACCGGTTTTCTGATGCGCGAAGACATGCTCAACATGCGCACGGATCGAGGATTTGGCGGCATTGGCCCGCGCGGTTGCCTTTGACATCGGCTTGCTCATGGGTTTGCGCCGATGAATACGGGACGTGAGCATCTGGTCCGACAGCCACTTCTCGTTGCGCCTGGATCGATAGGCACTGTCTGCCCAGACCTCGGAACTGGTATTGTTCGTGCTGACGACCAGCCGGAGAAGACGCCCGTCCGCCGCTGACGCCGAAGTCACCGCCATGCCTCGGATGAAGCCGAAGCGTCGGTCGATGCTGATGTGGGATTTGTAGCCGAGCGTCCCGTCCTCCTGCCGCTTTGCCTTCGTGAACTTCAGCGTCCAGCGGGCGTGCCTGTCCTTGTGGGACAGCTTTACCGGCTTATCTTCCCAGCTTTCGGGGATCCGGCCTTTCCGAAGATCGGCTTTCTCCCCGTTGATATTGCGCTGCTTTGGCGTTGCCGCCATGGCGGCGTCAAAGCGCTCGAACAGGTTCTGGATGGCGCCTGCCTCGGTCAGACGCTTTTGACACAGCCAGACCGTTTTGGCATCGGGCACCCGGTTCGACAGTCCCAGACCGAGGAAACGCATGAAGGAGAGACGGTCATTGATCAGGTATTCCGTCCGTTCATAAGACAGAGTGTTCAGCGTCTGGATGACCAGGATTTTGAACATCAGCACTGGATCAAACGGCTGACGCCCGCCTTTACTGCCGTCGGCATAGGCCAGAGCTTTATCCAGATCAGGACGAAATGCTTCGAAATCCACAGTCCGGGAAAATGCTTCGTGCTGACCACCAAGCCTACTCAACCGGGAAAGCCGTTCTTCAACATCAAAGAAACCAGGCTGCTTTATGCAGCCATCCCCCTACTCTCCATATGAGGAATGGAATCACACAGAAGGGCCCAAAACCAGTGGGTTTTTCGAACCCTCCAGGTTCACGTATGAGTTGTTTTCTGTCGTTCTCTCTTGCCGGTCTAGTAGGTTATCGCGTATGATCACATGCAAACATGAGGTCATGTAGGTATGTTCATATGCCAACAATAGCGATTATCAGCCAGAAGGGCGGGGCTGGAAAAACGACACTGGCCTTGCATCTGGCTGCTGCGGCTGAGGATGCTGGTCATACGTCATTGGTGATTGATGTGGACCCTCAGGCAACGGCGAGCGAATGGGCCGCATGGCGCAAGGATGCGCCGCCCGTTGTAATTGACAGTGCTCCGCCTCGCCTCGCGGCTAAGATCGAACAGGCAAAAAGTCAGGGTGCTGAGTTCATAGTGATTGATACTCCACCTCACGCTGATCGTGCGACCAGTTCTGCCGTTGATGTTGCCGATCTGGTGTTAATTCCATGTCGGCCGAGTGCATTCGATCTGGCAGCGATCAAGACTACTGCCAGCCTCATAAAAATGCGGGGTAAACCAGCCTTCGTCGTTTTTACAGCGGGAAGTCCGACCGCTCCGCGTATGTATGCGGAGGCCACACAACTTGTACAAAGCTATGGGATGGATACCTGTCCGCATATTATTGCTGATCGTGCAGCCTTTCGTCATGCTGCTGCGGAAGGAAAAACGGCCATGGAAATGGAACCGAATGGCAAGGCAGCCCATGAGGTCGAGGCACTCTACATGTGGTTATGTACGCAAGTTCACATGAGATCATCACAAAAGCGGAGAACTGGCGCATGAGCAGAAAGGGATCTCTCCTGTCGTTACGGGATCGTGTGTCCGCCACACCGTCGACTGTCCCTGTATCAGAAGAAAGAGATGGTTCGGACAGCAAGTGGGTTGCGCCAAGCCGTCAGGGCAAGAAAGCCATGACCGGCTATTTCAGTCCTGAAATGTCATTTGCGATGCACATGACCGCCAGAAAGCATGGGATGAGCTTACAGGACGCGATGGCTGACGCATTTAATGACTGGCTACGCAAGATGGGAGAAAGTCCTGTGGGTAAGTAGGCATGTGTGCGTGCGATCATGTTTTCATGCAAGCATGTACACTTGCTGTCATATGCTGGAATTAGCGTATTGGGCCGCAACGTGGAGGGATCGAAGGAACCGTTGGTTGATGCGCTTGGCTCGTGATTTCAGGGTTGTGGCGTGCTGATTGAAGGTTCCCGGGGTGGCTTTCGATCTGCGTATTGAGCAGAGAGAGGGTCTCATGCCCTGGATTACTACGCGATCGCGTTAATCCGCTCGAGGAGGAGAAAGCGACGCATATTATAGACGATATTGGCCAGCCCGATCCTCATGGTGGCCCGCGTTATGCCAACGGTTCGTATGAACAGCCCGGTTTGTGACTTCTGATCAGCAAAGACATGCTCGACACGCGACCGGATAACGGAGTTTCCTGCATTTGATTTCTGGATATGTCGTGGCATGGGCGTGAGATGAGGCTTTTTCCTGTGAACCTTCGAGACAAAGCC
>NZ_LHZA01000052.1 GCF_001580535.1 Acetobacter cerevisiae | reverse complement strand
GTTTGATATAGTCTTGATTACGTGACGCGGGATGTTTTTCAAGCCATGAGATGATGCATTGGGCGGGAGCGATGCCGCCCAGAACACGCTGCGGGCGATGATTGTAGGCGAAACAGAAGCCTCTGAGCAGAATTTCCAGATCTTCATGGTTTGAGACACAGACCTGCAGTACTTCTGTAGCGACACGGCCATTGAAGCGTTCCACCATTCCATTGGTCTGAGGGGAGTAAGCCTTGGTCCGGCGTCGGTCGATTCCCATGTCATGACAGGCTTTTTCGAAGGCGTCCGCTGTAAAGCAGGAGCCACGATCGGTCAGGATATGGGTGATCCGGAAAGGAAAGGCCGATTTGACGGCATTGAGGAAATCAACGGAATTATCCGCATTTTCCGCGTCATAAACAGCCAGGTGCACTGAACGGGAACAGCGATCGATGGCGACATACAGAAAACGTTTCCGCCGGTCCCCATCTGCTGTCTGTAATTTTGGCAGATGTTTCACATCGATATGGACATAACCGGGATCGTAATCGCGGAACTTTCCCTGTCCCCGAACTGGTCCGGCCTTTGGAACAGGAGGCAGCCTGTTCAATCCGGCGTCTTTCAGTATCCGCCAGATATTGTCCCGGTTCAGATGCGGCAGGAAATGCCGTAAGACAAAGGTCAGATCATCCAGACCAAAACCGGTAGAACGCCGAAGCTGACAGACAATGGCGCGCTCCTCCTCCGAGGCTTTCCAGGCCAGCCTCCAGGGACGGCTGCTGCGGTCCTGACAGGCGTCCGAACCACGCCTGTGCCACTTGCGGACTGTTTCATCGCTGATCCCGTAGCGTCTGGCGAGCACGGATGTCGGTTCTGACGAACGAGCTATCTCAGCCCGGACAGCCGGTGTCGTGCGTGCCTGTGGGTGGATCTGAAGCATCATTCGGTCTCCCTGCAAACGGAAGAAAACAACGAAGCATAACGCGGTATCGCCCACGCTACATCATCCCAATGACGTCTCACAACCTGACAGCTAGGCCGGCTGGCCTGGTTAAAGGCCCCTGTCAGGTTCGGCGGCGGAATGTTTTTGTCGTAGGGCTATAGAAGAGTTTTTTGGTTCAACGGTGTTGCCTTGACGCCTGCAACACCGTTGTTTCAGCTTCAACCCGGTCTTCTTTTCCTACAGGCTGGCTGAGCAGCGTGTAGAAAAGAAGGGTGCCGTTTTTTCTGTAAAGAGGGCTGATAGTCAAACCAGACCTCTTTTAGAAAGCAGTCTTATTTCTTTGCTTTCGGAGTTGAGGCCGCTTTGCCACCCTGTGTGGCAGGGATAGCTGTTTCCACAAAATCCTGAGACACAAAGACAAGGTTGCTCAGTGTCTGGTCCAGCGCATCCAGTGCTTCCTTGGGCTGACGGCCTTCCGTGAAGACTGTTGCGCGGTTAAGGGCCCCCTGTGTCTGTGCCAGTGGGGCCAGTGCGACAATGAAGTCTACATCTTCACCCACAACCTGCATGCTCTGGGCTGCCTGCTGCGTATCACCAGCCTGAAGCTGCTTGTTGGCGGTGGCCACGGCAGCCTTTTTCTCAGGAGCCAGTGTTTCGCTTGCAATAAGTTCACCCCCTACCGGAATCCAGTCTGTAGGCGTGGTGGCAGGCACATGGCCAGCCGCTGGTGCATGCTGGGGGGCAGGCTGCAAAGAAGCTTCTGCTGCCTTGAACTTGGTGCTGGCCTTGCCTGCGGCGGTCAGGCGCTTGTTGGCATCATACAGTGCGGGGATGGCGGCATCCGTGTTACCGGCAGCCAGCAGATCACGCGCTTTGAGAATATCGCCAAAGGCTTTCTGCCCATCATTGGACAGATGGCGGAATGCCCGGCCTGCTTTGTACTGTTCCCAATGCGTGTGCAGGGATGTGGCGTGGCTGGCAACCGGTGTTACGGCAAGGCTGGCGGCGATGGCCATAAGGGGAATAAAGCGCATATCTATACTCATCTCATCTATAAAATCGGGCTGTGTGGTCCTCTGTAAGGGAGGGCACGTTGCCACGGACAAAAAATAAAAAGCCTCGATAGGCAGTGCAAAATAGGCAATGCGCCTACCAAAGCGGAAGACAGAAACAACTCTGTGTTTCTAGCCCATTGCGCCCCGGCACGGAAGCTTACCTGCCCATACCGGGTGGGCGGGCCTTACATGGCAGCAATGCTTTTCCTATCGGGAAAGGCGGGTAATTTCTTCCGAAACCTCACGTTCGCGTTTGCGCAGAGCACTTACATGGTTGGGCTCATTTTTTTCTGCCTCAGCAATTTTGCGTTGCAGATCGCCCAGTTCTTTCTGAAGGGAAGACAGCGCCGGGGGAGTGTGGGATGGATGGCTCATTTGCGGCCTGCCAGTACTTTTGTTGCCAGTCCCTGCAGTTCTGCTGCTGTCACACCTTCGGGATTATGCTGGGCTTTTTTGGCAATTTCACGTTCCACGTCAGAGGCGTGTTCGCCTCCTTTCAGCACAAATGTCGCCAGTTCCAGCACCTCTGCTTTGGTGGCCAGTTTGGGCTGCGCAAGGGTGCGTTCTGCCAGATGGTATAATGAACTCGTTTCATGTGGGGCTTTATCGTGCGGCATGATGTCTCTCTTTTTCAGGTGTTGTCCTGTTCGGACTCAACGCGGAAATCTCACAGAAGGGT
>NZ_LHZA01000157.1 GCF_001580535.1 Acetobacter cerevisiae | reverse complement strand
TTTGAGGAGAGGAAGCCCCAACAGCAAAGCCGCTAAAGACCCCACAGTGCCCGGCGCGCGTGGTGCCAGACCACATCCGCCGAACGTTGCCAGAAAGCGAGACGGTGTCATGCTTATTTCCCCATAGCAGTATAAATCGTCATATTTTCCCACACGCGCTGGACGTAATTTCGGGTCTCAGAGAAGGGAATGCTCTCAATCCAGTCAATCATCTCATCCTGCGAGGCACCGCTGCGAGCCGGATCTCCGGCAGCCGTCAGCCAGCGTGAAAGGCGACCGGGACCACCGTTATAAGCGGCGGCCATGTAAGGCACGACGTTACCGAATTTATCCTGCAAATAAGACAGATAGGCTGCGCCCAGCGCCATATTATTTTCCGGATCATGCAAGCCTAATGCCGTCGCGTCAGAGGCCGGAACACCCGCTCTGCGCACCATATCCCCCGCTGTAGATGGCTTGAGCTGCATCAGGCCAATGGCATTGGATGAACTGATTGCATCAGGATTGAAGTTGCTTTCCTGACGAGACAGACCCAGCACCAGCCCGGACGGAAGCCCTGTGGCCGGGGGCGTATAGGGAGCAGGCCACCCAGAGTGGAGCAGGAACAGTCCATCCCGACCAACCTGACGCGACACCGAAACCGCCACATCAGGCAAATTCAGCCGCATAGCGAGATCACACAAGGCCAGCCGGTCGGACAGAGACACCAGTTGCTGACTGAGCAACATCAGGAAGTCCCGCGCATGCGGCTTATCACCCCAAGACACAAGCAATTGGGCCGCCTGAACCAGATCGCTCCCGGCAAGACGGCTGGCTGATGCCGCAGGGTCTCGTTCCGCCGTCAGAGCTTTGACTATGGAAGGCGGGATATGGTCGGGGGCCAGCAGCGTGGTTTCATTCCCAGCCAGTTTGGCTGCTGCCATCTGACCGTAAAACGTTCCGGGATAGCTCGCAGCTTTCTGCCAGTCGGCCTGCGCAGATGCGTTATCCTGTGCCGCCAGACGGGCCCGCCCAAGCCAGTAAAACCCGCGACTTTTGGTGATAAGCGCAGAAGAGTCAGCCAGTGGCTTAAAAAAAACATCCGCCTGCGTCGGATTGTGCAGTTTTTGCAGCGCAATCCATCCACTCAGAAACTCTGCATCCAGACGGGTCGCTCCGGTGACGGTGGTATCATTCGCCAGAAATAGAGCGTCCTCATTCTGTCCGGCCTGCACCAGTTCACGCGCCAGCGCATCGCGCTCCCGCCAGAAGGCTGGATGACGCGCCCTGGCTTCAGCCTGCACCCCCGCAGACTTCCAGAGTGCCGCGGCATCCGTGTCGCGCTTCTGGGTCCGCAGCCAGCGGAGATGGTCCAGAATAAGGTAAGGATCTGTAGCCTCAGAGACGGGCAGGGCGGATGCTAATGCTTCGGCACTGGCGTCATTAGCCCGAAAGGCCCGCCGGGCCTGAGCCTGCTTCTGCCGGATAGCACTAAGGTAAGGCACCGTCTGGCGTGCTGCGGCCACCAGTCCCGCTTTTTCTTCCCGGTTAAACCGCAGCCAGGAGGCTTCCTGCGTCAGCGCCTGAGGGAAGGTACCAGACAAGGCCGATGCCGCTGTGGAAGCATCATTGCCATTCATCCAGGCTTGCTTTGCCTCTGCGGCAAGATGACTTGAAAGCCCGGAATTCGACGCGCCGACCTGAATCGCACACTGCGCGAGTGCTGGGCCGTAAGTCAGTGTTTGCGCACAAAGTCGCCCCAGAACCGCAGGGTCGGTCTCCTTAGCCAGAGCCTGCTGCATACGGGACTGCAGAAGCTGCCAGCGCGGCCAGACGGGGCGGGTTTTCAGAAAGTCCGCATACTCTTGTGCACTGGCATGCGATGAGCCGACCAGACTGAGCCAGACGGTCAGACGATCAGAGACTGAGCCAGAAACGCCAGCCTGTGAGGGAGACGTAGCCACGGGCTGGGGGAGTGCCTCAGCGGGCGCAGACGAGGCTGTGGGCGTTGCCGTTTCCGGCGGAGCCGAACACGCACTTAAAAGTAGAACAGCCAGCGGCAGAACTGCCTGCCGACGCCATGCGGAAGAATGTAAAACTGACATTCCCGGAAGATCAGCGATCCCGCATGCGCTGGCAAGTCATGATCGGCGCGGGAGAGGGGAGGTCAGCCCATCAATGAGAGAAGGGCAAATGTATCCAGACCTCACCACCACCTTTAACAATCAGCTCAATTGCAACACCCAGAACGATCAACAACCCAACCCAAGAAATCCATTTGTACTTGTCCAGAAGGCGGGCGATAACGGACGCGGCAACCCCCATCAGCAAGACAGACAGAACCAGACCTGCCACCATCACAGCCGGATGCTCTGCCGCTGCACCAGCAACGGCCAGCACATTGTCCAGACTCATGGAAAGGTCAGCGAGAAGAATGCGCAGCACGGCCTTGCCGAAGCTGCCGGGCGGAGAGGCACCGTCCGCATCGTCATGCGGACCGGCCCGCATCTCCGAGTACATCTTCCAGCACACCCAGAGCAGCAACAGGCCGCCCGCCAGCGTCAGACCGATGATTTGGAGAAGCTGCACGGCGACCAGCGCCATCAGAATACGGATGAGGGCTGCCAGTGCGATCCCGACAAAAATGGCCTTCCGCCGCTCGCTCACTGGCAGAGAGCGCACAACCAGCCCGATCACAACAGCGTTATCTCCCGCCAGCGTGACGTCAATCATCACGACCTGAAGGAAGGCAAAAAGCGCTTTCAGGCTGAAAGCATCAAGAAAACCGTGCACGAAAACTCCGATTCGAGAGGCTGGGGGCGCCAAAACAAGCCTCTGAACATCCTGAAAGAAGCCGGAGTGTCAAAGTTTTTTGTTTCACGGGCAGACGCGGGGGCCGGAATCGGGTAGAGAGGCCCGCATCATTCCGTTCTCAGGAGGAACACCGCGTTATGGTGCCGCGCTATACTCGCCCTGTCATGGCCGCTATCTGGTCGCCTGAAAATCGCTACCGCATCTGGTTTGAGATTGAAGCACTGGCCTGCGAAGCCATGGCCGAATATGGCGCTGTGCCAAAGGAAGCCGCAAAAGTTGTGCGTGAGAAGGGCGATGCCGCAATGGCCGCTTTCTCCGATGCCGATCTGGCCCGCATTGACGAAATCGAGGCTGAAACACGCCACGATGTGATTGCCTTCCTGACCTGGCTTGCTGAGAAAGTTGGCCCGGAAAGCCGTTTTGTGCATCTGGGCATGACGTCATCCGATATTCTGGATACGTGCCTTGCCGTGCAGCTGACGCAGGCGACCGACCTGCTGCTGAAAGATCTGGACGACGTTCTGGATGCGCTGCGCACCCGTGCGTTTGAACACAAGCACACCCTGACCATTGGCCGCAGCCACGGCATCCATGCCGAACCGACCTCTTTTGGTTTGAAGCTGGCCGGGCACTATGCCGAGTTCGTCCGCAACAAGGCGCGCCTTGAAGCTGCTCGTGCGGAAATTGCCACCTGTGCCATTTCCGGTGCCGTGGGCACTTTCGCTCATCTGGACCCGCGCGTTGAAACCTACGTTGCCGAACGTCTGGGCCTGAAGCCGGAACCGGTTTCCACGCAGGTCATCCCGCGTGACCGCCATGCAGCCTACTTCTGTGCGCTGGGGGTGATTGCCAGCGGCATTGAACGTCTGGCTATTGAAGTGCGCCATCTGCAGCGTTCTGAAGTGCGGGAAGCGGAAGAATTTTTCCACAAGGGCCAGAAGGGCTCCTCCGCCATGCCGCACAAGCGGAACCCGGTGCTGACGGAAAACCTGACGGGTCTGGCGCGCCTTGTGCGGTCTGCCGTTATCCCGGCTCTGGAGAACGTGGCCCTGTGGCATGAGCGCGACATCAGCCATTCTTCCGTTGAACGGAATATCTGCCCGGATGCCACCATTGGTCTGGACTTCGCGCTGGCACGCCTCGCCGGCATGATGAGCAAGCTGCTGGTCTATCCGGACCGCATGGCTGCCAACATCGAAAGCCTTGGCGGCGTTGTGCATTCCGGTGAGGTTCTGCTGGCTCTGGCCCGCGCCGGTCTCTCGCGTGAAGATGCCTATCGGATTGTCCAGCGCAACGCGATGGAAACCTGGACCAAACTCGGCACGCCGGAAGGCCGGACGTTCCGTGAAAATCTGGCAGCCGATCCGGAAATTTCCGGGCGTATCCCGGCAGAAACGCTGGATGCCGCCATGGACAGCCGCCAGCATCTGAAGGCGCTGGATGGCCTGTATCAGAAAGTATTTGGGGAACCCGGCCCGGCTCTGTGAGCAGGGGCGTCCCTATATCTTCCATGCCCGAAGCCTGCTATGACGCGTCTGAAGAAGGGAAGGCTGGTTTCAGTCTTCCCCCGGACCGGTTGCAGGGATCGGTTTTAAACGTTCAAGACAGGTAAGGATGACCATGGCCCGTCGCCGCCAGCTTTACGAAGGTAAAGCCAAAATCCTTTTTGAAGGTCCGGAACCCGGCACCCTTGTGCAGTATTTCAAGGATGATGCCACGGCTGGCAACGGTGCCAAAAGCGGCATCATTACCGGTAAGGGCGTACTGAATAACCGCATCAGCGAGCATCTGATGCTGCGTTTGCAGGAAATCGGCATTCCCACGCACTTCATCCGCCGCATCAACATGCGAGAGCAGCTGGTGAAGGAAGTCGAGATTATTCCGCTTGAAGTTGTGATCCGCAATATTGCTGCGGGGAGCATTGCCAAGCGCTTTGGGATTGAGGAAGGCACTCGCCTGCCACGGACCATTGTAGAATTTTACTACAAGAACGATGAGCTGAATGATCCGCTTGTCTCTGAAGACCACATCATCGCCTTCGGCTGGGCGTGCCCGCACGACCTTGAAGACATGACCTCCATGGCCATGCGGGTGAATGATTTCCTGTGCGGCCTGTTCAGCGGCATTGGCATTCAGCTTGTAGACTTCAAACTTGAATTTGGCCGCTCCTGGGAAGGGGACGACATGCGGATTGTGCTGGCGGATGAAATTTCACCCGACAACTGCCGCCTGTGGGACAACCAGACCAACGAGAAGCTTGATAAGGACCGTTTCCGCCGTGACTTGGGCAATGTCCGGGAAGCGTATCAGGAAGTTGCCCGCAGACTGGGCATCCTGCCCGAAGCAGGCAATGGCGGAGACATGAAGGGTCCGGAGACCATGCAGTGACCATGCCGACAGCAACGGGGGCTTTATCATGAAAGTACGTGTAACCGTCATGCTTAAGGAGGGTGTGCTTGACCCGCAGGGGAAAGCCATCGGCCACGCATTGCACACATTGGGTTTCCCGGGCGTGAATGACGTCCGGGTCGGCAAGATTATTGATCTGGATGTTGAGGGCACGGACCGTGCCGCTGTCCAGAAACAGGCCGAAGACATGGCGCGGGATCTTCTCGCCAATCTGGTGATCGAAGACTTCACGGTTGAGGTGCTGGGATGAAACGCCTCGCCCTGATCGCCCTTGGGGGAGCTCTGCTTGCGCCGACGCTGGCCCATGCTCAGCGCATTTCCCCCATGCAGGCTGGCAACTTTGCCCGCATCTGCACCCGTGCAGCAGGTGCCACCGTGTGTGATGCCTACATCACCGGCGTTGCAGATGCTGTTGCTCTCTCCAAGATCAATGATCGCAACGAAGGAGACGCTTCCGCTCCGGCAGGCTTCTGCGTCCCGACGTCAGAAAATGGTGCTGCCATGCGCGTTAAAGTGCTGGCATGGCTGAAAGCGCATTCTGAAGCGATGTCCAAGCCTGTGGGCGAAAGCGTCTTCAAGGCTCTGCATGACTCTTACCCGTGTAGCAGCGCAAAATGAAAGCAGCGATTGTTGTCTTTCCGGGCACTAACCGTGAGCGCGATATGGCTATCGCACTACGGCGTGTAACCGGACATGAGCCCCGCATGGTCTGGCATCGTGATACCGACCTGACCGGGATTGATCTTGTGGTTCTGCCGGGCGGCTTCAGCTACGGGGATTACCTGCGTTGTGGCGCCATGGCGGCCCATTCTCCCATCATGACAGAAATCCGCAGCTTTGCGCAAAAGGGTGGTCATATTCTGGGGGTCTGCAATGGCTTTCAGATTCTGACGGAATCCGGCCTGCTGCCGGGTGCCCTGCTGCGGAACGCTAACCTGCGCTTCCTGTCTCAGGACTGCCATCTGCGTGTGGAACGGACGGATACGCCTTTCACCCATAAATGGCAGAAAGGGGATGTGTTCCGCACGCCTCTGGCGCATGGGGACGGCAACTACACGGCAGACCAGAGCACGCTGGACCGGCTGGAAGGCGAGGGGCTTGTTGCCTTCCGCTATGCCGCGCCGAATGGCCACGTGCAGGCTGACGATGTTGCCAGCAACCCCAACGGCAGCGTGAACAGCATTGCGGGCATTCTGAGCGAAAACACTCGTATTTGCGGCATGATGCCTCACCCGGAAGATCTTGTTGACCCGCTGATGGGCGGCGTAGACGGTCTGCCGCTGTTTGAAGGTCTTGTGGAGGCTCTTGTCCGGTGAAAAAGACCGTTGATGCATCTCTGGCCCAGGAATTCGGGCTGACGGCTGAAGAATACGCGCGCGTTGTCACCATCATGGGCCGCACACCCAGCCTGACTGAGCTGGGTGTGTTCTCGGTCATGTGGTCCGAGCACTGTTCTTACAAATCCTCTCGCAAATGGCTGCGCACGCTCCCCACCAAAGCCCCGTGGGTTATCCATGGTCCGGGTGAGAATGCTGGCGTGGTGGATATCGGGCAGGGGTATGCTGCCATCTTCAAGATGGAAAGCCATAACCATCCGTCCTTTATCGAGCCGTATCAGGGCGCTGCCACGGGTGTTGGTGGTATTCTGCGTGACGTGTTCACCATGGGGGCCCGCCCGATTGCCAACCTGAATGCCCTGCGCTTCGGCAATCCCGAAACACCCCGTACCCGCCAGATTATTGATGGCGTCGTGCGTGGCATTGGCGGCTACGGCAACTGTGTGGGCGTGCCGACCGTAGGCGGGGAGATTAACTTCCACCCGGCTTATGATGGCAACCCGCTTGTCAATGCCATGACGGTTGGCCTTGCGCGTAAAGACCGGATTTTCCTCTCTGCTGCCGCAGGGGTGGGTAACCCGGTTGTGTATGTCGGCTCCCGCACCGGACGTGATGGCATCCATGGCGCCACCATGTCCTCTGCCGAGTTCGACGAAAACGCGATGGCGAAGCGTCCGACCGTGCAGGTTGGCGACCCGTTCATTGAAAAGCTGCTGATTGAAGCCTGTCTGGAACTGATGGCGACGGATGCCATTGTCGCCATTCAGGACATGGGTGCCGCTGGCCTGACCTCATCCGCCGTGGAAATGGCTGGCAAAGGTGGCGTTGGGATTGAGCTGGATCTGGACGAAGTGCCCCAGCGTGAGCCGAACATGACGGCTTATGAGATGATGCTGTCCGAGAGCCAGGAGCGCATGCTCATGGTCCTCAAGCCCGATCGCACGGAAGTCGCCCGCAAGATCTTCGAGAAATGGGAACTGGACTTCGCCATTATCGGGCATCTGACGGAAACCGGCCATATTGTGGTTAAACACAAAGGGCAGGTGGAAGCGGATATTCCGCTGGACCCGCTGGCGGATCAGGCTCCGATCTATGATCGCCCGGCCACCACGCCGGTTGTGCCAGAACCTCTCGGCGCTGTGCATGCCCCGCTTTCTCTGGATGCCGCACTGCTCAAGATGGTGGGGTCGCCGGACCTCGCATCCCGCGCATGGGTATGGAACCAGTATGACAGCACGGTTGGTGGCCAGACGGTCCGCCGTCCGGGCGCTGCTGATGCCGCGATTGTCAAAATTGAAGATACGTCACTGGCACTGGCTATCACGACAGACTGCACACCGCGCTATTGCCATGCTGACCCCAAAACCGGGGGCGCACAGGCTGTGGCCGAAGCATGGCGTAACCTGACCGCGACCGGTGCCCGCCCGCTGGCTGTAACGGACAACCTCAATTTCGGTAACCCGGAAAAACCGGAAATCATGGGACAGTTTGTCGCAGCGATTGAAGGGATGGGCGATGCCTGTCGCGCTCTCGACTTCCCGGTCGTGAGTGGCAACGTCTCTCTGTATAATGAGACGCGTCAGCCGGACGGCTCTCCTCTGGCCATTCTGCCCACCCCCGCCATTGGCGCACTGGGGGTGCTGGATGACGTGGAGAAAGCCGTTGGCCTGGAGATGCAGGATGGTAAGGCCGTTGTTCTGGTGGGTGAAACCCGCGGAGAACTGGGCCAGTCCATCTGGCTGCGTGAAGTGCTGGGCCGTGAAGACGGGCCGCCGCCGCCGGTTGATCTGGCTGCGGAAAAACGGAACGGCGACTTCGTCCGTCAGGAAATCCTCAGTGGCGCGGTTTCCGCCTGTCATGACCTTTCCGATGGCGGCCTGATGGTTGCGGTTGCGGAAATGGTGATGGCCAGCGGCGTGGGCTGTGAACTGGAAAGCCCGGACAGCGGCATCCGTCCGGAAGCCTTCTGGTTTGGTGAAGATCAGGCCCGCTATCTGGTCTGCGTCGATAATGCCGGAGAATTCTGCGCCCGTGCAGAGCAGGCCGGTGTTCCGGCTCGTCTGATTGGCCTGTCTGGCGGAAATGATTTGATTTTGCCGAGTGGCGTCACAATATCTGCTGCACGACTTGTTGCCGCGCATGAGGCCTTCTTTCCGGCCTTGATGACCCGCTGAGTAACTGAAAGGGATCTGTAAGCCATGGCGATGTCCGCCACTGAACTTGAGACGTATCTTCGTCAGGCTTTCCCCGATGCGCAGATCAGGATTGATGATCTGGCCGGGGACGGTGACCATTATTCCTGCTCTATCGTGAGCGAGGCCTTCAAAGGCCTCAACCGCGTGAAGCAGCATCAGCTTGTCTATCAGGCCTTGCAGGGCCATATGGGCGGCAAGCTGCACGCGCTCGCGTTGCAGACGTCTGCGCCCTGAACGGCGTATTTTTCCGCTTTTTTAGCAAGGATCCAGGTTAATGTCGGAAACTGTCAAACAGCAGATCCAGAACGTAATTGATACCAACCCTGTCACGCTGTTCATGAAGGGTGATGCCGACTTCCCGCAGTGCGGCTTCTCCGCACGTGTAGTGCAGATTCTTGAGCATCTGGGCGTACCGTTCAAATCCGTGAATGTTCTGGCTGACGCCGGTATTCGTCAGGGCATCAAGGATTTCTCAAACTGGCCGACCATTCCGCAGCTTTACATCAAAGGGGAATTCATCGGCGGGTGTGATATCGTGACGGAAATGTACCAGTCCGGTGAACTCCAGACCCTGCTGAAAGAAAAAAATATCCCTCTTAAGGCAGCTTCCTGATTTTTTAAGTTGTCAGGCAATCAGAGGGCTGTGTAGTCTGGAAACAGACAAACAGAGGTGGGATATTTTTTGATGATGCGTCTTCCGTTTTTGCGCTGCGCCTTCGCTTTTGTTGGTTTGAGCGCAGGTGTTTTCTCCGTGAACTCTTCAGCGCACGCGGAACGTGTCATTTCCGATCTGGAAGCCAGCAAGCTGACGTTCGCGTCTTTGACTGCTGCGCCCCCGCCGGTTGTTCATGTGCGCCGTGTGAGCCACGTTGTTCGGGCCAGCCACACGCAGGTTGCCTCTCAGCGTGGCGCAACGTCTCGCAACATGGTGCATCTGGTGTCCTATCACCCCACCAAGCGTGCAGTTGCTCACGCAGCAACGCGCCGCCATCGCACCTGAACGTTTGCGCCTCTAAACGTCTTCTAAAAAGCGCGGCTTGCCTCTGGCACCGCGCTTTTTCTACATCTGGCGGATAACGTCTTTCACCCAGTGCAGCGCGTTCTGCTCATCAACCGCTATCAGGTCAAACCGCAATTCTTCGTAAGCCCAGTGCGGGTGGGCTGCTAGCAAACATTCCGCAGCCCGATAAAGCCGCCTTTGCTGAGAGACACCCAGACATTCCGTCGCACCACGGAGTGTTTTGCGCTTTTTTACTTCTACAAAGCAAATCAAGCTGCCCTTGCGCATAACAATATCAATTTCACCACGGCGCGTGCGGGCTCTTTTTAAGAGAATAAGCCAGCCTTCTTTCATGCAAGCAGAGCATACGGCCTCTTCCGCGCTCAGGCCATCCTGATAGGCTCTTGAGCCTCGCGCCTGCCGGAGTAACCTTTGTCGATTCTGTTCTGGTTCAATGATATCAGGCCTGACTGCCACCGTTTGATTCCTTTCAGGATGCATTTTGCCCCATGACGTTTGATATTCTGCCGCATCTTTCTCTGGTGACAGTCACGATCATTCGTTTTGTGCTGGTGACAAGCGTTGCGTTGCATATCCTTCTGACAAAAAGAAATACCTCATCCGCCATCGGCTGGATTGGCATTTGTGTTCTTATGCCTGCTTTGGGCACAGTTCTCTACGTCATGTTTGGGATCAACCGTGTGCGCCGCCTGGCTAAAAAGCTGGTGAGTGGGCGATCCTCCCATCGGTTTGAAGAGTCCCATAGCTCATCCTGGAACAGAGAACTGGACGGGCAGTTTGCGCCTCTGGCCATGATGGTCGGTAAACTGACCAGTCGCCCCTTGGTCGGCGGAAACAAAATCGTCCCTCTGCATGACGGAGACGGTGGTTACCCCTTCATGTTGAAAGCCATTGAAGAGGCCGAGCAAAGCATTCTGCTGTGCTCCTATATCTTTCGGAATGATCAGATTGGCGGTCTGTTTATCGAAAAGCTGATTGCAGCCCAGAAGCGCGGTGTGCAGGTGCGCGTTCTTGTGGACGGCATTGGGAGCGGATATTTTCTGTCTCCCGTTTATCGCCGGTTGAGGCGGGCAGGGGTGCCGTGCGGGCGCTTCATGCATTCCATGCTGCCCTGGCGCATGCCCTTCATCAATCTGCGCAATCACCGGAAAATTCTGGTGGTGGATGGCAAGACAGGCTTCATGGGCGGCCTGAATATTGCCGATGAAAATCTGGTTTCCAGAAAACCGCCTCATCCGGTGTCCGATACCCACTTCATGCTGGAAGGACCCGTCGTCAAACAACTGGCCGAAGCTATCGCGTGGGACTGGTATTTTGTGACGCAGGAGACGCTGGAAGGCGATATCTATTTCAAGGAACACACCAGCACCGGGGAGTCCGTCGCCCGAATTGTGACCGCTGGCCCGGATACTGACCTTGAAAAAATTGAATACACGATGCTGCAGGCCATCACTCTGGCCCGGCGGCAGGTCAGACTGATGACGCCCTATTTCCTGCCGGGGTCACGCGTCATGTCGGAACTCGCACTTGCGGCCTTGCGTGGCGTGCAGGTGGATGTGGTCATTCCGCGTTGCAGTAATCATCCACCTCTGGACTGGGCCTGCTCCGCCAATATCGCGCCCCTGCTGAATGCCGGTGTTCGCGTGTGGCTGGTCAATCCACCTTTCAACCATTCCAAGCTGATGGTGGTAGACCGGGCGTGGTCTTTTGTCGGAAGTTCCAACCTCGATATTCGCAGCCTGCGCCTGAATTTCGAGATCAATATGGAAACCTATGATGTCCTGATGGCGGAAATGCTGGATGATTTCATCTGCCATCACAGAAACCGGCGTCTGACCCACCATGATCTGGATAAACGGAACAAGCTGATCCAGATCCGTGATGCCGCAGCGCGCCTGTTCATGCCTTATCTATGACGCAACAGAGGCCAGCACTTTGATATCGGGCCGCAACTGAACAGCGATAGGCCGATGGTCTGAGGCAAACACCGGGAGAACTCTGGCACTCAGGCAGCTCATGCCTTCTACCAGACAGCGGTCAATACGGATGGGAACCAGATCCACCATGCGATGCGTCGGTGCTTTTGGCCCCACGTCTCTGAAGCCCGGCACCAGCGTCGGACCAACAAGGTTGAAGTCCCCCAAAATGGCACACGGTGCTGGCAGAAGTGCGGCAATACGCCGCAGTTGCCGCCGGTTCAGTAACTGTCCATGGGACAGGTGCACATTGGCCAGAGAGAACGGGCCGTAATCAATAATTTGCGCATGACGTTTGACGACCGCGCCTGACGGAATAGTGCAGGCACGCGGCGTGCGGGCAAACGGTGTCCGGCTCCAGCAGGCCGGGCCATGAATACGACCAGGCAGGGGCGCGCGCGCATAGTAGCCGCCCAGAATATCTGACAGCACGTCAATTTCAGCCGTCGCTTCCTGCATCAGAAGAATATCCGGCTTTTCCGCTTCAATCAGGGCGACAACATCATGCACCGTCGCACCCGTTCTTCTCAGCAGGTTCCAGCTGATAATTTTGGTGCTGTCATGCTCTGTGGAGACAGGGGGGCGAAGCTGTTTCTTGCGACGGTGCGCATCCATGAGACGGAGAAAATGACGCCTCATGAGGGCTGTCTCCTTTGATCATCAGAAGAAGAATGAGAGGGCGCTTCCTGAGCGGCAAATTCCACAGTCAATGTGAAGCCCACAGCCAGCAGGATCGGCCCCAGAAAAATCCCCAGCCCCCCAAAAGCCATTACGCCCCCAATAACCCCCAAGACGGTCAGGAGATATGGCAGCTTGCTCCCCCGCGCAATAAACAGCGGGCGGATGACATGGTCGGCCCCGGAAATCAGTAAAAGCCCATAGAGAAGGAGCAGGACACCTTTGGCCACGTGGTGGTCGACCAGAAGCCAGAGGGACGCGGGCACCCAGACAAGCGGGGCCCCAATCGGCAGAACGGCCAGAAAAGCGGCCAGCACACCAAACATGACAGGTTCGGAAAGCCCGGTCAGCCAGAAGCCAATGCCGGTCAAAATACCCTGAATGATCGCTGTTCCCAGAATGCCATACACAGTGCCGCGCACGGTCCCGCCAATAATATGCAGGTGCCGACCAGCATGTGGGCCGGCAATACGGGTTATTACCGCTTTCAACGTGTCGCCCAGAGAAGAGCCGCTGAGCCAGAAAAAGAAGGCGATGAACAAGGCCATCACCAGATGCAGCGCGCCATTGGCCACCTGCATGAAAAGCACCAGCAGGGACTGGATGATATCCCCCGCATAAGGCCTCAGGCTGGCCCCCAGATGGTCAACATCATGGCTCCAGTGTTGCCACTGGCCGGCAAGATCCTGCCCGACCATGGGAATATTTATCAGCCAGCCGGGAGGAGGGGGAAGATGATGGGAAAAACTGAAAAGGGCATTCAACTGCGACGCCCAGCGCGGGCTGGCAGCGATTGTCGTGGACGCCAGAAAAGCGAGCGGGATGACAAATCCCACAGCGCAGAGAAACGTCATGATCAGACTCGCAGCCAGAGCGCTCATACGGCGTCTGAGGTGCTGGAACACGGGCCATGTTGCGTATGTCAGAACGCCAGCCCACAAAATAGCTGAGGAAAAAGGGGCAAGAACAATGACGCATCCATAGGCGATGCCGCCAAGCAGCAGAGCCAGCATGATCCGTTCGGTTGTCAGAGTCAGCCCATCCATCATGGGCGTAGTAAACCACGGATCCGGGACTTTGTCTGGTCTCTTAAAGCCTTTTCAGCATCGCAACGGGAACATACCGGCACCCGGTATCTGAAATTGTCTTAAGGCAGCATTGACGGGATTTTACAATCTGTTAACTAACGTATTATTAACAATACTATTCGATAAAACATTTTGTTCATAACGTGTTGATTCATAAGGTGGAAACTATGACTGCTGTCACAATGCATCTTGGTGAAATTGGTCAGCAGCTCAGAGCTTTTCGCCTTGAATCCGGCATGCGGGCTGATGAAATTGCGGCCCGTCTGGGTGTCTCCCGCGCAGCGCTATACCGGTATGAAAAAGGCGAAGTCATTAAGCTGGATACCGTCCAGAGGCTTGCTGAACTTCTCAATATCTCGCCTCTGACCCTGCTGGGGGTCGGCATTGAATATTACAGTTGCCCGGATAGTTTTTTCCAAAAAATCACACAGATTGAAGGTGATATTGAACAGATCCTGCAGGTCTCGGATCCGGTCTGCTATCAGGTCACATCACCCGCCTACGATGCTGTCCTGCTGGAAGCGCATGCCAGTCAGCAGGGAAAAGAGGGGGGCGCTCTGATGGATGCGCCAGCCATCCTGGCGCAGTCAAAGCGACGCGCACTGTATAGCCAGCGCAAACCGTCCATCATTTCCATGTTGCCTGAAAATCAGATTATCGACTTTCTGGTACATGGCGTGGGGGCTGGCTTTCCCATGTCCCCAACATTGCGGCATAAAGCGCGGCAGGTTGCGGTGCAGGAAATCCGCAACATTATCACCTTGATTGACTCTGTCCCTATGGGACTTCAGTTCAGTGTCATTCCCAAAAACATCACCACAACGTCGTGCATTTTCATGCGCCGCAGTGAGCTGATGGCCGTGGCCATCAACCCGTTCCGGACTGACTGCTCTGCAGAAAGCACCGCCGGAATTGCCATGATCACCTCTTCTCCGGAAGCCGTAGCGACACATCAGCATATGCTGGAGACACTCTGGCAGACATCCCTTAAGGGACGAGAGGCCATTGATCGCCTCAAAACACTGGTGGAACATCACGGAGCTGTCTGAAAAGGCAGCTTTTTAAAACTCTGACCAATACCCTTCTGGGCAGACTTGCTTTACCTTCACCGATACTTCGTCGCTGGTCCGGGATTAAAGCTATGTTGCCCCTTATTACCGTAAAAACCCTTGCCTGTTGGCAGGGAGAAAGCCCGCTGTGTATTCTGGATGCAACAGCGCTTTTGCCCGGAGAAACCAGCAACCCGGATGAGGCTTTTCTGAAAGCCCATATTCCCGACAGTCTGCGGTTTGATATCGACCTTTTCTCCGACCCGGAAAGCACGCAGCCTCATACTGTTCCGTCTGCTGCGCGCTTTGGCCGCCTGTTTGGCGCTCTGGGCATCAGCAGGTCAACGCGTGTGGTGTTTTATGATCAGGGCAACACCGCCTCGGCGTGTCGGGGCTGGTGGCTGGCCAGATTGTTTGGGCATGATCAGGCCTTTATATTGGATGGTGGCCTTCCGGCATGGCTGCGCGACAATCAGCCAATCGCGCAGGGTGCTGCCCCTATGCCAACGGCTCAGCCCTACGCATGCCATACCCGTTTTGCGCGCCTGAAAGGGCTCGGAGATATGCTGGATATTGTTTCCGGTGCCTTGCAGCCCATTCTGGATGCCCGCTCCGCCGCCCGCTTTTATGGGGAAGTACCAGAACCACGCCCCGGTCTGGCCTCTGGACACATGCCCGGCGCGATTAATCTTCCTTACAAAAAGCTCCTTGCAGACAATGGGCAGTTTCTCGCCCCTAACCGCGTGCGGGAGATTTTGCTGGAAGCCGGAATGCCGGTGGATAAACCCGCTGTGACAACCTGCGGCTCAGGCATGACGGCAGCCGTCCTGAGTGTGGGCCTTGCGCTGGCTGGCTTTGACGAAGGCGCGCTTTATGACGGCTCATGGGCAGAATGGGGTGCAACACCAGGCGCACCCGTGACGAAAGGATCTTGAACAATGACATCTGACGCCAACGTGACACGCGGCTGGGACAAGCTTTCCTCCATGCTTACCCGCATGGGCAGACCGGAAGCCCAACCTGAAGGCACGCCCGTCAACATGGCCCTCACGCGCGGCTCCACGGTGCTGTTTCCCACGCTGAACGATATGCGCCACCAGGGGCAGAAACGCTTTGACCACGCCTATATTTACGGAGCCATGGGCACACCTATTCAGCACGAGCTTGAAAAAGCGATTGCGGTCATTGAGGGCGGGTCAGACTGTCAGGTTGTCTCATCCGGGCTTGCGGCCTGCACCACGCCGTTGCTGGCATTCCTGAATGCCGGGGACCATTGCCTGCTACCAGATTCTGTCTATAGCCCGACCCGTCGGTTTGCAGAGAACGTGCTCAAACGCTTTGGCGTGGAAACAACCTATTACCCGCCCTGCGCCTCTGCTGAGACACTGACCGGTCTGATGCAGCCCAACACACGGGTATTGTTTTCAGAAAGCCCGGGCAGCCATACTTTTGAAGTGCAGGATGTCCCCATGCTGGCCCGCGTTGCCCACGCACATGGGGCCCGACTGATGATGGATAATACCTGGGGCTTCGGCATTTTTGCACCGTTCACGCATGGCGTGGATGTCTCTATTCAGGCGCTGACCAAATACCCCTCCGGTCATTCTGATGTGATCGCCGGGGCTGTTACGGTTGCAAAGGCAGAAGACTGGCATCTGCTGCGAGATACCGCCATTCAGTTGGGCCAGCTTGCCGGGCCGGATGATTGCTGGCTGACCCTGCGCGGCCTGCACACCATGGGGGTACGTCTGTCTCATCAGGCGCGCTCCGCCATGCAGGTTGCCCACTGGCTAAAAGACCGGCCGGAAGTTGCCCGGATCCTGCACCCGGCCTTCCCCGAATGTCCGGGCCACGAAATCTGGAAGCGTGATTTTACCGGGGCAGGGAGCCTGTTCGGTTTTGTGCTGAAAGACACATTTAGCCAGAGCGCTATGGAAGCCATGATTGATTCGCTGAAGCTGTTTGGCATCGGCGCGTCATGGGGTGGGTACGAAAGCCTCGTGCTGCCAACCAGCAAAGGCATTACCCGGAATTTCCCGGCAGACCAGACCGAGGGGCCGTCCATGCGCCTGCAGATTGGACTGGAAAGCCCGGATGATCTGATTGCTGATCTGGAACAGGGGCTGAGCGTTTTAAAAGCCCACGCCTAGCAGCGCGCTGGCTGTTTAATCCTGCCCGGAGCGGAGACGAAAGGTCGCCGCTTCGGCCACATGGGGAGACTGAATTTCGGTCTCTCCCGCCAGATCAGCAATGGCACGGGCAACGCGTATCATGCGGGTATAGCCGCGCGCTGAAAAACGGAAGCGTGTTGCCACTTTCTGCGCCAGAGCCTGCGCGGCCTCCGTTATCGGCATCTGTTCCAGAGTGGCCTGCGCATTTTTCATGCCGTCATGTCGGGCATATTGCCGCTGGCGCGCGACCTGCACCCGTTCCGCTACAGGTGCACTCGCCTCACCAGACGGGCCGGAAAGATAATCCAGCGGCTCGAACGGCTGCATCGCCACATGAATATCAATACGATCCAGTAGTGGCCCGGAAAGCCGTGCCATGTAATCCTCGCCGCAGCGGGGAGCCTTACGACATTCCTTGCTGGCATCCCCCAGATACCCACACCGGCATGGGTTCATGGCGGCAATAAGCTGGAAGCGGGCAGGGTAGGTTACGTGCAGCGCGGCACGGGCAATACTCACACGCCCCGTTTCCAGAGGTTGCCTCAGGGCTTCAAGTGCTGCGCGGGAAAATTCCGGCAGTTCATCGAGAAACAGAATTCCGTGGTCGGCCAGACTAATTTCACCCGGACGCGCCTTGCTTCCGCCACCTACCAGAGCTGGCAAGGTTGCAGAATGATGCGGGTCTCGGAATGGAGGGCGTCGGATCGGACGACCGCCTTTCAACAATCCGGCGGCACTATAAATGCGCGAGACGTCCAGACTTTCCCTCTGCGTCAGGTCTGGCAGCAGACTGGGCAGGCGGGCAGCCAGCATGGATTTTCCGGCACCGGGTGGCCCGGAAAGAAGAATGGAATGGCCACCAGCCGCAGCAATTTCCAGCGCCCGGCGTCCGGTTTCCATCCCCTTGATCTCAGAAAGATCCGGCAGACGTTCAGAGGATGAGTCTGGCGCGCGTTCGGAGAAAGCCGGTGGCGTGAGAACCTGAAGACCGGTGAAATGATTAATAAGAGCCAGAAGAGTGGGCGCGCCCAGAATGGCAATATCGCCGCCGCAGAGAGCCTCTTCCGCCTGCATGGCCGGACAGATCAGCCCCAGAGACATGGCGGATGCCTCAATGGAGGCAGACAGCACACCAGCCACCGGGTTTAGCCGACCATCCAGAGAAAGTTCACCCAAAGCCGCAAAACGCGACACCTCTTCGTAGGGCAGAACTTCCATGGCGCAGAGCAGGGCAAGCGCTATGGGCAGGTCAAAATGCGACCCTTCTTTAGGGATATCGGCAGGGACAAGATTGATAACAATGCGCTTGGCGGGCAGCGCCATCCCCATGGAGGTCAGAGAGGCGCGCACGCGTTCCCGGGCTTCAGCCACAGCCTTGTCAGGCAGACCAACAATCAGAAATGCCGGGAGGCCGGACGAAATCTGGACTTCTACCCAGACAGGCCGCGCCTCTATCCCGGCGAAGGCAAAACTACGGATGCGGGAATTGATCATTCCCGCCCCCGGATCGCCATCAGATCAATGACCCTGATAGATCAGACGGGCACGAATGGTGCCCTCAAGGTCACGCAGAGCGTGCAGGATGGTGTCATCCGTATCCTTGTTTTTACCGGTATCGGCTTCCACAACCACGTAGCCGATCTCACCATCCGTCTGCAGGAACTGCGCCGTAACGTTGCAGGTCTGCTTGAGGAAGATTTCGTTCAGACGCATCATCATGCCCGGCACGTTGTGGTGCACGTGCATAAAACGGGTGCCGCGCGGGCTCTGCGGGAGCTGCACACCGGGAAAATTAACAGCGCCGAAGGTTGACCCCACATCGGAATATTCGACCAGCTTACGGGCCACTTCCACCCCAATGCGTTCCTGCGCTTCGGCCGTGGAACCGCCGATATGCGGTGTCAGAATGACGTTATCCAGCTCCTTGAGCGGCGTTTCCAGACGATCATTCGGGCCTTTGGGTTCCTTGGGGAACACATCAATAGCCGCACCCAGCAGATGCTTGTCTTTCAGAGCCTCAGCCAGCGCATCAAGGTCGACAACATTCCCGCGGGCGTTATTGATCAGGAACGAACCTTTTTTCATGGCGCGGATCTGTTCAGCGCCCATCATGTTTTTGGTTGTCGGGAGCTGCGGCACATGCAGGCTCACCACATCACTCTGGCTCAGCAGGTCTTCCAGCGTATCAACCGGCATAGCGTTCCCATGGCCAAGCTTATCCACCACATCATAGTAAATGACACGCATGCCGAAAGCTTCTGCCAGAACGGACAGCTGTGAGCCAATGGACCCGTAGCCAACAATTCCGAGCGTCTTGCCGCGCACTTCCCAGCTATTGGCGGCGGATTTGTTCCACAGGCCCTGATGACAGCCAATGGAGCCGGGGAAAATGCGGCGCATGAGCATAACAATCTCGCCCATGACCAGTTCGGCCACAGAGCGGGTATTGCTGTAGGGCGCGTTGAAGACCGGAATCCCATTCAGCCGGGCGGCTTCCAGATCCACCTGATTGGTGCCGATGCAGAAACAGCCAATGGCAATCAGACGGTCAGCGCCTTCAATTACCTCTTTGGTCAGCTGCGTGCGGGAACGGATCCCCACAACATGGACGCCTTCCAGAGCTTTTTTCAGGGCATCGCCTTCCAGCGCTCCCTTGTGGCGGACCACGTTCTCGTAGCCGCTGGCTTTCAGTAGCGCGACAGCACTATCGTGAACGCCTTCAAGCAGCAGAATGCGGATCTTATCCTTGGGGAGGGACAGTTGCGTGCTCATGAGGAATGACCATACCTGTTGTGCTGAAGCGCAGGCCTATCGCAAAATGCGGTAAATTCATAGGTCTGGCGCAGTGAATCGTTAAAATGAGCGAGCCTGTCAGCCATGCCCGGCCAGAGTGCGCACGGCCTCGGCATGCAGAGCAGGGTCGCCCGCCGCCAGCACGGTCCGGTCTCCATCCGCTCTGAGCGGGCTGCCGTCCCAAGCTGTGATTTTGCCACCAGCTCCTTCAATAACCGGCACCAGCGCGGCCCAGTCCCACGGGTTCATGTCGCACTCTGCAATCAGATCAACCTGCCCGAGCGCCAGCAGGCCATAGGCGTAGCAATCACCGCCCCATGTCATGCGCTTGGCTCGGGCTTTCAGCGTTTTCCAACCTTCATGCGGCGCACTTTCCAGCATTTCAGGCGATGTGCAGGAGAGTTCCGCATCTGCCAGACGCGGGCAGGGGCGCGTAACCGGCGCACCACCCAGCGGGGAACTGAAACGGGTCGGCTGCCCGGTCACACCAATCCAGCGCTCCTGCAGAACGGGCTGATCAATCACCCCCAGCACAGGCTGGCCGTCCCGCAGGAGCGCGATCAGCGTTCCAAACAGTGGCCGGCCCGTCACAAAAGCCCGCGTCCCGTCCACCGGGTCCAGCAGCCACCGATACCGGGCGGCGTCATTCACAAGACCGAATTCCTCTCCAAACACCCCATGGTCAGGCAGACGCTCCGCCAGAATGGCACGCATCACGCGCTCGGCTGTGCGGTCTGCAATGGTGACGGGACTTTCATCGGCTTTATCAACAACGCTGACACCCCGACGAAACCATGGCCGCACCACACATCGGGCGGCCTCGGCCATCATGATGGCTACGTCCAGAAAGGGGCTCAGATCGTCATCGCTCATGGGTTCACCTTGGGATCGGAAGAAGGAGCGGGGGCTTCGGCATCCCCCAATGTGTGCAGATACGCGATAATATCCGCGCGCTGAGCCGGGTCAGGCAGACCGACCAGAGACATGCGTGTGCCGGGTGCGAACCGGGCAGGGGACGTGAGCCAGTCCGACAAAGCCTGATCGGACCAGACATGCCCATGCTGGCTTTTAAGCGCCGCAGAATAAGAATAGTTGGAAAGCCCCGCAATTCGGCGACCTGCTACGCCGGAAAGATTAGGCCCAACGCCATCGGACGCACCCTCATTCACAGCATGGCAACTTGTGCAGACCTGATGGACAAGCGCATCGCCTTTTTCAGCATCCGCATGCGCCATGAAAGGGGCAATAGGTTTATTGTCCAGACCGGGGAGAGAAAACGCAGGTTTTGCGGGGGCCGCCTCAGGCACAACGGCTGAGCCTACAGCGCTACACATCCATACGGACACGCCGGAAAGCAGAAAGGCTGCGCCCAGCCGGTTGAGAAACATGCTGTCCATACGAGAAGCCGGGTCCTCCGGTTGCGTTTGGCTCACGCCTTTTCTAGACTGCGCGCCGCTTCCTGTCATGCAGGGCGCTGTGCCAGTTTCGGCAGCGTTTTCACACTGTTTCCAAGGCTATATTCCGTGCCGTATTCCAGAGCAAGCTGATGATCTCCCCGCTTGTCATCATCCCCGCCCGGCTTGCCTCCACACGCCTGCCCGGCAAACCACTGGCCGATATTGCCGGACGCGCTATGGTTCTGCGGGTTCTGGATGCCGCGATTGCTGCGGATGTCGGCCCCGTTGCCGTTGCTGCGGCGGATCAGGAAATTTGTGATGTGGTGACACAGGCTGGCGGTCGCGCCGTGCTGACAGACCCGGACCTTCCATCGGGCTCAGATAGAGTCTGGCAGGCAGCACAAGAGCTTGACCCTGAGGGCGAGCACGATGTGATTATCAATTTGCAGGGAGATCTGCCGACGTTTTCCCCGGATGATCTCCGTGCCGTAATGCGCGTGATGCCTAACCCGGCCTTCGATATTGGCACGCTGGTAGCTCCGGTCCTCTCGGAAGACGAAAAACTGGCTGCGTCCGTAGTTAAGGTTGCCTGCCATTTTGACGCAGATACACCCTGCGCTCCGGCCCTGTATTTCTCCCGCACCCCGATTCCGTGGGGCGAGGGGGTGCTGTGGCACCATGTCGGTGTTTACGGCTGGCGACGGGAAGCGCTGAAACGTTTTGTATCCTTGCCGGAATCGGGCCTTGAACGCCGCGAGAAACTGGAGCAGCTTCGCGCTCTGGAAGCCGGGATGCGCATTGGCTGTGCACGCATTGACGCAGCCCCCTTTGGTGTGGATACCCCGGCGGACCTGGAACGGGCCCGGCAGCATTTCAAGGCATGACACACGCAATGACTGATAAGATCATCGCCTTTCAGGGGGCCCTGGGCGCCTATTCCGACCTCGCATGTCGCACAGTTAAACCCGGCTGGCGCACGCTACCCTGCAAGACTTTTGCCGGGGCCATAGAGGCTGTTCATACCGGCCGCGCGGATCTGGCCATGCTGGCCTGTGAGAATAGTCTGGCAGGGCGCGTGCCGGATATTCACACACTGCTGCCGGCCTCGGGCCTGCATATTGTCGGGGAACATTTTCAGCGCATTGAACACTGCCTGCTGGGCGTTCCCGGTGCCAGACTGGAAGATATCAAGCGCGTCCATACGCATCCCGTCGCCATGGGGCAGATCTGCAATCTGTTGCGTGAGCGTGGCCTGACGCCGGTTACGGAGTTTGATACGGCAGGTGCGGCAGAGCTGGTAGCACTGTGGGGCAAAAAAGAGGAAGCCGCAGTCGCCTCCGAACTGGCAGCAGAGCTGAACGGTCTGGAAATTCTGCTCAAAAACGTGGAAGATGCGAAGCACAACACCACGCGCTTCTACATCGCCTCCCGCACGGCGGAGCGCCCCGCCTGCGGCACCCCGCATGTGATGACGACGTTGATTTTTAACGTCAAAAATATTCCCGGTGCGCTCTATAAGGTGCTGGGAGGTTTTGCCACCAACGGCCTGAACATGACGCGGCTGGAAAGCTACATGACAGGCGGAAGCTTTGCCGCAACACGCTTCCTGATGGACGTAGAAGGCCATCCGGAAGAAGACCGGCTGGGCAAAGCTTTGTCAGAACTTGAATTTTTTGCCGAGAACGCCGAAATTCTGGGCGTATACACGCAGTCGCCTTTCCGGCGGCACATGACCGGCGCTCCCTCTGAAGACCAGACTTCAGGGCACGCAGACGCCATTTCGGGATAGACGACAGCTCATGTCAGACACACGCTTTACAGGCTCCATTACCGCTCTGATCACCCCGATGAACCGGGATGGCAGTCTGGATTTCACGTCCTTTGAACATCTGGTGAACTGGCAGATTGAAGAAGGCACATCCGCCCTCTGCGCCATGGGGACCACGGGGGAAAGCCCGACCCTGTCGCATCAGGAGCATCACGAAGTTATCGAACGCGCCATCAAGGTTTCTGCTGGCCGCGCGCCCGTGATTGCAGGCGCAGGCTCCAACAGCACGAGTGAGGCGGTTGATCTGGCGCGTCACGCTGAAAAAGCCGGGGCTTCTGCGGTGCTGGTCGTCACGCCGTACTATAACAAGCCGACACAGGAAGGCCTTTATCGGCACTTCATGGCCGTTGCGGACGCAATTTCCATTCCGGTCGTGCTGTATAACATTCCGGGCCGCTCGGTGATTGATATCAGCGTGGAAACGATGGCCCGACTGGCACGCCATACCAATATTATTGGTGTGAAAGATGCCACGGCCAATCTGCTGCGCCCACTGCAGGTGCGCCGCGCCATCAGCAAGCCTTTCAATCAGCTTTCTGGTGAAGATGGGACGGCCGTCTCCTTCCTCGCAGCAGGGGGTGACGGCTGCATCAGCGTAACCTCCAACGTCGCTCCAGCTCTCTGCGCTCGTGTTCAGGCCGACTGGCAGGCAGGTCGCGTAGCAGACGCCATCGCCACACAAGATAAGCTCCTGCCGCTGCATGACGCTCTGTTCTGTGAAAGCAATCCGGCACCGGTTAAATATGCAGCCAGCCTTCTGGGTCTGGCCGGAGAAACCTGCCGCCTGCCGCTGGCACCGCTCACCGAACCTTCACGCCGACTGGTCAAAGCGGCGCTGATTGATGTCGGGCTGCTGAACTAAGCCATGGCAAAGAAACCAGCAAAGGCGACCATGATTTCTCATGGTATTGCCGCACAAAACCGCAAGGCGCGCTTCAACTACACCATTACGGAAACCATTGAGGCAGGTCTGGTCCTGAAAGGGGCTGAGGTCAAAAGCCTGCGTATGGGCCGGGCGACGATTGCTGAAGCCTTTGCTGCGGAACGCGATGGGGAGTTATGGCTGCTCAATAGCTATATCCCGGAATATCAAGGGGGCGTTCTGTCTCGCTTCGATACACGCGCACCGCGCAAGCTGCTCCTGCACCGCAAGCAGATTGAGAAATTTCTTGGTGCTGTTGCGCGGGAAGGGGCGACGCTGGTTCCGCTGGACATTCACTTCAACGCTCGTGGCTGTGCGAAAGTGACACTCGGCTTGGGTGAAGGCAAAAAGAGCGTGGACAAGCGCCATGCGATTGCGGATCGGGACTGGCAGAGAGACAAGGCCAGACTGCTACGCAACAAAGGGCGCGGAGACTACTAAGCCCCGCGCCTCTCTCCTTGGGAAGCAGCAAGCTCCACCTACCCAAGAGGCAGGCATAAAAAAACCCCGCACAAGGCGGGGTTTTCTCGTTTTATACGGTTTGTATAAAACTTAGTCTGCGTCGATTGCAGCGGCTTCCGGGCCTTTCTGACCCTGAACAACCTTTACATTCGTGACCTGACCTTCGTTGAGGCTAGCCAGACCAGAGCGCTCCAGAGCAGAGGCGTGAACAAAGATGTCCTTGCCGCCGCCATCAGGCGTGATGAAGCCGAAGCCTTTGGTCGCATTGTACCATTTTACGGTACCGCGCACTTCTTCAGCAGAGGAAAGATCCGCGGCCGGACGCGGAGCGCGACCACCAAAACCACCAGCGCGCGGTGCACCACCAAAGCCACCGGGAGCACGCGGGCGTTCCGGCTGAGCTGTGCTTTCGTCAACGGAAATGACTTCTGCAACCTGACGGCCCTTCGGACCCTGACCGATGCGCACGGACAGAGTGGCACCGGGGCTTACGCCGTCGTGACCAGCCTGGGACAGGGCATTGGCATGCAGGAAGACATCGCCGGAACCATCAGACAGTTCAACAAAGCCGAAGCCTTTTTCGCTGTTGAACCATTTAACAGTCGCTCCGATTTCCGGACCGGAAGCGATAACCTGCGGGCCGCCACCTCCTGCGGGTCTGCGCGGAGCGTATCCGCCACGGTCACCACCGCCAAAAGCGGGGCGTTCGCCATAGGAAGGCGTTGACATAAAATCATCGTCAAATCCGCCGCGGCGCGGAGAACGAGAGCTGCGGTCGGTCCTGTTACTTCTCAACGGTCTTGATCCTGGAGCATGGAGAAGGCATTTGCTTCTCCAGATATTGAAAAATGGGCAGAGTGGTCTGCAACCACACCCAATCATGGCTTACCATACCGGGTGTGGCGTCGCTATAGAAAAGCATGAAATCGGGCCGGGTTTCATCTCTTTTCCAAGCTATAACATTTTTGTGACAATCAAAGCGTAAATAGAGGCTGACTGAACATCCTGCAAAGCGGATAGCTGGGAATCAGGGTTTCTTGTTGCAGCGTAATCAACTAAAGAAAATAAAACTGACTCTGCATTGGCAGAACGAGAGGAAAGCTATGTCCGCCGTCATGAAATTACCCCACGTGAGGTATATTGCTGCCGCAACCCTTATGCTGGCTGGTAGCGCTCTTGCTTCTCGCTCTGCGCATGCAACGCCCTTGCAGGACAAGCAGGGCACTTGGACTCTGCAGGGAGAAAACGACGCCGTTTCCACCCTGAAAGGCACGTCTGACCAGTACTATACCAGTGGCCTGCGGCTGAACTGGACGTCTGGCACCGATACGCTCCCCACACCCATTGCCGCCATCAACAAGGCAATCTGGGGCAATGGGGTGCAGCGCATCAGCATGGGCCTGCAACAGATGATCTTCACCCCGCGTGATACGCAGTCCGGCAGCCCGTGGGCCCCCGGGCAGCAGCAATCAAGCCTTCTGCGGGACCGTCCGTATTCCAGCCTTCTGCTGGGCACCATCAACCTGATTAATGATACAGACACGACACGCAGCGTGTTTGGCATTCAGGGCGGTGTGATGGGGCCAGCTGGCCTGGGGCGTCAGCTTCAGAATGGCTTCCATGGCGCCATTGGGGACACCAAAAATCAGGGCTGGAAGCATCAGCTCCAAAACCAGCCTATTTTTCAGGTGCAGGGTGGGCGGACCTGGCGTCTGCCGCTGGTCAACCTTGGCCCGGTCCAGTTTGATACGCTGCCCTCAGCTGCCGCCGCGATTGGTGATTACCAGATCTACGGCAAAATCAGCGACATGATCCGCTTCGGGCAGGGGCTTGATAGTGACTTTGGTGTGCCGACCATTCAGGCCGCCGGCACCGATGGTACAGATGCCTATAAGGCGACACGCCCCGTTGCCTGGTACTTCTTTGGCGGGGTGACTGGTGAGGCCGTGGCGTATGATGCGTCCCTCGAAGGCAACACCATGCGCGGCAATTCCCTGCACGTGAACAAGAAATGGGATGTGGGCGAAATTCACGCAGGCCTTGCGGTCATGTTCTATGGCCTCCGCGTGTCCTACAGCCAGGTCTGGCAGACTCAGCAGTTTGATGGCGCAAAATCAGGCCTCTTCAACTACGGGTCGCTCATGGTTTCAGCGAAATTCTAAGGAGAGTGATCACAAAAAGAACAATTGCTTAAAAAATAGGCATTAATTTTCTGTAATTGTTCTTTTTTTGTGGTTTTTGCGCAACTTTATGAAGTTTCTGCCTCATTCTGAGGCGCAGATCCACGTTTTAGCTTGGCGTTAAGGAAACCGTCCTTTTACATTTGAACACAGAAAGACCCTCTGGTGTTCGATGGAAATGGAAATTCTGATGCCGCGTAAGAATGATGCCTCATCTGTCAGCAATGTTATCCCGTTCCAGATGGAAATCTTGTCGGGCCACCGGGAATACCTGTCCCGCTGGGTTCATGCCGGACACCCGATGGGCGTCTGTGATGCCGACATCTTTTCCGTCGAGCAGCGGCAGGCTGGCGTATCTTCTGGCTACGTTCTGATCTGGGTGCGGGAAACTGCAGACCCTGCCTACAAAATCTACTCCCGCGGGAACAGCTGGGTGGTGATGGACGCTATTCGGGAAAACGTTCTGGGCCAGTTCCGCTCTTTTGCGGACGCCCTGCACATGGTGCGCCCGGTACTGCCCCGCCCGGAGAAAATTGTGGCGGCATGACATAAAAAGTGGCCCCATACCGCCGCGCTTTCTCCTCAAACACGGTCTTTTTCTGTAACACTCTGATGCGCCCGCATCAGGGTGTTTTTTATTGGCGTCTCTCCTTGTCGCAACATGGCATCAGGGTGGCGCTGCGTGCCACAAGAAGAGCAGTAAAGCGATTTCAGGGATTGCACATCCGCTCTTCTCCTGCTGCAAGGTCTCAGCAAGACCTGCAAGCCTGACCTTAAGGAAGATGATATGACGACGATAACTCTCGCCCACCCAGACTCAACAGTTCATGAGGCGACAGCGGCGGCTATCATCCGGGTTCTGGAAGCGAATGATGTGGAGCCGGAGATTGTCATCGGCCCGAAAGCTGCTCTGGCAGACATGCTCAAAAATGGTGAAGTCGATCTTTACGTTTCAGCATGGTTGCCGGAAGAATCTGACCTGCTGGCACCGGGCGTCACCCCCCTTGGAAAGCTGTTCCAGCCCAGCGCATGCTGCTGCATCTCGCGCGAGGAGGGGCCTGTTGTCTCTCTGAGCGACGTCGCGCAGGGCGGGCCAGAACTTTCCCGCACCATCATCACCCCGGCATCTCTCCAAAAGCATGTTGAGCAGATGCTTGCAGATTACGCGCTGGCAGACGCAGGATTTACCCTTAACGTCCTTCCAGATGAGGAAGCTCTGGCCTCCATTACGGCAGCATTGAACAGTAAAGAGTGCATCCTCATGCCGCTCATCCAGCCTTGCTTCCTGTTTCATCAGGGCGGCTTCCGCATCCTGTCCGACCCTAAGGGCAGCATGGGAAAAGAGCAGGAAGCCCGCATGCTGATGCGTCCCGGTCTTGCTGACGACATGGATCAGGATTTGCAGGATGAACTGGATGAACTGATGCTGAGTGTGAAAGTGATCAGTGCCATGGATTTCGCCATGCGCACAGAAGGCCTGACAGCGGATGAAGCTGCCGAGTCCTGGCAGCGAGGTAAACTGTTGCCGCGCTAAAGGGGAGACTGCGCATGACAGACCACACCAGCACCGACACGCGGGATACTGAACTGGCGGCGCAGTATGAAGCGTATCCTTACCCCGAGCGAAATCCCCAGGATGAGGCCAAACGGCTGCTGATTGGCAGCCCGAGCCATCTGCGCGAAATTGATTACTGGGTGTTCGGGGCGCAACGCCCCCGCAGCCAGCCACTCCGCGCCCTGATTGCCGGATGCGGCACAGGGGACGGGGCCATTATGCTGGCCACCCAGATGGCGCGGGCAGGCAGGCCGGGAGAAGTCGTCTGCGTCGATCGTTCCCGCCACGCTCTGTCCATTGCGCAAGCCCGCGCCCAAGTGCGCGACCTGAACAATATCCGCTTTGTGGAAGGCTCTCTGACCGCATTGAATACGCTTGATCTCGGGCTGTTCGATTACATCGATTGCTGCGGTGTTCTGCATCATTTACCTGATCCAGATGCAGCCCTTGCCGGACTGGAAGCCGCCCTCGCGCCCGGTGGCGGCATGGGGCTAATGGTCTATGCCCCATATGGCCGCACCGGCGTTTATATGTTGCAGGATGCTCTGGAAGAGCTTGCTCCTTTTGATGAAAAACCAGCCACCCGGCTGGATATGGCCAAGCGCGTGATGCGTCACCTGCCGGCCACGGCATGGCTGCGACAAAATGGAAATTTTGGAGACCATCTGAGCGGTGGGGATGCTGGCCTCTATGACCTGCTCCTCAACCCCAGAGATCGCGCTTACACGGTCGGCGCCTTTCTGGATCTGCTTGACGGGGCCGGGCTCGAAGCTTCCTGCCTGATGGAACCAGCGCGCTATGATCCGGCTCTGTTTCTGCCGGACCCGAAGGTGCGGGCACGCATTGCGCAGCTCCCCGCACGGGAGCAGGCCATGGTTGCGGAATCTCTGACAGGGAACATGGCAACCCATGTGGCGTATGTTGTGCGCAAAGGCACGAGCGTCACGCGAGCCGATGCATCCTCATTTGATGCGGTGCCGATCATGCGGGAAATTCCAGGCATTGAGCTGGCTAAACAGATGCGACCGGACCACACGCTGCCGTTCGCATTCGGGACGCTGGTTGTGCCCATTCCTTTGCCGCCGCAGGCGCGTGGCCTTCTGCCGCTTATTGATGGGGAGCGCACCGTGGGCGATCTGGCCGCCATTCTCGCAGCACGCGGTGTGCCGGAAAACAAATTCCGCACAGTCTGGCAGGAAACCTTTCATACGCTGGAACGCCTGAACCGCGTGCTTCTGCTGCCGCCCGCATGATGCGTACGCCTGAAACATCGGCAAGCAAGACCCATAGGCAGGCGGTGACGCCAATTCTCATTTTCGGAGCGGCACTCCGGGCTGACGGCACGCCATCGCCAGCCTTACAGCATAGGGTGCTGGCCGCTGTGCAGTTTGGAGTGAAGCAGAACGCGCCGCTCTACCTTGTAACCGGTGGCGTGCCCCGCAAGGGTTTGACGGAAGCGACCGTCATGCGCAGATTGCTTCTGGAGGCCGGCGCTTCCCCTGAGGCTATCCTTGAAGACCATGCTGCGACGGATACATTTGACTCCGTTGTAAACTGCACAAAAATCCTGAAAAAACAGGGCCTTGCAGATCAAACTCTCGCATTGGCCACAAGCACATACCACATGCCGCGCTGCCTTTTGCTGATGCGTCTGGCTGGATGGTCCGTGCAGGCCGTGCCGTTTCCATTCCCGGCAACCGGGCGGAAGAGCGTGTTTCGAACTGGCCTGCGCATCGGGCATGAAGTTCTTGCCAGCCTGTGGGATGCTTTTCTGGTCTTGTGCTGGCGTATTGTGCGCTGAGCACGGGCAGCGTATCTTTCATGCCTCTCCTTTCAAACAGCACTCCATGAACTGCGTTTGATCTGATTTCAGCCTGACAGGCTTGAAGAACCTCTTGAAACAGTAGGTATTATGGCTGTTTACGCTTTTATTTTTCCGGGGCAGGGTAGCCAGTCCGTTGGCATGGGGGCTGACCTCGCCGCTGCCTTTCCTTCAGCACGCGCCGTGTTTGAAGAAGTCGACGAAGCACTGGGCGAAAAGCTCTCCAAAACCATTTTTGAAGGGCCGATGGAGGCTCTGACCAGCACGGAAAATGCGCAACCGGCTCTGATGGCTGTTTCCATGGCTGTGCTGTGCGTTCTGGAAGAGCAGGGCGGTCTGGATCTGGCCGGGAAAGTGACACTGCTGGCCGGGCATTCCCTTGGGGAATATGCCGCTCTGGCCGCAGGCCGTGCCTTTGGTGTAACAGAAGCTGCTCGTTTACTGCGCACACGCGGTCTGGCCATGCAGAAAGCTGTGCCGGCAGGTGAGGGCAGCATGGCCGCTCTGATTGGCGCAACGCTCGCTCAGACGCAGGAAATCTGTGAAAAAGCCGCACAGGGCGGTGTTCTGGAAATCGCCAACGATAACGGTGGTGGCCAGATTGTTATTTCCGGTACCATGGCAGCAATTGACAACGCCATTGCGCTCGCCAAGGAAATGAAGATCAAGCGCGCCGTCAAACTGCCGGTGTCTGCTCCGTTCCATTCCTCACTGATGCGCCCGGCAGAAGATGTGATGGCCGAAGCGCTGGCCAACGCAGACATCGCGTCTCCGATCGTGCCGGTTATTGCCAACGTAACCGCTGAGAAGGTGAGCGACCCGGATGCGATTCGTCAGGCCCTGACAAAACAGGTGACAGGCCGTGTCCGCTGGCGCGAAAGCGTGGAAGCCATGACGAGCATGGGTGTCGATACGTTTGTGGAAATCGGTGCAGGCAAAGTGCTGTCAGGCCTCGTTCGTCGCATTGATCCCGAAGTTTCCACTAGCTCTGTTGGCACACCAGCAGATATCGAAACTCTCCTGAAATCTTTTTAAAAACAACGGAATAAAAGACTATGTTCAGGCTTGATGGAAAAACTGCTCTGGTCACGGGTGCTTCCGGTGGCATCGGGCGGGCGATTGCCGCTACCCTGCATGCTCAGGGGGCTACAGTCATCTTGTCCGGCACGCGGGAAGCCGTGCTGCAGGAGCAGGTCAAGGAGCTGGGCGGCGAACGGGCATTTTATGTCACGGCCAACCTGTCCGAAGCAGCTGAAGCTGATGCGCTGGTCGGCAAGGCCGAAGACGTTGCCGGAGCCCCACTGGATATTCTGATCAACAATGCTGGCCTGACGCGTGATACGCTCGCCCTGCGCATGAAAGATCAGGACTGGGATCAGGTTCTGAATGTGGACCTCTCTTCCCCGTTCCGCCTGTGCCGCGCCGCCCTGAAAGGCATGCTGCGTCGCCGTGCCGGCCGCATTGTGAATATTGCTTCCGTCGTCGGCACAACCGGCAATGCCGGGCAGGCTAACTATTCCGCAGCCAAAGCGGGGATGGTGGGCATGAGCAAATCTCTGGCACAGGAAGCGGGTTCTCGCGGTGTCACAGTCAATGTTGTGGCACCGGGCTTTATTGTCACCCCGATGACTGATGTGCTGCCTGACGCGCAGAAAGAAAAACTGACCAGCGCCATCCCGCTGGGCCGCCTTGGCAAACCGGAAGATGTGGCCTCTGCTGTGCTGTATCTGTGCTCGGAAGAAGCCGGGTGGGTTACAGGCTCCACACTGCATGTTAATGGCGGTATGGCTATGGTATAAACACGTCCGGGAAGCTATTGCTTCAACAGGTCGTGCAAATTGTTTCCGGATGTGGCAGACAGGCTCCGTAAATGGTCTGGATGCACCTGTCCGGAACACAGTTAACCGGTTCATGTTGGCGTGAACCGGAAAAACGTGCTAAGCGCCCGCAACCCTGTTGCGTGGGAGAGGAAAGAGCGACATGCTCAGCCTTACCTGCAACAGGCAAACTGGCAGACTTAAGCGCCTAGATAACTTGCCCGCTTTTCCAGGGCACATAGGAAGCAGAGACAGATGAGCGAAATCGCTGACAAGGTTAAGAAAATTGTGGTCGAGCATCTCGGCGTCGAGGAAAGCAAGGTCACGCCGGAAGCGTCGTTCATCGACGACCTGGGCGCAGACAGCCTTGATACCGTTGAACTCGTGATGGCTTTCGAAGAAGCTTTCAACGTCGAGATTCCGGAAGACGCTGCTGAGAAGATCGCCACGGTTAAAGACGCGATTGACTACATCGAGAAGCAGAAAGCTGCCTAATTTAGGCCGTCTTCTTTTTGCAGACTAATATAAGGTCCCTCACTCCTTGAGGGGCCAGACAGATTCAAGCGGGGAGCGGGCTGGTTTGTTGCAGTCGGCCGGAGCAAATTCGGGCCGGAGACGCGTCGTCGTCACCGGTATGGGCATGGTGGGTCCTCTGGGCCTCGGTGTCGAAAACGTATGGTCACGTCTGATCGCAGGGGAAAGCGGGATTGAAAGAATCACGCATTTTGACCCCAGCGATCTGCCGGCGCAGGTTGCCGGACAGGTGCCGGAAGGACCGACTTCTGAAGGAAAGCTGACGCTTTCTGACTGGATCTCGGTCAAAGACCAGCGCAAGATGGACCGTTTCATTCACATGGGACTGGTCGCAGCGACTGAAGCTGTGGAGGATTCCGGCTGGAAGCCTCAGACTGAAGAAGATAAATGCGCCACAGGCGTGATGATTGGCTCAGGCATTGGTGGCCTTCAGACCATCTATGACGCCTCCATCACGGTGCATGAAGGCCGCGCCAAGCGTCTTTCTCCCTTCTTCATTCCATCAGCCCTCATCAACCTTGTCTCAGGACATGTGTCCATCAAATACGGGTTCCAGGGGCCAAACCACTCTGTGGTGACAGCCTGTGCAACCGGTGTGCATGCCATTGGTGACGCCGCACGGCTCATCATGTTTGGCGATGCCGATGTGATGGTCGCAGGTGGTGCAGAAGCAACGGTCTGCCCGCTGGGCATTGCCGGGTTCTGCTCAGCAAGAGCGCTTTCTACCGGGTTTAATGAAACACCGCAGAAAGCCTCCCGCCCGTGGGATAAAGACCGCGACGGTTTTGTAATGGGTGAAGGCTCGGGTGTGGTTGTGCTGGAAGAGTACGAACACGCCAAGGCCCGAGGTGCCAAGATCTACGCGGAAATCGTAGGCTATGGCATGTCCGGGGACGCCTATCACATTACGGCACCATCAGAAGGGCATTATGGGGCTTTCCGCGCCATGCGCTCGGCTCTGAAGAGTGCAGGCGTTACACCCGCTGATGTTGGCTACGTCAACGCACACGGCACCTCCACCATGGCGGATGACCTTGAGCTTGAAGCGGTCGAACGTCTGTTCGGGGATGATGCCCGTACGCTGGCCATGTCTTCTACCAAATCCTCCACCGGGCATCTGCTTGGTGCGGCGGGTGCGATTGAAGCCATCTTCTGCATCCTGGCGATGCGTGATAACGTGGCTCCTCCCACGCTTAACCTTGATAACCCGTCACGCGAGAGCGTAATTGACCGGGTCGCGCATACGGCGCAGCAGAGGCAGATTAATGTTGCTCTGTCCAACAGCTTCGGCTTTGGCGGCACAAACGCCAGTCTGGTTGTCCGCCGCGTCTGATAAAGGACGATATGCGCAGGTTATTATCGGTTTTGTTCCTTCTGCTCCTCATAGGGGCAGGGGGAACAGCCTTTAAAGCATGGCTCGATTATAAAAATCCGGGGCCATTAGCTCACGAAACTGACGTTGTCATCCCACATGGCGACTATCTCAGCACAATCCATACATTGCAGCAGGCTGGCGTTCTTCAGTCCGGATACTGGACAGAACGGCTCTGTCTAACCGCTGTTCTACTCACGCGGAAAGACGGACAGCTTCACGCGGCTGAATTGCGTTTTCCGGCCTTTGTCTCCATGCAGGAGGCATTACATATCATCCGACACGCCCATCCGGTTCTGCACAAGCTGACCATTCCGGAAGGCCTTACAGCGCATCAGATTCAGGCGCTGCTTCAGTCAGCTCCCTTTCTGGAAGACGACGCACCTTTGCCCGCCGAAGGCAGCGTCATGCCGGAAACCTACGGGTATTTGCGCAATACCAGCCGCAAAATACTGCTGGAACGCACCCAAACAACCATGAGCAAAGCTGTCCAGACCGTCTGGAACAAACGCACGCCGGTGGCGGAAATTCCCGATGAGCAGACTTTGGTGACTTTGGCGTCTCTGGTGGAAAAGGAAACTGCTCTTCCTGCCGAGCGCCCCCTTGTGGCACGCGTCTTCATCAACCGGCTGCAACAGGGCATGAAGCTGCAAACGGACCCGACCGTAATTTACGCCCTGACCAATGGCACACCTCCTCTGGGCAGAGCGTTGACGCATACGGATCTTCAGGTCAGCAGCCCATACAATACCTATATGGTCGCAGGCCTGCCTCCGGGGCCAATTTGCTCGCCGGGCTTATCTTCTCTGGAAGCCGCAGCGCATCCGGCTACAGGAAATATGCTGTATTTTGTGGCAAACGGGCAGGGGGGCCATAGCTTTGCGGCCAGCCTGACAGAGCACAATAAAAATGTGCAGATTTTTCGGCAGAAGAAACAAGCGGACCATACCTCTACAGCACAGCAATAGAGGCATGGAGTTATAAAGGCGCGGTTTTACCCGCGCCTTGTGATTACTTTACCGGGGCCAGATTTTCATGCTGGATGCTCCCCACACTCCCAGATCCCGTCGTGCTGATAGCATCACTCCCGAGCGTATCGGCACCGGTTGTCGCAGCATGCTGAACTGCGCCCGCCGTCTTGCTTGTCGGTGTGGTAGTCGCCGGAGCCATTTTTCCGTAGCGGGTCAGCACGCTCCGCAGCGGATCAGCACCCGGGTTGTTCACGCGCATGGAAACAACAATGTCTTCAGGCCCAACGCTCTGGCTGTAATAGGCCCGATTGGCGTCGCTGTTGACGGTAAGTTTGGTCCCACCAAGAGCTGCGCCAGCGAAGAGACCCTGAGACTTCTGCGCAACAAGAATGTCCGTATTTCTGGCCCCGGCATTGCCGCGCTCGGCATTGCTGCTGAGGGTCGCAAAGGACACACCGGCGTTGGCCCCAAACTGGAACTGGCTATCCAGCAGTGCCTGTAGTCCCCGGTCCGTCATGACAAAGAACATCGCCTGAGAATTCTGCACACCCAGCTGAATCCCAAAGGATGCCGTGCTGAGCGTATAGAAAGCCGGGTCTGACCATGATCCGCGAGCGTCTCGGGCCAGCAGCAGACAGCCGCCTCCAGCCCCACCAAAGGCAATGGACATACGGAAAATGGAAGGACACACCATGACGGCGCGGGCCTTCCCCAGGTTAACGGCCACGGTGCTTTGCGCCGTAGCCCCCACAAAAATGTCCTGCACCGTCAGCGCAGCTTTATCGACAAGCGTCTGCCCACTGTCAGCCGCGCGTGCCTGCAGCGGCGCACAGCTCAGAGCGGTTGCCATCCCCAGAGCAAGAGAAAAGGAGGAAAAACGGTAAACTGACCGCATTCTGGTGGTCTCCATTATGGGCCTAAATTACTGGCCTAGCCTTACGTCTCGTTTGTGGCGGCAGAATGGCCCGAAGGCCAGACCCCACCGCTTTTAATCCAGAGAAATTCCTACGGCAGAGGACAGAGCCTGCGCAATATGCGGGTTTGCCGCTAAAATTGTCGCAGGCCCTGTCAGGCCGCCTTCCTTCAGGAAAGGCGAGACACAGGCCCCGGCTTCTGCCAGCAGAGGAAGAGCCGCGGCCACATCCCACAGATTGATGACAATTTCGATATAGCCATCCAGCCGCCCGCATGCGACATCCGCCAGCGCCAGTGCGCCCGACCCACCGGAGCGGGGCATAGCCCCCAAATCCATGATGGCGTCGATTTTTTCCATAAATACCGGCTTAGGGACCCGGTTGCTCCAGCCCATCTCAATCATGGCGCTGGCCGGGTCTTTGACCGGCGAGGCCTGAATGCGTTTGCCGTTGAGGAACGCGCCCTGACCACGCAGAGCCGTGTAAACCTCGCCCAGAGCAGGCGCCTCGATCACCCCGGCCACCGGCTCATCCCCATCCAGAAGGCCAAGAGACACACACCAGCGGTTCCGGCCGCGGGCATAGTTGGATGTGCCGTCAATCGGGTCCACCACCCAACGCAGACTGCCTGCGCGGGCAACGCCGCCTTCTTCACCCTGAAAGCCGTCATCAGGGAACAGAGCCTGCATCCGCTGGGCAATAAAGCTTTCCACGGCACCATCGGCTTCAGTCAGCCAGTCCTGCGCCGACTTCTGCTTGCCTTCCGGGCCACCGGGGGCGGGACGCATGGACATGGCAAGACGCGCGGCGTCCTGCACCACAGCCCGAGCAGCTTCAAGACGATAGGCGAGGGCGGGGCTGGGTGAAGACATGGGCAACAGGCTCCAGATTAAGAAATATTATAAAATAATATCATAGCCCGAAGTCCGTGCAGAAGCGACCGCCTTTCTCCCCGCCGAATGTGCAGCATGTCCGACGCAGGAAATAAACACCACCTGCTCCAGATCGGTTTATTTTTTCTTTTTGTAGAGGTCTTTCGGCCAGCGACGATGCAGCCAGAGCCAACTTTCCGGCTTTCGCCTGATCCAGCTTTCCAGCCGATCATTCACTGCCTGCACCAATAGGCTCAGGTCCTGCTTCTTATCGCCCGTATCCGGCAGTTCCATCGGGGGTTCGACCACAATCCGCAAACGGGCCGGGCCAAGCCGCTCCACATAGCCGGGGATGACCGCGCAGCGATAGCGCAAGGCCATGGCCGCCAGTGCCGGTGCTGTCATGGCGGGGCGACCAAAAAATGTGGCTTCAACACCATCATTCATTTTCTGGTCCACCAGCATGCCCAGCCGGCCCCCTTTGGAGACATAGGCCAGAGCCTCCCGCGCCCCGCGCGCGCCCTTGGCAAAAAGGGGCATGGGGGTGGGGGCCATAGCGGTATCCCGCAAGTTGCGGATCATGGCATCAATGAGGGGGTTACCTGCTGCCCGATAAAAGGACGCAAAGGGCGTACCATGCCGGGCGACGCCGGGCGGCAACATTTCCCAGTTGCCGATATGGCCGGACACAAACAGAACCGCGCCGCCGCGCCGGGCCTGTTCTTCCAGATACCCAGCCCCCTGAACCTCAAAACCCGGCCCGCTGGGGGTATTTTCCTGCAAGCGAGATAAATGTGGAAGTTCGCCCACCGTGCGGCCCAGATTTTCCCACACGCCGCGCACAATCCGGGTGCGCTCCGGGGCGTTCAGCTCCGGCATGGCCAGTTGCAGATTTTTGTCTGCTATTTTGGAAACCGGCAGAAGTGGCCCGATGAACCGACAGAACCGTCCCGCGAAATTGGATGCCCGCGCAGGCCCCATCCGTAAAAACAGGTTCAGCAACGCCTGAGCAATCCGCGCCTCCAGACGCATCAGGCGCGTTATGCGCGCGGCGCTCATGCGGGCCTCTGGCTTAAAAGCTGGTCCAGCAAGGCCTCGGGCGCAGCCTCATTCTGCCAGACAAGTCCGACATCAACGGTCTTGAGCTGTTTTCTGAAAGCGGGAGGAAACCGGACCGTATCCTTAGGGGTCGTCACGAGTTGTGCGTCTGCCTGCCGGGCCTGTGTAGCAAGATGCGTCATATCCCGATCTTTATAAAAATAATGATCTGGAAAAGCGAGACACTGCTCCGGGTTCACCCCAGCCTGCCGTAATCCGTCAAAAAACTTGGAGGGGCGGCCCAGTCCGGCAAAAGCAATGCACCGCGCGCCTTTGAGCCCTTGCACTTCCGCTCCGGTTTGCAGATCAGCCCGCATAACATCCGGCAATGCACCCGCATAGCGTTCAAGAAAACCAGTGTTATCCGGCCCAATCAGCAAAACCGCCGAGGCCCGCGCAAACGCACCCGCCGGGGACTCACGCAGAGGTCCGGCAGGCAGAACATGACCGTTGCCAAGCCCGACCACACCATCCACCACCAAAAAAGACACATCCTTGTGCAGGACAGGATTCTGAAAGCCATCGTCCATAATCAGACATGTGGCACCTGCCGCTACGGCTGCGCGAGCGGATGCGGCCCGGTCTCCTCCAACCCATGTGGGGCACTGCTGGGCCAGCAACAGGGCTTCATCCCCGACATCTCGGGCTGAATGGCAAGCAAGGTCCACCTGTGTGGTCGTTTTGATACGCCCCCCATAACCGCGTGTGAGCGCATGCACAGCAATCTTCCGCTTTTTCAGCCGGGCCACGAGATCCAGCACCACGGTTGTTTTCCCTGTGCCACCAGTGGTGAGGTTGCCACAGCACAAGACCGGTACGGGAGCTTTCCAGCCGGGTTTCTTCTGCCTCTTCACCGCACAGGCTGCCACCAGCGCCGACAACGGGGAAAGCAGCCATGGGAACACTCTGGCCTGCGGATCTGACCAGAAACGGGGAGGGCGGATCATGATGACAGAAGCGCCAGAATTTTATCCGACAACTGCTCTGGCAGAGCCATATTGGCGGTTGCTACGGCCTGCGCCTGTGCTGCACAGGTTTGCCGACGCCGCGGATCGTTCAGCATAGCGCCCACCCACTCAGCCAGTTCCGCCGCAGTTTGAACGGTCGCAACACTCTGCCCCAGAACGGCAAAGGCCTCCTGAAAATTCTGAACACGCGGGCCGGTCGCGAGCGCACAGTCCAGACGAGCGGGTTCAAACGGATTATGGCCGCCGCCACCTGTTCGCACCTCCGGCAGACTGTTGCCGATAAAGACAATGCCAGCCAGCCGATAAAATAGCCCCAGTTCGCCCAGTGTATCGCACACCCATACGGTATCGGTCGGCGCAGGAACTTGCCCCAAAGTCCTTCTGGGCGCACCGCCAAAAAGAGCGCTAACGGCAGCACCGCGTTCCGGATGACGCGGCACGATAATGGTGAGAAGGAACGGAAAACGTGCCCGCAAGGTTTGGACCGTCTGCCGGAGTGCGTCTTCTTCTCCATCATGCGTGGACGCTGCCAAAAACACCGGCCGCCCGCCAAGCTGCTGCTGAACTGCAAGCAACTCAGCCTGATCCACCGGCAAAGGTGGAGCAGCTGTCTTGAGATCGCCTGCTTTCGTCAGAGACCGGGCACCAAGCTGACGGAACCGCTCGGCATCCTCCTGGGAGCGGGCCGCAATCCATGCAAACCGTTCCAGCATCCGCCGGGCAACAGGGCGTAATTTACCCCAGTTTTTGAAAGAGCGTTCCGACATCCGCCCATTGACGAGGGCCACAGGCACATTCTGCCGGTGGCACAGGCCAATCAGGTTTGGCCAGAGTTCACTTTCTGTAAAAACCACAGCCTGTGGCCGCCAGTGCGCCAGAAAACGCTGCCCCCAGCGCGGCACATCCAGCGGCACAAACTGATGGATAAGCCGGGGATGCGTCAGACGTTGCTGCAACAAGCGTGCCGCCGTGACGGTTCCGGTTGTGACCAGCACTGTAAGAGCCTGTTTTTTCTCCAGACAGAGCTGCACGAGCGGCAGAATCGACACCAGCTCACCCACACTGGCCGCATGGAACCAGACCAGTGAGCCTGCCGGGCGCTCGTGCGAGGCAAAGCCCATCTTCTCCCGCACCCGGTCCGGCAGTTCCTTCCCGCGTGTCTGCCGCCAGCGCAGCAGGAAAGGCAGGGCAGGGGCAAGCCCCGTAGCCACCCAGCCCCAAACCCGTGACGGCTGGAGAGATAGCGGAGCAAGCCAGACTTTTTCCTTCTGGCGGCCCGGATGGTCCACCCATGGCCGCTCAGCTTCCAGCGTGACCTGCGTAATCGCCTCGGCCAGCAGCCGGTCTGCACTATGTTCGGCCTGCGCCTCTTTCTCACGCGGGAGAATAAGCGGAGCGCCGCACACAAAATGACCGCGCCCAAAAGGCAGCGGCAAAATCATTTTATCCCAGGAGTTCAGGCGGATGCCCCGGCACGTCGCACCAACGGGCACAATCGGCTTTCTGACAAGAGCAGCCAGTGCCGTTGCCCCTTGCTGGGCCTGCCTGCGTGGGCCGCGTGGGCCGTCCGGCGTAATGGCAACAATGCCGCCATGCCGCAATCTGGCTCGCATGCGGCGCAGGGCGGCGGCACCGCCTTTGTTTTTACCCCGTGTGTCGGAAGAGCCCGCAATGGACCAGATGCGCCATTTTCCAACAATATCGGCAATCAGGCGCCCATCCCGATTACGGCTGATAAGCACGTGCAGTCGCATGGCAGGGTTTTGCGGTTCCGCCCACCACCACAAGGCAGGGGTGAGCGGCAGAACCTCATGCCAGAAAGCCACAACTGCCGTGCGGCCATCCTGACAGGTGAGAACCTCGCGGGCTTCCGGGTCGATACTAAATGTCCAGCGCGTAGTGCGCAGGGTCAGCCCCAGATAGCCCCGGATTGTGCTGACAAGAATTTTTCGAACGAAAGATCCAGCGGAATGCGGAAGACGCGCCACAGTGCCAGATCTCCCGCGCTAGGCCAGCCTCCGCCTAAAGGCAAACCCCTCTGCCTGTTCTTTCAGAATGGAAGGCTGATAGGCCACCGTGAAGGCTTCATGCGCCCGCTGCCAGACAGCGGGATCAGAGCTTCCAGGTAAATCTATTGCCGTGACCCCGCACCGGAGCAGAAATTCATACTGGTCCGGCAGGACATGCCCGCCAGCCCGAATTTCACCCTTGAAGTGCAGATGTTCACGCAAGGCCCGCGCCTGCGTAAACGGGCGGCCATCCCGGAACACCGGGAAGGTCAGCGCCACAACATCCAGCCGGGGCAGGGCGTCCCGCAGAGTCTCGACTTCGTCAGCAGAGCTCAGCACCACACCAAGCCGCCCATCGCTATTCCGGCCCAGCCCTTCAGAAAGGCGAGCCAGCGGCACCAGCACATCGCCTGCCGGAAGAGAGACTCCCTCAACGGCAATCTGCCATGTGTCCTGAATAATCTGGCCGTTCTCAAGCAGTGGCATATGCGGCGTCCTTGAATGGTGCTGTGCCTAAACGGCGGCACGTTTCAATAAACCGCTCCCCCGCCGTTCGTCTGGAAAGATACGTATCAATGATCCGGGCGATTGCATCAACCGTTTCATCTTCCGACATGGCAGAGCCGAGAATTTGTCCGATGGAGGCATCGCCATCTCCAGCGGAGCCACCCAGCGTAATCTGGAAGGCTTCCTCGCCGCGTTTATCAACACCCAGAATGCCAATATGCCCGGCATGATGATGCCCGCAGGCGTTGATGCAGCCGGAAATATTCAGTCGCAGCGGTCCGATTTCCCGCTGGAGATCAGCATTGGCAAAACGGGAGCTCAGCTTCTGGGCGATGGGGATGGAGCGGGCGTTGGCCAGCGCGCAGTAATCAAGACCGGGACAGGCGACGATATCAGTGATGAAACCGATGTTCGCTTCCCCAAGCCCGTTTTTCTCTAGCGCCTGCCAGACATCATACAGCGCATCCTGCCGCACATGGCCCAACACTACATTTTGCAGGTGCGTGATGCGGAGCTCCCCAAAGCTGTAGCGTTCCGCCAGATCAGCCAGAAGGTCCATCTGCGCCGAGGTCACATCCCCCGGGATACCGCCAGCCGGTTTGCAGGAGATCGTAATCGAGCAATAGCCAGACTGCTTGTGCGGATGAGTGTTGGTATGGACCCATGCATCAAACGCCCGGTCGGCCTTGCGCTGGGCGGCCAGTTTTTCCGCCGCATTGCCTGCCGGGGCAAAATCCGGCGCGCCAAACCGGGCGCGGATTGCCTCAACGGTCGATTCGGGTAGCCGGTAGCGAGCCCGGTCCATGGCGGCAAATTCTGCATTCACCTGATTAAGGAATTCTTCCGTGCCCAGAGCCTGAACCAGAATCTTGATGCGCGCCTTATAGATGTTGTCGCGCCGGCCATGCGCGTTATAGACGCGCAGAACGGCTTCCAGATACGCAATCAGATCTTCTTCCGGCAGGTCATCCCGCAGTCTGACGCCAATAATTGGCGTACGGCCCAGACCGCCGCCGACAAAGACTTCAAACACCGGACGACCATTTTCGCCCTCACGCGAAATCAGACCGATATCGTGGAAGCGCGCGGCAACACGGTCCTGCTGGCTGCCGGAAATAGCGATTTTGAATTTACGGGGCAGGAACGTAAATTCCGGATGCAGCGTAGACCACTGCCGCAGAATTTCCGCATAGACACGCGGGTCCAGCACTTCATCCGCAGCAGCGCCGGCAAACTGATCTGCCGTCACGTTGCGGATGCAGTTCCCGCTGGTCTGAATGGCATGCATGTCCGTATCGGCCAGCACGTTCAGAATTTCCGGCGTGTCTTCCAGCCGGATCCAGTTGAACTGAATATTCTGGCGGGTGGTGAAATGCCCGTAATCACGGTCATACGTGCGGGCAATATGCGCGAGCGTGCGCATCTGCTTCGCATCCAGCACGCCATAAGGAATGGCGACCCGCAGCATGTAGGCATGCAGCTGAAGATAAAGGCCGTTCATCAGCCGGAGCGGCTTGAATTCTTCTTCCGTCAGAGCACCGGACAGACGCCGTTCAACCTGATCTTTAAACTGAGCAACGCGTTGCTTCAGAAACGTGCGGTCAACGTCATCGTAAGCATAATGCCCGACGGGCAGTGCGGCAGATGGAGAATGAGACATGGAAAAAGCCAATCTTGATCGTCTGTTCAGGCGTACGGAGCAGGGTGAGGCGCGTGCCAGTCTGGCGTAAAGTCAGGATGCACGCTGGGACCCGCAGCGCGGATGCGCTCACGACTGGTGACAGGGAGCGGGCCAGACGCCGTCTCGGTAACCTGAACGCCATAAATTCCAACCAGAGCCTCTTCCTGCGCGCGGGCATTGCGGGCTTTCAAGGCCTCCTCAACTGCACTGTTGGGATAGAGTTTTGCGTCCTGAATCAGCGTCGTCCACTGGCCATCGGCAGCCAGCCAGACGATGCGGCCATCCAGAAGACGATTGGCGGTGATGACGCTGGTGCCTTCAGCATCCCGGCGACTGTTTCTGCGATCCACAGCATATCCCTTTCCGGAACGATCCTTGGGAAAAGAAATTACATCATGCGTGATATATTATCAATATACCACGCGCCGTTTTGAGTGATCATAAATGAAGCACGACATTTCGTGATAAAATAACGTTGTGGTTCAGCGAGCCCCGTTTATCTGCACCGTTCTCCATCCCGAAACAGTCGGGCCCGGCTGATATCAAGAAAGCCAGAGGCCTGAATTTCCACAGTATTTTCTGTGCAATCAGGAATGCTGAACGGTACAGAACGCTCAGCCAGCTGCGCTCTATAATGCCGATAACCGTTCCGCGCTCCCTCCGGAATGAGAGAGAGGCTGGGTTCCTGCGCTGAACGCTCGTCAGGACTGCATACCTGAATTTCATAAGGTCGCAGCATGGCTGTGACCGGGCCGGGGGAAACAGACGCATCGACCGCAAAGGGAAGAAGGCCCGCTTCATCCGGCACCATCAGACCATCCTGCACGATGCCGTTAAAAGACGGTGCTTCCCCGAGGAACTCCATAACAAACGCTGTCTGCGGGTTACGGTTCAGTTCTTCCGGTGTGGCATCCTGCACAATCTGTCCATGCTGCATCACGACAATGCGGTCTGCTATTTCTACGGCTTCATCCTGATCATGCGTGACCAGAATGGTGGTCAGCCCCAGACGCTCATGCAGGGCTTTCAGCCATGTCCGGATGGAGCGCCGCACAATAGGGTCGAGCGCCCCGAAAGGCTCATCCAGCAGCAGAAGCTTAGGCCCCGTTGCCAATGCACGGGCAAGCGCCACACGCTGCCGCTGCCCGCCGGAAAGCCGCGCCGGGTAGGACGCTCCGGCGTCCGGGATCTGCATAAGGTCCAGCAGCTCCTGCACGCGCGCCGCAATAGCGGAGCGGGAAGGGCGCTCGGAACGGGGCAGCACATCCAGTCCGAAGGCAATGTTTTTTGCCACCGTCATGTGCGGGAACAGGGCGTAATTCTGAAAAACGAAGCCAATCTTGCGGGCACGGTCCCGCATACTGCCCATCGTCTGCCCATCCAGCAGCAAGGTGCCCTGCTCAAACGTATCCAAGCCCGCAATAGCCCGGAGCAGGGTTGTTTTCCCGGCACCTGAGGGGCCAACCAGCGCCACAAACGCCCCTGTTGGTACATCCAGAGAGACATCATTCAGCAGACGCCGCGTGCTGCCCGGTGCATAGCGCACCAGATGCTCAACCTGCACACTCATGCCTGCTTCTCCTTCCAGCGGGCCAGCCACTCCGGCGCGGAGCGGAGCAAGACGGCCATCATCGCCATGCCAGCCAGCAGCGCAGCCATGCTAAAGGCCGCAACGGTCTGGTATCCATTATAAAGACTTTCAATATGCAGCGGCATAGTCTCGGTCATGCCCGGAATATGGCCGGACACGACGGAAACCGCGCCAAACTCCCCCATAGCCCGCGCCGTGGTGAGCAAAATGCCGGAAAACAGGGCAACCCGCGCACCGGGCAGCGTGACCCGCCAGAGAATATTCCAGAACCCGGCTCCGGCCAGCATGGCAGCCTCTTCCGCATCGCGCCCCTGTTGCTCCATCAGCGGCACAAGGGTGCGGACCACATAAGGCAAGGTGACAAAGATGGTGGCCAGCATGATACCGGGCACGGCAAAGGCGATATGAATACCTGCCTGCTCCAGCGCAGGCCCCCACCAGCCCTGAGCACCAAACAGCAGGAGCCAGACAAGGCCCGACACAACCGGGGAAATGCTCAGCGGCAATTCAACCAGCACCAGCAGAGCAGACCGGCCGGGGAAGCGATATTTTGTCAGCACCCAGGCGGCCATCACCCCAAAAACGGTATTTGCCAGCACGGAGACAACCGTAACCTCCAGCGTCAGCCAGATGGCCGCCAGACCGTCGGGGTCAGACAAAGAAGCGAGCGCCGGAGCCAGACCGTTCTTCAGAGCCTCCGCCACCACCACCGCAGGAGGCATAAGCAGCACCAGAACAATCAATCCCCATGTGAGAACCCAGAGAGAATATTTTCTCATCTCTGCTCCCCCCACACAGACAACCGCCTGCGCACCAGACTGACCAGAACCAGCGCGAGCAGGGAAGTGAGCAACAGGATCAGCGCTATAGCCGTGGCTCCCGCGTAATCAAATTCCTGAAGGCGGACGACAATCAGTAGCGGGGCAATTTCACTCTTGAAGGGTTGATTGCCTGCAATGAAGATCACAGAGCCGTATTCCCCAACGCCCCGCGCAAAGGCCAGACCAAAGCCTGTCACCAAAGCTGGAAGCAGAGGGGCAATGACGACGCGCGTGACCACCTGCCAGGGTCTGGCCCCCAGCAGAACGGCGGCTTCTTCCATATCGCGCGGCAGGTTTTTCAGCACAGGCTCAACCGTGCGCACCACAAAGGGGAGGCCGACAAACATCAGAGCCAGCACAATGCCGGTCCGACTATAAGCCAGCACCAGACCAAGCTTTGCGAGGGGGGCGCCAAGCCAGCCCTGCGGGCCGTAAAGCGTGGCGAGTGTAATGCCTGATACGGCGGTCGGCAGGGCAAGAGGCAGATCAATCAGCGCATCCGCAATCTTGCGACCCGGCAAATCCCCGCGCACAAGCGCCCACGCCAGCAGCATCCCAAGGGGCACATTCAGTAAGGCTGCCAGAAAGGCACTGGAAAAACTGGTCCACAGAGCGGCAAACATACGCGTGTCATGCGTTGCCGCGACCATAGCGCCCACACCATCCTGCCAGGGGCGGATGATCAGCGCGCACAGGGGAAGGACGATAAAAAAGCCCGTCCAGAGAAGGGTTACCCCTAGCGCCAGCCGATAACCGGGCAGGGCAGACCCGCCACCCCGCAAAAAGGACAAAACAGCCTGCTTCATGCCGCGTTAAAAGCCTGACCGGAACTCATCTTCATCCTTCTCCTGCCACCATCCTCAGGCACAGCCCTGAAAGCGCACGAGCCAGAACACAGGTTGCGGATGGCAACACTCTATTCTGACCCGTGCTTCGCCCTGATTAAGAGCGGGCTTTCAGCGCACCTGACAATCTGACGGTGTCTTTGATGAAGGATGCAAGTGTTTTCGTTTCGGATTCAACACTTCCTGCGCTGGTTTTCAGGTGCAGGGCAGGGCTGACCGGTGCTCCGTAAGGCGCATCAATGCCCGTAAAGCCGCTGATCTTGCCAGACCGTGCCGCAGCATACAGCCCTTTGGGGTCACGCTGCTCACAGGTTGCAAGGTCTGCATCCACAAAGACTTCAGCAAACTCTTCCCCGAGAATCTGACGAGCCAAAGCGCGGTCAGAGAGCAGGGGGGAGATCAGTGCGACCAGCACAACCTGACCGGCATCGCGCAGAATTCGGGCAACTTCCGCTGCCCTACGGACATTTTCAGTCCGGTCAGCTTCAGAGAAGCCCAGATCCTTGCACAGGCCGGCACGCAGAGTGTCGCCGTCCAGAACGGTAACGTCCACACCATCAGCAAAAAGGGCTGCTTCCGTTGCCCGTGCCAGAGTGCTTTTGCCAGAGCCGGAAAGGCCCGTCAGCCAGAACACGCCGCCACGATGCCCCTTGGCCCGCGTACGGTCCTGCGTCGTGACGGTGCTTCCTGTGGGGTGAATAACCTTTTCACCATCAGCGATAGCAGCAGGCCCCAGAAGCGGCGCACCACCCACAATACGCTGCTGACGGTCCACCAGAACGCCGCGCCCGTCTGCCGTGCCCGGCACGAAGGGGTCAAACAGGATGGTTTCTGCAGCAGAAAGCGTGATTTCTGCAAAGCCTTCTGCCGGGACTTCCTCGCCCGCATATTTCTGCAGGTCGTCCAGATTCACGACGGAATCAATGGACGTCACCGTCACGGCATGTTCCGCTGTCGCCAGACGCAGGTGGAAGCTTTCCCCCACACGCAGTGGCTCCTGACGCAGCCAGAACAGGCGCGTACGGATGCGGGAGGCCGCAACCGGCGGAGTTTCTGATTTGTGGAGCAGATCCCCACGGTCCGGGATCACATCCGGCTCCAGCGTAACAGCGACGGACTGACCCGCAGCAGCAGAAATCTGCGGCGCAGTGTGCCAGCTTGCGATGGAAGAAATCTTCGCAGGGGTTTTCTGCGTGCCGATAATCACTGTATCGCCTACGCGCACCCGGCCACGCTCAATGCGACCTGCCACATACCGTTTGTCGTCAAAGCGGTAGACATCCTGCACCGGCAGGCGCAGCGGCAGTTCCGCGCGAGACGCAGGCGAGGGGACCTGTGCCAGAGCTTCCGTCAGGGTCGGGCCGCTATACCAGGGCATCCGGTCGGAACGGCTGGCAATGTTATCACCATCACGCGCAGAGGCCGGAATAAAGAGAGCGGCTTCCAGATCCAGCTTTGTGAGGAGTTCGGAGACGGATTTTTCTGCGGCTTCAATCTTGGCCTGATCGAAGTCCAGCAGATCGACCTTGTTCAACAGAACAATCACATGCCGGATGCCGATAAGGTGCAGCAGCATGGCGTGACGACGGGTCTGTTCCCGAGCACCTTCAGCCGCATCCACCACCAGCACAGCAGCTTCCGCATCCGCAGCGCCGGTGATCATGTTACGCAGGAACTGGCGATGACCCGGCGCATCCACAATCACAAATTCCCGCTTATTCAGCAGGAAGGGGATGCGGGTGGAATCAACCGTCACACCCTGATCGCGCTCGATCTGAAGGGAGTCGAGCAGGAAGCTCCACTCAACCTTCAGTCCGCGCTTTTTGGACGAGGCAATAATCTGGGCGACCTTACCGTCCTGCAGATTATCCGTGTCATGCAGCAGGCGGCCAATCAGGGTGGATTTACCGTGGTCAACGTGACCGACGATAACGATCGGCGTCGCGGGCTCCTGAGACTGAGCCACAGAGGGGGAAAGCGTATTCGTCATAATTCTATTCCAGTCCGCTAAGGCTCAGAGATAACCGGCGACGCGCAGCCGCTCGAAGGCATCTTCGGATTCATGATCCATGGCCCGGCCAGACCGTTCGGACGTACGGGTGGTTTCCAGCTCAGCAATAACCTCAGCCAGCGTGCTGGCATTGCTTTCAACAGGGTTGGTAATGTCCTGATCGCCCAGAGAGCGATACCGCTTGCCGTTTTTGGCAAAATACAGATCCACCAGCGGGATACCTTCGCGCTCGATGTAGCGCCAGATATCAATCTCCCGCCATGACAGCAGAGGATGCACACGGATGTGCATGCCTTCCTCATGCGGGGTGGCATACTGGTCCCAGAATTCTGGCGGCTGGTTGCGGATATCCCACTTGTGGCTGGCACCACGCGGGCTGAAAACGCGTTCCTTGGCGCGTGTACCCTGCTCATCACGACGGATGCCGGCAATCACGCCCTGCAGCTTATGCTTTTCAATCATCGCGGCCAGACCAGCCGTCTTGCGCGCAGCGGAACGAGCGGCTGGCGGCAGGGACGGGTCCATCTCTTCAACCGGCGGACAGGTGCCCAGCAGCAGGTCCAGATCCCACTTTTTGGCATATTCATCCCGGAATTTATACATTTCCGGGAATTTTTTGCCGGTATCTACATGCATGACGGGGAAGGGCACGCGGCCCAGAAAAGCCTTTTTGGCCAGCCAGACCATGACGTTGGAATCTTTACCCAAAGACCACAACATGGCGAGAGGCTTAAGCTTGCGATAGGCTTCCCGAAGGATGAAGACACTCTGTGCCTCGAGCTGATCAAGATGGTCCATTTGTCTGGTCAAACCTGTTTTGAGAAGAGAGATTAAGGTGTCCTGAACGTTCAGGAAGCCGTGTGAATGCCGCACTCTGTCTTAGCCAGTCCGGCCCAGCGCCCGGCGCGCGGGTCTGCAGTCTGACCAACAGGGCGCGTGCAGGGTGCACAGCCGATAGAGAGGTAGCCTTCCGCCACCAGTGGATGCGGGGGCAGGCCGCGGCGGGCCATTTCCCGCGTAATGTCTTCAGCCTCCCAGAGCGCCAGCGGGTTCAGGCGGATTGCGCCATCCTCCTTTTCTTCCACCACTGGCAGAGCGGCACGGGTGGAAGCCTGAGAGCGCTTGCGACCGGTTATGAGTGCCTCATAAGGCAACGTTGCCAGATCCAGCGGTTCAACTTTCCGCAGACGGCAGCAGGCATCCGGGTCAAACGCCCAGAGTTCGCCGGTTGGGTCACGTTCCTGCACCTCGGCCTGTGCGGGCCGAACATCAATCACGTTTTTCAGACCAAGAAAGCGGGCCAGTTCCGCCCGATAAGCCAGAGTTTCTGGAAAATGCTTACCCGTTTCCAGAAACAGCACAGGCATATCCGGATCTACTTCCGCCACAAAAGCCAGCAAAAGGGCTGATTCCGCGCCAAAGGAGGACAGCACGCCCACCTTTTTGCCAAGCTGAGCAGATGCTGTGCTGAGAAGTCTGACAGGATCCTGGGCCTGGGAGCGCAAGACTGTCAGAACTGACCGGGCAACAGACATTCGGGAATTCCAATAACAACTACGTGAAATAGTATTTACAGGATATTGCACGTAAATAGATGCCGCTTCAAGCCCATTCTCCACGAAAGAATTTCGTATTTTGCAGGTAAGGTATTCCACATACACAGATGATGTTTTCTAGCCTGAAAAGCACGCTATGTCTTTTGCCGAAATGTTATTTGTCATTTTTGAAACAATCTGATCGGCATAAGTCACTGAAAAAACAAGCGGATCGAATGTCGGAGCCAGCGTTGTCTCCTGGGATGGTACGGAACTGCGCGTTCATGCAGAAGGCGGAAGAGACGCACGCACGACGGCGAGTAGGAGAGTCCCGTCAAAGAGGCTCACAGAGCCAAACAACGTCACCGAGACTATTCATCGCGGAAAACGCTTCAGAGCACTCTCTGACGCTTTATACGCGCCTCACATGCATCTGAAATCGCTTTGCTCCAGAAAAATTATTCCAAAACAATGCATTAGGATAATTTCCGTGCAGCCGGTCTGCAGAGCTCCTCAAACATCTAAAGAAGCCGGCAGGCCCAGCAATCCCGTTGTGTGGCGGTCGACAGATCCGGCATAACCCGCCACCACATCCGCCATAACCCGCCACCACATCCGCCCTCGGATATCATTTAGTTGGCATAATATACCTTATGCGATTTATGTCCTGGCGGGTCAGGCATCAAAAATCCCGCCAGATCCATTCCCCTCAACTGTCATGATCTGCTGTGGGCTTTCTGTATGGTGATGCATGTGCTCCACGCCAGTAATTAGAAGCTGAAGGTCCCACGGTTCTCAGTCTGATCAGCTCCGATGATCCTGTTGGATCGGCGCACCAGACGTAGCACAGGACCGGTTGTTCATCATCACTTGGCCTGCGCACAGCGAGTGTTTCTAATGAGGTCGTAGCGCCTCAGGACACGCCTGAACTACCGACACTCGCAAAACCACGCTTTCTCATGCGCCTTTGTTAAGCGGATCTGTCGAATGTCTCTCAGGCTTAGTGCACTGAACGGATCTCCAGAAACAGCTCCACGCTAAGAAACCATTCAAAGCAAAAGCCCTGATACGTGCCCTACCCTTAATTTCTCAATAAATCACAGAATCAACACCCGCCAGACAACCAGTCCTGCCGTAGCAGACCGATCAGACCTGGCGGACGTTCTCTGCGATCCGCTGTTATTTTGTCGGCTTGGGATTATCCCGGCGGAACAGTTCCCATTCGTCCATCACTGTGCCGTCCGGCAGATGGCAGTAGCCAACCTGTCCTTTGGTCGCGTCCTGCTGCATGCTCAGCGTGCCACCTTTTTTGGTACAATAAAGCGCTGCCGGATTGGGAATACGGAGCGGCCGAACGCTGTTGCGGCTCTGGTCTTGCGTATTATGCTCACACCCTGCCAGCATCCCTGCGGCACAAACCGCCAGTGCGGCTCGGGTCAGACGAGAAAACGTAAGGGTCATGGCAGTGCGTCCTGTTTTGATTATCTGAAAGACAGTCTCTCGTATGGGTCGGGATTTGTCACGCCCTGCACAGCCCTCTGCGCACCTTTTCCACGTTTTTCACGCAGATCGCCCCTCACCTGCATCATGCAGACATGGCTCCAGCAACGCGCACAGCCAGTCCGCAAAGACCTGCAAGCGATGAGAAAAATGTCGACGGTGCTGGTAGAGTAACGTCATCGGCATAGGCTCTCCCCGCCACGCAGGCAGGACTTCCACCAACTCCCCTGTCTTCAAGTGGTGCTGCACATCATAGGCTGGCACCTGAATCAGTCCTAATCCGGCCAGACAGCAGGCTATCAGGGCTTCCGCACTGTTGACGGTCACACGGCTAGCCATGGCACAGGTGTGTAGCTGCCCGCCTTCCTGCCACTCCCATTCTTCTACGCGCCCACTGAAGGCAGACGCATAGCCGATAGCAAGATGATTCGGCAGATCCTGGGGAGTGCCGGGCATGCCGTAACGAGCGAGGTAGACAGGGCTTGCAACGTTAATCAACGCCAGTTCGCCCACCTTGCGGGCAATCAGCCCGGAATCCTGCAAAGGCCCGATGCGCAGCACGCAATCAATCCCATCTTCCACCAGATTGACAGGCCTGTCCGTTACCCCCAGTTCAATATCAATCTCAGGATAGCGCTCCAGAAATTCCGGTAAGGCCGGGGCCACGATCAACCGGCCGATCCGCCCCGGCATATCCACGCGCAAAACGCCGCGCGGTGTCGCTTTATCCCGCCGGAACAGACCTTCCGCCTCTTCCACATCCGCCACCAGCCGGAGGCAGACATCGTAAAAAGCCCGACCATCCGCCGTGGTGGAAACTGTGCGCGTTGTGCGGGACAGCAGGCGCGCCCCTACCCGGCTTTCCAGCGCCTGAATAGCGGTCGAAACGGAAGACCGGGGCATGTTGAGAGTATCCGCAGCCCTTGAAAAACTGCCAGAATCCACAACGCGCAGGAAAATACGAAAAAGATCAATCCGGTCCACAACACCCTCGGGTAGCACGCCCCATTGTTCGTATCATACGACAAGTGTTGTCTAAAGACACCTATTTATTGATGAAAACGAGATGATACTGTTTCCCTCATGAAAGTCCGCATCCTGCGGTGTCTTTCAACGAAAGGACAACCGGATATGGCAGACCACAGTCTCAAAGGAAAAACCGCTCTGATTACGGGCGGCGCCAAGAACCTTGGCGGCTTGATTGCCCGCGATCTCGCTGCGCATGGCGTCAAAGCCATTGCCATTCACTATAATAGTGACGCGAGCCGACCCGAGGCCGAAAAAACTCTGGCCGACCTGAAAGCCGCCGGTGTGCAGGCCGTTGCCCTGCAGGCAGACCTGACGACCGCAGCCGCTAACAGCAAACTGTTTGCGGACACCATTGCCGCCATCGGTAAGCCCGATATTGCCATCAATACCGTCGGCAAAGTGCTGAAAAAGCCGATTGTGGAAACCTCGGAAGCCGAGTTTGACGAGATGTTCGCCATCAATTCCAAGGCGGCCTATTTCTTCATTAAGGAAGCCGGACTGCACCTGAATGACAACGGCAAACTACTGACCCTCGTCACGTCCCTGCTGGGGGCTTACACCCCATTCTATTCCACCTACGCAGGTGCCAAGGCTCCGGTTGAACATTTCACGCGGGCAGCCTCCAAGGAGTTTGGCGCACGCGGCATTTCGGTGAACGCCATTGGTCCGGGACCGATGGACACGCCGTTCTTTTACGGTCAGGAAGCACCGGAGGCCGTAGCGTATCATAAAACCGCCGCCGCCCTGTCTGCCTTCAGCAAAACGGGGCTGACGGACATTGAAGATATTGCACCGTTCGTCCGTTTTCTGGTCTCGGAAGGCTGGTGGATGACGGGCCAGACCATTCTGGTCAATGGCGGTTACACCACTAAATAACCCGGCCTTTTTGGGAAGGAGCGCACGTACCGCTCCTTCCCCCACGCCTTTCCAACAAATTGTTGTGTTTTTTCATCGAATATTTATGAGTAGGGTCAGAAGCATCAAGAGTCAGGCCGACGCCTGACACCAACCTGCGTCCGTGCAAGGTGGTGCCTTCCCTGCGTTGCAGTGAAGGGATGTGGCCAGAAGACCGGCAATAACGGACCCATGCCACGCGCGTCGTCGCTTTGTCTTTTGATCTCGTACCGTTTTGAAGAGATCAAACATGACACAGATTACCCAACAGTTTGCCAGCGATAACTATGCCGGAATCTGCCCGGAGGCTCTTGCCGCCATGCAGGAGGCCAATCAGGGCTACGTGCCAGCCTATGGCGAGGATATCTGGACCACCCGCGCGGCGGACGCCTTCCGCACCCTCTTTGAAAAAGACTGTGATGTCTTTTTTGCCTTCAATGGCACAGCGGCCAATGCGCTAGCGCTGGCGTCCCTGTGTCAGTCCTATAACAGTGTGATCTGCTCCGCTCTGGCGCATGTGGAAACCGATGAATGCGGCGCACCGGAGTTCTTTTCCAACGGCTCCAAACTGCTGCCTGCCTCCACAGAGGGCGACAAGCTGACGCCTGACGCCATCCGCACGCTGGCAACAGAACGAACGGACATTCACTTCCCCAAACCCCGCGCCGTTACCATTACCCAACCGACCGAAACCGGGCAGGTTTATACGCTGGCTGAAATACAGGCCATTTCCGCTGTCTGCCGTGATCTGGGCCTGCGTTTGCATATGGACGGTGCCCGTTTTGCCAATGCCTGCGCTGCCCTTGGGTGCTCGCCGGCGGAGATGACATGGCAATCCGGCGTAGATGTGCTGTGTTTTGGCGGCACAAAAAACGGCATGGCCGTTGGGGAAGCCATTCTGTTTTTTGATCGCGATCTGGCGGAAGGGTTCGATTACCGCTGCAAACAGGCCGGGCAACTCGCGTCCAAAATGCGCTTTCTGGCCGCCCCGTGGGTTGGCGTTCTGGAAAGCGGGGCATGGCTCCGCAATGCTATAAGTGCCAACGCTGCGGCTGCGCATCTGGCCAAACAGATTACCCCGCTTGACGGGCTGGAACTGATGTTCCCCCCAGAAGCCAATGCTGTCTTCCTGAAAGCCCCGGCAACTCTGCTGGAGGGCCTGCGAGAGAAAGGCTGGCGCTTTTACACCTTTATTGGCGGTGGCGCGCGCTTCATGTTCGCGTGGGATGCGGATCTTACTCAGGTCGATGCGCTGGCAGCGGATATTAAAAGCCTGCATGCAGCCCTCTAGCCGGATATTCCTTTTCCCTATGGCCCGAAATGAAATCTCAATCCGGGCCATCCCCGACGTTCTGCAGGCTGGTCTTGCCGGGGCAAACCGGATATATTCAGTCCTACTTTCCACTTAAAATCTGGTTCTTTGCGCATGCCTGACGGTTCTTCTCCTGTAACGCGTTCTCCCTCAGCCCCTTTGCCGGAAGTCCGTCATGACTGGACGGTGCCGGAAATTCAGGCTCTGCTGGACCTTCCGCTTCCGGAGCTGATGTTCCGTGCTCAGGCAACACACCGGGCGCATTTTGACCCCACGGAAATGCAGATTTCCACGCTGCTCTCCATTAAAACCGGCGGCTGCCCGGAAGATTGTGCCTATTGCCCGCAGAGCGCGCTGCACGAAAAAAGCGTAAAGGCCGAGCGCCTGATGGCCGTCGATGCCGTGCTGACAGAAGCCCGCAAGGCGAAGGAAGCTGGGGCCAGCCGCTTCTGCATGGGTGCCGCATGGCGCTCCCCCAAGGAGCATGATCTGGAAACCGTTTGCGCCATGATTGAAGGCGTCAAAGACCTTGGTCTGGAAACCTGCGTGACACTAGGCATGCTGGATGCCGGACAGGCTGGCAAGCTGCGTGAAGCCGGACTGGATTACTACAACCACAACCTGGATACCTCGCCCGATTATTATGGCGACATCATCACCACCCGCACCTATCAGGACCGGCTGGATACCCTGTCCAACGTGCGGGATGCGGGCATTAATGTCTGCTGTGGCGGCATTGTCGGCATGGGTGAAAATGAGACAGATCGCGCCGGGCTGATCGCCGCCCTCGCCTCTCTGCCCGCGCACCCGGAAAGCGTTCCGATCAACCTGCTGGTGCGCGTAAAGGGCACCCCGCTGGGTGAGTCTGAAGAAGTCGATCCGCTGGATTTTGTCCGTATGATTGCGACGGCCCGTATCAGCATGCCCAAAAGCCGCGTCCGTCTGGCCGCTGGCCGTGAAGATATGAGCGATGAAACACAGACCCTGTGCTTCCTTGCCGGTGCAAATTCCATTTTCTACGGTGAGCGCCTGCTGACCACGCCAAACCCGCAGGCTTCGCGGGATCGCAAGCTGCTGGATAAGCTGGGCATGCATACAACTGGCATTTCTGTCTAAAATGTCTCTTGCATTCCTTGCCTGATCTGCGTCAGGAGCTGTCGCATGTCTTATATGATCAAGGAAATGTTTCTCACCCTGCAGGGTGAGGGTGGACAGGCTGGGCGACCGGCCGTCTTCTGTCGTTTTGCAGGATGTAACCTGTGGTCTGGTCGGGAATCTGACCGGGCCGAGGCCATCTGTCAGTTCTGTGATACCGATTTTGTCGGCACGGATGGTGATGGCGGCGGCAAGTTTGAAACTGCCGAGAAGCTGGCCGAGACCATTGCCGGCCTCTGGCCCGTGTCTGGCAACGCCATGACGGTGCCGGGGCTGGTGGTTTTTACCGGTGGTGAACCGCTACTTCAGCTGGATGCGGCTCTGATTGACGCCATGCATGCCCGCAATTTCACCATTGCGGTGGAAAGCAATGGCACGCTGCACGCACCGGAGGGCATCGACTGGCTATGCATCAGCCCCAAAGAGGGCGCGGCACTGGCACAGACGAGCGGCACAGAACTCAAGCTGGTCTATCCGCAGCCGGGGCTTGATCCGGCCACACTGGAACATCTTGATTTCAAGCATTTCTGGCTCCAACCCATGGACGGGCCGAACCAGAACGACAATATACAGGCTGCCATCCGTTATTGTCTGGCCCACCCCAAATGGGGCCTTTCTTTACAGACCCACAAGCTGACCGGTATCCCCTGACCCATGTCCACTCCCGCACGTGCCTCTGATGAAGCTGCTCTGGTCCTGTTTTCCGGCGGCCAGGATTCCGCCACCTGTCTGGCATGGGCCCTCGCCCGCTTTGGACGAGTGGAAACGCTGGGGTTCGATTACGGGCAGCGCCATGCGGTGGAACTGGAATGTCGTGAGACCCTGCGAGACGGCCTGCGCGCCCAAAATCCGCTCTGGAAAGAACGGCTGGGCATGGACCACACCCTTGCTCTGGGAGCACTGGGCGATATTTCTGACACAGCCCTGACCCGCAATGCAGAAATCGCCATGGAAAAAGATGGTCTGCCCAATACCTTCGTGCCCGGTCGCAACATCATTTTCCTGACCTTTGCCGCAGCCCTCGCCGCCCGCCGCGGTATTCGCCACATTGTCACCGGCGTGTGCGAGACAGATTATTCCGGCTATCCCGACTGCCGGGATGACACCATTAAAGCCGTGCAGGTCGCACTGAACCTTGGCATGGACTCACGCTACGTGCTGCACACACCGCTGATGTGGATTGATAAAGCCGAAACCTGGAAACTGGCTGAAGACCTGGGCGGGGCTCCGCTTGTGTCCCTGATCAATGAGGCAAGCCACACCTGTTATCTGGGAGACCGCGGCACCCTGCACCCGTGGGGGCATGGCTGTGGAGAATGTCCCGCCTGCGCCCTGCGCCGCGCCGGGTGGGAAGAGTATGTAGCGGAGAAGACCAATGCCTGATCTGGTTTTTACCCGTCGCTTTTCCATGGGCCACCGGCTGATCCACGGAGCTAGTGAATCCTGTGCCCTGCCCCACGGGCACAATGAATTTGTAACTGTACGCCTCAGCCCCACGACCCGCGCACGGCTGGATGGAAAAGGCAATATGCCGGTCTCGTTCCAGCGGGCAAAAAGCACATGGCATCGCTTTGTGGATGAAAAACTGGATCACGCCTTGCAACTGGCGGAAGATGATCCCTTGCTGGCATGGTTCCAGTCCAACGAGCCTGCCCGGGCGCAGCGCATTGTCATCACACCGGGTGACCCGACAACGGAACTGATGGTCTGCCTGATGATGGCGAAACTCAGCGCCTTTTTGCGTGCAGATGGCGACGTGCTCCGTTGCACGGAGGTCTCGCTGCAGGAAACGCCGACCAATACCGTGACCTTCAGCGGCAACCCGGATGACATGATCCCGGCCGTTCGCCCGCGTGAGGCCTGCTGGTGGCACCGTGCGGATATGTCGATTTCCGACTGACGACTGAGCCGTCGTGCCGCATGGTTTTTGTTAACCAGTATCGGGGGCATCCAAACCCTTCCCACAAATTGCAGTCATCCACGGCGTAGGCCGGACGGATGAACACATTTTCTTGACCCTTACCTTTCTTCCTTCAATTCCAAAAAAATTGCATGAATAATTAAGAAAACCCATAAAAACAAAATAAATAGGCTGATTTTTGGAAAAACTCGCATACTCCTTCTGGAGTTTTCTTCATAAAATCCCGTTTTTCGATGTGATCTGGTCTCAACACGTCAAAAAATGGTCGTCAGCCCTTACGCTTTTTTTCGTCTTTTTCTTCTCTTTTCTCGTTTTGACTCCGGCCTATGCCCAGACAGATGATCAGGAGCTGAGGAACGAACCCGCTATCCGGGTTGATACGCCTTTGCCGGATAAAGGCTCTCCCCCCTCAACCGTACCTCCCTTTGCCCGGCCAGAAGCCGTATTCTCAGACCCGGGTGGCATGACAAGCTGGTTACGACGGCGCGGCATTGCCTTTCTGTTCGCCAACACTAATGAATTTGCAGGAGCCATCACCAAACCGGCCCGCGGCGAGAAATTTCGCACCTATCGGCAAGGGGCCAGTAATGCCGGGCAATATGCAGCCTCCCTGAATATCGACTGGGAAATGCTGGCCGGCCTGAAAGGGCTGGCCACGCATATGATTACGACCGGGCGTTATGGCACCACGGCAAACCGCATGTTTGGAGACTGGCTCAACCATAGCTCAGAAGATTATGGCGGGGCTGGGAACGTGGCCGTGCATCTCGTCATGCTCTATGCGGAAGAAAACCTGTTTGGTAACCGCCTTGCCATAGCGGGCGGCCGCATGGCCGAGCTTTCAGATTTTGCCGCCAGTGAGCTGTTCTGCAACTTCATGAACGGCAGCATCTGCGGACGCCCCAAGGAATTTCAGACAGTTCTTACTATCCAGGCTATCCCGCAGCCACGTGGGCCTTCCGCGTACGCGGGAGACCGACCCGTGATGTCTACGTGCAAACGGGCATCTATTTTGCGGAAGACGGCATTTATCAGGTGGCGCAGCACCGCACAGGCTTCAAATTCAACGGAGCCAATATCGTCGGCCATGTTGTGCCGGTTGAAGTCGGGTGGGAACCAAGAGCAGGACGGAGCCATAGCCTGCCCGGCCACTATAAAATTGGTGCCGCCTTGCAGGATGTATCGGTTGCGGACACCTACCGGGACACGAGTGGAAAACCCTATGTGTTGACGGGTGCCCAACCGGCACGACGCCAATATAGCTGGTCAAGCTGGCTCATGCTGTACCAGCAGCTTCTGCGCTATCGTAAAAGCCAGAAAAACTCAGGGATCACGGCTCTTGGTGGGCTGATCTATAATGACCCGCACACAGCTCTGCGAGATTATGAAATTTACGGCGCGCTGATTAACCGGGGTTTCTGGCGCAACCGCCCTTATGACACCATCGGGATTGCGTTCAGCTACACGCATATTGCCAAAAATGTGCAGAAAACCGAGGCACTTTTACAGAGCCAAAATCAGACCATGATCAACCACGCCACCGGCATCCAGCGGCATACCAGCGTTCTGGAAGTGAATTACGCCATCCATGTCATGCGCGGCGTCATCTTCCAGCCGGTTTTTGAATATTATTTCCGGCCCAATGGACAAGGCAATTTGCCTGACGCTGCCATGCTTGGCTTTAAAAGCCACATCGAAATTTTTTGAGGCCTCCCTCGCTGCGAACTTGTGCTTCATGGCCCGCAGCGAAGGGTTACAAAACTTCAGACGTCTGCCAGTTCCAGAACCTTCGTGGTTTTATCCCGCAGCTCAGCACACAGGTCCGGGTTATTCGCCAGCGTCTGACCATAAGACGGGATCATGGCTTTCAGTTTTGCGTCCCATTCCGGCAGCTTCTCGGCAAAACATTTTTTCAGCACGGTCAGCATGATGGGTGCTGCGGTGGAAGCCCCCGGAGACGCCCCAAGTAGAGCGGCGATTGAACCATCCTGACTGGAAATCACTTCCGTCCCAAACTGCAGAACCCCGCCCTTCTGAGCGTCTTTCTTGATAATCTGCACGCGCTGGCCAGCCACCACCAGTTCCCAGTCCTTGGACCGCGCGGTGGGGACAAAGTCCCGCAGGGCATTCATCCGTTCACTATTGGACTGCATGACCTGCTCAATCAGATATTTGGTCAGCGGCCAGTTATCCCGCGCAACGGACAGAATAGCCTTGATGTTATCAGGACGGATGGAGCGGGGCAGATCCATCAGAGACCCATGTTTGAGGAAACGGGTTGAGAAGCCCGCATACGGCCCAAACAGCAACGCGGGCTTGCCGTCAATCATGCGAGTGTCCAGATGCGGCACGGACATGGGCGGCGCACCAACAGAAGCCTTCCCGTACACCTTGGCCCGATGCTGCGCCACAATCTCCGGGTTCGTGCAGCGCAGGAACTGGCCACTGACCGGGAACCCGCCGACCCCTTTGGCTTCCGGGATACCCGTCTTCTGAAGCAGAGACAGCGCACCGCCCCCTGCCCCAATAAAGACAAAGCGAGCATTGACCGTACGCTGCGTATTGAGACGAAGATCCTGCACCAGAATCTGCCACCGCCCATCCGGTCCGCGCTTGATATTCAGCACATCATGTTTGGTATGCAGGGTGCAGCCGCCTGTTTCTGTCAGATAGCTGAACAGCAGGCGCGTCAGTGCGCCATAGTTCACATCCGTCCCGTTCAGGCTCCGCGTTACAGCCAGAGGCTGGCCCGGTGGCCGCGCCTGCATAACAAGCGGCATCCACTGCGCCATCTGCGCGGGATCTTCAGAATATTCCATGCCCGAGAACAGCGGGTGGGCGTTCAGGGCCTCATGGCGCTTACGCAGGAAGGCAACATTCGCTTCCCCCCAGACAAAGCTCATGTGCGGCACAGGCGTAATAAAATCACGCGGAGAGGCGATAATGTCGTTCTCAACCAGATGGGACCAGAACTGGCGGGAGATCTGGAACGCCTCATTCACCGCAACAGCTTTGCTGATATCCACGCTGCCATCGGCTTTCTGCGGCGTATAATTCAGCTCACACAGTGCTGAATGGCCGGTACCGGCATTATTCCACGCATCCGAACTTTCTTCCGCCACACTATCCAGACGCTCAAAAATGCTGATGCGCCAGTCCGGCTGTAACTGCCGGAGAAACACCCCAAGGGTGGCGCTCATCACGCCCCCACCAATCAGGGCGACATCAACGGATGAAGAAGGATCGGTCGTGGTGGAACTCATCATGGTCTCCGCATTATCAGCCCATTTCTTCCCATCGGAAGCAGGAGACGGGCAGAAGGTCTTTCCCGCATGCCGTGGTTCCCGCTCCGGTGCAAGAGCGGGCGTGAGGTAACCCGTGTGGTTATGCGCATATCCTATGCCACATTTTCAGTCCGCCACGGTTCTCATCTCTGCGAGAGCGGAGCAGCATTGCGTGAACTTAACGGCTGAGGCCGCGTTCTGTGCACTCTCCGCCCGACGAAGAAAAGGATGATATCATGGCTATCAAAAAACATGGCTTTGCCCACTGGGAAGGCACCATCAAAGAAGGGCGCGGCACTATTTCCACGGAAAGCCATGCCCTTGAAAACCAGCCTTACGGTTTTAATACGCGCTTTGAGGGTAAGCCGGGCACCAACCCGGAAGAGCTGCTGGGTGCTGCGCACGCAGCCTGTTTTTCCATGGCGCTCTCCCTCATTCTGGGAGATGCCGGTCTGACAGCAAAATCCATCGACACCACAGCCGAAGTAAGCCTGAACAAGGCCGCTGATGGATTTGAGATTGATGCGGTAGCCCTCAAGCTGGAAGCCGAAGTGCCGGGCGCAACACCCGAACAGTTTCAGGAACTGGCGAACAAAGCCAAGACTGGCTGCCCGGTTTCCAAACTCTTCAAAGCCAACATTACGCTGGACGCCAAACTGGTTGGCTAAGCTTTAGCCAACCTGTCCGCGATGCCGCAAAAGATGGTCTGCCAACACGCAGGCCATCATGGCTTCTCCTACGGGCACTGCACGAATCCCAACACACGGGTCGTGCCGTCCTTTGGTAATGACGTCTTTATTCTGACCATCACGCGTCACAGACGGCACCGGTGCGAGCATTGAGCTGGTCGGCTTGACCGCAAACCGCGCTACAACCGGCTGACCACTGGAAATACCACCCAGAATGCCGCCAGCATGGTTTGCACCAAAAGCAATCTGGCCATCCTGCATGGACAGCGGATCGGCATTCTCAAGGCCGGTCAGAGCGGCAGACGCAAACCCATCCCCAATTTCCACACCTTTGACGGCATTGATGCTCATCAGCGCAGCAGCCAGATCAGAATCCAGCTTGCCGTAAACCGGCGCGCCAAGACCGGGCGGAACGCCTTCCGCAACAACTTCAATCACCGCACCGATGGACAGCCCCGCCTTACGGATACCAGCCAGATACTCTTCCCATTCCGGCACGCAGGCCGCGTCCGGGCAGAAGAACGGATTACGGGTCACTTCATCCCAGTTCCAGCGGGAACGGTCGATTTTGTGCGGACCAAGCTGCACCAGAGCACCGCGAATACGCACGCCCTGCCCCAGCACCTGCCGCGCCACAGCACCTGCCGCCACCCTGCACGCCGTCTCACGCGCCGAAGAGCGTCCGCCACCACGATAATCACGGATGCCGTATTTCAGGTCATACGTCAGATCCGCATGACCGGGGCGATAAGTCTGAGCAATATCGCCGTAGTCACGGGACCGCTGGTCCGTGTTTTCGATCAGCAGGGAAATCGGGGTGCCCGTTGTCTGCCCTTCAAATACACCAGAGAGGATGCGCACGGCATCCGGCTCCTTACGCTGGGTGGTAAAGGCAGACTGACCGGGCCGGCGCTGATCCAGAAACGGCTGAATATCAGCCTCTGTCAGAGGCAGGCGGGGCGGACAACCATCCACTACACAGCCAATGGCCGGTCCATGGCTTTCACCCCAGGTGGTGACGCGAAAAAGATGGCCAAAGCTGTTGTAGGACACAGTAAACCTCAGTCGCCTGCTACAGAGATATCCGGAGCCGTGGGGTTTTTCATGCCCACAATGTTATAGCCGCAATCCACGTGATGAATTTCACCCGTCACGCCGGAAGACAGGTCAGAGAGCATATAAAGCCCTGCCCCACCCACTTCTTCCAACGCCACGTTGCGTTCCAGCGGTGCGTTATACTGGTTCCACTTCAGAATGTAGCGGAAATCGCCAATGCCGCTGGCAGCCAGCGTCTTGATGGGGCCAGCAGAAATACCGTTGACGCGAATACCATCACGCCCCAGATCTGCCGCCATGTAACGAACAGATGCTTCCAGAGCAGCCTTGGCAACACCCATCACATTGTAATGCGGCATTACGCGTTCAGCGCCCAGATAGGTCAGGGTCAGCAGAGAACCGCCATCCTTCATCAGGGCAGAGGCGCGCTGGGCCACTGCGGTAAAGGAGAAGCAGGAAATATCCATGGCCGTCAGGAAGGCCTCACGCGGGGTATCGACATACCGCCCACGCAGGAACTGCTTATCGGCCCAGCCAATAGCATGCACCACAAAGTCCAGCTTGCCCCACTTTTTCTCCAGCGTGGCAAACAGCTCATCCAGAGCGGCCTCATCCGTCACGTCACACGGCAGAACCAGAGAGGCCCCAATGCTTTCAGCCAGCGGCTTGACGCGCTTGCCCAGCGCTTCACCCTGATAGGTGAACGCCATCTCACCACCCTGAGCCGCAACCGCCTGTGCAATCCCCCAGGCAATGGAACGATCATTGGCAACACCCATTACCAGACCTTTTTTGCCCTGCATCAATGTTCCCTGGGCGGGCAATGTGGTGTTGTTGGAAGACATGCTGTGACCTCGACCTGTCTGTTGAGTGTGCTCTAAAAACTGTAGCGGTTGGTCGCATACCACAGCCTGCTAAACAAGACCAAAGCGCTTGCGTAACGCTTCAAACCATTCTTGCCTTTCGATACAAAGCGTGAAGAGCGGCTTTATTCGATGCTGAAAGAACAGGGTATGACTGAATCGACCTCCACTCCCTCCCCGGCCTCCTCGCCAGCGTTGATTGACCTTGCGGCCGATCCGTTCACTCTGTTTTCCGAATGGATGCAGGAGGCTGAAAAAACCGAACCCTCAGATCCAAACGCCATGGTCGTTGCCACCAGCACGCCGAATGGCCACCCTTCAGCCCGGATTGTGCTACTGAAGGGCATGGATCGTCGTGGGTTTGTTTTCTACACCAATCACGACAGCCGCAAGGGGAATGAACTGGCGGAAAATCCGCATGTCGCCTTGCTGTTTCACTGGAAGAGCCTGCGTCGGCAGATCCGGATTGAAGGCACGGTAACCCCGGTTACCGCGGAAGAAGCCGATGCCTATTTTGCGAGTCGGAGCCGTATCTCCCGCATGGGGGCTGTTGCGTCTGATCAGTCCCGCCCGCTGGCGGACCGCGCCATTTTTGAGCAGCGCCTGAAAGATGTGGAAGCCCGTTACGAGGGGCAGGATCTCATTCCGCGTCCGGAAAACTGGTCTGGCTACCGGGTGACACCGACCTGTTTTGAGTTCTGGCAGGAAAGACCCTACCGCCTGCATGATCGCGCAACATGGACGCGGGACGGAAACCACTGGAATGTCACGCGTTTATATCCATAACTCTTACGGAACAGGTCAACCGGTCGGCCAGCCCGATTCTTATCAACGCGGAGAACAAGAACAATGAAAGATGTCCGTAAAATCCTGCTCCCCATGGTCAGCACCTCCAATGGGGAAGCCGCGCTGATTCGGGGCTACAATTTTGCCCGCCGCTTTGGGGCGCATCTGGCTGTGTTGCATGTCCGCCCGGATGGCCGGGACATTGCACCGCTGGCCGGCGAAGGCCTGTCCGGCGCGATGGTGGAAGATCTGATGCGCACCGCCGAGCATGAAAGCTCACGCCATGCGCATGAAGTGCGTGCGCTGTTTGAACGCTTTGTGGCGGCGCACCCGGATATTGAAGTGATTTCTCCTCACTCGGTTTTCCCGTGGGACAAGCCGAGCATCAGCTTCAACATCATCAATGGTGCGGAAAGTGAGATTGTCCCCTCTCACGCCCGTCTGTCGGACTTCACACTGGTGCCGCATCCGGATTCAGGCGCGGAAGCCTCGTCTTCCGAAACGCTGCATGCGGTTCTGTTTGATAGTGGCCGCCCTGTTGTCATCGCGCCCCGCACGCCCCCCAAAGGCATGATTAAGCGCGTCTGCATTGGCTGGAACGGCACGGCTGAATCCTCTTCAGCCCTGCGTGGCGCTCTGGCATGGGCTCAGACGGCAGAAGCGGTGCGGGTTCTGCATTGTGAGGATTATCAGCGTCGCGGCCCCAAGGCGCGCGATGTGATCGACTATCTTTCTTTTCACGGTATTAAAGCCGACTCTGTCGATTTCCCGCCGGTAGACCGGGATGTCGGCAAGGGCCTGCTGGCAGCCTGCCACGATTTTGATGCGGATATGCTGGCCATGGGGGCTTATTCCCACTCCCGCCTCCGTCAGCTCATTCTGGGCGGCGTGACGCGTTATATTCTGGAACATGCCGATCTGACGGTGCTGATGAGCCGGTAAAATCGGCATTTCAGCAGGCTTCACAGCTACAGTAGATAAAAAAATATCCCCCGGACTGCATAAGAGTCCGGGGGATATTTTTATTCAGCGTTACCATTTTATAGCAGCCAGTCCCCTTACAGAACGCCGACCGCAAACGGTCCTCAGGCTTTTTCCGGGTCAGGCAGCGTAAAGCACAGGCCGTCGCAGGCAGCCTCTACCCCGTCCGGCAGATTGGCCTGCATCCACGCCCAGTCCATATCCGGCCCCAGATGGGTCAGAATCAGGCGGCGCGGCTGGATACGATCTTTCCATTCCAGCACCCGGTCCAGCCAGGCGTGGGCGCTATGCGGCTCCTTCTGGAAGCAATCGACAATCCACGTATCGACCCCGGCCAGCACCTCGAACGAGGCTTCAGGCAATTCCACAACATCTGTGCTGTAAGCAAAACCCCCGCAGCGCAGCCCCGATGACGGGATACGCCCGTGGCTCTGCTCAAACAGCGAGACCTTGTAGCCCCCCATCACCACCTCCCCATGCAACGGCACCGGATGTGCTTCAACCACGGCACGAAAGAAATGGGGCGGGGTCCAGGGCTGGAACACATAGTTAAAGCGCGTCTGGATTTCCTCCAGCACGGAGGGCGTGGCATAGGCCGTAATCGGCTGCTTCACCACGCGGTTGATGCCCCGCACCTCATCTAACCCCGCAATATGGTCGGCATGAGCGTGGGTGTAGAAAATGGATTTGAAGGCGCTAATCCCGTGCGTCAGCAACTGGGCACGGATATCCGGCCCGGTATCCACCAGAATTCCTTCCCCATCTTCCATCTGAATGAAAATCGAAGCGCGGGTACGGATATTCCGGGGTTCCTTCGGGTCACACTGCCCCCAGATGCCGTGGCCGTCTTCACCGCCAAGCATGGGCACACCGGCGGAGCCGCCGCACCCAAGAATTGTCACCTTCATACCGTCTGTCTTTCTGCTCAGACCGCCTTACGGAAGAGACGGAAAAAATTATCGGTCGTCATCTGTGTGAACTCAGCCAGATCCTGCCCACGCTCCTGCGCAAGGCAGGCTGCCGTATAGGCCACATAGGCCGGTTCATTCCGCTTTCCACGGCGCGGCACAGGAGCCAGATAGGGGGAGTCGGTTTCTACAAGAATACGGTCCGCCGGCAGGTCCCGCGCAACCTCGCGGTATTCACCGCATTTCGGGAAGGTCGCAATCCCGGAAAAGCTGACATAGCCGCCGAGCTCCACCACACACCGGGCCAGATCGACACTGGAAGCAAAGCAGTGCAGCAGGATGGGAAAGGCGCCTTTGGCTGATTCGTCCCGCAGAATCTGCGCCACATCCTCATCGGCCTGCCGGGCGTGGATAATAATGGGCACATTCAGCGCACGGGCGGCGCCAATATGCTGCCGGAAGCTCTCCTGCTGAAGCGGCCTGACTTCTTCCGCTCCGTGGAAATAATCCAGACCACTCTCGCCAATCCCAACGACATTCGGCGCATCTGCGATTGCGACAATCTCTTCCACGGATGGCACCGGCACTTCTTCAACATGGTCCGGATGCGTGCCAACCGTGCACCATACCCGCACATCCGGCGTATTGAACGTCGTCAAACGTTTCTGCTCATCGGCCCGAGCCAAACGGGTGCCGATGGTTACCATCCCGGCAACGCCGGCCTCTTTGGCCGCCGTCAGCAGAGCGGGCAGTTCTTCATCCGTGTAGTGATCCAGATGACAATGGGAGTCGATTAGGCCAGTCATACTCGTCTCATTCACGCAGGGTCAGCGGCTTCAACATAACGTGGGAAAATTCCCTGCGGCGCTGGCAGTTGACGGCCTCCCGGCAACGGCGTTTCCAGAGCCGCGAATGTGCGTTCCTCTTCCGTCACACCAAGCTGGGTCAGCATCCGGTCCATGCTCTGCGGCATGTAAGGCTGAAGCACGGCGGCAATTCCGCGCAGGGCATCCACCAGCACGCGCAGCACGTCGCTCATCCGTTCCGGGTCTGTCTTTTTGAGCGCCCACGGAGCCTGATGGTCGATATAGGCATTACAGGCGCGGATGACTTTCCACACATCTTCCAGCGCGTCCGTCAGGGCACACCGGTCCATCTGGCTGGCCATCAGTTCCGGCAGCACCGCCACATGGTTCAGAAGCTGTGTGTCCTCTTCTATCAGCGTGCGGCGTTCCGGCAGAACGCCCCCACAGTTGCGGGCCACCAGAGACAGCGTGCGCTGGGCCAGATTGCCCAGATCATTCGCCAGCTCGATATTATTCCGCATAATCAGAGACTTGCGAGAGAGATCGCTGTCACCACCAAAGGGCACTTCCCGCAGCAGGAAGAAGCGCACGGCATCCAGCCCGAACTCTTTCACCAGATCACGCGGATCGACCACATTACCCAGAGATTTGCTCATCTTCTGGCCTTCAACAGTCCACCAGCCGTTTGCAAAAATCTTCTTCGGCAGTTCAATCCCGGCAGCCATCAGGAAAGCCGGCCAGTAAATAGCATGGAAGCGCGCGATATCTTTCCCCACCAGGTGCTGGCTGGCAGGCCAGAAACGGGCCCGCGGGGCTGATGTATCAGGATAGTCCAGTGCGCTGAGATAGTTGGCCAGCGCGTCGAACCACACATACATCACATGCTTGTCGTCACCCGGCACCGGGATGCCCCAGTTAAAGCTGGTGCGGCTGATAGACAGATCCCGCAGCCCCTGCTTCACAAAGCTGACGATCTCCCGCTTCATGCCATGCGGGCCAAGGAAGTCCGGGTTTGCCTCATAATAGGCCAGCAGACGGTCCTGAAAATCAGACAGGCGGAAGAAGTAAGACGGCTCCTTCACCCACTCGACAGGCGCGCCGGTCGGGGCGACTTTCTGGCCATTCGGCCCGTCAATCAGTTCGTCTTCCCCGTAGAAGCATTCATCGCGCAGGGCATACCAGCCCTCATACGCCCCCAGATAAATGGCGTCATTCTCTGCCACTTTCTGCCACAGCGCCTGCGCACCCTTGATGTGGCGCGGCTCCGTGGTGCGGATATAATCATCGTAGGAAATGGCCATGGCGTCCGCCATGCTGCGGAAGTCATCAGACACCCGGTCGGCAAAGGCCTTGGGTTCCACGCCCGCAGCCTGCGCAGCCTGCTCCACTTTCTGGCCATGCTCATCAGTGCCGGTCAGAAAAAACACATCATCTCCGGCCAGACGATGGAACCGTGCCAGCACATCCGCAGCAATGGAGGTGTAGGCATGGCCAATGTGCGGCGCGCCGTTCACATAATAAATCGGGGTCGTGACGTAGAAAGGGCGGGTCATGCAATGCTCGCAATAGTCATGGCTTCGAGAAGTGTTTCCTGTTTATCGAGATTAAAGCGTTCCGTCTCGCTTTGAAGACGCATGATCGCTTCCCATGCGTCTGCCAGTGCAACGCACGCGGCATTTCCCTGCCGGGCCGCCTGACGTGCACGTTCCTGAAGAAAATCTGATAACAGACTGAAAAATAAATTAAAACCGCCATCCTTACGGAGAACGATTTCGGCAATTTCATAGCCTCGGCTGGCCGAAGTCCCGTTAAGGGTTTCTTCCACCAGACTGGCAATCTGACCATTCTGATCAGCCAGAAACGCCGCAGCGCGCCCTGGTGCACCGTGGGCTGCCGCCTGCACGCGGCTGATTTCCTCAGCAGAAGCCTCGGGCTGGATCGCCCGCAACACGGCCATCATGTCCATGCTGTCCAGCGGCTCCAGTTCCAGCCTGCGGCACCGGCTCCGAATGGTCGGCAACAGACGCCCCGGTGCAGAGCATGTCAGCAGCAGCACCGCCGCTGGGGGCGGTTCTTCCAGAATTTTCAGCAGCGCGTTAGCCGCACTGCGGTTGAGCCATTCTGCGCCATCCACAATTACAACGCGCCAGCCCCCTTCTGCTGCCGTACGACGCAGAAAGGCATTAATGGGCCGCACCTCATCCGCGACGATCTCACCGCGATAGCGCTGCTTTTTTTCATCAAAACTGCGGCTGACGACCAGAAGGTCCGCATGCGTGGCAGCAGAAATCCGCCGCCCTGCCGGACTTTCCGGCTCTTCTCCCCCCAGAATCATCCGGGCGAGACGGAAAGCAAAAGTCGCCTTACCAATCCCGGGCGCCCCAGTAATCAGCCAGGCATGCGGCAGACGCCCGCTTTCAAAAATCTTGCGAAACGCCTGCAGAGGCTCTGCATGCCCATGTAGGTGCAAGGAGGCCTGACGCGGGTCACTCTGCACCGGCTTAAGCCTGCGCAATATGAGAAAGAATATCTTTCACAATCAGACTGTTAATCTCTTCAGCTGAATGCGCATCCGTCTGCAGCCTGCGGATCCGCCCGGTATTCTGCCGGGCAATTTCCCGGAACCCGGCGCTGACCCGCGCATGAAACGCCTCGTCGGACTGCTCATATCGGTCCACCGGGGCACCACGCGCAGCAAGCCGCAACCGGGCTACGTCCCGTGGCGCTTCCAGAAGAAAGGTCACGTCCGGGTCACGCCCCAACTGGCTTTGCAGGCGGGAGATCATATCCAGCACATCCGGCTCACCTTCCGCCCGCCCATAACCCTGATAAGCCATGGTGGAATCTGTAAACCGGTCACAGATCACAATCTGCCCTTCGGCCAGTGCCGGGGTGATCATCTGATCCAGATGGTCGGCACGGGCCGCAAAATGCGTCAGGATTTCAGCCCGCAGGGAAAGCGGATTTTTGCCAAACAGCAAAAGCTGCCGCAAATCTTCCGCCCCGGGAGAGCCTCCCGGCTCCCGCGTGGTCAGAACATCATGCCCCAGAGAAGCCAGAGCGGAGTGCAGCAGGCGGAGCTGGGTGGATTTCCCCACCCCCTCGCTGCCTTCCAGTGTAACAAACAGACCCTTTGCCATGGCTCAGAGGTGCAGACGGCGCGCTGCACGCCCCAAAACACCCAGAGCCGGCACACTCTGACCGGCTACCACCGGCACCAGCGCCTGTCGGCCACCCGGCAGCATAACGGTCAACTGCCCCACTGGCTGCCCCTGCTGAATAGGAGCCGCCAGCGGCCCCTGATAATCCAGAGACAGATGGGTCCCGTTCCGCCAGCCGTGCGGCAGCATCATGGTGAAGTCCTGCGCAGCCACCAGCGGTACGGTCTGGCTTGTGCCCATCCAGACGGGAGCCTGTTCCAGAACATCGCCTTTGGAGACGATGGTCGCAGACTCGAAGTTTGCAAAGGCCCAGCCCATCAGGCGTTCACCCTCACGCGCACGGGCACCATCCGTCGGCAGACCGTTAATGGCCATGATGACGCGGTGACCGTCACGCTCAGACGACGCACACAGACCAAATCCGCCAGCATCCGTGTGGCCGGTCTTCAGGCCGTCAGCCAGCCCTTTAACAACCAGCGCGTTGCGGTTTGTCTGATGGATCTTGTTGAAGAAGAACTCTTTTTCCGAGAAATAATGGTAATATTCCGGGAAATCATGGATCAGCCGCAGAGCCAGATAGGCGACGTCACGGGCCGTCATGTAGTGGTTTTCCGCAGGCCAGCCCGTCGCGTTCATAAAGTGGGAATTGGTCAGCCCCAGCTTGCCGGCCATGTCATTCATCAGCGTGACAAACTGTTCTTCAGACCCGGAAATCCCTTCCGCCAGTACGATGCAGGCATCGTTGCCGGACTGAATGACCATGCCCTGAATAAGGTCCTGCACCGGGATGCTCTGCCCCAACGGCACGAACATGCGGGAACCCTGCATCCGCCAGGCGCGTTCGCTCACCGGCAGAGCCTGATCCAAGCGCAGGCGGCCAGCCTTAAGCATGCTGAACGTGACATAAGCCGTCATCATCTTGGTCAGAGAAGACGGAGGCATGCGTTCGTCCGCTGCTTTTTCAAGCAGGGTCGCGCCACTCTTATAGTCAATAATACACGCCCAGCGCGCCAGTGTATCCAGCGGGCCGACAGGCGTGGTCGCAGGTGTTTGCGCTACTCCATCAGGCTGAGGCGCCGCAGCGGCAGGAGCAACCGCATGCGGGTGCGCTCCCTTTGGCTTACGGGCAAAAGCAGTCAGAGAATAACTACCTGAGAGGAGGGCTGCGCCCCCTGCGAGAAGAAACCGTCGAGTTTGCACGTTCTTTCCTATTCGACGACGATATGAGATCCGGTCAAGCCATCAGCGAGTGCACGCTTCAAGGCCGCATCCGCGTCGCTTATAGTCGTAAAAGGTCCTTGTCGGACAGCCCACATCTTGCCTTGTGGTGTGAAAGAAGGCCAGACCGAGCCTCCATCCTGCGCGGCCAGCCTTGCTGCTGCCCCGCGCGCTGTAAAATCTGCCGTCTCAACCCAGAGCTGCGTCGCCTCAGGCTGCCCTTGCCGCCATTGCGCGGGAAGCTCCGGCAACTGGACGGCTGCTGGGGTCGTCATCTGTCCTGCGGGTGCAGTCTGCGGCTCTGCCTGAGCGGACACACCTGCATTTTGAAGGGTCGCAGCCGAACCATTAAGGTCCGTCTGCTTCACGGCTTCCCGCGGGGCGGTGTTAATCTGCAACATCGGGCCACCCGGCAGCACTTCCGCCAGCCGGCGACTGGTGACTTCATCCTCCACCACCCGGACCCGGGCAGGCTCTGCCCCCACCCCAAGCAGATCAGCCGCTTTGGGTGAAAGCCCCAGAACGCGACCGGCTTCCGCAGGACCACGATCATTCACGCGGATGGTAATTTCCCGCCCATTGTCCAGATTGATGACCGTCACAACTGCAGGCAGTTGCAGAGTAGGATGGCTTCCCGTCATGGAAAGCAGATTCCGCACTTCTCCATCCGTTGTCAGCGGCTGGTTGGATGCCACCTGACGCACGGCCAGCCCCTTAGCCTGATAGGAAAAATCCTCTCGGGGATACACCCATGCGCCTCCAGCCTGCCAGGCAGGACCGACCACATAATGCACATCAGGCTTTACCGCTGGCTGCTGCGGTCTGGAACAGGCCGCCATACCAACGCAACAGAGAAGAACGGCTTTTTTCACGCCACGGCACTACCCAGAAGACCAACACCAAGAGCATAAAAATCAGACGGGTTATACCGCCGGATGACATTGAAATTGTGGTACACCATATAGGCTTCACCCCCAACGCCATCAGGCCGGATAATGGCGCCGCTCAGCCCCATATGGGTAAAGTCACCGCCCGCTTGCGGTCGCACACCCTGCGTTGCCCAGTAGGAAACCGGACGCACGATTGTCCGCCCGATCTGCCCCTGATCAATGGAATCCGGCACATCGACAGCCTCGCCCCACGGCTGACCGGCAATCCAGTGGCATTTGGCCAGATAGTTGGCAATAGAGGCAAACACATCGCCTTCATTGGTCCAGATATCGCGCCGGCCACCGGCGGGGAAACTGGCCGCATACTGCTCATACGCACTGGGCATGAACTGCGGCTGCCCCATAGCCCCGGCGTAGCTCCCCAGCATGCCCGCAGGCGTAATATCGCCCTGCCCCAGAATAGTCAGCGCCTTGAACAGTTCCGTGCGGAAAAAGGCGGCCCGGCGTCCGTCATATGCCAGAGTCGCAAGCGCATCGACCACATGGAACGTGCCCATTTTGGTGCCGTAAGCAGATTCGAGCCCCCAGATGCCGGCAATCACACCGCGATCCACGCCATAAAGCTGGCTCACCTTGCCCAACAGCGCCTCGCGTTTGTTAACAGCCGCCTGCCCGTCTGAAATCTTTTTATCGGTAATCACCCGCGCCTTGTATTGCGCCCATGTCAGGGTGAATTCCGGCTGATGCCGGTCTGCCTTCAAAACCTTCGCGTTGGGTTCGGACGTTAACGCCAGCGCGTCGTCCACCACAGAAGCGGAAAGGCCTTTGCTAATGGCTTCCCGCCGCACACCGGCAAGAAACGCGGCATAGCTCCCCTGCTCAGCGGCAGAAGAGGAGGCGTGCGTCACTTTGCTTTTTGCAAAAGCCGGGGTCGCCACAGCGGCGGACACAGCCCCGCCCACAAGAAATCGTCTTCTCAGCATTCCGTATCAGCCCTGTTGTTACACGCATAAACCAGCGGGACAGGACGTCACTTTATCCTCCCACATCTTGTCTGTCTCTCAGATACACCCATACGGCATGTTTCGCACTCCGTGCGCCTTTGTATCTGCTGTATTGCTTGACATTCGGGCGTGTGGAGACTCCTTCTCTCCCCGCATCCTGTGACACTCCCGCACTCCGACCTGTGGACCCTTTTTCTGTATGCCCGGATCTCTGGACCATTTTCTTGAGCTGACAACAACACAGCCGCTTTTTCAGGTTCTCATTGTCATCATCGCTACTTTTATTCTTGAAGATGCTGCCACAGTTCTTACCGCCATACAGGTCAAGCTCCATACACTGGCACCGGGCACAGCTTTAATCGCGCTTTATGTCGGAATTGTTGCAGGAGATGTCGGACTATACGGGCTGGGCTATCTGGCCGCGCGCTGGCCCCCTGCCCGCAGATGGATTGAAACCCCGGAGCGGGACGTGCAGCGGCAGTGGCTGACCCAAAAACTGTTCAAGGTGGTGTTTATCAGTCGCTTTGTGCCGGGCACCCGTCTGCCGCTCTATACGGCCTGCGGGTTTTTCAATGCAGGTCTGCGCACCTTCACTCTAGCCACCATTCTCGCCACCATGATCTGGACATCTGCCCTTTTTGCGCTATCGCTGCGCATCGGTGGGTTTCTGCTGGCCCATCTCGGAACCTGGCGCTGGGTCGGTATCTTCGGCTTTGTGCTGGTCATTATCATTATGGGTCGCATTGCCGCCCGCATTCAGAAGCAGGGAAAATGACCCAGCTGTCCACATCGTCTCAGCCTCATCAGGCTTCCACTCCATCAGGACAGGCCCGGAGCAAACCCAGCTCTCCACTGTCCAGCTTTGAGTTCTGGCCGGGCTGGGCGTTCTATACGCCCGTTGTCATTTACTGGATCCTGCTGGGTATCCGTTACGGAGACTTCAGCACCCCGACGGCCGCCAACCCGCGGATTGAAACCGGCGGCCTGTGCGGTGAGAGCAAAAGCGGCATTCTGGATATGGCGGGTAGCGTTGCCTCCCGCTGGATTGCGCCCTACACCACGCTCATCACCGGCACGGACGATACGAAGCGTGCACTGGCAGCCTTAGCAGACAAAGGGCTGAGTGTTCCTGTTGTGGTTAAACCCGACGTTGGCTGTAACGGCACCGGCGTAAAACTGGCCCGCACGGAAGCGGAACTGGCGGCGGCTCTGGCGGCCTTCCCACGCCGTATCAAACTCGTCCTCCAGCGGCTTATTCCCTACAAGCATGAAGCTGGCCTGTTCTACATCCGCCATCCGGATAGCCCACGCGGTGAGATTTCTTCTCTCACCTACAAAGATATCCCGGTGCTGGTCGGAGATGGCCGTTCCACGGTGCTGGACCTGCTCAAGCAGGACCCGCGCACCAGCCTGTTGCTGCATATCTACACCCCTCGCCTGCAAGCCCGCCTGAACGACGTGCTGGAGCAAGGGGAAACGCTCGACCTCGTTTTTGCCGGCAACCACTGCAAAGGCGCCATTTTCCATAATGGCGCTGCGGATATCACCCCGGCTCTGGTTAACCGGCTGGATGAGATCATGCAGGACATCCCCGACTTCCATTTTGGCCGGGTAGATGTGAAATTCGAGTCCGTTGAGGCGCTGAAACAGGGCGAAAAATTCGAGATTATCGAAATCAACGGCGTCGGCTCGGAAGCGACCCATATCTGGGATTCCAGCACGACCCTGCGTGAGGCCTATGCGGCCCAGTTCCACCATTACCGGGAAACATTCCGCATTGGCGCCAAGAAGAAAAAGGAAGGCTGGAAATCCAGCGGCCTGTGGCACGGTGTCCGCCTGTGGCGGCGGCAGAAGCGCCTGCTGGCTTCCTACCCCATGAACGACTAAGAGGCTGCTTTAAGCAGCCTCTCCACAGCTTTAGTCTGCCAGTTCCCGCCCAAGCCGGGAATGTTTACGACCATAAAACCGGTAACTGGCCCAGCCGATCCCGCAATAAACCGCCAGCAGAGTAGCGGGCACCGGGTCCCCTGAAAACAGCGCAAAAATCATATCGACAAATAGGGGCGCTGCCATGATCAGGCAGAACAGAATACCCAGTAGCGGCGCATAGCCAATCCAGATCCCCTTCACAATGAAGCCGCCTCCCGGCACACTGAACGTGCGCGGGAAGTCCGGGGCCGTATTGCGGATCCAGATCACCGTAAAACAGACAATCCCAAAGGCTGTGGCTGTGCCCAGACTGACAAGATCCCCAATGATATCAATCGGCAGCGTCGCGGTCGCAATGGCTACCACCACACCCAGCAGAATGGTACCGATCCACGGCGTGCAGTAACGCGGGTGCAGCTTGCAGAAAAGCGGCATCAGTAAGCCGTCTTCTGCCATGGCAAAAAAGATGCGGCTCTGCGCATACAGCAGCCCGAACAGCACTGAGCACAGACCAATCACCGCGCCGATTTTTACAAAAAACGCCAGCCATGGCTGATGCATGGCATTCACCGCTACCGCCAGCGGGTCCGCTACGTCCAGCAGCTTCCAGGGCACGACCCCAATCAGCACAGCCGCTACAATCATGTAGACCGCTGTGCAGATCAGCAGCGAGAGGATAATCCCGACCGGAATATCCCGCCGGGGATTCCGCGCTTCGGAAGAGGCTGTTGAAACCGCCTCAAACCCCACATAGGCAAAAAAGATAATAGACGCTGCCCGGAAGATCCCCGGAATACCGTAGCGGAAGCCGCCTTCATGCGGCGGGATAAAGGGCGTCCAGTAAGCGGGATGAATTTGCCAGAGGCCAACCCCTACAAAGACCGCCAGCACCCCAACCTTCAGGAAGACAATGGCAGTATTGATCCGCAGGGATTCCTTAACCCCCAAAATCAACAGGCCTGTCACCACAAGAATGGAAAAGGCTCCCACCAAATCCAGCTGACCGCCGCCGGAAATATGCCGACCGGCACTATCAAAGATGACCTGTAAGGTCGTGGTGGTGAGAGCATGCGGGATCTGGATACCAAAATCCTGAAGCAGACTGACAGCATAGCCGGAAAAGCCTGCCGCAACGCCAGCGCAGGAAATACCGTATTCCAGCAGCAGCAGCCACCCGACACCCCATGCGCAGGCCTCGCCCATGGACACGTAAGCATAGGTGTAAGCTGAGCCTGAAACCGGCATGGCCGATGCCAGCTCACCGTAAGACAGGGCGGTAAACAGACACGCCAGCCCTGCCACAATAAAGGAGAGCAGAATGGAAGGCCCGGCATAGTTGGCAGCCGCCGTACCGGTCATGACATAAATGCCAGCCCCGATGGTCGAACCAACCCCGAGCATGGTGAGCTGCACAGGTCCCAGCGTTCTCTTCAGCCGTTGAGCACCGTTTTCCTGCTCAATTCTCTCAAGTGATTTGCGACGAGACCGCCCTGTATCCGGGCAGGATGAAAACCCCATGAGAGCCTGTGTAACCTCCAACCAAAAACCGGGCCTGATCATCCAGCCCGGCTTGCCACTACAGTATTATCCTACGCCCGGCACAGCGTAGGTTATTCGTTCACGAAGAGAAATGAAAAATCACGGTCGCAATCGCGCCAGCCGCCATACAATAATAGGCAAATGGGGACAGCGCCCACCGATCATGGTCACGGAAATACCGCATCAGGAAAGCCGTGCTGGCCAGCGCAGTGATGCCGGACACGACAGCGGCGATCATCGCCAGATGCATCTGGGCCGGATCAAACGGCTCGGAGCGCAGCTTGAAAGCCTCACGCACCGTCGCAGCGATAATGACGGGCTCTGCCATCAGAAAAGAAAAGCGGGCTGCTGTATCATGCCGCAGGCCACGCAGCAGGCCACCGCAGATTGTCGCCCCTGAGCGGGAGAAACCGGGGAAGAATGCAATACACTGGAACAGGCCAATAATCACCGCATCTTTATAGGTCATATCCGCCACGGTGCGCACGTCTGTCCGTCCGGAAATACCGCGCAGTCTTTCCGCCAGAAGCAGCATGAAACCGTTCAGGAACAGGAAAATTGCGGCGGCAGAGGCGGAGCCGAACAGGCTGCGCAACATATGCTCAAACAGGCCGCCGATAATCACTGCCGGAATGGTCGCAACCACCAGAAGACTCAGGATATGCAGGCTCTGCATTTGCAAACTTTGCCCCGCCTGCCCCAGCGCCCCTTTGACCAGAGCGGCCCAGTCTTTCCAGAAAAAGATCAGCAATGCGACGGAGGTACCAAGATGCAGCATGACCAGAAACGGCAGGAACGCCGGAGCATGCTGGTCAAAAGACCAGTGCAGCAGCGCAGGCAGAATGACGGCATGCCCCAGACTACTGACTGGAAAAAGCTCCGTCGCGCCTTGCAGGAGCGCTATGATCATCGCCTGAATGAAAGACATCCGTAACAAACCCTGATTTGGCCGTATCAAAGAAGGAAGGTTGTCCTTGCACCATGTGCGTACGTGCTGCAAGCATTGATGGGCTCAGGCGCACCACGCCACGGCAGGATAAATGGAGAGATTACACTCATGATTGGACGTGGCCGCGCAGGCGCGAGCATTTTTAGCGGCGCAGTATTGGCTGGCACTCTGGCGTTTGCGCTCTATGCCCGCGCCACCCAGACAGCACCGGGGCAGGATCGGTATGACCTCTCCGCCCGCTTTGTCTCCGCCAATGGCCTGAACCGTGGTGCAGATGTAGATCTTGCCGGCGTGAATGTTGGCCGCGTTTCTTCCGTCGCGCTGGACCCGGTCTCCCAGATGGCCATTGTGCGCTTCCGCCTGAATTCGGAACTGAAACTGCCGGAAGACAGCACGCTGACAATCGGCAGCAGCACGCTCTCATCCGATAACGCTCTGATTATCGAACCAGGCAAATCTCACACCCCCGTCGCCCCCGGCACCATGATGACCCACACGATCGAGCCATCCAGCCTGGAGCAGCAGGTCAGCAATTATATCTTTGGCGGTGGAAATCTCGGCCAGTAAGACGAGGCTGCACATTTTTTGTAACAAATTCAGACTTCACGTCTTGACGGCCTCCCCCTCACGATAGTAGATCACCTCCACCGAACGATGGCGGCGTAGCTCAGCGGTAGAGCAGGGGAATCATAATCCCTTGGTCGGCGGTTCAAATCCGTCCGCCGCTACCATCTTTCCTTAAAAATCAGGCGTTTAGGCGCAGTAAGTTTTATACTTACCCGCGATATGCCAGACTGATTTTAAAGGGTTCGGTCTTTTCTTTTTTAAAAATAGCTGATCTGGCAACCACTGCACATTGCGCGCAGTCGCTGCCGTAATGCTGTTTCCACGCCGCAAAAACAGCATGGAACACATCACGCCCTGCCCTTCAGCCCATCATCAAAGCGGGCTGAAGCACATGGTCTTTTTTCTCAGTGCTCAGAAAATTCCGGCTGAGGCTCGGCTTCGCCGTGTGGCGGCTGAGCGTCATCACCATCCTGACGGCTGTCGTTGTTCTCGTCGCCTGCATTCATCTGCGGGCGGCTCTGACGCGCTGCCTGACGTTCCGCACGCTCCTGCTGGCTCTGCTGAGCAGCCTGCGCCATGGCGTTCATGATACGGAAATAATGTTCGGCATGCTGAAAATAGGCTTCAGCGGCAACACGGTCACCCGCGCCTGTCGCGTCGCGACCATGCTGGAGATATTTTTCAAAAAGCTGCTGGGCTGTCCCACGCACACGGACATCCGGTCCATGGCTGTCAAAAACATGGTTCCGGTTCATCGGGATCTGACCATTCAGATGCCGGGAAGTACCACCACTCCCACCGCTGGAGCGATGATTTCTGGTTCGCATCCGTTTTACATTCATGAGCTATCGCAGCACTTTCCTGTTCATGGCGTTCTGCATGAAGAAACAGTCCAAGACTATTGTGTTAAGACGCGTTTCCTGACTGAAGGCCGAATTGTCTTTCGGAACGGGCTTAGTCCAGCGCAGAGAAAACCGCTGCTGAGTAAAAAAGCCCCATGGCTTATCCGGGTAGCGGCTAAAAGAAGACCATCGCTACCAAAAGGATAAGCTTTCGGCATATTATCAATCAGCAGCCATAAAGCCAACCTGTTTTTTATGCGCTCATTTCACGACAGACCCGCAAAACTGCGGCTCTAGACACATCTCCAAAGTCGGAACGGATTTCCAGCACCTCAAGACCTGCCTCAGCCGCCACAGCCCGCAGGTCCTCCCCCTGCCCGATCCCGATTTCAAAAATCGCCACACCATCTGGCGCCAGCACATGGGGCATGCGGGCACAGAGCACCCGATAGGCTGCCATCCCGTCATCTCCGCCATCCAGCGCGGCCAGAGGCTCATGCAGACGCACTTCCGGCATCAGTTCCGCCAGATCAGCTGTAGGGATATAGGGCGGGTTGCTCAGCACCACGTCAAAGCGCTGCCCCTCCAAGGCGTTGTCCCAGACCCCGGCCATGAAAAGAGCTCTGTCCGCCAGACCGCAGCGCCGGGCATTCCCCTGCGCCAGCACGGCCGCATCCGGGTTGATATCCACCCCAATTCCCCAGGAGTGCGGATATTCCGCCAGTGCGGCCAGCAACAGGCAACCAGTGCCCGTTCCCAGATCCAGCATGGCTTTCGGGCTTTGTGTCTCCGGGCAATAATCCAGCAGGCAGGACAGCAGCGTTTCACTATCGCCACGCGGTACCAGAGTGGCGGGGGAAACCGCCAGATCCAGCGTCCAGAAGCCTTTGCTACCGGTAATAAAGGCCATAGGCTCCCGCGCCGCCCGTCGTGCCAGATACGCAAGAAAGGGCTGTTCCGGCACCAGATCACGCGGGGAACGAGAAAGCATTTGTTCCGGCGTGAGCCCCAGAGCATAGGTCAGCAACAGTCGGGCTTCACGCCGGGGCGACTCAATTCCGGCTTTGGCCAACTGCTGCGTGCCCAGAGCGAGCAGTTGCTCCAGAGTCTGGCCGGTCTGGTTGTTTTCTGCTCTAGTCACAAGATTACTTTCCTGTCAGCGATTCGGGTTCCATGACGCGTTTTTTCAGCATTCTCCCCATCTCCCGCACGGCCTTAACGGTTTGTGCCGCTCTTGTCACAGAGCCACTTGCCGCAGCCCCTGCGCTGGCTGGCGAATTCACCGTGACGGATGGCAAGGCCAGTGCTGAAATCTCGGAAGTCTCCCGCATTTATATTGATGGCACACTCGCAGCCACCATCCGGCTAAATGACCAGATCCCGGAAAAAACCATTCGGGTGACAACGCCCGCAGGCCGCCTTGAGCACACCTATACCCTGTGTGGTGAAATTACGATCCGCACGCCGGAATGCCGTGTGGAAACACATGAGGTGAATAGCGACGGCACGCTGCATAACCCTGACCACCATCATTTCTACGCTTTAGGGTCAGATAACTTTACCGAGTTTTTCCTGCAGGACCCGGATGATCTGGACGCGGCGGAACATCACCCCGGCCAGTCCAATGTCTGCGCAACGCCGGTCAGCTGAAAGACTGGAAGCCTTACAGCCCTTCAGCGGCCAGCAGAGCCGCCTGCTCCTCTTGCGTCAGCGCATCCACAAAGTCATCAATCTCACCCAGCATGATGCGATCAATTTTGTAGAGGGTGAGGTTCACGCGATGGTCCGTCACCCGCCCCTGCGGGAAATTGTAAGTGCGAATACGCTCTGATCGGTCGCCCGTGCCAACCTGAGAGCGCCTGTCTGCTGCTCGGGATTCATGCGCCTGCGCACGCTCCCGCTCGTATAGCCGTGCCCGCAGGATCTTCATGGCCTTAGCCTTGTTCTTATGCTGGCTTTTTTCTTCCTGCATGGCCACCACAATGCCGCTGGGCATATGGGTGATACGCACCGCACTTTCCGTTTTGTTCACGTGCTGCCCACCAGCACCAGAGGCGCGATAGACATCAATGCGCAAATCGGTTTCATCAATGGTGACATCCACCTCTTCCGCTTCCGGCAGCACAGCCACCGTCACGGTTGAGGTATGGATACGACCCTGACTTTCCGTAGCGGGCACACGCTGCACCCGATGCACGCCGGATTCATATTTCAGGCGCGCGAACACGCCTTTGCCGGTAATTTCTGCAATGCCGCAGCGCAGGCCGCCAAGCTCGCTTTCATCATAATCCATGACGGAAAAGCGCCAGCCCCGAAGGTCCGCATACCGGCGATAGAGATCGAACAGTTCTGAGGCAAATAAAGCGGCCTCATCACCCCCCGCCGCAGGACGGACTTCCAGAATGGCGCTGCGCTCATCCGCCGCATCACGCGGCAGCATGGCCAGACGGACATCCTGCCGCAGTTGCGGGAGCGTTTCATGCAGTTCGGAGAGCTCGGCTTCGGCCAGTTCCTTCATTTCAGGATCAGCCAGCAGGGCTTCCGCCTGACGGGCTTCCTGCTCCGCCGCCCGCAGGGCGTTAATGCGGGAGACGACGGGTTCTATTTCCCCGTACTCCCGTGAGGCCTGTGTAAAGGCCTCACCGCTCACACCGCTTGCCAGCAGGGCTTCAAGCTCCAGCGCCCGGCCAACAATTCTGTCCAGCCGTTCGTCTAAAGTCATTGCGCGGCAGACTCACCTGCTTTGGCAAACACGCTGGCAGCGTTGGAAAACAGCGTGTCGCGCGAGACTTCTGCTTCTTCGCCCGTTTCCATGTTTTTCACACGGAAGCTGCCCCGCGCCAGCTCGTCATCACCCAGGAACAGCACGTGGCTGGCGTTCTGCTTGCCAGCCCGCTCCATCCGCTTACGCAGGGAGCCACGATAGCCGATTTCTACCCGCACGCCCTGCTGACGCAGCGTTTGCAGGATGCTCAGCACAGCCCCTTCATCCGGCGATCCAACCGGTACAATCACCACAGAACGCGGTGCAGCAGGCGCCTCCTCAAGCAGCATGGCAAGGCGCTCTACCCCGGCAGCCCACCCGATAGACGGCACTTCCGGGCCACCCATCTGCTGCACAAGCCCGTCATAACGCCCACCAGCCAGCACCGTGCCCTGAGAGCCAAGGCGACGGGTGACGAACTCAAACGTCGTGTGGTTGTAGTAATCCAGCCCGCGCACAATGCTCGGGTTGACCTTGTAGGCGATCCCGAACCCGTCCAACGTACGCCGCAGGCCATCCCAGAACGCGCGCGCTTCCGGTGTCAGGAATTCTTCCATCATCGGCGCATCGGCTACCAGAACGCGATCCCCGGCGTTCTTGCTGTCCAGAATACGCAGCGGGTTCTTTTCCAGACGATTCAGGCTGTCTTCGGAAAGCTTGTCTTTATGGCCGGAGAAATACGCCACCAGCGCCGCCCGCCAGGCGTCACGGCTGGCTGTATCGCCTAGTGTGTTCAGTTCCAGCGTCACGTCATCCGCAACGCCAAGTGCTGTCAGGAGCTGATGCGCCAGAGCAATGGCTTCTGCATCAGCCAGCGGCTCCGCTGCGCCAAGAAGCTCCGCACCAATCTGGTGAAACTGGCGATACCGGCCTTTCTGCGGGCGCTCATACCGGAACATCGGCCCGGCATAAAAAACCTTCTGCGGCAGAGACTGGGTCAGGCCATTGGTCACCAGTGCGCGGCAGATCGCTGCCGTCCCTTCCGGCCGGAGGGTCAGGCTTTCCCCGTCGCGGTCATTGAAGGAATACATTTCCTTGGAAACCACGTCCGACGTATCGCCCAGAGAGCGGGAGAACACGCGGGTTTCCTCAAAGATCGGGGTCGCCCATTCATCAAACCCGTAAAGGCCAGCAATATGGCGGGCGACAGACACCACATGGGCGTGTCGGCGCTGCTGCTCCCCAATAAGGTCGTGCGTTCCTCTAACGGGCTGAATGCTGCTCACGAATGACTCCCGACCTGACATCCGCGCGGTTCAGACCGCCGGAGATCGTGTCCTGATCTGTAATAAAAAAGGAAAAATCTCTCGGGGGCGTGGCAGGCAGAAAGCCCGCGCACGCACCTGTCCGAGACCTTATTTGGCGGAAGACATTTCCGGCAGTTCCGGCACTACGCCTTCAGCCTTTTCCTTAGCTTCTTCTGCCTGAATGGCCGCCACGCGGGCTTCCACCAGTTCCACAACATGCTCAATCATGTCGCCACCCGGCACGGTATGGTCCTGCTTGCCAGCGGAATAGACCATGTGGCGGCCAGAGCCACCGCCGGTCACGCCGAGGTCAGTCATCAGCGCTTCACCCGGTCCATTCACCACGCACCCGATGATGGAAAGGGTCAGCGGGGTTTTGATGTGGGCCAGACGATCTTCCAGCGTCTGCACCGTCTCAACCACGTTGAAGCCCTGACGCGCACAGGACGGGCAGGAAATGATTTTCACGCCACGATGACGCAGACCGAGGGATTTCAGAATATCCCAGCCTACCAGCACTTCTTCTTCAGGTGCTGCGGAGAGAGACACACGCATGGTGTCACCCACACCGGCCCACAGCAGATTGCCCAGACCGATAGAAGACTTCACGGTGCCAGCACGTTTGCTGCCCGCTTCCGTAATGCCGATATGGAGCGGATAGTCACAGGCATCAGCCAGCTGCTGATAGGCTGCAACGGCCATGAACACGTCAGAAGCCTTCACGCTGATCTTGAATTCACGGAAGTCATGATCTTCCAGAATTTTGGCGTGTTCCAGAGCGCTTTCCACCAGCGCTTCGGGGTTCGGCTCACCATATTTTTCCAGCAGGTGCTTTTCCAGAGAGCCGGCATTCACACCAATACGGATGGAACAGCCATAGTCTTTGGCGGCCTGCACGACTTCACGCACGCGGTCGGGGCTGCCGATATTGCCGGGGTTAATGCGCAGGCAGGCAGCACCGGCTTTGGCGGCTTCAATCGCACGTTTGTAGTGGAAGTGAATATCGGCCACGATGGGCACATTCACTTCGCGCACGATTTCTTCCAGCGCCTTGGTGCTGTCTTCATCCGGGCAGGACACACGCACAATATCCACGCCAGCCAGTTCTGCACGGCGGATCTGTTCGATCGTAGCCTGCGCATCGCTGGTCAGGGTGTTGGTCATGGTCTGGACGGAAATCGGCGCATCCCCACCGACGGCAACTTTGCCGACATGGATTTTCCGTGATTTCCGACGCTCGATATGCTGGTAAGGCCGGTAGCCACTCATGTTACATCCTTTTGTCGCGACGACAGTTGTCAGGCAAACCGCGTTCCGTCACGCGCCTGCCTATTACGTTTGATGCCTTCCTGCCAAAATCAATGCGCGTTGGCTACATGAAAGCACGAAAAACAGTCCTTCAGTGCCCGCTTATCCCCTGAAGCTGACGAGCATTCAGATCATCCGCACTGGGTTCAGGCTTTTCTACAGGGCGATGCCGAGGCCGGGGTTTGGGCGGCTCTTGTGGCGGTGCATCCGCAACTGGCGGGGGTGACAGCGGCTGTCCATCCGCCCCGACAGCCGGTGCAGGACCCTCACCGCTCACTCCGGCAGGCCTCCTGCTCTCTGGCACGGCAGGCACACCGTTACCCATTTGTGCCGCGGGGCTTACGCTCGGGCTCGGGCCAGACACACCAGCTGACGACGCAGACTGTGCAGCGGCCAGAGAGCCGTCTTTTACAGCCTCAGGCGTCAGCACCAATTTTCTGCGCACGGACCCGTTCCGCCCCAGCGGCTGCGTCGTCACGGTCCCTGAGCTCAGCACAATACCGCCAGCATTGCCTACAGTGAGGCTATACGGGCCGCCTTCTGCGGGCACGGTCCACTGATCATCCACCTGCATGATGTGATCGTACGCAACCTTGCCGCTGGCGTCCTTCACCTGCACCCAACTGGGAGCAATGGCCTTGAGGACAACCTGATTATCCGGCAGAGCTGCGGGAGCAATGGTGCCCGGCTGATCTGACACAGGTTGCGTGCCCCCTGCCGCCCCACTGTTTCCGGTAGCAGTCTCTCCGGTTACGGCAGCAACCGCCCCGGCATCAGGCGTCGCTTCACCCTGCGTCGCAGGAAATGACGGCTTTGAGAAATCCGGATTGCCGTTCTGATCCAGAGACGGCTGGCTGCCAGCCTGCGCCTGAGGAACACTGGCACCATTTACCCCGGAAGAAGCCTGATCCTCTGGCCTGCGAGATGGCACGGCACCCGGCCCCGGCAGAATGGAGGCAACCTGCGGAGACGGCGCGTTATTGGTCTGTGCACCGGGAATAATGGTGGCAACCGGCGGTACATGCTCTGGCAAGGGCGGAGCATGCCCGATGAAGTGATACCACCCGATATAACTTGCAAGGATAACAGCAAGCCCCAGAGAAACGCTGACACCGGGCGGGATACGCCTGTCAGGCGGCGGTGCGGGGAAGGTCAGGTCAGGCTTTCGGCCACCCCCTTTCCCTTCCCGCTTGTAACGCACGACCAGAGCTGAAGCATCAAACCCTAAAGCGGCCCCATAGGTACGTAAAAAGCCAAGCGCATAGGCTTCAGCCGGGAAAACACCAGCCCGCCCGCTTTCCAGCGCTTCCAGATAAGATTCACGGATCCGCAGCCACGCTGCAACATCCGGCAAAGACCATCCAAGCTGTTCCCGCCGCGTACGCAACGCCGCCCCCACCCCGAGGCTTTCAACATCAGGCAATGGGGGGGAGAAAGCAGGAAGTTCCTGCTCTGGAACAGAACCGGATTCAGCCATTACAATCCATGCGCCGCTGCTGGCGGACGAGCGCCACAACAGCCTGCTCAACAAGGTCAGAGATAATTTCAGCCACGGGCTGAACGGCCTTTACCATACCCACAGACTGCCCGGCCATGACAGATCCGTTTTCAACATCACCATCAATCACAGCACGGCGCAACGCACCAGCCCAGAAATGTTCGATATCAAGCTGAGCTTCCTCACGCGTCAGTTCACCGCTCTGAAAGCGGTTGATGACGTCTGCCTGATGCGCAAGGAAGCGGCGGCTCCCTTCATTCACGAGGCCGCGCACCGGGATAACCGGAAAGCGCTCGTCCAGCTGCACAGACGTAATGGCGTCACGCGCATTGGAACGCACAAAGGCTTTCTTGAATTTCTCATGCGCAATGCTTTCTGCCGCAGCGGCAAAACGCGTGCCCAGCTGGCCACCGGATGCCCCCTGCTCCAGATAGGACACAAGCGCATCCCCACGGCCCAGACCGCCAGCCACAAACACCGGAACCTGGTCGATATGCGGCAGGATTTCCTGCGCCAGCACGGTCAGAGAAACAGGGCCGACATGGCCGCCTGCTTCTGCGCCTTCAATCACCAGCGCATCAACACCCATTTTAATCAGACGTTTGGCCAGAACCAGTGCCGGAGCAAAGGCCACAACCTTTGCACCACCTTCCTTCGCCGCCTTAATGGCAGCACCCGGCGGAATGCCCCCGGCCAGAACGATATGGCCCACGCCAGCGTTCAGGCAGACCTGCACCAGCTCATCCAGCTGCGGATGCATGGTGATGAGGTTCACGCCAAACGGGCGATCCGTCATCGCACGGGTGGCGGCAATTTCTTCCGCCAGCCGTTCGGGCTGCATCGCACCGCAGGCAATCACGCCAAACCCGCCTGCGTTGGAAATGGCTGAAACCAGATTCCGCTCACTCACCCAGGACATCGCACCGCCAAGAATGGCGTAGTCCGTGCCGAGAAACTCCGTGCCGCGCCGACACAAATGGTCAAAGCGCTTCCGGGCGCGGGCTTTTTCAGCCTCGGTCGGCGGGGCGTTCAGGTCGAGAGCGAGCATGTCAGACATTGTCCAGTCCATAGGCTGTGTGCAGGGCGCGCACGGCCAGCTCTGCATATTCGGCAGACAGCAGGACGGACACCTTGATCTCGCTGGTAGAGATCACCTGAATATTGATAGACCGTTCAGACAGCGTGCGGAACATGGTGGCAGCTACGCCAGCATGCGAGCGCATGCCTGTGCCGACAACGCTGATTTTCACCACATCATCGTCTGTTGCCAGCTCTTCATACTGCACGGCATCCCGCACAGATTCCAGCGTGCTGATAGCACGCGGCAGATCGGTCTTGCTGGTGGTGAATGTCATGTTCGTTGTGCCATCAGCACCCGTGCTCTGCACAATCATGTCCACATTCACGTTGGCTTCGCTCAGCGGGCCGAAAATGGCCGCGGCAATACCCGGACGATCAGGAATACGCCTGACCGACAGCTTTGCTTCATCACGGGAATACGCAATGCCGGTTACCAGTTTCTTTTCCACGATTTCGTCCTCATCCACCACAAGAGAGCCGGGCAGTTTACCTTCAACCATCGCCGGGCCATCCACAAAGCTTGAAAGCACCTGAACACGCACCTGCTCACGCATGGCAAGCCCCACGCTGCGCGTCTGCAGAACCTTGGCCCCTACCGAGGCGAGTTCCAGCATTTCTTCATAGGTGATTTTTTCAAGCTTACGGGCTTTGGCCACAATGCGCGGGTCTGTCGTGTAAATCCCGTCCACATCGGTATAAATATCACATCGGTCCGCCTTGATGGCAGCAGCCAGAGCCACAGCGGACGTATCGGACCCACCGCGCCCCAGCGTCGTCACGCGCCCATCAGGCCCCACGCCCTGAAAGCCTGCGACAACCGGCACCATGCCTTCGGCCATGCAGCCCAGCAGGCGCTCACCATCAATCGTGTCCAGACTGGCTTTGCCATGTGCCGAGTCGGTGCGGATAGGCACCTGCCAGCCAGCAAAGGAGCGTGAGGGCACGCCCAGCTTTTGCAGTGCAATGGCCAGCAGGCCGCTTGTCACCTGCTCACCTGTTGCCACAATGGAATCATATTCCCGGGCATCATGCAGGTCAGACAGGTTCTGACAGTAGCCGACAAGCTTGTTGGTTTCCCCGGCCATGGCCGAGACAACCACCAGCACATCACAGCCGGCTTCCTTTTGTTTTTTGACACGCTCGGCCACGGCCTTAATGCGCTCAAGATCCCCCACGGATGTTCCACCGAACTTCATGACGATCCGAGGGACGGAACCGGGCATAATTTTTTTCTCCACCAGACGGGCTGCAAATGGTTGCGAAGCTTCACAAGGCGCGTCACATACCCTTCCCGGCCCCCTCTCGTCCAGCGGGGGAGATCAGCAGGAAAGGAATTTTGTTCCATGCATCCCTCCAGCCGAGACGCTGCCTCTTCCGTTTCTCCTGAGGAAATCGCCCGCTTCAGCGCACTGGCCAGCCAGTGGTGGGACCCGACCGGCCCCATGAGGCCACTGCACGCCATGAACGCCCTGCGCATTAGCTGGGCCTGCCGCCACTTCCCTATGCGGGGCCGCACCACGCGCCATGTGCGGGTGCTGGATATTGGTTGCGGCGCGGGTCTTGCCAGTGAGGCTCTGGCCAAAGCCGGCCACGATGTTCTGGGGCTGGATGCCTCGGCAGACGGCATTGCCGCCGCCCGTGCGCATCTGGAAGCCCACCCCCTACCAGAAGGCTCCGGCACGCTGGACTACCGGGTTGGCAGTGCGGAAGAACTGGTGGAAGAAAAGGCGAAATTTGACGCCGTCGTCGCCTTAGAAATCATCGAGCATGTCACTGATCCTGAAGCATTTATGAAGATGCTGTCTGATCTGGTTGAGCCGGGTGGGATTGTGATTGTTTCCACCATGAACCGGACCCTGCGCTCTCTGGCGGTGGGCAAAATCGGCGCGGAATATGTGCTGCGTTTGCTGCCTATCGGCACGCATGAATGGCGCAAATTTCTTACCCCGGCAGAGCTGGGGCGTTTTGGCCGGGAGGCCGACCTGCGCATTCAGGCTCTTGCCGGCATGTCCCCCTCTCTTTCCGGGTGGAAAGAGAGCCGGGACCTGAGCGTGAATTACATCGCAGCCTTCAGGAAGGGCTGACGTCCGTCGGGTCTGCTGCGATTGTCATAAACTCAAAACATGTGGGGCTTCCAACTGGTGTGAAGTCCCACGTGAAGCTGATCTTGCCGGTTGTCTTATCCACGCGGAATGACGTGATGGAATCACTCCTCTGGTTTGCAACATACAAATAGCTGCCAGACGGATCGAACATCAGAGACCGGCCATAATCGGCGTGGGTCCAGATTTCATCGACCAGAGTCAGGCTGCCATCTTTGGACACCTGAAAGACTGCCAGCGAATCCCCCAGACGATTTGAAACATACAAAAAGCGCTCATCCGGGGAGAGCAGAATACCAGCCGCCAGTGTGCTACCCCGAAAGTGGGCTGTGACAGAACTGACAGTCTGCTGCGGGGAAATTTTGCCCGTTTGCGGGTCAAAATCCGCCACCACCACCTTGGAATCCTGCTCACACAGCAGATAAATCTTCTTACCTTCAGAGCCAAAGACATAGTGGCGTGGTGCGGAACCGGGAGTCATGGTCGTAAAGGGAACGGCAGCGGGAGAAAGCTTGCCAGTCTCCAGATTGATGGTCCAGACGTACACACGGTCCAGCCCGGCATCCATAACCAGCACGAATTTGCCGCTCGGATCGGTCTTGATCATGTGCGGATGCGCGGAGGAATGGTCGCTCACGGCAAAGTTACCGGGTGGGTTATCGGCAGCGCGGTCGGGCATCCGGGGACCGGAATTATGGATAAGGTCCGTCATGCGCCCCAGAGACCCATCAGCCAGCACATGCAGAATGCCAATGGTGCCACCGGTGTAATTCGCCACCATGACAAACCGGCCTGAGGGATGAACGCTCAGATGGGCAGGATCAGCCCCACCAGAGGCAACCGTATTCAGCTTTTTCAGCCCACCCGTTTCCTGATCAACCAGAAAAGCCGTTACGGACCCGCTGTGCGAGGTGTCAAAGTCATTAATCTCGCTCAGCGCATACAGAAAACGCCGGTCGGGTGAGAGCGTGATGTAAGAAGGGCTGGCGATATCAGTAAAGGTTGTCAGGTTAGTCAGCGCACCCGTTTTCTGATTCATCTCGAAAACGCTGATGCCTTCTCCATTCCCACCGGGCGGCCCGTGCTTCGTGTAGCCGCCAATGTAACAGATGGTCCGCCGGGTTGGTTTTTCATCCTGCGAAGGCGCTTTTGCTGTATCATCCGCCGCCTTCGCAGGCAGGGCGACAGTCAAAGCACCCGCAAAACTACCCAGACCAAAAATACGTCGGGAAAAGGAGTGTGTCATACTGTTATCGCCTTATTATTTTTATTTCAGGGCATTTTGCAAACTGGCCCCAGTGTCCCCTCATACCGCGTCCAGGTCTGTGTTTCACCAAAAAGTGGCAGGCCTATATAGCCGCGCAACTTCAGAACATCTTTCTGAGGAGACCAGATCTGAGCCTGATAGACATGCCCGCTATCCGGATCGAGGATCTTGCCGTTCCAGCGCTTTTTATCGTCGGACGACTGACGGAAGTCCGTCAGCATCTGAAGGCCACATTCGGACTGCCCCTTATGGTCTTTGGGCACATCGTCACCCTGATAGCTCAGCCCGACGAGCTGACCGCAGACGGTATCGCCACACATCCCAATTTTAAAAACGCCGTCATGCCCCTGGCTGAGCCAGTAGCCCATAAAGACGCTTTCCGGCGCTTCAGCTGCCTGCGCATAAGCTGGCGCTATCACTGCGGCACAGAGCAGAAACGAGCTGAGAAACGCCGTCATCCACGCGTTTTTGAGAATCACGCTGCTCTTCTCCCTTTTCAGACACGCCAGCAGAAGGGCGGTACGGGCTGGAACCAGCTGGTGGTCATGCCACGTTACAGCCAGCCCTTCAACATTCAGCCATCAGCACGGCGCACCCATGGAATACTCAAAACATCCACGCCTTCGTCCGCCAGCATGGAACGATCCTCTTCCGAGGCCTGACCGTAGATCCCGCGTTCCGGGGCTTCCTTGTGGTGCATCCGCAAGGCTTCCTCAGCAAAGCGATCTCCCACATTTTCACACCCGGTTTCCACGGCCTGCCTGATTTTCTGAAAGGCTGCGACCATCTGGTCGGGCAAAACTGCACTGGCAGCCTTTTCCGTAGCACCTTCAACCGAGCTCTCAGGACTCTGACGAGGGGCGGGGCTGTCTGAGCATTTTTTGGAAATGGCGGGGGCCATCAGCGCCTGCTGCACGTCCGCGTGGCCGCATTCAGGGCAGGACAGAAAGCCACCAGCCTGTAACTGCGCAAAAGTTGCGCTGTCACGGTACCAGCCTTCAAATTCATGCCCGGCAGCACAGCGCAAACGGTAGCAGATCATTCCTCGCCTTCCCGGATCAGTCCGCCAGCCCAAGAGCGGCGTTCAGCTGCCCCTGCCGTTCCAGACGCATCAGATCATCACAGCCCCCCAGAGGCCGCCCATCCACAAATGTCTGTGGCACAGTGGAGCTGCCGCCTGAGCGCTCATATGCCTGTTCCCGTTCCGGCGTGCCTGGGGGAGCATTAATTTCCTTGAACGACACATTCTTGCTCTCAAGAAGCCGCACAGCGCGCACGCAATATGGGCAACCGGGCTGCGTATAAATTTCTATTGCTGGCATCCTGCCGTTTTCCTCATTTTTATAGGGCAGCCAAATCCGGCATGCCTACACTTCTCTTCACATAGTCGTTTCCATGACTGGAAAATCAAGATCAACTTCTTTTTGCGCAGGCACCCGCCCCGCCACCAGCAGGCTAACCGAGGCCGCACCGGCATCCAGCAAGACCTGCGTGCAGACCGTTGCTGTTGCCCCAGTCGTCAGCACATCATCCACTAACACTACGGATCGTCCTGCAAACTCTGAAAGGCGTCCCCCATGCACGGCTATGGCATCCACCATTTCAGCCTTTCGCTCCTGCGGCGAAAAGCTTGCCAGACGTGACGTTGCTTTTCTGCGCACCAGAGCATCTGGCACACAGCGCAATCCGGTTCTTCGCGCCAGCGCCCAGGCAAGAATCGCAGCCTGATTGTAACGCCGCCCTATCAGGCGCCAGCGATGCACCGGCACAGGCACCAGCACGGCGTCCGAGACCAAAAGATCCTGTCCGGCCTGCACCATACGGTTTGCCAGAAAGCGGGCATTTTCGAGCCGGTCCGCATATTTCAGTTGCAGGATCAGGTCCCGACTTGCCTGATCATATAAAAATGCCGCACGAGCATGCGCCCAGAGCGGATGATGGCGTTCACAGGCCGGACATAACCCATCTACCCCAATATAAGCCTGAGCAGTTTGTGGCGTGGCACACGCATCACAACAGGGGGCCACAACAGGATGCAGTCGCCCGAAACAGTCTGTGCAGACCAGTCCTGCCTGCGCGACATCCGCATTGCATAACAGGCACGTGGGCGGGAACAGCACGTCCAGCGCTGCCGTCCCTATTTTCCGGGCATATTTCCCCACCATCACAAAGCCTCGTGCAGCATATGTTTTGGCCACGCCTCCCCTTGGCAAACCAACCTGAAACGCGCAGCGTCTCCCGTTATGGATGCCCCCGTCATTTTTGATCGCAAGGCGGTCAAAGCCCACAGAACCCGCTCAGCAAGACTGCAAACCTCAGTCATGCCTATTCTGGATGCCGCTGCGGATATTCTGATGGACCGGCTTGATGATGTCACCCGGCATTTTACCTGTGCGCTTGATCTGGGCGGTCGCGGAGTTATGGCGCAACGGCTGACGGCACGCGGCATTCCTGTCATCTCATCCGATCTTTCTCCCGCCATGGCGGCGTGCGCTCCCAAACACGCCATCTGCGCGGATGAAGAAACGCTCCCTTTTGCCCCGCACAGCTTTGATCTGGTGACCGCCAGCCTCTCCCTGCACTGGATTAATGACCTCCCCGGCACATTCAGCCAGATTTGCCGCATTTTGAAGCAGGACGGTCTGTTCCTCGCCAGCATGCCAATCCTGCCAACCCTGCGCCCGCTCAGGCAGGCTCTGGATGATGCCGAGCTGGCATTATCTGACGGGATCTCGCCGCGTGTCTCGCCGCTGCCAACGCAACAAAGCTGCGCGCACCTGCTCCAGCGTGCAGGCTTTGCCCTGCCGGTTGTGGATACGGAAAAGCTGGATTTACGTTACCGCTCTCTCATGGCGCTTTTGCGGGATTTACGCGCAGCAGGAGAGACAAACGCTCTGGCTCTGCGGAGCAGGACTGTGCCGCCGCGCCTCCTCTTCCCCGCCGCTGCGGCTGAACTGAATCAGAATGAAGCGGATACGTTCGCCATGCCGCTGCATATGGCTATTCTGACGGCTTGGGCTCCCTCACCTACCCAGCAGCAGCCTTTAAAACCCGGTGCCTTTACACATACGCTGGAGAGTGTTCTTGACGCTGCTCAGACTGAATCACCCACCGATAGCAAGCGTTCTTAGCCGCCTGTTACACTCATGTGACGCACAGGCCCGGAGACTTCTCCTGGCTTTGCTCCCAGCATGAAATCATGCCCCGTCGGCTTGCGATCAATAGCTGCCTGTATGCCGGCCAGAATAGCAGCGTCATCCCCGCCAGACCGCAGAATAGCCCTCAAATCTACGCCATCCTCATGCCCGAGGCAGGTATAAAGCTGTCCGGTGCAGGACAGACGCACACGGTTGCAGGTCGCACAGAAATTATGGCTCATCGGGGTGATAAAACCAATGCGCTGCCCGGTTTCCGCAACACGCATATAGCGCGCGGGCCCACCTGAGCGATCTGCCACCGGCTCCAGCGTCCACCGTCTGGCAAGATCAGCCTTGACCTCTGATAACGGCAGATAGCGGGCTGTGCGATCTTCCCCCGTATCCCCCATTGGCATGGTTTCAATCAGACAGAGATCAGCGCCAATTTCTCCACACCATGCGAGCATGGCGTCAAATTCATCATCATTCACGCCAGCCATCGCCACGGCATTGACCCGCACCGCCAGACCGACATCTCGTGCAGCCTTGATGCCGTCCAGCGTGGCAGCCAGTTTTCCCCGCCGCGTTATGCTGGCAAAACGCTCTTCATCCAGCGTATCCAGACTGACATTGACCCGCCGCACCCCGGCGCGAAACAACGTCTCGGCATACAACGCCAGTCTGCTGCCATTGGTCGTCAGGGTTAATTCGTCGAGAGATCCCGCCTGTTCGGGATGGTGCAGCCATTGGCCCAGCGTTTCAAAAAACGGACCAATATCCCGTCGCACCAGAGGCTCGCCCCCGGTAATCCGCAACCGTTTGACGCCATGCTTCACAAAAACCTGGCACAGCCGCAGCAACTCCTCAAAATCCAGAACATCTGCGCGCGGTAAAAACGTCATGCGTTCGGACATGCAGTACGTACACCGCATGTCACAGCGATCTGTGACCGAAACACGAAGATAGGAGATGCGGCGCCCCGCGGGGTCCACTAAACCGGACAACATAGGTCCTCTATATAGTCGGAAGGAAACGTTTTGTCGAAACCCAAAGTGGTCATGCCGGCCATAAACTTCAAGCCGGCAGGGTTTTCTTAATGCCCGGCGTTATTCCCGGAAAAATCTGGTGCGGACAGGCCAGACTGCGCCAGTTGCGCCACCACAGCCTGCTTCAGGCGCTCAAGAGCAGCCTCATCCGGCCCTTCCGCACGTACGACCAGAACAGCCTGTGTGTTGGATGCCCGTAGTAGCCACCAGCCATCAGGCGTATTGACGCGCACACCATCAATTTCGGAGACATCCGCGCCCTCATGCCGCAAACGAGCCGCAACCTCCTCAATCACTTTGAACTTGCGCGTATCATCGCAATCAAAGCGCACTTCAGGAGTTGAAACGGTGCGGGGTAACGCCTCTCTGATGGCGGAAAGGGGCTTGTCCTGGCGCGCCAGAATACCAAGCAGCCGCACTGCGGCATACAGGGCATCATCAAACCCGTACCATTTATCGGCAAAGAAAATATGGCCTGACATTTCACCGGCCAGCGGAGACCCTGTTTCTGCCATTTTGGTTTTGATGAGAGAATGTCCGGTTCGCCACATCAGCGGCTTGCCCCCGGCCTTGCGGACTTCATCGAACAGAACCTGACTGGCTTTAACGTCAGCAATAATTGTCGCACCGGGATGCGTTTTCAGAACATCCCGCGCCAGCAGAATCAGGATCTGATCCCCCCAGAGGATTTCCCCCTGATCATCCACCACGCCAACCCGGTCTGCATCGCCATCAAAGGCCAGACCAACATCCGCCTTCTGCCTGCGAACTTCCGCAATCAGCTGTTCAAGGTTTTTCGCAACGGTCGGGTCTGGATGATGGGCGGGGAAATGGCCGTCAATCGCGCCATTCAGAACGGTATGTTCACCGGGCAACCCGGCAACCAGTTTCTGCAGGACATCTCCTGCAGCACTGTTCCCGTTGTCCCAGACAACCTTAAGAGGTTTCTCGCCCCCATCCCAGTCTTTGAGCAAACGGCGCACGTAGTCGGTACGTAAATCAAGCCCGCGTATCGCCCCGTGTGCAGAGGGCACGACATCGCCGGTTTTAGCAAGAACGCCAAGCTCCTGAATCTGAGGCCCGAAAAAAGGCTTCCCGGCCAGCATCATCTTGAAGCCGTTATAATCTGCCGGGTTATGGCTCCCCGTTACCATTACTGCGCCATCAGCCTGCAGGGAGACAGACGCAAAATACAGCATTGGGGTCGGGCCACAGCGCACCCGCACAACATTCAACCCGCAGGCAACCAGCCCTTTAACCAGCGCATCTTCCAGATCCGGGGAAGACAGGCGGCCATCATAACCGGTCACAACAGTTTTGCCGCCATGACGAACGACAACAGATCCAAACGTCCGCCCAATGGCAAAGGCATCTTCAGACGTGAGGCTTTTCCCGACAATCCCGCGAATATCATATTCGCGGAGACTGGTCGGGTTGAACGTGTGCGTAAACGTCATCAGATCTGAGACGTATATTTTTTCAGGAATGCTTTCACATCGTCGGCAAGATCGGGGCGCTCGAGAGAGAATGCAATCTGTGCTTCCAGGAAGCCGATCTTATTCCCGCAGTCAAAACGCTCACCTTCATAGCGCAGGCCATGGAACGGCACATGACCAATGGTTTTTGCCATGGCGTCCGTCAGCTGCACTTCACCGCCCGCGCCTTTTTCCAGCTTGGACAGATGCGTCATCACATCCGGGGTCAGCACATAACGGCCAATGATGGACAGGTTGGACGGAGCATCTTCCGGCTTGGGCTTTTCAACAAGGCCCTTCACTTCCACCAGACGGCCATCGTCCTTGCCGATGTCCAGAATACCGTAACGGTTGGTCTGTTCACGCGGCACTTCTGTTACCGCCAGAACATTTCCGCCTGTCTGGTTATAGGCATCAACCAGCTGCTTCACACAGGAGGTGCCAGACTTCACGATATCATCCGGCAGCAGGATGGCGAACGGGTCATCACCAATAAAGCTGCGGGCGCACCAGATGGCATGACCAAGCCCCAGCGGTTCCTGCTGACGCACGGCCACCAGCGAACCTGCTTCAATGCTGGTCGGTTCAAGCGCCTTCAGAGTGTCCAGTTTGTTGCGTTCACGCAGTGTCGCTTCGAGTTCATAGGCAATATCAAAGTAGTCGATCAGGGAATCTTTGCCACGGCCCGTAATCAGACAGAATTCTTCAATCCCAGCTTCACGCGCTTCATCAATCGCGTACTGAATCAGAGGTCTGTCGACGACTGTCAGCATTTCCTTCGGCATGGCTTTGGTCGCCGGCAGGAAGCGTGTACCTAGCCCTGCAACCGGCAGGACTGCTTTACGTAAAGGCTTGGGCTTGGACACGAATACGACACCTTAAAAAAGTTACAACAAAAGTGAACTCTGTCGCTCGTAATCGCGGGGACGCCCGTTCGTCAAATCAATCCTGCCCACCGGCAAAACAACAGAGTGCTTTGCGCAAACACGCAGAAAAGTGTGACCCATACGGCAACACTAGCTCTATTTGCTTTTAAACCGGGAAAGCTGGGCCTGAATATGGCCAAATGAGCCAATTTGCAGCCATAAGCCGTTAAAAATTTAATATTTTGAGAAAAAGCAGCTCTCACAGAAACCAGAACAATTTTAAAACTGATTTTTGTGAGAGCTGAAAAAATGGTGCGGTCGAGAAGACTCGAACTTCCACGGGGTATTCCCCCACAAGCACCTCAAGCTTGCGCGTCTACCATTCCGCCACGACCGCACGTGACAACCAGCATCTGAAAGGCGATACCGTTTGGTGAGAAGCCCTATAACCGAACCGGGATCACGCGGCAATGACCAACGCACGTTTTTTATGGGAAATTAGCAAAAAGCCCGTTCCCTACCCTGCCGCACTGGCGCGCATGCAAACTTTGGCGCGGGAAATCCGGGCCAATGAGGCCGCAGAGCGGGTCTGGCTGCTGGAACACCCACCTCTTTTTACCGCAGGCACATCCGCAAAAGCGGAAGATTTATTCAACCCCCACCATTACCCTACCTATGACGCAGGCCGTGGCGGGCAATGGACTTACCACGGACCGGGGCAGAGAATCGCTTATGTGATGCTGGATCTGCACAATGCTCACGGCGAGGTCCGGGCGCGTGATGTGCGGTCTTACGTGCATGGGCTGGAAAAATGGGTGATTCGCACCCTCGCAATATTCGGACTGAAAGGAGAATGTCGCGAGGGACGTGTCGGCGTATGGGTCATTGACCCCAGCACCGGTCAGGAAGAAAAAATTGCGGCCATCGGCGTTCGCGTCTCACGTTGGGTGAGCTGGCACGGAGTGTCCATCAATCTCAATCCCCGCCTGTCCGATTTTGAGGGCATTGTGCCCTGCGGCATTCGGGAATTCGGCGTCACCAGCTTTGAAAAGCTGGGGCTGAATGTCACGATGGCGCAGCTGGATGCCGCGCTCGCGGAAAGCTGGCAGGCTGTTTTTGGCAGCACACCCTCTGCGCTCACACCCCTCCCAGACGAATGAACAACGTGCGTTGCCGTTCATCCAGAATGCGGATTTCATAAAGGTCCAGAATACGCCCGCCATCCCGGAAAATCAGCGTCACCAGCCCCTGTGACGGATTTTCCGTACGGGCCAGCGAAATCTGCAGGATCCCCGACGGTTTCTGAATATCGGTCACTGTCACCGGCCCGGAGAGCGTAATGGGATTGCCCATCAGCACACCCAGCGGATTATGCGCGAGCCCCATCCGTGTTTCAGACCCGGTTTGGCTGTCCTTGAACACGGCATGCGTGCCTGAGGCCTCGAGGTCCATACTATGCGGCACGGTATAATTCAGGTGCAGATAGCCAGCGTGATAGGTCAGTACCCCGCCACCGGTGGATCCATTCGGCCATGTCTGGGTAAAGGGCACATTTTCCAGCTTTGCGGCCCGCAGCCATGCTTCAACACGGCCCGTATCACTGGCCTGCGGGGCCGTCTGATTACCCTGCCCGGTGGCGCAGGCTGCCAGAAAAACCGGTGCCAGCAGCACCAGACTGCGGCGCGTCAGACCTGAGGCCGCTTGATACCGCGGAGGTCTTCCCAGCTGTGTCATGCCAGAGCGCTCTCTTCTTCCGGCGTGCGGAGCGTCAGCGCCAGTGCGTGCAAACCGCTACCGAATTCATAGCTCAGCGCATCATGCACCATGCGGGAGCGATTCACCCGGTTCACACCCTCAAAAAGAGGACTGACCAGATAAACGCGAAAATGCGTTTCTGTCGCCCCGGCTTCCGGGCCACGCGTCATAGCCACATGATGGGCATGACGGCTGCTTTCATCCAGAATTTCAAGCCGTGTCGGCTTGAAGGCAGCAGTCAGAGCATCTCTCACCCGGCGGGCACGGATGCCGTCTGCCTCAGGCGTGGAAGCTGAATTGCGTTGCGTCATCCTACGTTCCCTCTTGCACAGAACACACCAGCACGCACATAACCCTGATGATGAAGCGAAGGAATACCCGTCACCGGGCGTTCGATCCGGATCCGGATGCGCCCCAGCGCTGCTGTGACATGCCTGATTGTGAAAAGCCGGCAGGCTATCGTGCCCCCCGCTCACGCGAGACCCTTAACCAGTATTACTGGTTCTGTCTCGAGCATGTGCGGGAGTATAACGCACGCTGGGATTACTACAAAGGGATGTCACCCGGCCAGATTGAAGCGCATCTGCGTGCCGATATCGCATGGGATCGGCCATCCTGGGCGTTTGGCCAGAGTGGGAAGCCCGGCAAACAGACGTTTCATGAAGAAGACGTGCTGGACCCGCTTGATATCCTTGGCCAGAACCGGCGCTCCCGTGCGGAACGCGCGAAAAGTCGAGCCACCCCCGGCGCACCGGAAGCCCTGCGTGAACCTCTGGCAACACTCGGCCTGCCCTGGCCCGTAACACTGGACGATGCAAAAGCGCGTTACCGCTCGCTGGCCCGCAAGCATCACCCGGATGCCAACAATGGTGACCGGCGCTCGGAAGAGCGGCTGAAAAGCATCAATGTTGCGTTCACGGCTCTCAGGGCACATCTTATGGCAGAAGGCCTCGAAAAAGCCGGGTAACCATGCCATGCTGCCTGCATTATAAAGAGGCAGCCCTGACACCGGCGCGTGTCTGACTGTCCTTTCGGAATGCCCACCTACCAGACGGATAAAGAATGACTGATTCTGCCAGCCTGACCACCCCAGGCGATCTTCCCCCGATTTCAGCTCTTTCTGCGCCTGATCTTCAGGTTTCTGTGCGCGAGGTGTTTGGTATCGATTCTGACCTGACGGTTCCGGCCTTCTCCATCCGCACCGAGCATGTGCCGGAGATCGACCCAGCCTATCTGTTTGACCACGATACCACATTGGCCATTCTGGCAGGCTTTGCGTTCAACCGCCGCGTGATGGTGCAGGGCTTCCACGGCACCGGGAAGTCTTCCCACATCGAGCAGATTTCTGCCCGCCTGAACTGGCCGTGCGTGCGCATCAATCTGGACAGCCACGTCTCCCGTATCGACCTGATCGGCAAGGACGCCATTGTGGTGCGGGACGGCCAGCAGATTACGGAATTTCAGGAAGGCCTGCTGCCCTGGTGCCTCCAGCACCCCTGCGCGCTGGTATTTGATGAATATGATGCAGGCCGCCCGGATGTGATGTTCGTCATCCAGCGCGTGCTGGAAGTGGAAGGCCAGCTGACGCTGCTGGATCAGAACCGCGTGATCAAACCGCACCCGTGGTTCCGCCTGTTCGCCACAGCCAACACCATTGGTCTGGGTGACACCACGGGCCTGTATCACGGCACGCAGCAGATCAATCAGGGCCAGATGGACCGCTGGAACATCGTAACCTCCCTGAACTATCTGCCGCATGCGCAGGAAGTGGGCATTGTGCTCTCCCGCATGGGTATCAGCCCGGATGACAGAGAAGCCCGCCGCACCATTGAGAGCATGGTCGCACTGGCGGAACTTACCCGTGCCGGCTTTATGGCGGGCGACCTGTCCACCGTGATGTCCCCGCGCTCCGTGATCGCCTGGGCTGAAAACGAGAAGATTTTCAAGGATACGGCCTTCGCCTTCCGCGTGACCTTCCTCAACAAGTGTGATGAGGCCGAACGCGGCATGGTGGCCGAATATTATCAGCGCTGCTTCAACAAAAGTCCCCTGTCCAAATAAGGGCGCCTGAAGCACAAACGGAGAGCGGCTTTATCAATGGCTGACAGCAGGAAGGGAGCGCACGCTCCACCGTCTGGCCATAACCGGCCAGCCAGCGAGTCCGAGCAGACCAACCGGGTTGACGCCTTCAAGCAGGCCACCGCGGCAACATTGCGGGCTATCGGCGGCCAGCGGGAGGCAGAGGTTTCATTCCACACAGGCAACATGCCTGTGGGGCCAATCAGCCTTGCTGGAAAAATCCGCCTTCCCCAGCCTTCCCGCCATATGGATGAGGAAGAAATTGAGCGTATCCGTGGGGTCGCGGATGCTCAGGCGCTCCGGCTGAAACACCATGACTTTGACCTGCACCGCGCCCGCCAGCCAGACGATACCGTGGCACGGGACGTGTATGACGCTCTGGAACAGGCCCGCATTGAGGCCGTTGGGGCACGGCATATGCGTGGCGTGGCGGCAAACCTGCGCCACAGACTGGAAAAGGACTGTCAGGCTGCCGGTCTGGACCGGATGACTGATCCTGATGACCTTTCTCCAGCCGTCGCGCTGGAACTGCTGGCACGGGAACGCCTGACGGGCGAACCAGCCCCGGACTCTGCTCAATCTATCTTGCGCAAATGGCAGGCTGCCCTGTCCCCGCAGGCGCAAACGGCTCTGGAAAATCTGGCTCTCAGTCAGGATGATCAGGCGGCCTACGCCAAAGCGACCCGGAAACTTCTGGCAGCGTGCTCTCTGACGGAAGATGACTCTCCATCTGACGAGATGGAAGCCGATGATAACGGCTCCGATTCTGCCGCCGACGAAGACGAAAGCAACGCCCCGCCACCGGAAGCGCAGGAAGAAGATGTTCCGCCTGAGCCGGACTCGTCTTCCGACCCGGTCCCGCAGCCGGAACTGATGGGTGGTGGCGGTGAATCCTCCCCGGAAGCGATGGAAGAAGACCGCGAGGGCAGCGGTGCAGATGGCACGGGTGAAGCTGCAGGCCCCAGTGCTCCCCCTGAGCACGAACCGGGAGAAACCGCTGGCGGTTACCACGCCTACACCACCGCCTTTGATGAAGAAATCAAAGCGGAAGAACTGTGTGACCCGGAAGAACTGAACCGCCTGCGGCATCAACTGGATCTGCAGCTGGCAACCTTGCAGGGGGTCGTCTCCCGTCTGGCCAACAAGCTGCAACGCCGCCTGATGGCACAGCAGACGCGCGCGTGGGAGTTTGACCTTGAAGAAGGCATTCTGGATGCCGGGCGTCTTTCCCGCATTGTGGTCAACCCCATGCTTTCCCTCTCCTACAAGCGTGAGCAGGAGACGGAATTCCGCGATACGGTTGTCACGCTGCTGATTGATAATTCCGGCTCCATGCGGGGCCGTCCCATTTCTGTGGCGGCATCCTGCGGGGATATTCTGGCCCGCACGCTGGAACGCTGTGGCGTGAAAGTGGAAATCCTCGGCTTTACCACCCGTGCGTGGAAAGGTGGCCAAAGCCGCGAGCAATGGGTCAAAGACGGCAAACCGGCAGAACCCGGACGCCTGAACGATCTGCGCCACATCATCTACAAAGCTGCCGATATGCCCTGGCGGCGCGCTCGCCCCAATCTCGGCCTGATGCTGCGTGAAGGGCTTTTAAAAGAAAACATCGACGGTGAAGCCCTGCTCTGGGCATGGAAACGCCTGAAGGGCCGGCCTGAATCCCGCAAAATCCTGATGGTGATTTCAGATGGCGCGCCGGTGGATGACAGCACGCTCTCCGTCAATCCGGCCTCCTATCTGGAAGACCATCTCCGCGCCGTTATTCATCAGATTGAAGAACGCAGCCCGGTCGAACTGACCGCCATCGGGATTGGGCATGACGTGGGCCGGTATTACCAGCGCGCTGTGACCCTCACCGATGCGGAAGAACTGGGCGGCACCATGCTGCAAGCCCTCTCTGGTCTGTTTGATGAAAAACAAAACCGCCCCGGCCGCCCCGGCAAAGCCAGACGGCGGTAAAACCCCGCTTTTGTGCAGTCAGACTTCAGCGCAGACACAAATACCAGCATCTGCGCTGAAGGGTGAAGCTGCCCCCTCGGGCTGCCTTAAGAAAATCACTCAGGCTGTCTGACGCTCCAGCTTCTGGCCAAGCCGTTTTTCCGCCAGATCCAGCAGGGTCTCAAGCATAAGGTCTGCATCGGCTTCCACCGTGCGGTGGTTGACGATCGCAGCCCGAATGGCACGCTTGCCATGCACGATTGTGGTAGAAGGCGCAGCCACGCCACTTTCCTGCAGGTCTTTCACCAGTTCGCCGTTCAGGCTGTCTTCATCCGTGTCTGATGCAATAACCCGGAAGCAGACGATGTTGAGCGTAACAGGCGCCAACAATTCGAGGCAGGGCGTTGCCTGAACCCGTTTGGCCAGATGCTGCGCCGCCGCACAGCACTGCGACACCACACCGCCCAGCCGTTCGGTTCCGAACGAGGCCAGCGTGAACCAGACCTTCAGAGCCCGGAAACCACGGGACAAATCCGGACCCAGATCACAAAACCACGGTGCTCCCGCAGCCAGCCCACGATCTTCCCGCGACAGATAAGCCAGAGACTGCGCAAAGGCCGCAGCCTGACGCCCCGGCTCGCGCACCAGAACGCACCCGGCATCGTAAGGGGTCTGCGCCCATTTATGGAAATCGAACGCAATGCTGTTGGCCCGCTCCATGCCAGCCAGCGCCGGAGCGTAGTCTGGAGAAAGTCGTGCCATAGCACCGAATGCCCCATCCACATGGAACCAGAGGTTCTCGGCCTCAGCAAAACCCGCCAGAGCCGTGAGCGGATCAATCGAGCCAGTATCAACCGTCCCTGCCGTGCCCACCACCACAAACGGTTCCAGCCCGGCAGCCCGGTCTGCCGCCACCATCTGCCGCAGGGCCGCCATATCCATCCGGAAATCTGCATCGACCGGTACCCGGCGCAGCGCCTGCGTGCCAAGGCCTGCCATATCAAAGGCGCGGGCAATGCAACCGTGGGCCGTTTGAGCCGCGTAGCCAACCAGCTTGCGGCCTGCCAGCCCCGCGCTCCTCATCTCAAGACCACCATTCACAGCGCGACTTGCCGTAATCATGGCGATAAAATTGGCCATGGAAGAACCCGTGACCAGCACACCCGTCGCGGTTTCCGGAAAGCCCAGCATGGTCGCGGCCCAGCGAATGACCATGCGCTCCACTTCAATCGGCGCATGGTCCCGGCCACCAAGGTTGGCGTTCAGACCAGCGGCCAGAAGCTCGGCCAGCATTCCCTGTGCCGTACCGCCGCCATGCACCCATCCCATAAAGCGCGGATGGCGGTTGCCAGTCGCGTAGGGCGTCACAGACTGAGAAAACTGGTCATAAAGTGCTGTCAGAGAGGTTTCCTGCGTGGGCAGCGCTGCATCCCGAAAGCCCTGCCGGACGGTATCTGGCATGGGCTGCCAGACCGGGCCGGAGCCCACGTTCTGCACGTTGTCCAGCATTTCATCCAGCATGCGGTGCCCCAGCGCCCGTAATGCGTCCCAGTTTTCCGGATCAAGCCCCGCCACGTTTTACTCCTTTTGCGGCCCTCCTGCCGCCTGCAGGCCTTCCGCGTTTTCCTGCGTCATGCGGGCAAATTTTCTGGCCAGCACCGCACAGACGAACAACTGGATCTGGTGATAGATCATCAGCGGCAGGACGATAAGCCCGACAGAGGCTGCGGGGAACAGCACGTTGGCCATCGGCACGCCAGACGCCAGCGTTTTTTTGGAACCACAGAACACAATGGCAATCTCATCACGCAGCGGCACGCCTGCCAGACGGCTGCCATAAGCCGTAATTACCAGCACGCAGACCAGCAGCAGGAAATCCACCAGTGCGATCAGAGCAAGCTGGCTCAGCGGCAGGCGGTGCCACAAGCCCTGCATCACGGCCTCACTGAAGGCCGTGTAGACCACAATCAGGATAGACCCGCGATCCGTGAGGGAAAGCAGCTTCTTGTTCCGGTGCGCCCACTTGCCGATCCATGGCTGGGGCAGCTGCCCGAGAAGAAACGGCAGGAGTAGCTGGAAAACGATATTCATCACATTGCCAGAGGCCCCGCCATGCTTGCTGAGCACCAGTCCCACCAGAAATGGCGTGATAAAAATCCCTGCAATATTGGACGCCGTGGCCGCACAGACAGCCGCTGGCACATTGCCCCCGCCAATAGAGGTAAACGCAATGGAAGACTGCACAGTGGACGGCAGGCAGCACAGGAACAGCACCCCGAGCCAGACATCATTCTGCAACAGCCCCGGCATCAGAGCATGTGCGGCCAGCCCCAGCAGCGGGAACAGAACAAATGTGCAGGCCAGAATAATCAGGTGCAGCCGCCAGGCCATTACGCCATCAACGACCGCCTTGCGGGACAGGCGCGCGCCTTGCAGGAAAAACATCAGGGCAATGACAAGAATGGCAAGCCACTGAAAAACCGGCACGGCTGCACCATGGCACGGCAAGACCGTCGCCAGAAAAATGGTGCAGAGCAGGCCAATGAGGAAAGGGTCCAGTCTGAACATCTGCTGCGCTCTTTTTAATGTGACACGCGCTTTTGGATCGGACGCGTGAAATCTGTATTATTTTTAAGATCCGGATTGCACCCGGAACCCGCATACGCCACCTTTACGATCAAATGAAACACAACACCATTCCTTCCCCCGCTGGGCTCATGCTTATGAGCCTTGGTCTTTGCGCCGCCGTTGTTCCGTTACGGGCAACACACGCCGCAGCTCCTCCCGCCGCCTGCGCCGTGATTACCCACGGTTCCGCACAGGACAGCGCGCATGGCGTGACGTATGAGAACGTGGTCGTGCGCACACCTGATGGCAGCAGCGGGCTGACCGCCGGGAAGATGACTTTCACCGGCAGCTCGGCCGATGCCGCACATGATCAGGCTGACGCGGCCTCGCTGCTGCTGATGTCCGCCATCACCGGCCGCCACAACGCCGCGTGCTCAGACTGGCTGGCCCAGCAGGGGCAAACTGCCGCAGCAACCCTGAAAGCCGGCGGTGGGTATGACATCACATGGAACAATGCGGTTCTGACGCACGGCTCTAACCGCGTGTCCAGCAGCACCGCACATTTCAAGGTGGAAGGCAGCACCTCCGCCCATACCAGTGCCGCAACACTTGCACTGTCCGGCCTGAGCTATCAGGGGATTAGTAATGAAGCCCTGCTCCCCTCCGCTGCTGATGCCGCGTTCTCGCTGCCGGCATCCGAACTGCCGGCGCTGATGGCAGCCATCGGAGGGAAATCCACCGCTGCCCCCGCAGTCCATGTCACCATTTCCAGCTTTAATGCGACGCGCGACACCGTGCAGCTGAAAGGCAATGGCACAGCCACCCTCACCGGGAATGTCGATGCCACAACGGCCTCCGGTCATCTGGAAGTCAGCAATCTGGAAGCCCTGATTGAAAAGGCCCGGACCGCCAAACAGATGAAGCTGGCCGCAGGCCTCGTGCTGGCCCGGCTGGTCAGCCACAGCCAGAACGATGTGAATGTGTGGAATACCGTCTGGCAAGGGGGTGTGCTGACGGTGAACGGCTTCCCTCTCCCGCTTCACTAATTTCTTAAGATATACACCGAAAAAAAAGCGGGCTGCCTGAGCAGTCCGCTTTTTTGTATGGCCTGTTGGACGTGGTGTCCTGTCCGAAACCACCGTCCCGGACGCAGCGCAAGTACCCCTCCGCCTGAAAGGATCAGGCGACTTCTGCCGGGACCTTCTTTGTCATCTTAACCAGATCCCGCAGCACACGACGCGCCAGATCAATACGCTGAGCATTGGTCAACTCCCGCACCACCGCCATTTTGTGGTCGGGACGCAGACGGACAGCGCCATCTTTCCAGCGGCCCATCCACTGCACCAACCCAGCGGGATTTTTGAAGCTGTTATTGCGGAACTGGAGCACCATGCCTTTTGGTCCGGCTTCCAGACGTTCCACCCCTGCGGCACGGCACAGTCTTTTCAGATCGACAATATCCAGAAGATTTTTTACCTCCGGCGGCAGCGTGCCAAAGCGGTCCACCAGTTCGGCTTCCATCGCTTCCAGCTCGGCATCTGACGCCAGACCACTGATGCGACGATACAAACCAAGGCGCACAGGCAGATCCGGCACATAGGCATCCGGGATCAGAACAGGCAGGCCGACAATGATATTCGGCGTCCAGTCCCGATCTTCCGCACGGCGACGGCTCGTTTCATTACGGAGGTCGGCCACCGCATCTTCCAGCATCTGCTGATAGAGTTCGATCCCTACTTCCCGCACATGCCCGGATTGCTGATCCCCCAGCAGATTGCCTGCCCCACGCAGGTCCAGATCGTGCGAGGCCAGCGTAAAGCCTGCCCCCAGCGTATCCAGCGTCTGCATGACTTCCAGCCGCTTTTCAGCGGAGGTGGAGAGAGCGTGCGTTTGCGGCCAGGTGAGATAAGCATAACCGCGCTGCTTACCGCGCCCCACACGCCCACGCAGCTGATAGAGCTGCCCGAGGCCAAACATATCGGCCCGGTGGATAATCAGCGTATTCACAGCGGGCATATCCAGCCCGCTTTCCACGATGTTGGTGGAGAGCAGGATGTCATATTTCCCGTCCGAGAACTCGGTCATCACCCGTTCAAGTTCAGTCGGCGTCAGGCGGCCATGCGCCTGCACCACCTTGGCGTCCGGCACGATGGAACTCAGCCGCTCCGCCAGACGGTCCAGATCCTCAATACGCGGGGCCACGCAGAAAATCTGACCACCGCGGAAGCGTTCGCGCTGAATAGCCTCCCGAATCACGACACTATCAAACGGCATGATAAAGGTGCGCACCGCCAGACGGTCGGTCGGCGGTGTTGCAATCAGGCTCATCTCGCGCACGCCGGAGAGCGAGAGTTGCAGGGTGCGCGGCAGAGGTGTTGCGGACAGTGTGAGCACATGCACGTCTTCGCGCAGGGCTTTCAGCTTTTCCTTATGCCCCACACCAAAATGCTGTTCCTCATCAATAATCAGCAGATCAAGCGAGGCAAACTGCACCGTTTTAGCCAGCAGAGCGTGCGTACCGATCACGATATTAACGGAACCGTCCGCAAGACCTTTGCGCACGGCCGTTGCTTCCTTACCCGTCACCATGCGGGACAACTGAGCGACCTTAATGGGGAAGCCTTCAAAGCGCGCGGCAAAGGTGCGGTAGTGCTGGCGCGCCAGCAGCGTGGTCGGCACCACAACCGCCACCTGTCCGCCGGACATGGCAGCAACAAAGGCCGCACGCAGCGCAACCTCCGTCTTCCCAAAGCCCACATCGCCACACACAAGCCGATCCATCGGCTGGCCTGAGCCCATATCATCCAGTACATCGGCAATGGCGCGGGACTGGTCATCCGTTTCTACAAACGGGAAACGGGCACAGAACTCGTCCCACATCCCTTCCGCCGGAGCCAGAACCGGCGCTTCCTTCAGGGCACGCGCGGCAGCAGTGCGAATCAGTTCTCCGGCCATATCGCGGATGCGCTGCTTCATCTTGGCCTTACGGCCCTGCCAGGCAACGCCGCCCAGCTTGTCCAGCGGCACACCAGCCTGATCCGAGCCAAAACGGCTCAGCAGTTCGATATTTTCAACCGGAAGATAGAGCTTCTCGCCGCCATCATAGAGCAGACGCAGGCAGTCATGCGGGGCCACGCCAACGCTGACCGTCTCCAGCCCGTCATACCGGCCAATCCCGTAATCCTGATGAACCACCAGATCGCCAGCGGAAATTTCCCCGGCTTCGGCAATCAGTTCATCTGCACGGCGGCGACGGCGTGGCGGGCGACCAATCCGTTCGCCCAGCAAATCCTGCTCAGACACAAACGCCAGATCATCCGCAACAAAGCCGCGTTCCAGCCCCAGTGTCAGCAGACCAACAGAACCCGGCTTGGCTTTGCGGGCGGAAGCCCAGTCATCATAGCTCTGGGTGGCCACGCCATGTTCACGCAGCAACGTGCCAATGCGCTCACGCGAGCCTTTGGTCCATGCGGTGACATATGTCTTGCGCTTAACCTGCCCCCAGTCCCGCACCTGCTCACCAAGCAGTGTGAAAACCTGCTCGCGCTGGGCACCGGGCACAATCTTAGCAAACATCTTGCCGGGGCGGCCACCAACATCCATCCCCGCAGCACCATCAGGCTTGGCGTAGGGGCTGAAGGCGACAACAGGCAGACGGCTGAGAATCGCCTCCCAGCCTTTGGAATCCAGATACAGCAGATGCGGCGGCAGAGCGCGGTAGGGCGTTTCCCCTTCCCGCGCAGGCTGACGGCGGGCCTGATAATGATCAGCGATCATTTCCAGACGGTTTCTAAGCACGTCCTCGACCTGATAATCGAGCGAGACGGAGACATTCGGCAGATAGTCGAACAGCGTTTCCAGCCGCTCATGGAACAGCGGCAGCCAGTGCTCAATGCCCGGATAACGACGACCATCGGAAATATGCTCATAGAGCGGGTCAGAGGCTGCAGCGGGGCCAAAAACATCACGCCAGCCCGTGCGGAAGCGGGAGATACTGGCGGCATCCAACGAAAATTCAGAGACAGGCCGCAGCGTTAGCGCATCCTGTTTGGTGGTGGAGCGCTGGGAGCCGGGATCAAAAGCGCGGATATTCTCGACTTCATCACCAAACAGATCCAGCCGGACTGGTTCAGCCGCCCCTGCGGGGAAAAGGTCAAAGATGCCACCCCGCGAAGCAAACTCGCCCGCTTCCATCACCGTATCGGTGCGGGTGTAGCCATTGGCAATCAGCAGTTCGATCAGAAAAGCCTGATCGAGGCTCTCCCCCTGCTTGACCGTAAGAGACTGGCCTTCAAACGTGGAACGTGGGGAAACGCGCTGCACGGCAGCGGAAACAGTTGTCAGCACCAGACGTGGTCGACCGTCTGACGGTTCCAGCAGGCGCGTCAGGGTTGCAACGCGTTCCGCTACAATCGCAGGGTTGGGAGAAACGCGGTCATACGGCAGGCAGTCCCACGCCGGGAAACGCAGGGTTTCCACATCCTCCGCCACATAGGCCAGCATGTCTGTCAGCCGGGCTGTGGAGGCATCATCCCGCGCAATATGCAGAACAGGCCCTTTATGTTCTCTGGCCCTTTTGGCCAGCAAAAGCGCATCATACCCTTCAGGCACGCCCCAGATGGGCGCAATACGGCCCTCAGCGCTCGTCTCTTCCGTCATCCGGCTATCCCAACTCCTTTTGCGCGGCACGCATCAACCATCCGGCGTAACATGGGGGTCTCCCGCTCTGGCGGCAATGGCAGACGGCCAAACAGCCAGTCCGTCAGGTCCGGGTCCGGGATTTCCAGAATGGCTTCCATGTCCGTCAACTCCGCCGCGTTCATGGTATCGACGTTCTCTTCCACAAAGCCGCCAATCAGGGCGTCCGTCTCAAACGTGCCGCGATGCGAGGCGCGAAAACGCAAGCGACGACGCCGAGAGGCCAGAGCCTCTTCAGAATCCTGTTCGGGCGGAAGAGTGGTCGTTGAATTGTGTTGCATGGCGCTGGTGTCCTATAGCCTTGGCGTTCTCTTCTGTCAGCCTGCCAAACAGAGGCCTCTGTCGCGCCAGTGTCCAGCCCCCCACCTATCACATCCGCTTCGGCACCCGGTCCGTTTGACCGCGCCAGCCTGTCCGCCATACTGGCGCCGCTGGAGACACTGCCGGGTGTCAGCACGGCACGGGCAAAGCTGCTAAGCCGTATTGCGGGTGGCTCACGGGTTCTGGACCTCCTGTTCTGCCTGCCGGAAAGCGTGGTGGACCGCCGCCTGCGCCCCACTCTGGCGCAACTCAGGCCAGACACAATCGCAACCATTTCTGGCACCGTGCAGGATATCCGCGCCCCTGCACCACGCACCCGTCAGCCGTGGCGGGTGACACTGGCAGATGGCACCGGCCAGCTCGAACTCGCTTTTTTCTCCAAATGGCAGGCCGAAAAGGTCGTGTTGGGCGAATCCATTGCAGCCTCTGGCAAGGTCGAACGGTTTGGTGAACGCCTGTGCATGACATCGCCAGACTATCTGCTCCCCGCACGCTCGGCAGACCGCATCCCCGGTCTGGACCCGGTCTGGCCGCTCACGGCAGGGCTGTTTGCCGGCAATGTCCGTTCGGCCATGACAGCAGCCCTCACCCGCCTGCCCGCCACGCTGCCGGAATGGCATGAGGCCGTCCTCATCGAAAAGAAAGGCTGGCCAGATTTCATCACCGCGCTGACATGGATGCATTTCCCCGACCGCATTCCCGGCAGTGAGACCGGAGACGCATGGCGAGCCCAGCAGACGCGCGCTCAGGCCCGGCTGGCCTGTGACGAATTACTGGCTGACCAGCTTGCCACCCGCATTGCCCTGCACGCCTCCCGTAGCCGCCCGGGCCGTAGTCTGCGGGGTGACGGGCACTTGCAACGGCAGGCACTGGCAGCCTTTGGCCATGCACCAACCCCCGGCCAGAAAAAGGCTCTGGCTGAAATTGAAGCCGACATGGCCGCCCCCTACCGCATGAGTCGCTTGCTGCAGGGCGATGTGGGCGCAGGGAAAACACTGGTCGCCTTACTCGCCATGCTGCGTGCCGTAGAAGCTGGCACCCAAGGGGCACTGATGGCCCCCACAGAAATTCTTGCCCGCCAGCATGCCGCCACCTTTGCACGCCTTTCTCCCGTGCCCGTTGCGTTCCTCTCCAGTTCCGTCAAAGGCAAAGCCCGCAAGAAAGCTTTGCAGGAGATAGAAGACGGTACAGCACGGCTGGTGATCGGCACGCACGCATTAGTGCAGAAGACCGTGAAGTTTGCAGACCTCGGGCTGGCGGTGATTGATGAACAGCATCGGTTTGGGGTGGAGCAGCGCCTGACGCTGGTGGAAAAAGGTCCAGCCACGGACATGCTGGTCATGACGGCGACCCCCATTCCCCGCACCCTGCTGATTACCCGCTTTGGGGATATGCAGATCAGCCGTCTGGACGGGAAACCTGCTGGCCGCAAGCCCGTGCGGACCTCTCTGCACACTATCAGCGTGATGGATGAAGTTATTGAGGGCTTGGCCCGCGCTCTGACTAAAGGCGCACAGATCTTCTGGGTTTGCCCGCTCGTCTCGGAAAGTGAGGCGCTGGATATTGCCGCAGCGGAAGCCCGGCAGGCGGCGCTGCTGGAACGGTTTGGCGAGGTGGTCGGACTGGCGCATGGGCGGCAAGACGCCAATGTGCGTGAGGAAGCCCTTCAGGAATTCGCTCAGGGCAAAACCCGCATACTGGTTGCCACCACCGTAATTGAGGTGGGCGTGGACGTCCCAACAGCGACCATCATGGTGATAGAACATGCCGAGCGCTTCGGACTGGCCCAGCTCCATCAGCTCCGCGGACGTGTGGGCCGAGGCTCGGCGGCGTCCTATTGCCTGATGCTGCATGATGAAGGGTTGGGCCTGACTGCCCGCCGCCGGCTGACCTGCCTGCGCGAGACGGAAGATGGCTTCCTGATTGCAGATGAAGATTTCCGCCTGCGTGGGGGAGGCGACATGACGGGCCGCCGCCAGTCTGGCCTGCCGGAATACCGGATGGCCCCGGAAATTCTGGTGGATATGCTGCTGGAAACCGCCCATGCGGAGGCGGAAAAACTCCTGCCCGACACCGCACCGCTGACCGCCGCACCGCCCCTTCCGCTGGCAGCGAAAATTCTGCTGCTTTTGTTTAACAAAACTGACGCAGCCCGCATTTTTGCCGGGGGCTAAACGGCTGGGATTACGGCTGACCGCCTCCAACAACGGCAGCAAAACGACCGGGCGTCATACCCACATGCGTTTTGAAGACCTCTATGAAGCTGCTCACCGTCTCATAGCCAAGGTCAAACGCAACGGTCGTCACGGGTTGCCCCTCCGTGAGCCATTCAATGGCCTGCAGCACACGAGCGCGTGCTTGCCAGCCCCGGAAGGAAAATCCGGTTTGCGCTTTATACCACCGGCTGAACGTCCGTTCTGAAAGAGACACCTGCTCCGCATAGGCGCTCATGCTCTCGCGGGCTGAAGGATTTTTCAAAATAGCTTCTGCCACGGCCAGCAAGCGGGGATCAGACGGCATAGGCAGACAAAATTCTTCACGTGGGCTGTTGGCAATCTCATCAAGGATGACCTGCGCAATATGCGCCTGCTGCGCTGTCAAATGCTCTACCACCGGCCAGAGAGCAGCCCGCAGAACAGCTTCCCGCAGTAATGAGGAAGTTGAGAGGAGTTGCGGTCTATCCGGTAAGACCCGGCATGCGGGCTGCGCAATATAGACGCTCCACCCATGAAATGGCCCATAGGACCGAAACTCATGGGCCAGATATGGGGGCACCCACACAGCACTGGCCGGCGGCACGGCCCAGCGTCCTGCTGACGTGCTGAGCATTGAAAGGCCGGTCATCGTGCCAATCAGCTGACCCCGTGCATGCTGGTGCGCCGCCGTCTCCCGCGCACGCCGCCCCTGCGCAGACTGCGCGATAAGAAGAGGCTGATCCCTGCTCAGGACATCTAAAGGGAGAAATGCATCGGAAATGGCGGCTAACCCGTATTGATTGGCGTAATCCCATTAACAGGCCACAACCTGCATATGGCAAGACAGGATCTCCCTCACACCAGCAGGAGACCCAAATGGCCGCCCCCGCTTCCGAACAGATCATCCGCCAGATGTTTGCCACCTTTACGGATTTTAGCACCAGTGTGGATCAGCTGAAAGCTTTCCTGACACCTGACTACCAGCAGATTGTGGATGGTCGCACACTGACGCTGGAGGATTTTCTCACACACGCCCAGGCCTTACGGGCGGCCCTTCAGTCACTTGAGATTACGATTGAACGGATCGTCTGTGAGGAGGATATGGCGGTGACGGTGCATGTCGCCCGTGCGATACGCCCTTCTGGCCATATCAGCACAATAAGGGTGATTGCGTTCTTTCAACTCAGGGAAGGACGCATCGCGCTGGTCGACGAACTCACGCATGTTCTTGAAGGGAACAGTGAGGATAAAACTCTCGGCTCCCTCCAGTGAACACGACTTTGCTCCGGCACCCACCGGTGCAAAACGCGCGAAGCTTTATTTCACTGAAAGCTCAACATCGTGCAGGCAGGCTTTGTCATGCTCACCCGGATGGCCCTCATGGAAAGGCTCATCCGTCAGCATCACGTTGCTCAGGTCCGCAAGCCGCAGGCAGGCCCACTTGCCTGTGGGCTTGACCTCTTTCTCGTGGGAATCTTCCCCGCGATAGATCAGAACGCGTTCTTCTCCATCTCCTTTACCCAGAGCGTGAGGCGAGCCAAATGCGGGTTTGCCCTGAAAAGAAAAGCTCACTGCTTTTTTCTGTTTAATGGCGTCGCTAAGCTGCTTTTTAACCGTCATGTGCGGTAATCCCCTTGTAAAAATAGTGCGCCTGCTGGCAGGCGGTGCTCATCAGATCAGACGGCTCTCAGGCAGAGAGTGTCTTCTTCCCCAGAGCAATAATTTCATTCTCTTCCAGCCCTTCCGGATTATGGCGGGCCTTCTTGGCGACTTCCTTTTCAAACTCGGAAGCGTGTTCTCCACCCTTCAGCACATGGTCTGCGAGCTGAATGATTTCTGCTTTTGTAAGGAGTTTGGGAGAATGTGTCGCTTTACGAGCCAGATCATGCAGAGAGCTGGAAGTATGCGGTGCTTTATCGTGAGACATGATGATTTCCTTAATTCGTCTACTTCTTCCAAAGATAGGAACGAATAAGGAAATCTCAATGTTATAACAGATATTTACTTAGAAGATATATGCTGAAAACTTAGCGTTTTCTTAAGGCACAGCCTCCCCGGCCTCCGCCAGCCATGCCTTCACCTGCCCTTCCGGGTCGGCATGCTGCGTGAAGTCGGACACAGCGGCTACACTGTCCGCGCCGGCATCCAGACACGGCCGCAGGCGTTCCAGCGTAATCCCGCCAATGGCGACCAGAGGCAGATCGCCAATCAGGCTTTTCCTCTCTGTCAGGCGCTCTGTGCCCTGCGGGCCGAACGGCATTTTCTTCAGGCGGGTCGGCCAGATGGGGCCAAGAGCGACATAGTCCGGCTTGCAGGCCAGCGCTCTCGTCAATTCTTCATGGCTATGCGTACTGATCCCAAGCCGGATACCGGCCTTACGAATAGCCTCAAGGTCCGCCGTATCCAGATCTTCCTGCCCGAGATGAAGGTAATCAATCCCCTCCGCCACAGCGATCTGCCAGTAATCATTCAGCACCAGACAGACGCCATGCTTCTTTGCAAACGCGTGGGCAGCCCGAATTTCCGCCAGCAGTTCGTCTTCCGGGAGGTCCTTGATGCGCAACTGGATAAAGCGCGCGCCCGCACTCCCAAGCCGGTCCACCCAGCGCGCGGTATCAACAACAGGATAAATTTTCTGCGGGAGGGATGTCATGCCAGCATGGCCTTTCCGACGACGGGGGTTGAAGGAACAGCCATATCGCGCTCTTCCATAGGGTCAGCCTGACGGGCCAGCAGGCCGGCCTGCACGGCAAACCGGAACGCTTCAGCCATCACAGCAGGCTCTCCGGCTTTGGCTACCGCGGTGTTAATCAGCACCGCATCATACCCCAGCTCAAGCGCCTGTGCGGCATGAGAGGGCACACCAATGCCCGCATCCACCACCAGCGGCACATCCGGAAAATGTGCCCGCAAGGCGCGCAGACCGAAGACATTGTTCAACCCTTTGCCAGAGCCAATAGGCGCGCCCCAGGGCATCAGCACTTCACATCCCACAGCCAGCAGGCGCTCGGCGACCACCAGATCTTCTGTAGTGTATGGGAAAACCTTGAAGCCATCGTCCGTCAGAATGCGCGCGGCTTCGACCAGCCCGAACACGTCCGGCTGGAGCGTATCCAGTTCCCCGATCACTTCCAGCTTGACCCAGTCCGTGCCGAACACTTCGCGCGCCATATGCGCGGTGGTGACGGCTTCCTTAACGGTGTGGCACCCGGCCGTGTTCGGCAGAACGGGCACACCGAGTTCCTGAATAAGATCCCAAAACGCCTGCCCGGCCCGTTCTCCGGCAGATTCACGCCGCAGAGAAACCGTCACAACACCCGGCTGAGCCGCCTTGACCGCATCACGCAGAATATCAGGGGATGGATACTGGGCTGTACCCAGCATGAGCGGCGAAGACAGAACTGTGCCGTAAAAAGATTTTGTCATGAGGTCTCAGCCTCCCTGCATGGGAGCAACAATTTCAATCCGCGCACCATCCCGCAAGACGGTCCGGGCACGGTAAGGCACCGGCACAAAGCTGCCATCCATGGCTGTAGCAATCCGCGCACCGCCGTAGCCGAGCTCATCAATCAGGGCTGCCAGCGTCCTGGCTGACACCTCATGAACCTCGTCATTGACCACGATCTGCATGTGGGCGTTCTCCCCTTAAACCTCTGCTGTCGGACTTAAGCACGATTTCCCTTCGGGGCAATCGCGTTCAGGCGGTCTTGTCCGGCGCTCCAAAAATCATGTTCGCCGCTTCCTGCGCCCGCGCGGGAGAAAGCAGGAAACCGTGGCGATACATGCCATTCACATAAATATGCTGCCCATCCTGCACGACGGTGGGCATGTTGTCCGGGTAGGACGGTCGGAGCCCGGTGCCCATTTCCAGAATTTCCGCTTCGGCAAAACCTGGATGCAGCGTCCACACGGCATTCAGCAACTCGGTCATGGAACGCACCGTCATCCCGCCAGCGTTTTCGCTTTCAATCATGGTGGCCCCGACCATGAAGACATGGTCAGCCCGCGGCACGATGTAAATGGGAATACGAGGGTGCAGCATCCGCACCGGGCGATGCAGTGCAACATCCGGGCAGCGGAGCAAGATCATCTCCCCCCGTACGCCACGGAGCGTCGTGAGTTTGGTACGGGCATTCAGACCAGTGCAGTCCACCACCCAGTCAAATTCAGCCTCGTCCAGCTTCTGCATGCCTTCCAGCAGCACTGTGCCGCCTTTGGCTTCCAGACTTTTCCGCAGAGCGACCAGAGCCTTGCGAGGGTCCACATGCCCTTCATCGGCAAAAAAGAGGGCTTTATGGAAACGGCCCGCCAGATCTGGCTCCAGCAGAGCAATGTCTTCCGTACCGAGTGTGTGAAAATGTGAAGTACGCCGCCCGAACCGGGCGATCTCCCCCACATCCCGCGGTGGGGCCAGAACCAGACTGCCAGCCCGCACCACGTCAGGCACATGAGCTGCCCACCACTCCACCGAATCAACAGACTGCGCCGTCACCTCTGCGGGAGCCGATTCCGCCTCACACCACGGGGCCAGCATGCCACCGGCCATCCATGACGCCCCGGCACCAACACGCCCTCCGGCATCATAAAGCGTAACCTGCCCACCACGCTCAGCCAGCGTGACAGAGGCTGTCATACCGGCAACACCGGCTCCTTTGACCAGAATGCGCGGAGTGCTGTGCATGGTCTTCAAATCCTTCCACGTCCACCCGGCCACTCCCGCCGGATTTCCATGTTATAACAACAGAGTAGCCCGAAGCGCTAGAAGAGGCGCGCGATAAGCACCACCAGCAGGCAGCATTCTGTAACAGCGGTCACAATCCACCGCAGGCCCATATAGCCGCTCGGTAAAGCGCCCGTGCGCCACCCCTGCCGCTCCAGCAAGGCGAGGACCGGAACCGCGACGGCCAGAATCGCAACACCTGCCACGGGCATCCACGCAAACGCCGTATAGGCCGCTACCCAGCCGACAAAAGCGGGCACCACCCCCAGCACAAGCCGGATGATATCCGTCCGGTCTGCCCCGCTGGTCACAATCGCGGGTGCAGGCTCAAGCGCCAGCCCCCAGTGCACCGCCCCGAAAAAGGCGAGAGACACCGCGCAGTAAGACACAAACGCCATCATCAGATTGGGGGTGGGCACACCGGAGGCAAAAAACACAATCCCACACGCACAGAGAATCAGGGGCAGAAGCCCCGCGATTGCCAGCACCACAGCGACAAATGGAAGTCTCTTCATGAGCTTTTGGTGTGCCTCCTCTGCACGCTTTCAGGCCTTGAACTGGTTGACAGAAAAGCCCAACAGGCTGCCACTAGCAACTGCAAGGAAACGCGCGCAGCCGTGTTTCGTTGAAGCAAAAAGAAAAACAACGCATCTCGGCCAGCCCAAATCGCCTGAGCCTGAAACGGGAATGAAAAATTATGAGTGCCATTGTCGATATCATCGCGCGTGAAATTCTGGACAGCCGCGGAAACCCGACAGTTGAAGTGGATGTTGAACTGGCCTCAGGCGCTAAAGGGCGGGCTGCCGTGCCGTCTGGTGCTTCCACAGGGGCTCATGAAGCCGTTGAACTGCGCGACAAGGACCCCAAGCGCTTTGGTGGCAAGGGCGTTCTGCAGACCATCGAAAATATCGAAAATGAAATCCTGCCGACACTTCAGGGTGCCGAATCGTCCGACCAGATTGATATCGACAATGCGATGATTGATCTGGACGGCACCCCCAACAAGAGCCGCATGGGGGCTAACGCGATTCTAGGCGTGTCTCTGGCCATCGCCAAAGCCACGGCTGCCGAGCTGCATGTGCCGCTGTATCGCTACATTGGGGGTGTGTTTGCCCACACTCTGCCCGTGCCGATGATGAATATCGTCAATGGCGGCGAACATGCCGACAACCCGATTGATATTCAGGAATTCATGATCCAGCCGGTGGGTGCGCCGACAGAATCCGATGCCATTCGCTGGGGTGCGGAAATTTTCGCTCACCTCAAGAAAGACCTTCAGGCTGCTGGCCACAATACCAACGTCGGCGATGAAGGTGGCTTTGCTCCGGCTCTGAAATCGGCTGATGAAGCGCTGGGCTTTATTACCCGCGCCGTGGAATCCGCAGGCTACCGTCCCGGCGAAGACGTGACCTTTGCGCTGGATTGCGCCTCCACCGAGTTCTTCCGTGATGGCAAATACATCATGAAGGGTGAAGGCAAGACGTTTGATTCGGGCGAGATGGTCAGCTGGCTGGCAGACCTGACGAACCGTTACCCCATTGCCTCCATTGAAGATGGTCTGGCGGAAGATGACTGGGAAGGCTGGGCTCTGCTGACGGAAACGCTCGGTAAGAAAATTCAGCTGGTTGGCGATGATCTGTTCGTCACCAATCCCGAGCGCCTGCGTCGGGGCATTAAAGCCGGTGTGGGCAATTCCATTCTGGTGAAGGTCAACCAGATCGGCACTCTGACGGAAACGCTGGAAGCGATCGAAGTCGCGCACAAGGCAGGCTACACGGCGGTCATGAGCCATCGCTCCGGTGAGACAGAAGATTCCACCATTGCGGATCTGGCTGTTGCCACAAACTGCGGGCAGATCAAGACCGGATCACTGTCCCGGTCCGACAGAACTGCAAAATACAACCAGCTCATTCGCATTGAGCAGGAACTGGCTACAGCAGCACAGTATGCAGGCCGCTCCATTCTGAAGTCCTGAGCAACAGGCCTGCCCCTTGGCCTATTAGAGCCGTGTTTTTCGGAGCACGGCTTTTTTTATGCCCTTCCCCACCGAGGTCTCTTCCTGTGCAGATATTCATGGTTTAGACATAAAGATCTGATCAAAATGTCATTTTCCGGGACAGAGGGACGTTAAAATCGTGCAAATCGGCCGCTTTATCAGACGTGCAGTGCGCGCCATTGTTCCGCCCACCGTTTTTCTGGGCATTGCGGTCTATTTTGGCTGGAACGCCACGCAGGGTGACCACGGCATGAAGGCCTATCAGACCCAGCTTGTTCTGCTTGATCAGGCCAAACAGGCGCAGCAGGATGCTTCTGCAGAGCAGACAGCCTGGCGGCGGCGCGTGAACGGCCTGCGGGAACAGTCTCTGGATAATGACACGCTGGATGAACGCGCCCGCGCGATGCTCAATCTGGCTGACAAGAACGATATTGTCGTGCCGTATGACCGGCATGATCCGCTTTACTAAACGCCGTAAACGCTAACGACCGGCTATCGGGCAAACCGCAACGCGCGATAGCCCCGGCAGTATGACCCGTTACGCTCGAACCCCGCAGATCCGTCTGGCGGGGTTTTTCTTTATGCACGCGGCACAACAGCCATAAAAAAAAGCGGCCCCGGATGGAGCCGCTTTTTTATAATCTCTTCCCCCAGAAGGGCGAGATTATTTGATTTTCGCTTCGCGGAACACGACGTGCTTGCGTGCAACGGGATCGTACTTCTTCAGTTCCATCTTGCCGGTGTGGGCACGGGCGTTCTTCTTGGTGACGTAGAAGTAACCGGTGTCCGCCGTGGAAACGAGACGGATTTTGATAACATTGGTCTTGGCCATAGCTTCCTCAGCAGAGCATCGTTAAACCCGGCACCACGCCAGAAACGTGGTCGGGTGGTGTTCAAGTGCCGGCAAAATGCGCATACAAGAGCCAAACGTCAAGCATTCTTGCATCATTCAGGCGTGGGAATAGCCGAAAGGAGTAAAAAAACATGCTGGATGTGGCTGTTGCGCGCGCCCGAATCCTTGAAAAATTCTCAGCCGGGGGCTCGGAAACCGTCTCTCTGGCCGATGGATGTGGCCGGGTGCTGGCATCCCCGCTCACAGCGCGCCTCTCCAATCCGCCTGTCTCCATCTCCTCAATGGATGGCTATGCTCTCAAGGCTGAGGACGCGCAGGATGGCGCCACACTGCGCATTGTGGGCGAAGCCCCCGCAGGACACCCATCCAGTCTGACCGTGGAGAAAGGCACCTGCCTGCGGCTGTTTACCGGCAGCCAGATCCCCGCAGGCGCCGATATGGTCATGATTCAGGAAAATGTGCGGCGTGAGGGCGACCATGCAACGCTGCTCAGCGCCGGGCGCGTGGGCCAGTTCATCCGCAAAGAGGGACAGGATTTCCGCAAAGGCGACATTCTGGTTCCGGCAGGCAAAAAAATCGGGCCGCGCGATATCGGGCTGGCAGCGGCTGGCGGGCATATCTGGCTCCCCGTCTCGCGCCGTCCGCGCATTGGCGTTCTGGCCACGGGTGATGAAATTGTGCTGCCCGGAGACCCGGCTTCTCCAGACTCCATCGTTAATTCCGGCGCGTTCATGATTACCGCCCTGCTCAAATCTCTGGGGGCGGACGCGATCCTGCTCCCTGTTGCACGGGATAATGCCGAGTCTCTCTCTGCCGCCATCGGGCAGGCGCATACGCTGGATCTGCTGGTGACCATCGGCGGGGCCAGCATAGGCACGTATGACGTGGTGCGCAGCACGCTGGAGGCTCACGGTCTGGCGCTGGATTTCTGGAAAATCGCCATGCGCCCGGGCAGACCGCTGATGTTCGGCCAGTTGGGCCACACCCCCGTTATCGGCCTGCCGGGCAATCCGGTCGCGGCGCTGGTGTGCAGTCTGGTGTTTGTGGCCCCTGCCCTGCGCAAGCTGCTCGGCCAGCCCGTGCCGGACAAGATGGAAACGGAAGCCGCCGTGCTGGGCGCGGATATTGGCGAGAATGACCAGCGGCAGGATTTTGTGCGGTGCCGCCTCACGCCGCAGGCTGATGGACAACTTCCACTGGCAACACCATTTAGTTCGCAGGATTCGGCTCAGCTGAATATTTTCGCCCAAAGTCAGGCGCTCCTGATTCGCGCGCCCTTCGCACCAGCCGAGAAAGCCGGCGCGCCCTGCCGTATTCTTCGCCTGCCCTGAGAGCTTCAGAACGACATGCTGGAATGCAGGCCAAAAATGGCTTCGTCTTTCACCCTGCGGCCTGCGGTATCCAGCACGCCGCCGCTGGGTGAGAGCATCCCCTGAAGATCAGGCTGGATGAGGAGCCAGGGTGTCGCCTGAAACTGATAAGTCAGTTCCAGATGACATTCGGCGTGCTGCGCCAGCGTGCCCGCACGCCGTTCTGACCGCCGCAAAACCGGGCTGGCCTCGCCATAGCCGAAACCAAGCCCCAGAACATCGTTTTCGCGCTGGAATGGCGCGTTCAGCAAAAGCCCCGCATCCACCGCATTCACAATCTGGTTGCGGTTGGCGGGCGGTGCCCAGGTGGCGCGCACAAAGCCCGCAATCGTCTGCTTGCCTGCAAGATTAGCCAGAACCTGATCGGCCACGGCGTAAAATGTCCAGTTGCCTTTATGGCGAACAGTTGGGTCAGCCTGATCCGGAAAGCGGCCGGTATCTCCGTAACCGCCCAGCTTATAGGTTCCGTCCTTCCCCCAGAGCTGCGTGTGATACTGCGCTTCCAGAAACATCAGCGCCCCGGTGCCAAAATGGAATCGGGTGCCGCTGGGGTCCTGATTCTGGTTCCACGGGTCGGCATCGTTCAGAAAACCAGCGCCAATCGGGTTATCATCCGCAACTGCGGCCAGAACCGTCCAGCTTTTGGAAAGCTTGTATTTGACCCGCACGGCAGGCGTGCCCAGCGGTGACGCCGGCCCCTGATCGTACAGGTTGTTATCCGGCACCATGGGCCAGGAGAATGAGGCGTTCATGAACTGCATCGCGCCGTCACTCCCCATGAAGTCATGACTGAGATCAAGCTTCCCAATCCGCATATCCAGCCGGTCATGGTCAAAAGTCTGGCCATACCAGACCTCATAGAGACGCAGATTAATGTCCGCCTCAATCCCGGAAACCTGATTGAATACATAAAGCGGCTGGTTGCTGAAGGGATGACCACGAATATCCACCCCGCTGATGCCAATGGTGCCGAGCGGCAGATGCGTCAGGCGCCCAAGATCCACAGAAAGCTGGCCGGTGGTCACGCCAATGTAGTTATTGGACGGCTGGCTGCCGCCGACACGGGAACAGCCCACAGTTCATTCTGGTCCGTTAGCTGAAAATCCACGCCATGTTCCGCCAAAGTGCGACGCACACCGCCCCAGTCCCGCGTCAGGCGGTCTGCAAAGCTGAACGCATTCGCATCGGGAGCAGTCGCCTGCGCCGCAGCCTGAGACACACTCAGGCTGAAACAGGCACAAAACGCTGCCGGAACCGTGATAATTTTCCTAAACACCGAACCTTTTCAATATGTTATAGAACCGCATACAAAGGCGGCATCAGAGATTTCGGACCGATGATCACCGGCCCCGCTTAAATAGCCAGACTGAAAGCACAGGCCCCAACGGGCCTTCTGCAGGAACCTTTACAGACACCACAAAAAATACAGAAGTGCTTTTGGCTGGGGTGAATAACCCCTTGACTAAAAAAGAGAACTTATATAGAACAAAGCACTATAAATACAAAAACACTCATCTGCTCCGGGGTGCCGCAATGCTGACGCGCAAACAGCACAAACTGCTGCTTTTTATTGATTCTCACCTCAAGCAGACGGGCTTCTCTCCTTCTTTCGACGAGATGAAAGAGGCCATGGGCCTGCGCTCCAAATCCGGCATTCATCGCCTGATTTCCGGCCTGGAAGAACGCGGATTTCTGCGCCGCCATCACCATCGGGCCCGCGCACTGGAAGTCATCCATCTCCCGGAAATGGCGCCTACCTCCGAAACGCTGCCCACGAATGTCGTGCGTGGTGATTTCTCCCGCCAGCAGCCCGCCGCGCTGAAAATCCCGCTTTATGGGCGCATTGCCGCTGGTCTGCCGATTGAAGCCATGGCCGAAACGGATACCTTTCTGGACATCCCGAAAGATATGGTGAGCTCAGGCGACTATTACGCGCTGGAAGTCACCGGGGATTCCATGATTGAGGCCGGGATTCTGGACGGCGATCACGTCATCATCCGTCGCACAGAAGATGCCGAGAACGGACAGATTGTTGTCGCACTCATTGATAATAGCGAAGTCACGCTCAAACGCCTGCGCCGCAAGGGCAACACCATTGCGCTGGAACCCGCCAACCCGCGCTATGAAACGCGCATTGTGCCGGCTGAACGCCTGCATATTCAGGGTCGACTGGCCGGACTGATCCGCCGCTACCATTGACGCCAGAGGAAAGACGGAGCGTGATTTTGAAAGGTCACGCGTCCGCCCGGTTGAGGCTTCTCCATTCAGGCGCAGAAGCTCCATCCCTCAGGCCGGGTGAAACGTCAGACCTTTTCTGAGACGCCTGCCTGCACTCCTTGCATTGCTTCAGACACATCGTCCCATGAGGGGATCAGGCAGCTCAATGCTGTAACGATCTCCGCAGTCACGGTCTTCTGCTGTGGCAGTTCTGCCAGAATGCGCACCTGCCCTTTTTCCTGAATGGTCTTGCTGTTCTCCGGGTTGAGCGGGCCGCTCAGCACCACCCCGGCAATAGCCAGACCACGGGCACGCAACGCTTCCAGACTAAGCAGCGTATGGTTCAGCGTCCCCAGTCCGCTTCGGGCGACAAGCACCACCGGCAAACCCCAGCGTTCAGCCAGATCAACCATCATCAGCGTATCGGTCGCAGGCACCATCAGGCCTCCTGCCCCTTCCACCACGAGCGGGCGCTGCGGATCCTCCAAAGGCAGAACCAGACGTGCGGGGTCAATCTCCGCACCTTCGGCCCTGGCAGCCGCCAGAGGAGACAGAGAGGCCTGATACGCCCCGGCTGACGGAAAGCAGTCCTCCGGCAGGCAACCGCTCAGCTTTATAACCGTGCTGGTATCGCCTTCTTCATCCGCAAGCCCACTTTGCAACGGCTTCCAGTAGGCTGCTTTCCACGCATGGACGAGGCAGGCAGATGTCAGCGTCTTGCCCACGCCGGTATCTGTTCCGGTGATAAACACTCCGGCGCGTTGAGGCTTTTGAAAACAGCCATAAGCCAGATGCCATGTCACCATAGCTCCGGCCTGATCAAAACGCGCCAGAGTACGACGCAGTTCGGCGGGAGAGAAAGCCTTCCCGTCTTCACGCGGCACGGCAGCCCCCGTGTCCTTCAGATGCTTTACAAAGGCCAGTCCATTCCCAAACGGCTGAACGCACCGTTCTGTTGTCCATTTCCCGGCGCACAGGCCGGGCAGCCAGCCCTGCACAGTCCGGGCGGCCGGATAATCCGGCGTTGCGGCCACAAGCCCTTCTGCGCTGCAGGCCTGTCGCCATTCTTCAAAGGTGCCATCCAGCAAGGTGGAGACCGCAATCACACCACCGGGGGCCAGCTGGTCCGCCAGCGTTTGCAAGGCTACTGCGGGCTCGGCCAGCCACTGGAAAACCAGATTGCCGCAAATCAGGTCAAACGCCCCCGCCACATCGGGTCGGGCCGCATCCATCACACAAAACTGCACGCCTTCCCCGACTCGCTTGCGGGCGCGTTCCAGCATACGGGGGGCAACATCTGTTGCGACCAGTTCCGCCTCAGGCCAGGCCTCATGCAGCATGTGCGTGAGAAAGCCCGTACCGCACCCAACTTCCAGAATACGCCGGGGCGTTCGGCCAGCCAGCCGAGCCCGGAGACCATCAAACAGACGCCGCGCCGCCACACGTTGCAGCACAGCGGCGGCATCATACCCCTCCGCAGCATCAAAACTTTGCTGAATGCGAGCCTGTCGGGCCTGGGCAGAACGGTCGGTCATGAGTTTTCCAGATTTTGTGACATCATGCACCGAACAGCCTCGGCACAGACATGTGGATGTGTCAGCGGGAGCATGTGCCCGCCCTCAGATTCCCATTCAACCGGCACACCCCGCGGGAAAGAGGCCTGCGTCATCTCCGGGCTGACAATCGGATCGTGCTCCCCGGCCAGAACCTTTACGGTCCCGGGCACCTCAGCGAGACGGGCCAGCGCAGGCCGTGCGTCCAGCGTCATCAACTCTGTCAGCCCCTCTTGCAGCGCTGGCACACAAACAGCATCCGGCCTAACCGGCCCCACGCCACAGCGGGCGCGAAAATTATTGACCACCTGAACTGCATCGCGCTGCAGGCCTGTCTGCATGCGAGTCAGCATACGCTGAGGCACGCCCTGCGAAAAACCGTCTTCGGCAGCAAAGCGCCCGAACGCGTTGATGCCCAGAAAGCGTGTCCTTTTTGGCCAGCCTCCACGAGAGAGAAGCCAGAGAAAGCCCAGAGAATGACCAACGGCGAGCACGGGCTGGGACCCACGCAGCACAGCGTCCAGCCGCTGCTGTGTGTCGCTCTGCGAGGCTCCGAAATAGCCCAGATCCAGCACACAGGCTGAACGCTGATCCAGTGCCTCCAGCACCGGCTCCCAGATATCCGGCCCGCAACCCCAGCCATGCACAAAAACAAGCCGCGGCCCGATCATGCAAATCCCATTGCTGCGCACTGCGACACAGCATCCTTGAGCACCTGCGCCAGCTGGTCCACCTGCGCCTCTGTATGGTTTCCGTGCAGCACCACCCGCAGGCGGCAGCCACCCGGTGGCACCGTAGGCGGACGAATAGCAATCGCCAGAAAACCAGCGTCTTCCACCATGCGAGAAAGGGTGAGAGCCGTGCGTTCGCCCCCCACAACAACCGGCACAATCTGAGTAGAAGACGGCCCCGTTTCCAACCCGGCCCGCCACATATGCTGCCGGAACCGCTCCGCCAGTCCCGCAACACGGTCTCGCGTTGCGTCCAAATCTGGCAGCAGATCCAGTGCTGCGTCCACCGCACCCAACACCAGAGGAGATGGCGCTGTGGAGTAGATATAGCCGGAGCCTTTATTCACCAGCCAGCGGCATACGGCGGATGAGGAAGCGATAAATGCGCCCATCCCGCCCAGAGCCTTACTGAACGTGCCGATAATCAGGTCCGCCTGCCCGTCAGCCAGACCTTTTCCGTCCGGCCCCAGAATGCCGGTGGCATGTGCCTCATCCACGCACAAAAACGCGCCATACTGGCGAGCCAATGCACCAAGCGCCGCCATATCGGCCCGGTCTCCATCCATACTGAAGACGCTTTCTGTCAGAATGATTTTCAGGCCGGGGCCATCGGCTTTCTGCAGGAGGCTTTCAAGATACTCCCTGTCATTATGCCGGAACCGCACAGGCCGCACGCCAGCCGCAGCACAGCCATGATACAGGCTGGCATGAATGAATTTATCGACAATCAGTGTAGGGGCCGCACCCGTCGCCGCCAGCGAGAGCTGAGCGAGAGCGGGCACCAGAGTCGCATTCGCCTGCCAGCCGGAGGAGAAAATGCAGGCTGCCTCCATCCCCTTCAGGGCCGCCAGCCTAGCTTCCAGCGCGACCATACCAGGGGCTGTGCCTGTCACCAGTCGTGAGGCCCCGGAGCCTGCCCCATAGCGCTCCGCCCAGGCAAGCGCGCGCTCACGTAAAAGCGGGTGCGCCCGCAGGCCGAGATAGTCATTGGAGGAAAAATCAACCAGAACGGTGCCGTCTTCTCTCTCCAGCAGCCCATCGGCTCTGGGTTGAAGACTGCGCGGCGTGCGAAGACGCCCCTGTTCGGCCAGTTCCTCCAGCCCATGCTGGAAAAGATAATCAAACCGCGTCATGAAGCGAGTGGTGCCGGAGCCGGGACCGCCGGTCAATCACCTAAGCAGGAGTTCTCGCGCAATGTCCGCCCCCCAGAATCCCCTTGCGGCCTCCCGCATAGCCTCTTCTCACCACTCAGAGCAGGCCGCTACAGCCGCCACACCGGAGTGGTACACACAAGGCCTGCCGCATATCTGGCTGCCCTACAGCCAGATGAAAACCGCCCCTGCCCCTCTGGCGGCCCGCAGCACGCATAATGCGCGCATTCAGCTGACGGACGGCCGGGAACTGGTGGATGGCGTGGCCGCATGGTGGACAGCCTGCCACGGCTACAACCACCCCCATATCCGCGCAGCCATTGAGGCGCAACTGGCCACCATGCCGCACGTCATGTTTGGTGGGATGGTGCATGAGCCCGCGCTAAAGCTGGCCAGCCGCCTGTGCGCCCTGCTGCCGGGGGATCTGGACCGGGTTTTCTTTACAGATTCCGGCTCTGTTGCGGTGGAAGTCGCCATGAAAATGGCCATTCAGTATCGTCTGAATAAAGGTGAGCCGAAACGCACCAAGATGCTGGCCTTCAAGGGCGGGTATCATGGAGACACCCTCGCCACCATGTCGGTCTGCGACCCGGAAGAAGGCATGCACCATCTCTATGGAGACGTGCTGGCCAATCACATCATCGCCCCTCTCCCGCAGGACGACGCCAGCGAGGCCGAATTTTTCACGCTGCTGGAGACCCACGCGCATGAACTGACCGCCATCATCACCGAGCCTCTGGTGCAGGGTGCGGGCGGCATGCTCTTCCATTCCCCCGATGTGCTGCGCACGTTGCGCGCTGCGGCGGATCGCTATGGCCTGCTACTCATTCTGGATGAAATTTTTACCGGGTTTGGCCGCACCGGCACGATGTTTGCGTGCGAACAGGCAGGAATTGTACCGGATATCGTAACGCTCTCCAAAGCCCTGACAGGCGGCACCATGGCGCTTGCGGCCACCATTGCACGCCCGCATGTGTTTGAAGCGTTCCTGTCCGACAACCCGGAACACGCCCTGATGCACGGGCCGACTTTTATGGCCAACGCTCTGGCCTGCGCCTGCGCCAATGCCTCGCTGGATCTGTTTGAAACTGAACCCCGGCTTGAACAGGTTGCCGCCATCAACGCGCACCTGACCAGAGAACTGGAACGCTGCCGCACCCTGCCGGGCGTGAAGGATGTCCGTGTTCTGGGCGCGATTGGTGTGGTGGAACTGGAGAAAATCGCCAACCCGGACGCTTTGAGGCAGCGCTTTATTGCGGAAAATGTGTGGATCCGTCCGTTCCGCTCGATTGTCTATCTGACCCCGGCCTTCACCATTCCGCCGGAAGACCTGACTGCCCTGACGGACGCAATCTATCGCGTCTTATCGACGGACAACTGAACGCCCCACTGGCACAGCAGGGAAAAGCCTGTTGTGCCATCCGGCTTTGCAGGCACGGTTTTTCGTGAAGAAAAACCCATGCGTGCGCCTAAAAAGCAACTTCAAAGAATTTTAAAATCAGACCACTAAGGGATATTCTTAATCCCAGGACGCAGCAGCCTTATCGTCTGCTTCCCGCGCATCCACCCATACCTGACGTCCATCCTGATAGCGTTCGCACTTCCAGAAAGGCGCGCCGGTCTTGAGCCGATCAATCAGGAAATTCGTGCCCGCCAGAGCTTCCGCCCGATGCGCGGACGACGTGCCGACAAAGACAATCGGTGCGCCCACCACAAGAGTGCCCACACGATGAATGAGCGTGCAGCCAATAAGCCTGAACCGTTTGACAGCCTCAGCGGCCAGTTCCGTCAGCACTTTTTCGGTCATGCCGGGATAATGTTCCAGAGTGAGGCTTTCCAGCCCATCCGGTCCATCCCGCACCTGCCCCATAAAAACGCTGATGCCGCCAATCCCCCATGAGTCCGCAGAGAGGCGATCCATCTCCGCCCCCATATCAAACAACTCGTTTTGGACAAGAACGCGCAGCACGGGCTTATCCCCCCGTCATTGGCGGGAAAAAGGCCAGTTCATCACCGGGTTTGACGGTATCCTGAAACGTCGCAAGGGTCTGGTTGATGGCAACCCGGATACGGGGCGAGGCCGCAAAGACCTCATCCATGCCCACATCCTTCTGGCGCAGCTCCATCACCAGCGCTTCCACTGTTACGGACTGCGCAGGCAGGGAGACAGTCTCCTTTTCCCGCCCCATCTGCTCACGCAATGCGGCGAAATAGAAAATTGTGACGTCCTGCGCCATACCTGATTCCTTACTTGATTTATTCACGCGACAGCGGCCTGCGCGGGGCCGCCCCCTTCTCCCGTTAGTGCCGGGGTGTCGCGGGGGCTTCGCTCTTTTTAGCCTGCGTTGTGCTTACCGACCCATCCGGATGGATCAGTGTGACTGTGCCGTCGCCATTGGGGATTTCAATCGTCGAGGCAGAGCCACGCTGCGCGCCGTATTTGGCTGCGGCATCAGGCTCCGCATCCGGCAGTTTACCTGTGATGGACTGAGATGTATCGGGCATGCCGTCCGGCTCCCCAACACTCATTTCCCCGCCGTCCTGCAACTGCTTGCCACCGGAATTGGGCACGCCACCAAGAATGGTGCCAGCGCGATCTTTCTCAACGTCTTCAAGCGTGGGCAACGGCGCAGGCGGCCCCGGCCAGATATCCCCGCCAGCAGGCAACAGCGGCGTTTCTGCCGTGGAATATCCATGCACACGCCGCATATTGAGATTGTCCCCGGAGGGCGCATTCGGGTTTTCTCCCGGCAGGGTCGCGGTATCGGACACAAATTTCCCGAAGCCGGAACATCCGCTCAAAACCAGACACAACCCTACAAGAGCGGCTTTCCGCATCACCTGACTCCGCTAACCATGACACCATGCAGGCAAATCAGAGAGACCTGCTACCGGCAAGAACATGCCGTCCAAAGCTTAAATAACGGTTTGCGGAGGGGATACAAGCCGATGAAAGCTATTTGAGGCTAATGAGACACACCTTATGTGCGTTTAAAACGATCGTTCACGAGAGATTAACATGCCGCAAGCCGGTTGTAAGGTAATCCCAGCCGGTGATCAGCGTAAGAACGGCAGCAATCCAGAGAAGGATAGCGCCGATCAGCGCGACATGCAGCCAGGGCATACCCAGCAGCATCCCCGTACCATCCCCTGCCAGCAGAAACCCGATGGCAGTCATCTGGAAGCCGGTTTTCCACTTAGCCAGCCGTGTAACCGGCAGACTGGCGCGACGCTCAGCCAGATATTCCCGCATGCCGGACACCAGAATTTCCCGGCAGAGGATGATAATGGCGGGCCATAGGCTGAAATAGGCCATGCGCCCCAGCCCGGCCAGCACCATCAGGCACGCACCGACCAGCAGCTTATCCGCAATGGAGTCAAACATCCGGCCAAAGTCAGACATCTGGTGGCGGGAGCGGGCCAGCTTACCATCAAAATAGTCCGTCACCCCGGCAAGGATGAACAGAAGACAGGCCAGCGCATCCGTTTGCGGAGAACCCCATGCGGCAAAAAGCACCACGATCGGGATCGCCACGATACGCGAGATAGTCAGAACATTCGGCAGGTCTGTCAGCATTGGCGGAATGCTAGCCTATTTCCGGCAGAGCTGAAATGGTTTCTGACTGCCACTTTTCACCACTCACCCAGAAGTTCAGTGCAGGGCTGAAAACCGGGACTATGCCGGAGTCCAGTCCGGATGAAAGTGACCATACACGGCCCGCGCTGTCTCACGGTTAATCCCCGGCGCCGATTCGAGCTCCGAGAGCCCCGCCTGCTTGACCGCCCGGGCTGACCCGAACGTATTGAGCAGCATCTTTTTCCGCGCAGGACCAACCCCCGGAATTTCATCCAGTTCGGATGTCACCAGCGTCTTGGAGCGCCCGGCCCGATGGGTGGTAATGGCAAAGCGATGCGCCTCATCACGCAGCCGTTGCAGGTAATAGAGAACCGGGTCCCTTGGTTCGAGCTGGAATGGTGGGGCATCCCCCGTATGGAACCATTCCCGACCGGCATCACGGTCCGGTCCCTTGGCAATCCCCACCAGTTTGACACCCGTCACGCCGAGGTCATCCAGCACACTGCGCACGGCGGAATACTGCCCTGCCCCGCCGTCAATCAGCAGGACATCCGGCCAGTTGGACATATCGCCCTCGGCAGCCTCCTTCAAAGCACGACCAAAGCGCCGCTCCAGCACTTCCCGCATCATACCAAAGTCATCCCCCGGCGTGACGGGGCCTTTGATCAGGAACTTGCGATACGCGCGGCGGTCAAACCCTTCCGGGCCGCCCACAATCATCACGCCATAGGCATGGGAACCCATGATGTGACTGTTATCATAAACCTCAATCCGCTCCGGCGGTGCATCCAGCCCCAGAACACGGGCCACGCCCTCCAGCAGTTTGGCCTGCCCGGCACTCTCGGCCAGTTTGCGATGCAGGGCATCCCGCGCATTCGCCACGGCATGGTCCAGCACCTGCTTTTTCTCACCCCGTAGCGGGTGAAGAATTTCCACTTTGCGCTCGCGCCGTAACGTCAGCGCTTCCGCCAGCAAGGCTTCTTCCGGGAGTTCATGGTTCACCAGCACCTGTGCGGGACAGGGCTTGTCGTCATAAAACTGGGCGATGAAGGACGCCAGAATCTCACCGGCTTCCTGATCCTGCGTATGGGCCGGGAAGAACGATCTATTGCCGTTATTGCGCCCACCCCGGATGAAAAACACCTGAATGCAGGCCTGGCCGGCTTCCTGCCAGATCCCGAACACATCGGCGTTCTGCAGAGAGGCCGGATTGATCACACTGGACTCCTGCATCTGCGCCAGAGCGCGGATACGGTCCCGCATGGTCGCAGCGCGCTCAAAATCCAGCGCTTCGGCCGCCCGGTGCATCTCGGCACTCATCTCCTCCCGCAAGGCGTGATCCTTGCCGGAGAGAAACTCCCGCGCCTGCTCTACGAGCTTCGCGTAGGAGTCCTGATCAATCCGGTCCACGCATGGGCCGGAGCAGCGTTTGATTTGATACAGCAGGCATGGGCGAGAGCGGCTGTTGAACACAGAATCCGCACAGGAGCGCAGCAGGAAAACCCGCTGGAGCAGATTGAGAGTCTGATTGACCGCCCATGCGGAAGCAAATGGCCCCCACAAGCTGGCCCCTTTCACCGGCTTGCCGCGATGTTTGGCAATCTGCGGGAACGGATGCGCGTCCGTTAGCATCAGCCAGGGGTAGCTCTTGTCATCCCGCAGCAGGATGTTGAAGCGCGGCTTCATGCGCTTGATGTAGTTGGCCTCAAGCAGCAGCGCCTCGGCCTCGGTATGGGTGGTGACAATCTCCATGGATGCTGTCTCGGACACCATCCGGCGCAGACGTTCCGGCAGGCGATTCACATGGGTGTAGGACGTCACCCGCTTCTTCAGCGCCAGCGCCTTGCCGACGTACAGCACATCCCCTTTCTCACCCAGCATGCGATACACGCCTGGTGAAAGCGGCATGGTTTTAAGCGCGTGCCGGATGACCTCCACGCCTTTCAGCGGGGCAGAAGGCGCGTCTTTTGCTGCATCCGGCTGGGAATTGTTTGGAGAATTTTCAGCTGTCATCAGGCGCTCTTTCGAGAAAACAATTTCATCCACCGATTTTGTGGATAAGTCTGTGGAAGAGCCGGGCTTGACACCCCGAAATCCGCAGATTTCCCGTGGTCCTGACGCATTGCATATTTTTTAGCCAAACAGAGCAACTCATTGATTTGAAACGATTTTATATATGACGTTACGTAACAGCCAGACCACACCTGAAGACTTTATTGAAAATAAAGTCTGTCAAGAGCGGAAGTGGACAAATGCCACAAAAATCTGGCTGCAGTTTTCAGCCAATAGTCCCGGTTTGTTCCGCCGCCACCGCTTCGGCTCTGGCCAGCAGACGCATGAAGTTTCCGCCCCAGAAAGCGGCAATCTCACTTTTGTCATACCCGCGCCGCAGGAGTTCCGCTGTCAGGTTCACACCCTGCGTGGCGTTCTGCCAGTCTGCCAGCGCACCGCCGCCATCAAAGTCGGAGGAAATCCCGACATGCTCTGCGCCAATCCGCCGCACCACATAATCAATATGGTCAACAAAATCCGATACGCCAGCAGAGCGCGCGCCGTTCTCGTCTTTCGGCTTCAGGAAAGCTGGCATGGCGGTAATCTGGATCACCCCACCGCTTTCCTTCAGCGCATCCAGCTGTTCATCATCCAGATTGCGTGGATGGTCACACAGCGTCCGCACGCAGGAATGGCTGGCCACAACCGGCACGGCAGAGGCCGCAACAGCCTGCAACATGGTCTTTTTGGACGCATGAGAAACGTCGATCAGCAGACCCAGACGGTTCATTTCCCGCACCGCCTCACGCCCCAGCGCTGAGAGGCCGCCATGATTTTCCGGCTTATCGCCCAGACTGGGTCGATGCACGGCCGCATCCGCCAACGCGTTATGGCCATTGTGGGTCAGCGTCACATAACGGGCCCCCTTGGCGCGGAACTGCGCCAGCACCGCCGGATTATCCCCCATGGCGTAGCCGTTTTCGACCGCCGGAATGACCGCCAGAATCCCGGCTTCATACGCTGCCCTGATTTCCGCCACGGTAGAACAGACGCGCGCCGTCACACCGTTGTGCGTGGCCTGCATGCCGTTGATGACGTCCAGCATGGCCAGACACTGAGCCTGCGCCTGCGCCTGCCCTTCTGCATTCACCATCGCCTGAGCGATATAGGCCACAAAGCAGCCGGCAGACATGCCGCCCTTTTGCATCTTGGGCAGATCAACCCGACGGGTTTCCGTGTCTTCAAACGCATCCCCCCGATCCGGCCAGGGGATATCAATATGGCTGTCCAGCGTGAACAGAGCGCGATGCAGCGCTTGTGCCTCGGCGGAAGGAACGGCGGTCTGGCCCGGCTGAGCCTGTGAGGAAGACGTCATGAGAGAAAAATGGTCCTGTCAGTCAAGATTGCAAGGCGCATGCCCTGCTGTGCCTTCTCTTATGTGACTGTTTTTTCTTGCTCCGCAAACCCGGATGCGCAATGCCTCAGCCCATGCGACTTGTAACCTGGAATATCAATTCCCTCCGCCTGCGCCTGCCCCGGCTTGAAGATCTCGTCACCGAACTGGCCCCCGACATTATCTGCCTGCAGGAAACCAAGGTGCCAGATCCCCTCTTCCCGGAAGACGCCGTGCGCGCTCTGGGCTTTGAGCATCTGCATTACAAAGGCATGAAGAGCTATAATGGCGTGGCCATCCTCTCCCGCCATCCCATAACCCCCCTGGACAATCTGCCGGACTGGCATGGCAAGGAAGATTGCCGCCATGTCGGCGCGGTTATCACCACACCTTCCGGCCCCGTTGAGTTGCATGATTTTTATGTGCCTGCGGGCGGTGACATTCCAGACCCGGACGCCAACCCCAAATTTGCGCACAAACTGGCCTTTGTTGAGGAAGTGACCGAGTGGTTTGAAGAGCGCAAACCGGCTCGCGCCATTCTGGTGGGAGACCTCAACATCGCGCCTCTTGAGCATGATGTGTGGAGCCACAAGCAACTGCTTAAAATCGTCAGCCACACACCGCCGGAGACCGAGCGGCTCAACCGCTGGCTGGAAACAGGCTTTGTGGACGCCATGCGGCATTTTATCCCGCCTCAGGAAAAGCTTTATACATGGTGGTCCTACCGCAACCGGGACTGGCAGAAATCCAACCGCGGCCGCCGTCTGGACCATGTGTGGGTAACGCCGGATTTGGTCCCGAGCCTCACCGGCATGACCGTCGTGCGGGAAGCCCGTAACTGGACCAGCCCCTCGGACCATGTGCCCGTTGTAGTCGATTTCAAGTTTTAAGAGTGTCGGGGAAAGGGGCAGATCCGTCTGCTCCTTTCCCGGCACCCGAGCAAATGCTGACCAGTTCTCTGTGAGCCAGCCAGCGCCCGTGCCTCAGTAACGATACTGCCAGAGCAGGCCCACGCTACTGCCGGGGTCATTTTCCGGCGTGGTAAAGCCGGTCACGTTACCGCCGGTGCCCACTGTGGTGTTCAGCTTGAGGTGCTTGGTCAGATCAACCTGCACCTGCGCCTGCGTGCCTGAACCGGATGTGGCCTGTTTGGCCCCCACATACACGCCGCGCATTACATACTTCCCGGCTTCCACCGTCGTGCCGCCATTGCCGACGCCTGAACCACCGCCAACGGCCAGACGGTCCAGACCCAGTGTTTTGCGTATGGTACCCATCGGGTCGAAAGAGGTGACACCCGTCAGCGTAGCCAGCGCCGTGCCGAGTTCCACCATCTGAGTAGACGACAGGGAATGCGCATCCGTGCCGAACAGCAGCATGGCCAGAACCTGATCCTGCGGCAAAGACGGAATGGATTCAAAGCTGATTTTCGGCGCGCTGGCATATCCACCGACTTTAAGCATCGCGGTTTCCCCGTTCACAGCACGGTCGGCCTCAAAGTCCAGTGTGGGGTCCAGCTTGTGGTCCACGCTGCTGCCGTTAAAGGCGACACGGCCTTTGGTGAAGTTGAGGGAAATCCCCGCCAGATCGAAGTTCCCGCGCTTGAGGTCAAACCCACCGCTGACCAGCGGCGCAGAGCTTGTGCCCTTAACCTTCAGCTTACCCGCCATTTCGGCATCCAGACCGTGCCCGCGTACAAAGAACTTGCCCGGTGATGTCAGGCTCAGATCAAGACCGATCACACTTGCGCTGGCATTCGTCGTCGCAGTATCGGTCTGCGGCTTGTCCCCCGGCCGCACAACATCCAGCCGGGCCACAGAGGATGGAAGCGAGTTGGGAATATTGATTTCCACTTTCCGCAGATCAACATTCCCCGCCACATCCAGCCGGCCTGCGGCCTGCCCTTTAATGGTCATGTCTGAATTCATCACAGCTGTAATCAGGTCGCTGGAGATGGGGCGGGCATCACGAGACACAAAATGGATATCCACCGGCAGCCCCGGTGCCAGAACACCAACGGAGCCGGTCACGCCCATCGTCCCATCGCCTGCTTTTGCGGTCAGGTTCTGAATGACAATGCTGTTGCCCTGCCCGACAATGCGCCCATTGATGGCAGACAGATGCACACCCTGCGCAAAGTCCTGAATGTCAGCATTCTGCAGGTCCACCGTGCCCGTAATGTGCGGAGCGGCCATTGTGCCATCCACCTGCAGGGCCAGCAGAACCTGCCCCAGAGCCTGCCGCGCCTGTGCGCCCAGATAGCCATTGGCAATCGCCAGATCCAGATGCCCGTTGGTGCGCAGATTGACCGGCCCGGTGCTGGTAAGCGGTGCGGTGCCAGCCAGACCAAGCGCGAGTTTAGACCCGGCATCCGCCTGCATCTTCACCTTGGCAGAGGTTCCGGCCAAATCGGCCGTGGCGTCCAGATGCAACGGCGGCAAAGACGCCGCAGCCGAAACACCCTGCATCCGCAGGCCATTGCCCATCAGATGCACCTGCCCCTGCGGGCGCTCCATGGTGCCGCTGACTTTGGCCTGCACAGCCAACGTGCCCTGAGCATGCAGGTCCGGCATGAACGGACGAGCCAGTCCGGGTGTCAGGTTTCGCACATCCACCGTGGCCGCCAGCGTCGGCTTGATGCGGCCAGCGATATCCGCTGTTGCCGGTTCAGCCCCCTGCGTGCCCAATGTAGCGCGCAGACGGTCAACACCCATTGTCTCGCCAAAGGAGATCAAAGCCGGAGCCTGCAGACGGAGATTTTCCTGTTTGGCCGTCGCCGTTAGCTTTTGCAGTTTGACTTCTTTAGCAGGCAGATTGAGCAAAGCTGCCGTATCCAGAGCAAGCGGGCTGCCTGACCATGTTGCCGGACCAATCTGCGCTGTGAGCGCCATGGCATTTTCTGGCCCTTTAGCCGTCACCCGCGCCTGCCCGGTCATACCCGCAGCAGCCAGTCCACCCAGTTTCAGGCTCAGATCCGCATCCGGGTGCGCAGCCGGGTCCTTCACCGTGCCAGCCAGAGCAAGTGACCCAATTTTGGCCTGCGGCATGGCCACATTACCATCCAGCTTCAATGCCACCAGCGGCTTCTCATTAACCTGCGTGGTTTTGACGGAAGCGGCCAGCGCGCCGGAAATGGGTTGCCCGATAACGTCTTTCAGGTCCGCAAGGCGGCCCACTTTCAGGTCCAGTGTGCCCAGTGGCACGACCTCGCCCGATGCAAGAGAGAGCATCCCCTGCCCCTGCACGCTGTTCCAGGACAGCTTTTTGAGATCCAGCTGCCTGCTGCCCTTCTCATCCTGCGCAAAAACAGCATTCAGCAGCAAAGGGGCTTTATTGATGGAACCGTGGGCCTCCACTGTGCCCGCAGGGGCGGACGGCAGATGTTGCAGAGCCGCATCCAGCACCACCGGACCACGCGGCATGGTGGCCGTGCCCGGGTCGCCCTCAAGCTGCAGGTTGGCTGCAAAATCCTGCATCAGCCCTTTGGCTGACAGCGCCAGCGTGACCCCACCGCGCAAAGACGGCAGCGCCTTGGCCAGATCAGGCAGCGCCAGCGTGGACGTGACATCCATGTCCTGCCCGGTATTTACCCGGCCCTGCGCCTTCAGGTGCAGTGCCTGCCCGTCCACAGTCAGGGATGCCAGATCAATCTGCTGCCCTGCAGACTGCGCCGCAGGCTGAGTAGTCTGGGTTTTCTGCTCAGCCTCAACGGCAGAACCAGCCGGATGAGGTGTGGGAGCAGACGTATCTGGTGTCGAAGAACCCGTTTGTTTGGGCGTGACAGAAGGCGCGTGCGTTGATGTCGGCACAGTTGCCCCCGGAGCCGGAGCCGGAGCCGGAGCCGGATGCGGACGCATCGTGGCCGCCAGCGCAAAGGTGCCTTTCGGGCCAATCAGCCCTGCGGCTTGCGGCTGGCCACCGGTAATAGCCAGCGTGCCGTCCGCTTTCAGGTGCGTATCGCCCTCCGCTTTTGCCGGCAGGTCAAACTGCGCTGTAACCCCGGCATTCCCCTTGAGCGGCGTCCCTGCCGCCTGCCCGATGGGAGCAAGATCTGGCAGGCTCAGCGTCACGGTGCCACGCTGGGGCGCTGCCGTCATGACAGAGCCCGTCAAGTGCAGCAACGGATGTGAGATATCCAGTTCCAGCGGTTTACCGGCGGGTTGCGGTGAGAGCTTAGCATCCAGCTGCACCGGCGCAGACGCCAGCAGATTGGGCGTTTTGCCCGGCAGACGCACACCATCCGCCGTCATGACCAGATGCAGCAGGTCCGTTACACCGGCCTGCCCGGTCTGACCTGTGAACGTCGCTTTCAGCGTCCCCACAGCGGCTCCGGCGGCCGCCAGTCTGTCCACCTGCAACTGCGCCGTGCCGTCTGGCTCAGTCATCTTCCCTTTAAGCTGGGCAACCAGATGAATCGCATCCCAGCCAATATCCGGAGTCAGAGCGAGTTGCGGCGAATCAAACTGCGCAGACAACCGCGCCATGTTTCCGGCCAGCAAATTCAGCTCGCCGTCCGCTTTGGTCTTCACCGGCCCGGCAGAGGCAGAAAAACCCAGCACAGCTGCGTTCGTCGGGCCTTTAATGTCTAGCGCCAGAGACAACGGTGTGAGCTGCGGCATTTTCAGCTTAGCCGCAGCAAAACCATCCTGACCTTCCTGCGCATCCAGATGCAGCCCAAGTTTGCCGCCACCGGTGGTGGTCGTCAGATCAATCTGCCCGCTGGCATCCAGCCGTTTGACGTGCAGAGCAATGTCGGATTTCGGCAGTGTGGGCAGACTGAGCCCGTCAATCACCGGGTCAATAGAGGACAGGCTCCCATGCCCAGCCAGAGAGAAACTGGCAGGCACACCCGCCAGCGGCGCACCTACGTTAATCCGCTGCACAGCCAGCGTGCGGATATCAACACTCAGCCCCAGTTTAGACTTTGATGTCGAGGCCGGAGCCGCAGGCGCTGCATTGGGGTCTGATACCGGCAGGCGCGGAATGTTCAGTTCATCCGCCTTCAGGGTGTAAATGCGGGCCGTGCGCCACACCATGCTCAGCGGGGACCAGTTCAGGTCAACATTCCGCAGAGAGAGCCAGACTCCGTCCTTGTCATGCAAGGCGATGGAATCCAGATGGAAATTATCCGGGAACCGGCCAGACATCCCGGCAAGCGTCACGGTGCCGCCCGTCAGCGCCGTTGTCTGCTTGATCAGCAACCCACGGCCCGGCCCGGTATTGGCACCCACCAGAATGGCACCCACAGCCAGAACGGCAACACCCGTCAGAACACCGGCGGACAGACCAATAACTCGCCCGGCGCGACGAAGGACCGAGCGACGCGGGGCAGGATTTGCCTCGTTAGACTCAGCCATCAGAACGTTTCTCCAAGACCGATATACAAATCCCATTTGTCGCCGCGATAGGCGCGATTCAGCGGCACGGCGACGTCCACACGTACCGGCCCGATGGGGGTATAATAACGCACGCCACCACCGGCACCCACGCGCAGCGTGCCGGTAAAGGGCATGCTACTGCTGCCCACCTGCCCGGCATCCACAAACCCGGCCATGCCGAAGCTTTTGAACAACCTCTGGCGATATTCGATAGACCCGGCATCCAGCGATGTCCCACCAATGGCGTAGCGCGTGCGCCCATATTGCGGCCCCACACCCTGCCAGCGATAGCCTCGCACCGTGGCGCTACCACCGGCATACATGCGCTGGTCAGGCGGGATATCGTAAGTCGATGCGCCCTGAATACTGCCAATCATCCCGCGCAGCGCAATAATACTGCGGCCCGGTTTGCTGATACCCAGATGATGGAGGTCAAAATAGGTCGAGGCCGACGCATTCAGAATGGCGAAAAAGGACGTCCCGCTCCCCTTATCCCCCAGCGAGACAGACGGCGTGGCGTTAATGCTGGCACGGACGCCACGCAGAGCCGGTTCAATGGGGTTGCCCACACCCGTATTGTCAAACGTCGCGCCCAGCGGGGCAGAGACAATGGTGTAATCCCGGCTCACATTGAACTGTTCGATATTTTCCTGTTCGGCTGCCAGCCCGAAATTAATGTTCCAGTTTTTATCAATTTTGCGGGTAATCCCGGCATTCACCAGAAACGCCGTCTGGCGATAAGACCAGAACAGCTGGCGCAGCGCTTCAACCCGCACACTCAGGTTCTGGTTGCGGCTGTAAAAATCTGGCTTCATGAAATCCGCATACACATCATAACCCAGCCCCTGCTGGGCAGAACCGCCAAGACCGGTAATCAGAGCCGTCAGCTTCAGACGCTCGGCATTGCCCAGAATGTTGTAATGCGTCCACGTCGCACCCACACGGGCCCCAAGGTCTGTTGAATACCCGGCTTCCGCCCCCACAGACCGCCGTTTGGCTTCCTTGAGTGTAAAGTCCAGCGGCATGGTGCCATTGACCGGCTTGGTGGAACCGTCCTTGACCCCCACGTTGGAAAACACACCCAGCGAGCTCAGATCCTGCCGGGCCGCCTCAATTTTGGAAGGCTGATACAGCTCCCCTTCCTGCACAGTCAGCCTGCGGCGCACAAACGGTTCATGCACACGCTGCAACCCGTCTACATCAATCTTGCCAATATTCAGCACCGGCCCTGCTGAGGCAGGATAGACAATATCCAGCGTATGCGTTTGCGGCTGGAGATAGGCGCGCGGCTTGTCCACCTGTGCGAGCGCATGGCCTTCTTCCCGCCAGGCATCCAGCAGGTTGCCGCCACTGCCCAGCACATCCTGCGCTACAGCATCCTGCCCGGATTTCAGACCGAAAGCCGTCTGCTCAGACTGTGTCAGCGTAACGGGAGTATTGGTTTTCGGGTCCACAACCCTCACCGACCCAAGGTGATAAAGCGGCCCCTTCTGCACCTTGATCTCAGCGGTTACCTTTTCCCCTGCAGGAACGCCCGACAGCCAGTCGGACAGAGCCGGAGACATCCCATCGACCGTGACGGAATCTTTTTCCTTCGCCCGATGCAGGGAAATCTGCACCGTGCCTTCGTAATAGCCGTAACTCTCCAGCGCAGAGCGCATGCGGTCATATTCATTCCGCACCCGCCCGGCCAGCGCAAACGGCCCGACGGCATGCGTCGCCTGCAGGCTCAGCAGATCGGAGGAGGATTTCAGGGCAGCATCAAGATCGGCCTGCCCGGTGCCTGCAAGCTGGGTAACATAAGGCTGCGGGTCCGCCGCCCAGGCGCAGCCTGCTGCCGCACCCCACAGCGTCACACCCGTCATCACACGATTCGCTGTCAGCACGAGGCCATCCAGAACGCCTTTACTGCTCACCTGCACGCACCTCTGCTCTCACAGCCTGTCTCACTCCCTTGCCTCACGCCTCGTGCATCCTGCCTTTTCATGATCACGGCCTGCGTCATGGCGCATCACCATGACAAAAATGAGATCATTTTCAGGCGTTATGGATTTCTCCGCCCCATAGTCCCTTGTGCCATCTTGCAGGCATCTTGCGAAGCACGATTGTCCGAGGGCATCAGTTCGCGTTATGAGAGCCTATGATTTGCCATTCCCGCCGCAAACCCAGCCCCTGCCCGTGCAAGGCAGGCCCAAGATCATGAAGCGTGCCTCCCCCGCTCAGACGCGGTTTTCCGAGACATCAGCCCCGCCGGGCCGTGACATGCTGTCGCCCCTGCCGTCATGGGTCGAAAAGTGGTGTCAGGTCAGCAGCCAGGTCCAGGGCGGCCTGCGGCTGGGGGCTATTACCCTATGGGTTCCGCTCTCCGTCGGGTTTGAAGCCTGCCTGCTGCTGGTGCCGGGCACCGTCAAAATCCGCTGGACGCGGGTGATCTGGGGCGTGCTGTGCAAGCTGCTGGGCCTGCGTATCCGGGTTATCGGCAAGCGGGCCGGCACCGTGGGTGGCGCGCGCGCCCGTGCGCGAGGGGAACGTCCGGTTATTTATATTTCCAACCATTCCTCGTGGCTGGATGTGCTGGTGCTGGGCACGCTGCTGCCATCTGTTTTTGTGGCAAAAGGCGATATTGAGAAATGGCCCATCATGGGGCTGGTCTCCAAAATTGGCCGGACCATTTTTGTCAGCCGCCAGCGCAGCACCACCGGACGTGAGCGTGACCTGATGATCCGCCGCATGGTGGACGGGGATAATCTCATTCTCTTCCCGGAAGGCACATCGTCCGACGGCTCCCGCGTGCTGCCATTCATGTCCGCCTTCTTCGCCATCGCCAAGCTGCCCCGGCTGCGCAATGGTGAGAAAAGCCTGCTGCCTATTACCTACGCCCCCGGCATGTCCCCCATCATCCAACCGGTTTCCGTGGTGTATGATGAGCTGGAAGGCCTGCCCGTCTCCCGCCTGCGCCGCCCGGTTTTTGCGTGGTATGGCGATATGGATCTCGGCCCGCACCTCTGGCAGCTGGTGCAGTGGCACAAGTCCCGCGCCACCGTTGTTCTGCATGAGCCTCTGGACCCGGAACTCTTCCCCAGCCGAAAAGCTCTGGCGCAGGCCGCATGGAATGCCGTCGCGCGCGGCGCGGCCGATTTGCGCCAGAACCAGAACCAGAACCCGGTTCCGCAGCCCGGCCGGTGCGAGCCGTCGGAAATTCCCTACAACAAACCGCGTGTCATGAAACGTCTGCTTGACAGACTGCTCCCACGTTTTGCTTCATACCTGAAGATCCGGTGAGGATCCCTTTTCATGGCACACCACCCCTCCGTTTGCGGAAAAGACTCTTGACCTCTGGCCTCACTGGCCCGATTTCCTCCCCCTGCCGTATGGAATGGGCCTGCGGCGTGCCGGAGCCCCTGCTGTCATGACTGGACTTCCTTCTTCTTCCACCGCCCCGCGCGGCCTGCATGTCATCACATGGGGCTGCCAGATGAACGTATATGACAGCGCACGGATGAGCGACGTGCTGCGTCCGCTCGGCTACCAGCCGGTAGACACCCCTGACGCCGCCGACATGATCATCCTCAACACCTGCCATATTCGGGACCGAGCGGCGGAAAAGGTGTTCTCCGAACTCGGGCGCCTGAGGAAGATCAAGGAAGCGCGTGAAACCGCAGGCCAGCCGACCATTATTGCCGTCGCAGGCTGCGTGGCGCAGGCGGAGGGGCAGGAAATTCTGGCCCGCGCGCCGTATGTGGATATCGTGCTCGGCCCGCAGACCTATCATCGCCTGCCGGAAATGGTGGCCCGCGCCGCCCGTGCCGGTGGCGCGGTGATTGAGACGGACTTCCCCGCAGAGCAGAAGTTTGACTTCCTGCCAGACACCGCAGCGCCGCAGACCCCCGGCAACCTCACCGCCTTCCTCACCATTCAGGAAGGGTGTGACAAATTCTGCTCCTTCTGCGTGGTGCCCTACACACGCGGCGCGGAAGTCAGCCGGTCTGTCACCTCCGTTCTGGCGGAAGCACGCCGGATGGTGGAAAGCGGCGTGCAGGACATCAGCCTGCTGGGCCAGAATGTAAACGCCTATCACGGCACCGGTCCGGACGGAGAGGTCTGGGATCTGGCACGGCTGGCGTACGCACTGGCCGCCATCCCCGGCCTGAACCGCATTCGCTACGCCACATCCCACCCGCGCGATATGGATGACGCCCTGATTGCCGCTCATCGGGATCTGCCGGAACTCATGCCCTACCTGCACCTGCCGGTGCAGTCCGGGTCCGACAAAATTCTGCGCGCCATGAACCGTGGCCACACGGCGGATGAGTATCGGGAGATTGTCCGTAAACTGCATGCCGCGCGGCCGGACCTCGCCCTGTCGTCTGACTTCATTGTCGGCCATCCGGGTGAAACGGATGAGGATTTTGAGGCCACCATGCAGCTGGTGCGGGATGTCACCTTTGCGCAGGCCTATTCCTTCAAATACTCCCAGCGCCCCGGAACTCCGGCAGCCGGTGCCCCGTTGCAGGTACCAGAGGATGTAAAAGACGCACGCCTGCAAGCCTTGCAGGCCTTGCTGCGGGAACAGCAGGATGCTTTCAATCAGTCTCTGGTCGGGCAGACGGTGCCGGTCCTGTTCACGTCAGAAGGGCGTAAGCCGGGGCAGATTTCCGGTCGCTCCCCCTGGCTCCAGCCTGTGCACGTCACCGGATCGCCTGATCTGATTGGCCGGGAAGTGCCCGTACGCATTACCGAACGCCTGACCAACTCTCTGAACGGTATTCTGGAAGAGGAGAAAGTTTACGCTTGAGCACCATAGTCCAGCCCCTTTCCTCCGCTCTCTCCCTCTCTGGCGGCACGGCTCCGGAAAAACCGGTGACCCTGCTGTTTGAAGACAACACGCTGCTGGCCCGACTGGTGGGAGACCATGATCGCAATCTGCGACATCTGGAGGAAGGGCTGGATGTACAGGTCGCCCATCGCGGAAACCGCATCTCCATCAAGGGCTCGCCGGAGCATGTCGCTCTGGCCCGCACAACGCTCAGCACACTTTACCAGAAACTGGCCGCCGGGGGCGTGGTGGATGTCAGCATGATTGAAGCTGTCATCCGCATGACCCAACTGCGCGAAAGCACAAGGCACACCGATATGCAGCGTTCAGGCTCTGAGACCGAGACAACAGCCCCCGCACCACGCTCTGAGGCCACACCGACTCTCCCTGCCCTGAAAATGCGCCACGGCGTGATTGAACCCCGCTCCCCCGGTCAGGCGGCCTATATGCAGGCGCTGGCCAAAAAGGAAATGGTGTTCGGTATTGGCCCAGCAGGCACGGGCAAAACCTATCTGGCCGTGGCGCAGGCAGTCGCCATGTTGCAGGCGGGCTCGGTGGACCGGATCATCCTCTCCCGCCCGGCAGTGGAAGCAGGCGAGCGTCTCGGCTTCCTGCCCGGCGACATGAAGGACAAGATCGACCCGTACCTCCGCCCGCTTTATGACGCCCTGCACGATATGCTGCCGGGGGATCAGGTGGTACGGCGGATGGCAGCAGGCGATATTGAGGTCGCCCCGCTGGCCTTTATGCGCGGGCGCACCCTCTCCCACGCGTTCGTCATTCTGGACGAAGCCCAAAACACCACCATCGCGCAGATGAAGATGTTCCTGACCCGCCTCGGGCCGGGGTCACGCATGGTTGTTACCGGAGACCTCACCCAGATTGATCTGCCTCCGGGCACGACATCCGGGCTGAAGGATGCTCTGGAAACGCTGGAAAATGTGCGCGGTATCAGCATCACACAGTTTGACGCGGCAGATGTCGTACGTCACAGACTGGTCGCGCGCATTGTGGAAGCGTATGATGCAAGGACGACGGCTCTCAGGGGATCGCCCCGTAACAATCGCCGTCAGGAGAACAATGGAACCGCCAAGTAGCACAAGCCACGTTCACGAAAGGAATGTGGCTGGCCCGGAAAGTCTTGCCGCTGCAGGGTTTTTCCCATCATGCGCGTTTGAAGAAACGCCTGAAATTCTGATAGAGGACCGGCGGTGGCACTGCCATGTGCCCCGCCCGGAACACCTGATACGGCGCGCACTGGCCGCCTGTGAAGGCTATGGCCGGCAGCCCGGCAGCGTTGTGCTCTCAACAGACCGCGTCGTGCGTGTCCTCAACGGGCAGCACCGCGGCAAGCACCGCCCCACCAATGTCCTGACCTTTGACCCGCCCCCCGGCATTCCCGGCGGAGACGTTATTCTCGCGCTGGAAACCGTGCTGCGGGAGGCCCGTCAGTCAGGCAAGTCCGTCAGCCATCATCTGGCGCATCTGATCGTTCATGGCAGCCTGCATCTGGCTGGGTATGATCATCATCAGGCGGGAGAAGCCCGCGAAATGGAAATGCTGGAAGCGCGCCTGCTCTCCCGGCTGCATATTCCCAATCCATGGAAGCCACGGGCATGAGCGAGCACGAGTCCACACGGTCTGAGGGACAGGACACGCCTGGTCGCGGCGGTCTGTTCTCCTTTTTCAGCCGTAAGAAGCAGGCTCCCGGCCTGCGCAGCTCCATTGCCGCCCTTGTCCAGCAGGCCGCCAACGAATCGGAGACGCCGGAAGGCGAAAAACCGGAGCTGGACCGGCAGGAGCGCGTGCTGATTGCCAACATCCTGCGCCTGCGGAACATCTCGGCGGATGACGTGATGATCCCGCGCCCGGATATTGTCGCCATGCCGGTCTCCATCAGTCTGGATGACGCACTGGCGATGATGCGGCGGGAAAACCACTCCCGCATGCCGGTCTATCGCAACCAGCTGGATGATATTGTGGGCATGATCCATGTGAAGGATCTCATCGCCTATGTTGGCACCAGTGAAGCGTTCAATATCGAACCCCTGCTCCGCCAGCCGCTGATGATTGCCCCGCAGATCCCGGTGATGGACCTGATGCTGCAAATGCGCCTGCGGCAGACGCATCTGGCGCTGGTGATTGATGAATATGGCGGCGTGGACGGTCTGGTCACCATTGAGGATCTGATTGAAACCATCGTCGGCGATATTTCCGACGAGCATGATGAACCCGCCGTGACCATGATTACGGAACGCCCCGACGGCACGTATGACGTGGATGCCCGCTGCCCCGTGCAGGAATTTGAGCAGCGGATTGGCGCGATTCTCACAGCCTCTGAAAAGGAAGCGGAAATCGAGACCATCGGCGGTCTGGTGTTCCGGATGGCGGGCCATGTGCCAGCCCGCGGGGAAGTGCTGACGCACGAAAACGGCTATGTTTTCCGGGTGCTTGATGCCGATGCCCGGCATATCCGCAGGGTACGGGTCCGCAAACTTCCAAATGCCGCAGAACCCACACCCAGCGAAGGCGAGCGCGGCGACGAGACCCCGCGTACGGGTTGACGGAAAGACCGTTCTGCCGTCATCCCTAAAACTCTGATCTGTTCAACCAGTAATGAAGCCAGGATTTCCGATGTCCTTTTCCCGCCGCTCACTCCTTGTCACCGCTGGCACGGCTCTGGCCGCAACGGCAACGCATGGCCTGGCTTTTGCCGATACGGCTCCCGCAACAGACCGGCGCATGGCGACGCGTGAACTGGGTGACCCGAACGCGAAAATTGTTGTGGAAGAATGGTTCTCCCTCACCTGCATTCATTGCGCCCATTTTTCCGAGAACACCTTCCCGCTGGTGAAGAAGAACCTGATCGACACCGGGAAAATCCGCTACGTTTTCCATGACTTCCCGACCGACCAGCTGGCAACCGTGGCCGCCATGGTCGCCCGCACCCTGCCGCCGGAACGCTATGAGCCCTTCACCGCGTCCCTGCTCGCCAGTCTGGACCGCTGGGCCTACATCCGGGACAGCAGCCCGCTGGAAGCCCTGAAGAAAATGGCTGCCTTTGCCGGCATGCCGGGTGATGTGTTCGACAAGACGGTCGCGGACCAGCAGCTGATGCAGTTCATCCTGTCTCAGCAGACAGAAGCGCAGAACAAATATCATTTCGATTCCACGCCGACCTTCCGCTTCAACAACAAAATTCAGATGTCGAATGACATGACTTACGAAGCCTTCGCCAAAAACGTGGCAGACGCCAGCTGACGCGCTCTTCCCCCTTTATCCTGCAGTAAGTCCGTTTCTGCATGACCGTCCGTTTTGTCCGTTTGCGGATTGTCGGGTTCAAAAGCTTTGCTGAACCCGTCACCGTGGAAATCCTCCCCGGTCTGACCGGCATTGTGGGGCCTAACGGTTGCGGCAAATCCAACGTGGTGGAAGCCCTGCGCTGGGTGATGGGGGAATCCTCCGCCCGCTCCCTGCGCGGCGGAGAAATGGATGATCTGATTTTTGCCGGCACAGCTGGCCGCCCGGCCCGCTCTCTGGCGGAAGTCACCGTCACGCTGGAAGGCACGCAGGGCCGTGGCCCCGCTGCCTTTGCCGATCAGGACGAACTCCAGATTACCCGCCGGGCTGAACGCGGCTCCGGCAGTGAATACCGCATTAACGGCAAACCCGCCCGCGCGCGTGATGTGCAGACCCTGTTTGCCGATCTGGCGTCCGGTGCCCGCTCTTCCGCCATGGTCAGTCAGGGCCGCGTGGCCATGCTGGTGGGCGCACGGCCGGAAGAGCGCCGCTCCATTCTGGAAGAAGCGGCAGGCATTACCGGCCTGCATGCCCGCAGGCACGAGGCGGAACTCAAGCTCCGCGCGACCGAAAACAATCTGACCCGCGCGGAAGACCTTCGCCAGCAGTTGGAAGCCCGGCTGGGTGGTCTGGCCGAACAGTCCCGTGAGGCCAGTCGCTACCGGGAACTCTCCTCCGCCCTGCGCGAGACCGAAACCGAATTGCTGGCCGTGCTGCATGCCCGCGCCCGGCAGGCGGTTGAACGCGCTATCGAGACTGCCGCCCGTGCCCGCCATGCTCTGACAGAGCATGAAGAGGCCGCAGAAAGCGCGGTTGTTGCAGAGTTTGAAGCCAACCAGAAACTCCCCGCCATCCGCGCCCGTGCGGATGAAGCCCGGACCGTGCTGGAACGCTGCCGCGTAACGGCGGAAGGTGTAACGCGGGAAGAAGAACGCGCCGCCGCACAGGCTAAAAGTGCCACAGACCGCCTCCATCAGCATGAGGCCGACACCACCGCCGCCCAGACCCGCGTGGAGGATGCCACCAGCACGCTGGAGCGCCTGAATGCGGAGAAAGCCGAGGCTGAAGAAGCTGAAGCCTCACTCCCGCAACGGACGGCAGACGCAGAAACCCGCCAGACAGAGCTGACCGAAACGCTGGCAGAAAGCGAACGCACCCTCGCCCAGCAGACCGAAACACTGGCCGCCGCCCGTGCCCGCAAACAGCGCGCAACGGAAGATCTGGACGCTGCCACAACCTTGCTGGCTCGCGCGTCCGATGCCGTCTCCACTTTGCAGGCCGAACTGTCCGCCCTGCAGGAGCGCCTGCCGTCTGATGACAGCATGGAAGCCGCCGTCAAAGCCGTGCAGGACGCCCGTGCTGCTCAGGCTGCCGCCCGCACCGCTTTTGAAGAGGCTGACCGTGCGCGTTCCGAATCCAGCGTGGCTCTTTCCATCGCCCGAAACGACGCAGAAAATGCCCGCCAGACGCAGGCTGAAACCCGCAAGGCGCTGGAACGCAGCCGTGCCAAACTCAACACCCTGCGGGCCGACCTCGCGCAGCTGGAAAAACGCCACGCCGACACACAGGGCGCCTTGCTGGAAGATACGGCTCTTCAGGCTCTGAGAGACAAGGCCGCGCAGGCCACCACCACCCACCAGACCGCAGCGCGCACGCTGGAAGAGGCCGAGGCCACCCGGCGCGAGACATCAGCCGCCCTCACACAGGCCAGCCGCAATTTTCAGGAACATGAAAGCCACCGCAAGACGGTAGAAGCCGCCTGCTCTGCCGCTCAGACCGCCCTGCATCGCGCCCGTCAGGAAGAAGAAACGCTCACAAAAGGGCTGCAACAGGCGCAGGCGGATGCCCTTCCCGACGACACGCTTAAAGCAGCCCAGACCGCCCGCACCACGCAGGAAGACAAGCTCCGTACCGTCACGGATGCGCTCAGTCAGGCTGAAACCGCCCTGACAGACCTCAAAACCCGCCATAACGACGCCCTGACCCGCCAGAACACCCTGCGCACGGAACTCACCCGGTTACAGGCTCAGGCGGAAGGTCTGGCGCAGGCACTGGGCACAGACGCCACAGGCTCGGATGAACCCGTCTCCGCCCGCATGGAAATCCCGGAAGGGTATGAGGCGGCTCTGGCCGCTGCTCTCTCGGAAGGGCTGGACGCCCCGGTGGCAGAGAACGCTGCACGTGGTTGGCACGCTCTCCCCGCATCTGGTGATCTGCCTGCCCTGCCCGGCAGCGCGGTGCCCCTCAAGGCACACATCAAGGCCCCGGAAGCGCTGGACCGTGCGCTCACCTACATCGGTCTGCTACCCGACGGTGTGGACGGTCGCCCCTTGCAGGCCGCACTCAAACCGGGCCAAAGCCTCGTTTCCCGCAGGGGCGACCTCTGGCGCTGGGATGGGTTTTATACCCGTGCGGGGGAACCGGACGCCGCCACCCGCCGCCTCGGCCAGCGCCGGATTCTGAAAGAAACAGAACAGCGCATTGCAACGCTTCAGGAAGATGCGCCGGAAGCCGAACAGGCCGTCACCACCGCCACCACCGCTCTGCGGGAGATGGAACAGCAGGCGACAGACCAGCGGACCCAGCGCGCAAAGCTGGAACAGGCCCTGCAACAGGCCCGCACGCAGGAAGCGGACCTTGAGCGCCGTCATGCCGCCTCTCGCGCCCGGCTGGATGGCCTGCGTCCGCAGCAGGAACGTGCCGTTGCGGCCCGAAAGGACGCAGACGCCGCCCTGACGGCCGCCACAGCAGCGCGGGATGCCCTGCCCCAGACGGAAGCTCTGAAAACGGCCCTCGATCAGGCGCGCCAGAAAGACACCGCCGCCCAGCAGGCGGAACAACAGGCGCGCACAGCTCTGAAAATGGCGGAACAGCAGCTCCGCTCCGCGCAGGATGCCCTCACCCGCGCAGAAAACCAGCAGGCCACCGCCAGCGCCCGGCTGGAAACCCTCCTGCCAGAACGCGACCGTCTGCGGCAGGACGTTTCTGCGGAAGAAAGCGCCCTCACGGATTTGGAAAGCCGTCTGGCTGCCGGACAGGCGGACAAGCAGATTGAAGAGGTTCTGCAAGCCGCCCAAACCCGGCAGACAGAATCTGAGGCCGCCTGCCGCACGGCAGAACAGGCTGCCGTCAGTGCGGAAAGCGCCGCACAAACGGCTGCGCAGCAACACCAGAAACTGCAGGAACTCTCGCTCGAACTCCGCTCCCGTCTGGCGGCCCTCTCCCCGCGTCTGGAAACGCTTCAGGCGGAACAGGCCGAAGCCGAAGCCCGCAAAACCTATGCCACTACCGCGCTGGAAGAAGCCTCTGCGGCTCTACCGGAAACCGGGGAAGATGATCTGGCCAGCCTGCGAGAACAGCGCAGCGCCTTAACAACAGAACTGGAGCAGGTGCGCGAACTCCGGGCCGCCCTTCAGGCAGAAAAAGCCACGCTAGCCAGCAAACAGGCCTCTCTGAACGTGGCCGTGCAGGACTGGACAGCCCGCGCAGAAGCCGCCGGGATGGACCTGACCCACGCTCAGGCCCGGCTGGAGGCCGCCCGCACGGAACATCAGACCGTCTCGGAACTGCCTGCGGAAGCCGAACGGCTAAAAAAGAACACGCTTCAGGCTTTGACCGAGGCAGAAACAACCTACGCCGAAGCCGACAAAGCCCGCGCCGAGGCCGAAGCCGCTCTGGCCAATGCCAATGAGCAGCGTCGCAAAACGGAAGCAGAGCTTACCGCCGCGCGGGAAAACCTGCTGAAAGCCGAAGCCCGCAGTGAGCAGGCACAGGCCATTCTGGACCAGCTTCTGGTAGAAACCCCGGCCCCGCCGCGCCCACCCACCGGGGACCTGACAGAAGCCGCAGAAAGCGCCCTCCGCCGCAAGATCTCCCGCCTGACGCGGGAGCGCGAAGAGATGGGCCCGGTCAATCTGCGCGCAGAAATTGAAGCCGAAGAAGCCTCTGGTCAGGCCAACACGCTGGCTGCGGAAATTGCTGATCTTGAAGCCGCCATTGCGCGCCTGCGCGGCTCCATCGGTTCCCTGAACAAGGAAGGGCGGGAACGCCTGATGGCGGTGTTCACGCAGGTAGACCAGCATTTCCAGTCTCTCTTCTCCCGCATGTTTGGCGGCGGCCGGGCCCATCTGGGCCTTGTGGGCAGTGATGACCCGCTGGAAGCCGGGCTGGAAATCTATGCTCAGCCACCGGGCAAAAAGCTGGCGACCCTCTCTCTGCTTTCGGGAGGTGAACAGGCTTTAACCGCTCTTTCATTGATTTTTGCAGTGTTTCGCTGTAATCCGGCCCCCGTTTGTGTGCTCGACGAGGTTGACGCACCGCTTGATGATGCCAACGTTGGACGTTTCAGTTCCCTGTTAGGGGACATGGTTACAGAAGCAGGAACCCGTTTTCTGGTTGTTACTCACCATCAGCTGACAATGGCACATATGGACCATCTTTTTGGCGTAACCATGCAGGAGCGCGGCGTCAGCCGTGTTCTGTCAGTTGACCTTGCTCGCGCCGCCGCTATGGCTGGGCAACAGGAATAGGGATAAAAGACAGATGCCGCATCCTGATACGACATCAGACAAACCCTGCAAATCCACAGGGAGTCCCCTCAAGCGCTGCCTTGGCAAAGGCATTGTCGCTGTTGGCGTGTGCATGCTGGCCTGTGCCGGCGTGGTTCTCCATCACTCAAAAGCCTATGGGCTTCTTGCCCGCATCCATCATGGTCTGATTATCTGCACACCCGGCACCGGCCTGAGCATGACGTCAGCCTCCGCAGGCCTGCCACATCAGGACAGCCCCGGCATGCTGCGGCTGGAACTGGCCTCTCAGGAAGATGGACGGGTGGTGGTAGTGCCCGGCTCGAACCCGCTGAACGAGGTTCTGGCCTCATCCCGCCGTGCGCATACACTGCTGATGCTGGATCTGAACGACACCAATCCGGCTGATGTTGCCATGCTGGTGCGCAAAGCCAGAATGCGGGACCGTGTAGTGCTGGTGCCGTCCAGCAAGGAAACCACGCAAGTCGCCCTGCAGGCAGACCCGTCCATGCTGGTGGCCATTCCCGTTCATTCCACGCGGGAGGCCTATGCGGCTCACCGTATGGCGGGGCATCATCCTTACGCGGCGTATCTCTCCCCCACCGCAGCACCAGACCTGTTCACGCTGGTGCACCGGGACGCAGAAGCCGTGATTACAGAAAACCCGATCACGACAACTTTCTCGGCAGAAGAATTTCTGGCCGAGCGTCCGGTAGATATTGTCGTCACGCCGCAGCCCACGCAGCTGTCCCAGACGCTCGCCCGGGACAGCTAATTCAGGCTACCGTCTCCCGGCCTTTTCAGGCCGGTAACATGCTTCCCGTCTCTACAAAACGCTGATGCCAGGACAACGCTTCGTTCAACAGATGCGGCGTATGCTTGCCGAACGACTCTTTACGCGCCCGGTCAAAATAATCCTGCAACATCGGCTGATAATCCGGGTGCGCGCAGTGCGTAATAATCTGCTGCGCCCGCTGCACGGGTGAAAGCCCACGCAGATCTGCCAGACCGCGTTCCGTCACAAAAATCTGGGTGTCCTGCATGATGTGGTCCACATGCGCTGCCATCGGCACAATGGCGGAAATCTTGCCGCCCTTGGCTGTGGAGGGGGACAGGAAGATGGACAGGTAGGAACTGCGGGCAAAATCGCCGGAGCCGCCAATCCCGTTCATCATCTTGGACCCCATCACACGGGTGGAGTTCACGTTGCCGTAGATGTCGGCTTCAATCATACCGTTCATGGCAATACAGCCTAAGCGACGGATGACACCGGGGCTGTTGCTCACATCCTGCTGGCGCAGAATGATCTTGGTACGGAAGAAGTCCATGCGGTTGTTGATCTCTTCCGCCGCATCCGGGCTGAGAGAGAACGATGTGGCAGAGGCCACCCGCATCCGGCCAGAATCCAGCATGGCCAGCATGCCGTCCTGAATCACTTCACTATAGCCAACCAGATTTTCAAACGGGCCTTCATTCAGCCCTTCCAGCACGGCATTCGCCACATTACCCACGCCAGACTGCAAGGGGAGCAAAGACGGCGGCAGACGATTCTGTTTGACTTCATGGCTGAAGAAATCGAGCAGATGCCCCGCAATCGCCCGGGCATTTTCATCGGGGGCGGCAAAGGGAGCGTTACGGTCTCTGTCATGCGCCTTAACCACCGCGACAATCTTGTCCGGGTTTACGCGCAGAGCTGGCCCACCAATGCGGCCATCCGCCGTGCGGAGCGGAATAATGTCGCGCGGCGGGATCCCGCTGACATTCCCGTCCCAGATATCGTGAATGCCTTCCAGACCCGGGTTCTGCCAGTCATTGACCTCGATAATCACCTTCTCGGCAATATCCAGAAAGGTCTGGGAGTTCCCGACGGATGAGGTCGGAACAATGCCGCCATCTTCCGTAATGGCGACAGCTTCAATCAGGGCAATATCAAACTTGCCGTAATTGCCCTGCACGGCGCGCCCGGCAACCTGACCAAGATGGTTATCGAAATATTCCGTCTCACCCTCATTAATCCGGTTGCGCATGTTCGCATCGGTATTAAAGGGTGAGCGGAACGCCACACCGTTGGCTTTTGCCAGCACACCATCCAGCTGCGGGCCCGTGGATGCCCCGGTAATCAGGCTGATGCGGTAGTCTTCACCCCGTGCGTGCGCCTGCTCCATGATGCCAGCCAGAGCTTCCGGCACAGCCTTCGGGTAGCCCGCCCCTGTAAAACCACTGGCACCAACCACGGCACCAGGGCGGATGAGTTCAGCGGCTGTTTCTGCCGAACAGACTTTGCTGCGCAGGGCGACGTTACGAATGCGCTCTTTCATGAGAGGCCTTCCTGTTCTTTATTATTCCTGTTCCGACACGAAGCGGACCAAACGGGCACGAAGCGCTGTATATCCCATTGCTCCACTCCTTCCCACCGGCACACCTGTGGGGCCGGATGATGCGCGTAACGTAGGCAGAAAATTTCAGGCATGGCGCGTCACATGCTTGTGCACAAAACGCTGGCTCACAAAAAATTCTTTCTCCTCCCTTCCCTGCGTCCGCCTGTGGCGCCTACATGGGAAGGAGAAAGATGGATAACAGCAGATGCACACGAGCCTCTTCCTTGACGAAAACGTGAAAGCGGCAATGCGGAAAGGACTCCGCATTGTGGGAGACGTGCATGGAGATTTACAGGCCTTCCGCCACGCCGTTGCCACGGACCGCTTTATTATCCAGCTTGGTGATCTTGTAGATTACGGGCCGGACAGTGCCGGCGTACTGCGCCTGATGCATGACGTGATGCGCGAAGGACGCGGCCTGTTTCTGATAGGCAACCATGACCGCAAGCTGGGCCGCGCGCTGCTGGGCAAAAAGCTGCGGCCCGACCCGCCGCTGGAAGCCACAATGGCGCAGCTCCACCAGCCAGAAAACGCGGATGTGCTGGAGTTCGCGCTGGATATGCTGGAACCAGCCCCGGCCTGGCTGGTTCTGGGCCGGATGCTGTTTGTGCATGGGGCCTTTGATGTGCGCATGCTGATGGAACCGCCTCCCCCCGCATTAGGCCGCGTGACCTTTCTGCTCTCCCGCGCCTTGTTTGGGGAAACTACCAGCAGAGTGCAGAAAGACGGCTTTCCCGAACGTTGCCTGAACTGGGTCAACCACATCCCCACCGGCTACACCGTATATTGCGGGCATGACCAACGCTCCACCAACGGCTGCCCGCTGACTATCCCCGGCCGTGCCGGGGGGCAGGCTATCTTTACGGATACGGGTGCGGGAAAAGGCGGCCACCTCGCCTGGCTGGATGTACCAGCTAACTTTATGGAAGATTCTGGCTCCGCAGTGTAATAGTCTTGCGCGAACCAGTCTTGTATATTACGAAATAGAAACAGAAACGAAGAACCGTGCAAACCGTGACCGACCAGCCCACCCCGACTGATGCCCTGCTGGACCTCCGTCGCAGCATCGACAATATCGACGCTGCCCTTGTTGCCATGCTGGCAGAACGCTTCCGCTGCACCAAAGCCGTCGGCGCGCTCAAAGCCCGCTATGGGATGCCGCCGGCCGACCCGGCCAGAGAATCCCGCCAGATCACCCGCCTGCGCACGCTGGCGGAAGAGGCCCATCTGGACCCCGATTTTGCCGAGAAGTTTCTGAACTTCATTATCCATGAAGTCATTCGCCATCACGAGGCGATTGCAAAACAGTCTTCCGAATCGACTACAAAGTGACGCGCCGCCTCCTTCTGCTGCGGCATGCGGAAGCTGCCAGCCCTCCCGGGGGCGATTTTAGCGAACAGGCCGATCTGGCCCGCCCGCTGACAGCCGAAGGACGGCTTGCCGCCAGCCGATGCGGCGCATGGCTCCGGGCGAACGCTCTGGCCCCGGACCTTATTCTGTGCAGCCCCGCCCGCCGCACGCGGGAGACACTGGCCGGGCTGGAGCCTTTCCAGCCGCCGCCCGCACTGCCCACCCAGTTCTGCCCCGATATTTATGAAGCCCCACCGTCCGCTCTGCTGGAGCGCATCCGGCAAGCGCCGGCTGAAGCCCGCACTGTGCTGCTGATTGGGCATAACCCCGGCATTTCCGCCCTCGCCCGCTGGCTGGATGATCAGGCGGACGTGCTGGATCAGGGATTCGCAACAGCCTCACTGGCCGTCTTCCATATGTGGGGCTCTGAAATTGCAGACGACGCGTCGCGCTGGGATCAGTGCGATGAGAAAAGCCTGACTTTGGACACATTCGCGCGACCCTAAGGCGCAGAAAGCGCAGTTTTCTGAGCATGATCCTTTTTGATAACGCGCGGTTTATCGCCCACCTGCTTCCTGTTTCTTTCTGGATCGGGGACAAGAATCAGACAGCAGGCCGCCAGTCTGGCAGCGGCTCTACAATGCAGAAGGAAAGATCATGAGCGCATCGCAGAATGAAGGTCAGCGGTCTAACGCAACCCTGTCACTCGGTGGGCGGACGGCTGAACTCCCGGTCCTTTCCGGCACAATCGGACCGGATGTTGTCGATATCCGCAAGCTCCCGGCCGAGATGGGCGTTTTCACCTACGACCCCGGCTATGGCGAAACAGCATCCTGTTCCAGCAAAATCACGTTTATCGACGGGGACAAGGGCGTTCTCCTGCATCGCGGCTATCCCATTGCCCAGCTTGCGGAAAATGCCTCCTATGAGGAAGTCATCTACCTGCTTCTGAATGGTGAACTGCCGAACGAAGGCGACTTCCAGAAATTCTCCAAAACCCTGACCAATCACACTCTGCTGCATGAGCAGATCCGGAATTTCTTCAACGGTTTCCGGCGCGATGCCCACCCCATGGCCATCCTGTGTGGCACGGTTGGCGCGCTCTCCGCGTTCTACCCAGACGCCAGTGATATTGCGATCAAGTCCAACCGTGACCTCGCGGCCATGCGGCTGATCGCCAAAATCCCGACCATCGCGGCATGGGCTTATAAATACACGCAGGGTGAGGCCTTCATTTATCCGCGTAATGATCTGAACTACGCGGAGAATTTCCTCTCCATGATGTTCGCGCGCGTGTCCGAACCCTACAAGATCAACCCCGTTCTGGCCCGCGCCATGAACCGGATCCTGATCCTGCATGCAGACCATGAGCAGAATGCTTCCACATCCACCGTGCGGATGGCCGGCTCCACCGGCGCTAACCCGTTTGCCTGTATTTCCGCAGGCATTGCCGCCCTGTGGGGGCCTGCGCATGGCGGCGCGAACGAGGCTGTTCTGAAAATGCTGGCCAGCATTGGCAGCAAGGAAAACATCCCCGACTTCATCGCCAAGGTGAAAGACAAATCCAGCGGCGTGAAGCTGATGGGCTTTGGCCACCGCGTATACAAGAACTTCGACCCGCGCGCGAAGATCATGCAGCAGACCTGTCACGAAGTGCTGGGTGAACTCGGCATTAAGGATGACCCGCTGCTGGATCTGGCGATCGAGCTTGAGAAAATTGCGATCAATGACGACTATTTCGTCCAGCGGAAACTCTATCCGAATGTCGATTTCTATTCAGGCATTATCCTGAAAGCCATGGGCATTCCCACCAGCATGTTCACCGTACTGTTTGCCGTGGCTCGTACCACCGGCTGGGTCAGCCAGTGGAAGGAAATGATCGAAGAGCCGGGCCAGCGCATCTGCCGCCCCCGCCAGCTCTATACCGGCTCACCCCAGAGAGACTTTGTAGCACTCGACAAACGCTAAGGCTCTTCCGAGCCTCACCGTTTAAAACGATCGACGGATTTTGCGCCTGCAATGCGAAAGCATTCAGGCGCAAAATGCCTTTAAAGTCCCTAAGACCAATCCGAGCGCACTGCGTGCCAGTGGTTTCTCACACTTCAGGAACACCCAAGTAAAGAGCATGGCGGCTCCATAGCCATGCCTGAGTGAGATGCACGCCGACAGGCTCAAACGGCTTCCCACGCGCATCTTTCCAGACAGCACCAGCAGCCAAAGCCTGAGCGCACCTCTCTACCAAAGGGAGACGTCCCTCAGCATTAGCCCCCTGTCATTTCTCAATTTTTTATTTAAAAACAAAAATCTAAAGAGCATTTTTCAGAAATAGTCTGAAACCCTTTAGTCATGCGCCAATAAAAAAAGCCAGACCGGGCACCCCGATCTGACCTCTCCTAAACGCGCAACACTCTGCCTTATCGGCTGAGTGGATTAGTCGCAGTCACACCCTTTGGTGGGGGCCTTCGACTCACGCACGACGTGATGATCAATCCATTCAGAGACCAGACGACGGGCTTCATTCAAAGACGCTTCAGGATGATGAATGCGATACAGAGTTGTGCAGGCATGGAAAGCGGTCACATCCTCAGTGCCGACTTCGCGTAACTCCTGATACGCCGTGACGACAGCTCGCTCGCATTTACGCGCGATCCGACTTAGTTCAACAGCCACAGCACTATCCTTAATTAATAATCACTCTCAACAACTCAGATTAGACGCCAATTCCACTCAATATGCAAGGCACAATGCGTCTCCAGAGCCCTTATTCTGATCACAAGTTTTTACATGCCTCATAATACAGCCTTCGCGCTGCTATAAGGCCCATCGACTTCTTAAAATAGCCGCCACACGGCCTGCTTCATCCAGCACCTGCCGGGGCCAGGGTGAAAGACTGTCGGTCAAAACGCGCACATGCCCGTCTTCTATTAAACGGCGCGCCACACGTCCGCGCACACCGCGCAAATCCTGCTCACGCTCCATCAGGAAAACCGGCCGATCCGCCACACAGACTTCCGCCAGCATGGCCACATCGCCACCGCCCACCACCACACAGTCTGAGCAGGCCATAAAGCCAAGAAGCGGATCTTCATCCGGCTCCCCCTGCCGCCAGACGAGCAGGAAGGTGTCGGACAGCCCGGTGATAAAAGCGTCCGTCAGGTCCGGTTTGCTGTCATCGCGCACCACCAGCAGCACAGAGCCCCCTTGTCGGTTAACCAGCCCCGCCAGCTTTTTGCCATGCAACAAAGCCTCTTCCTGCGTGCGGTAGGCCTGTGCCCCCACAAGAACCGTCATGCGCGGATGCGGCAGATGCTCCAGCCGCTCCTGCCAGGCCTTGCCTGCACGGGCCAGCAGAGCGGGTGAGACAATCGTCATTGGCCCGAGCGTTGGGCAGAATTTGGCCGTGGGGGCGGCGGGAGATGGCGCAACCACCAGATCAAACGGCATGGAGCGCAGCATGGGCGCAGACCGGCCTTCATGCCGCACACACCACACCACGGGGCACCCGGCCCGACGCGCGGCTTTGAGGGCCGCATAGCCCGAGCGCCAGCCGGACGTGAGGATCAGCCCCGGCTCTCGCCGTCCTTCCAGAAACGAATCGAGTGCGAGCATTTCCATCCGCACCCGCCGGAACAGGCAGCCCAAGCGGGAGGCCAGCACATAGGCCGGTCCCGGCTCGGACCCAACGGTAGTCTCTACCACCCAGACAGGCGCCAACTTTGTTACAGAGAAGGTCATTTTCTCATTCCGGCACGCAAGACTGAGATGAAGCATAGATTTTCACAGCGCCGGGGGCTATGCCAAAGCAAATTCCAACCGCCATAATCAAGGAAGCGCTTCATGACGTCACCCGCAAACCTGGTCGCCCCTCATTCTGGCGAGACCAGCGACTGGGATCGCGATGCGGCCCTGTGCACGGCACGTCTGCTGCTGGAAATCAAAGCCATCAACTTTCGCCCGGAAGAGCCTTACACGCTGACCTCAGGCTGGAAGTCCCCTGTTTATATCGACTGCCGCCGCATCATCTTCTTCCCCCGCGCCCGCGCCAAGATCATGGAACTGGGTGTGGAAAAAATCGGCCGTCATGTGGGGTATGAAAGCATCGACGCCGTTGTGGGCGGGGAAACCGCAGGCATTCCCTTCGCGGCATGGATGGCTGACCGCATGATGCTGCCCATGGCCTATGTCCGCAAAAAGCCCAAAGGCTTTGGCCGCAACGCCCAGATTGAAGGCGATGTGCCGGAAAACATGCGCACCCTGCTGGTGGAAGATCTCACCACGGATGGCGCCTCCAAGGTTGCTTTTGCCAATGCGCTGCGGAATGCTGGTGCGCTGATCAATCATGCTTTTGTCATCTTCTATTACGGGGTCTTCCCGGGGGCTCATCAGTCTCTGACGAACATGAACATCTCCCTGCACGCCCTGTGCACATGGTGGGATGTGCTGGAAGCCTGTTCAACGCGTCCTTACTTCTCGGAAGAAGCTGCGGCAGAAGTGCGGCGCTTTCTTGAAAACCCGGCTGCATGGTCTGCTCGCCACGGTGGCGTGGGCAGTCTGGAAGAAGCCGCAGCCTTCAAGGCGAACAAAGACAAGCCTGCCTGAGTTCAGCGTTCCATGACCACCCCTGCTTTTTCCAGCCCCCGGCATATTCTGGCATTTGATTCCGGAATTGGGGGGCTGGGGATTGTCAGGGCGATTCGCACACTCTGCCCCGCCGTCTCCGTCAGCTATCTGGCAGATACGGCGGTTTTTCCGTACGGCGAGCAGGATGATGCCTTCCTGACGAACCGCATCGTCTCCCTGCTTTCCGACGCCATTCAACGCCTGCGCCCGCAAGCTGTTGTTGTGGCCTGCAACACCGCCAGCACACTGGCGCTGGATGCGCTGCGCATCGCCTGTCCCGATGTGCCGTTTATCGGCTGCGTGCCCCCCATTCGCTGGGCCGCCCGCACAACAAAAACCCACGTCATCGGCCTGCTGGCCACACGTGCCACCACCAAGCGCCCATACCTGAGCACGTTGCAGGCGCTCTACGCGCCTGACTGCACGCTGATTGCCCATGCCGCGCCGGGGCTTGCTGCCTGCGCGGAGCGGGTTTTTCGAGGCTATGCTGTGCCGGATGACGACATCAGAGCCGAAATCAACGGCCTGTTCACCCGTGACTGCTCCGCTGAGCTTGATACGGTCGGTCTCGGCTGCACGCATTATACCTTCGTGCTGGACCAACTCCGGGCCGTTTCCCCCCCCGGCATTACATGGCTGGACCCGGCAGAGGCAGTCGCCCGCCACACTGCAACCATTCTCAGCCCCCTGCCTGACTGCACGCCCCTACCGGAAGCCACCCGCGCATGGTTCACGGCCGAACCACCAGACAGCGCGGCCCTCATCAAAGCCCTGCCCGCTTACGGCTTTGATAATATTGCTTTGTGGAAGGCTCTCTGAGCACGGGGAACACCTTCCTCCCGACGCTGCCCGTCCCGACAGCTACAAGTCACGGCAATAGCGCACTACCACACAGAATCGACCACCAGTGCTTGAAACGAGCAGCACACACCCCATTACAAACTCAGCGCCCACAGAAATGAACCACTTCTGTATGACGCGCCTTTAAACAGAGGAATTTTTCCGATTATGCATTTGCGAAAACTTGGTGTGAACGGCCCGTATGTCTCGGAACTTGGCCTTGGCTGCATGAGCATGTCCGGTATGTATGGGCCGACAGACCGCCATGAGAGTATCGCCACCATCCATGCCGCGCTCGAAGCCGGCATCACGCTTCTCGATACTGGTGATTTCTATGGCATGGGCCATAATGAAATGCTGATTGGTGAAGCCCTCAAAGAGATCCCGCGCGACCGCTTTCTTGTCAGCGTCAAGTTTGGTGCGATGAGGGATCCGGCCGGCAACTGGGGCTCGTACGACGCACGCCCCGCAGCCGTAAAGAACTTCCTGGCCTACACTCTGCAACGGCTGGGGCTTGACCATATCGATATCTACCGGCCAGCCAGATTAGACCCGGCTGTCCCTATTGAAGAGACAATCGGTGCCATCGCAGACATGGTTCAGGCTGGCTATGTTCGGCATATCGGCCTCTCAGAAGTCGGTCCGGAAACCATTCGACGCGCTGCTTCCGTCCACCCGATCAGCGATCTTCAAATTGAGTATTCGCTCATCTCGCGTGGCATTGAGGACGCAATTCTTCCAGTCTGCCGAGAGCTTGGGATCGGTATTACCGCATACGGGGTGCTTGCACGCGGTTTGATTAGCGGACATTGGCAGGGTGCCACGGGGCCGGGAGATTTCCGTGTCCATAGCCCCCGCTTTCAGGAAGGAAATGTCGAGAGAAATCTCGCCCTTGTCGAAGCGTTGCGAGACATTGCACACCGCAAAGGGACAACAGTAGCCCAGCTCGCCATTGCATGGGTCGCAACTCAGGGTGATGACATCATACCGCTTGTGGGCGCTCGCAGGCGTGACAGGCTTTCTGAAGCTGTTGGTGCGCTTGATTTCAACCTGACACCCGACGATTTAGCTCTGATTGAACAGGCCGTTCCCAGAGATGCCGCGGCTGGAGAGCGCTACAACTCAAAACAAATGGCCGTCCTTGATAGCGAAAAATAGGGACACCCACTCTGTCCATAAAAAAAGGGTGGCCCATCCGGCCACCCTTTCCAATTTCATACAGCTGCTGTCAAAACGCGGTTTAGCGTTCCCGGCTCGCTGAATAGCTGGCGGTTTCAATCAGCAGAGAATGAATTTCACATTCCGGGAACAGCGCCAGTGCTTCACGGGCCTTAGCTGCATATTCTTCCGCTTTGCGCAGTGTTGCACCAATGGCATCGGTTCGGGCAATCAGCGCCAACGCTGCGTCCAGATCTTCCGGCTTCTGCTCGGAGTCTTCAATCACGCGACGCCAGAAAACCCGGTCTTCCTCGCTGCCCGCTTCATAGGCTGCCAGAACCGGCAGGGTGACTTTTCCTTCACGGAAATCATCACCCACTTCCTTGCCCAGCACAGCCTGATCCGCAGCGTAATCCAGCGCATCGTCCACCAGCTGGAAGGCCATGCCCAGATTAGCGCCATAGACCCGCAGGGCCTCGCGCTGTTCCGGTGTGGCCTCGCCAATCACGGCCCCGGCTTCACACGCGGCAGCAAACAGTGCCGCGGTTTTGCCATAGATCACCTGCAAATACTGATCGACTGAGGTGGAGAGATCATTCTGCGTGGTCATCTGCATGACCTCGCCTTCCGCCAGCGTGGCGGAGGCCGCAGAGAGAATCGCCATCACATCCAGCGAGGCATCGGCTGTGAGAATCTGGAACGCCCGGGCGAACAGGAAATCACCCACCAGCACGGACGCCTTATTGCCAAAAATGGCATTGGCGCTGGCGAGCCCACGGCGGAGCTGGCTTTCATCCACCACATCATCATGCAGCAGCGTGGCGGTATGAATAAACTCGACGCAGGCCGCAATTTCGACATGCCGCAGCTTGCCGTCCTGATTATCGTACCCGCAGAGCCGGGCCGCAGCCAGCGTCAGCAACGGACGCAGGCGCTTGCCCCCAGCGGCAACAAGATGCGCGGCGAGCTGCGGGATAAGCGCAACCGGGCTTTGCATTCGCGCAACAATAACCTGATTACAGGCGCGCATATCCTGCGCGAGGTAATCGGCCAGGGCTTTTAAGCCCGCTTCTCCTGGCTTACTCACAGAAACACTAGATCCATCCTGGCTTGTGGCCCTACCAGATTCTGGCAGACTAACTGCAACACCCAAACGCTATATCCCCCAGCCATGGGATGAGTTGACGCCCAACCATATGCGGGGCACCAGAAAAACGGTCAAGCTCCAACCGCTTCAAGACTGCCAGACACTTTTAGTTAAGACCCGTTTATGGCCCATCCTTCAGACCTTTCTCATGACACCTTACTGGGGGGCCGGATTGCCTACTCCCAGTTCCGCATTGGTTACAGAACCGGCCTGGAACCAGTGCTTATGGCTGCTGCCGTTCCTGCCCGCGCCCCGCAGCGCGTGGCGGAAATCGGCTGTGGCGCGGGCGCTGGCCTTCTTTGCCTGAGCCAGCGCATAGCAGGGCTGACAGGCACAGGCGTGGAGCAGAACGCGGAGACAGCCACCCTCGCCCGCCAGAACCTCAGCGCGAATGCGCGAGAGGGACTCACTATTCTCAATGCCCGCTTTCCGGAGATGCTGCCGGACGGGCTGTTCGATCATTGTTTTGCGAATCCACCCTGGCATGACCCGGACGGTACGGCCTCCGTCATTGAACGGCGCGACCTCGCCCGCAGAGCCCAACGGGACACCCTGAAACTCTGGATACGCGGCAGCGCACGCCTGCTCCGGCATAAAGGCAGCCTGACGCTGGCACTCCCCGTGAGCCTGATGGCCGCCGCCATTGCCCAACTGACGGAAAGCGGCTTTGGCGGCGTGACCACCTACCCCTTCTGGCCCAAGGCCGGACGAGAGGCGCGCATTCTCCTGCTGCAAGCCCGTTACGGCGTGCGCAGCCCCGCCCGCCTGCTGCCGGGTATGATTTTGCATGAAGAGGATGGCAGCTTCACAGCGCAGGCACGTGCTGTGCTGGAAGACGGAGCAGCACTGCCCGGTCTGCAAGAGGCACGAGTCCCTCTGGAGCCACGCCGAGGGCGCAACGCAACGTAAACGGCTCTCTCTGAGGCTTCCAAACACGTCTGGCGTAGCCTTTAGGGGACTACGCCAGACAAAAATTCAGAACCCGATTTTCAGAACCCGGTCGACTTATTCGAAAACAGACGCCTCAAAGGCTTCTTCCCACGTCCCCGTGGTAGAGGCACGGCTATATTCCGTAGCCCGGTTTTCAAAGAAGTTGGTGTGTTCCACCGCGTTCAGCATGTCATCCAGCCAGGGCAGCGGATTGGTCGTCGTGTTGTAGAGCGGGTCCAGACCGAGCTGGATCAGACGGCGATCAGCAATGAAGTGGATGTAGGTTTTCACCTGCTCCGCATTCAGCCCCTCGACCGCACCCATTTCAAACGCGAGGTCAATAAAGGCCTCTTCATGCTCAACAATGGTGGCGCAGATTTCACGCAGTTCCTGCTGAAATGCATCCGTCCAGATTTCCGGGTTTTCATGGATAAACTCACGGAACAGGCGGATCACGGACAGGCAGTGCAGCGTTTCATCACGCACGGACCAGGAGACAATCTGCCCCATCCCCTTCAGCTTGTTGAAGCGGGGGAAGTTCAGCAGAATGGCGAAGGAGGCGAACAGCTGAAGCCCTTCGGTAAAGGCCCCGAACGCTGCCAGCGTCTTGGCGATTTCATGCTTGCTGTCCACAGAGAACGCCTGCATGTAATCATATTTATCCTTCATTTCCTTATACTTAAGGAATGCAGAATATTCCGTCTCCGGCATCCCCAGCGTATCAAGCAGATAGCTGTAGGCCGCGATATGGATGGTCTCAATGTTGGAGAACGCTGAGAGCATCATCAGCACTTCAGTCGGTTTGAACACCCGGCTGTAATGCTTCATGTAGCAGTTGTTCACCTCGACGTCAGACTGGGTGAAGAACCGGAAAATCTGCGTCACAAGGTTCCGCTCGCTGTCATTCAGCACGCGGTGCCAGTCTTTCACGTCATCAGCCAGCGGCACTTCTTCCGGCAGCCAGTGCACGCGCTGCTGCGTCAGCCAGGCATCATAAGCCCACGGATAGCGAAAGGGCTTGTAGACGGGGTTTGCGGTCAGCAGGTCGAAATGCTGTTCCTGTTCGCCCGTTCCGGCAGGTTTTTCGCTCATGAGACTATCCTTACAACGGAAAGTTTTAAAATCATCTGGTTACAAGAGGTTATGAAGATTTACTGACAGGCCAGACATTCATCATAGTTGCTCCCGTTAGACGTCGGGGCTTCGGGTGCGACACCTGCACGCTGGGCGGCCTCGGCCGCCAGAACGCCTTCCTTGGTCAGCACGTTACTCACCGTGTCTGCCCGCTGGATAGACAGGGACCGGCAGTAATACAGAGACTTCAGGCCCTTCTTCCAGGCCATGTGGTGGATCTGGTGCAGGTCACGCTTATGCACGTTGGCGGGCAGGAACAGGTTTACTGACTGCGCCTGACACACATACGGCTGGCGGTCTGCCGCATGTTCCACAATCCAGCGCTGATCCAGTTCAAAGGCGGTCTTGAAGACATCCTTTTCCTGCTGGGTCAGGAAGTCCAGCTCCTGCACGCTGCCTTTGTTCAGGGTGATGAAGGACCAGATTTCCTCCGTATCCTTCCCCTTCTCTTTCAACAGTTTCTGCAGGTGGCGGTTGCGCACCGTGAAGGAGCCGGAGAGCGTTTTCTGCAGGAAGACGTTTGCCGCAATCGGCTCGATCCCCGGGCTGGCATTGCCAGCAATGATGGAGATGGAGGCCGTCGGGGCAATGGCCATCTTGTTGGAGAAGCGTTCCTGAATGCCATACTCCGCTGCATCCGGGCAGGCCCCGCGCAGGTCCGCCAGCTTGCGGGAAGCCGCGTCAGCCTGCTCACGAATGTGCTTGAACACCTTACGGTTCCAGACTTTGGCCACAACGCCTTCAAACGGCACATTCTTGGCCTGCAGGAAGGAATGGAAACCCATAACGCCAAGCCCGACTGACCGCTCACGCGAGGCCGCATAGGCGGCCTTCTTCATTTCCGGGGGGGCGCGGTCAATAAAGTCCTGCAGCACGTTATCCAGGAACAGCATGACGTCTTCAATGAACTGCGGATTTTCGTTCCACTGATCCCATGTTTCCAGGTTCAGGGAGGACAGGCAGCACACAGCCGTCCGCTGTTTGCCGTGGTGATCAATCCCGGTCGGCAGCGTAATTTCCGAGCATAGATTGGAGGTCTTGACCTCAAGCCCTGCCAGCTTGTGGTGCTCAGGCCGGGCGTTGTTCACATGGTCGGAATAGACGATGTACGGCTCGCCCTGCTCCATGCGGGCCGTCAGGATACGAATCCACAGCGCGCGGGCCGAAACCTTACGGATCACGGAATTATCGCGCGGGGAAAGCAGGCCCCATTCCTCGTCCGCTTCCACAGCCCGCATAAAGGCGTCAGACACCAGCACGCCATGGTGCAGGTTCAGCGCCTTACGGTTGGGGTCACCCCCGGTCGGGCGGCGGATTTCTACAAATTCTTCAATTTCAGGGTGCCAGACCGGCAGATACACGGCAGCAGACCCGCGACGCAGAGACCCCTGACTAATGGCCAGCGTCAGGCTGTCCATCACGCGGATGAACGGAATCACACCGGACGTCTTGCCGTTGCGGCCAACATTTTCACCAATAGAGCGCAGGTTGCCCCAATAGGACCCAATGCCGCCGCCCTTGCTGGCCAACCAGACATTCTCGTTCCACAGGCCGACGATACCGTCGAGGCTGTCACTAGCTTCATTCAGGAAGCAGGAAATCGGCAGACCACGGGTGGTGCCGCCATTGGACAGAACCGGCGTTGCAGGCATGAACCAATGCTGGCTCATATAGTCATAGATACGCTGTGCGTGCCCTGCGTCGGCCCCGTAATAGGACGCAACACGCCCAAAGAGATCCTGATAGCCCTCATCCGGCAGCAGATAGCGGTTATCCAGCGTTGCCTTGCCAAACGGCGTCAGCAGGGCATCGCGAGAGCGATCCACGCGCACCTGATGGTGGCCGGGCAGCTGCACCATGTCTTCCAGCTTACCGGGTTCAAACAGGTCTGCTTCTTCCCCGGAGCCGGACATGGAACGACGGCTTTCATTTTCCTGAACGTCGATCAGACTCATGGTGGCGTGCTCCGGTTTTTTGCATTTGCGTGATCTGGCTTGAGAGGCGCTAAGACACACAGGAGTCATGCCCCGCGCTCTCGTGCCTCACCATATGTCGCGTTCATGCGACATATGCGCCCCTATATCTAGTGATTTTTTTACGCTCACAGACCCAAAAAAGGCTTGTGTTTGAAAAGATGGCAGTTTCTGGCTGATCATAAATTATTTCAGCCGGCCAAAGTTTTTTTAGCCCGCGTTGATCAGCCCCGACATCTCCATCCGGCGTCGTGACTCTGTAATCCCGTCTGCCACAGCCAGAGCTGCAGCCAGAGCGCGTCGTCCGGCCCGGGCATCCACCTTAACGGGCGCGCCGTCAAGACAAGAGGCCACAAAAGCCTCATGCTCCGCAAACAGCGAATCATGATCTTTCCATGAAATCGCTTCCCGACGGAATCCGCCCGTGCCGGGCAGCGGCAGACCTTTCTCCCGGCCAATCATGGTCAGCTCACGCTTCCCGAAATCTGCCGACAGATAGCCTTCCTCAGAAAACAGCCGCATCCGGCGCTCTGTCTTGAGGGAAATACGACTGGCGGTAATGGTCGCCACACAGCCATTTTCAAAGCGCACGCGGGCATTGGCGATGTCTTCGTATTCCGAACTGACCGCCGCCCCCAGCGCATCCACCTGCTCAATGGGGCTGTCCACAATCGCCAGAACCAGATCCAGATCATGAATCATCAGGTCCAGAATAACGGACACATCCGTGCCACGTGGCTTGAAGGGCGCAATGCGCGTCGCCTCAATATAGAGAGGCCGGGTGATTCGTTTGGTAATGGCCTCATGCTCGGCGGAATAGCGCAGCAGATGCCCGACCTGACACACCAGCCCGCTCTGCTCGGCGAGCGTGATGAGGAAGTCCGCCTGCTCCAGCGTCGCCGCCACCGGCTTTTCCACCAGAACATGCTTGCCGGCCCGCAAGGCCTCGGTCGCCAGGTCAAAATGATATTCCGCAGGAGCCGCCACCACCACGGCATCACACGCGGCCAGCAGCTCTTCGACTGACCCCATGACGGGGCAACCGGCTTCCTTCGCAACCACGGCCGCCCGCTTTGCATCCGGGTCAAACAGACCGACAAGCGTCTCGCGGGGCACCTCTTTGACCTTCAGGGTATGGTACCGTCCAAAATGCCCGGCCCCAATCACCCCAACCCGCAGCGTTTTGTCCATCTTTCCTGACCTTCCCGACCCTGTGCCTCATGGCGTTGCCGTCAGCGGTAGCAGCCTCCGACCAAAATCCCAAAATCACGTGCGTCCTGCAAAAAGCACACCGCCCCCAAAAGCCCCGGATGTCCGGCAGTCCGTAAAAAAACCATAAATTTTTCCGCCCCGACCGAATCCGGTCGTTTCGGAGACAGTTAGTGATTTGTGGCTCTTCCGCCCCGCTTCAAAGCCGGGTGTGCCTCGGAAATGTGATGCAACCCCGCCACTGCCGCCCGCCGAATCCCGCCACACAGGTCTGCAAATGTCTGTGGAGTGTTGCATCGCACGCAAGGGAGCGGCATGTTCCGGGCGACAAAAATCGATTGATCAGGTGAGAATGTATTACAGCCGCCTCAAGTTGGCCTCGGTACTGGGTGTGTGCCTTTTAGGGCTGCTGCTCTGCCTGCCCAATGGTCTGCGCAATCCCTTCCCTTCCATGCCCTGGCGCCAGATTCATCTGGGGCTGGATCTGCGCGGCGGGTCCTATCTGCTCATGCAGGTGGACCTCAAAAGCCTGACGCATGACAGGCTGCAAACCCTGGCGGACAGCACGCGTGAGACGCTGCTGAAGTCCCAGCTCGGCTACCGCAACATCACCACCAATGCGGACGCCAGCACGGTGACCTTCATGCCGCGTGATGCATCGGAAACGGAAGCTGACCTCGCAGCCCTCAACAAGCTGCCGCGCGTCGTCCCCAACGAATTCAGCGTGAAGAAGCAGGATAATGGCAGCATTGTCCTCACCCTCTCTCCGGAAGCACTGAAAGCCCGTGCGCGGGAAGCTGTGACGCAGTCCATCGAGATTGTTCGCCGCCGTATTGACGCCACCGGCGCGGTTGACCCGGAAATCACCCGTCAGGGCGATGACCGCATTGTGGTCGAACTGCCCGGTGTGAGTGACCCGGAACGCATCAAGGCGCTGCTGGGCACCACCGCAAAAATGACGTTCCGTCTGGTGGACCCCAACCCCATGCACGCAACGGCAGCGCCTCCCGGCGTAAGCCTGCTGCCGATGTCCACTGAAGGTGAAGGCCCGCCGCTGCCGGTTTATGACCACGTGGACGTGGACGGCACGGACCTGACCAACGCCGGCGCTGTGATTGATTCCCAGAGCGGCGAATGGGCGGTGACCTTCACGTTCGATTCTGTCGGCACGCACGCGTTCTCCACGGTCACGCAGGCCAATGTCGGCCGTCGCTTTGCCATTGTGCTGGATAACAAGGTGATTGAAGCCCCGGTCATCCGCTCCCCCATTACGGGCGGCAGCGGCCAGATCACTGGCGGTTTTGATGCTCAGAAAGCAACTGATCTGGCTCTGATGCTCCGTGCTGGTGCCCTCCCGGCCCCGCTGAGCGTCATGGAACAGCGCACCATCGGCCCGTCTCTTGGTGCCGATTCCATCCGGGCAGGCATGCTCAGTCTGGCGGCGGGCTTTGTGTTCGTTATCCTGTTTATGGCGCTGTTTTATGGCCGCTTTGGCTGGTATGCGAACGTCGCCCTGCTGGCCAACCTTGTGCTGATGGTCGCCATTCTTTCCCTGTTTGAAGCCACCCTGACCCTGCCGGGTATGGCCGGGATGTTGCTGACGCTCGGGATGGCGGTGGATGCCAACATCCTGATCAATGAACGCATCCGGGAAGAAGTCGCTCGGGGCCGCACCCCGCTCGCAGCCATGCAGGCCGGTTTTGAACGCGCCACCTCCACCATTGTGGATAGTAACGCCACGGCCCTGCTGGCCCACGTCATGCTGTTTGTGTTTGGCACAGGCCCTGTGCGTGGCTTCGCGCTGACCATCACCATCGGTATCGTGACCACCCTGTTCACGACCCTCCTGCTTTCCCGACTGCTTATGGTCCGCTGGTATGCGCTCACGCGCCCGACCAGCCTGCCGGTCTGAGACGAGGCGCTTATGTTTGGACGTCCTCTCCTGCGTTTTGTGCGCAAGGATACCCACATCAACTTCATGCGCGGGCGCTATGCGGGCCTGATTGTCTCGGCTGCGCTGTCTCTGCTCTCCATCGTGCTGTTCATGCATCCGGGCCTGACACTGGGGCTGGATTTCCGGGGCGGCATTGTGGTGGAGGCCAAAACCTCTGGCCCGGCTGACTTTGCCAAGCTGCGCAATGCTCTGGCTGCGCATAATGTCACGCATGCCTCCATTCAGGCTTTCGGCGCGCCGGATGACGTGCTGATCCGTCTGGATGCTGGCGATGAGCAGCAGACCAACGCCATTGTAGACACCGTGCGCCACGCGGTGGCGGAAGCACAGCCGGGGACGACCGTCCTGCGGGCTGACGCTGTCGGCGCGTCTGTGTCCTCAGAACTGTTCCGCAACGGCATGCTGGCCCTCGGTCTCAGCCTTGCGATGATTCTGGGCTATATCTGGTTCCGGTTTGAATGGGAGTTCGCCCTCAGCGCCGTCATCACGCTGGTGCTGGATCTGACCAAGACCATGGGCTTTCTGGTCATCACCGGCTTTGAGTTCGATCTGGTGATGGTCGCTGCCATTCTCACCATTCTGGGCTACTCCACCAACGATAAGGTGGTGGTGTATGACCGTGTGCGTGAAAATCTCCGCAAATATCGCACCATGCCGCTACGGGAACTGATTGATCTCTCGATCAATGAGACCCTGAACCGTACACTCGGCACCTCCTCCACCGTCTTTCTGGCGTCTCTGCCGCTGGCTCTGTTTGGGGGCACAACGCTGTCCGGCTTTGCCTGGACCATGCTGTTCGGGATTGTGGTCGGCACGTCCTCTTCCATCTTCATCGCCGCCCCGCTCCTCCTCTTTATGGGCGAGGGTCGCCTGAAGCGGGACGCCAAGCCTCCCGCCCCGCGCAAAAGCGCCTGAAAACGCAAAAAGCGTTCCGCTCCTTTCGGTCGGAACGCTTTTTTTATAAGGGGCGCCAGGCATCCCCCCTGCCCATATTCTTTAAAAATCCGCGCCCTTAACGCCGCACCACAGAGGGTGGCGTGGGATCAGCCGGCTCAATCACTGCCAGAAAATTCTCCATCGCCTGCCCGGCATTTTTGATGCCCGCGCCGGATGGGCTGTATTCTGCGTTGAGAATGGCAGCCAGCGCAGCCCGGTCCGCATTCACAATCTGCACAAGGCGTTCTGGTGAGACGAGGCCGGACATCACCTGCCCACGGGCCATGCCGCTGGCAATCACGTAGCTATATATCAATGTGCGGGGTGTGGGATTTATCGCCACCCGACCAGCGGAAGACTGGCAGCCTGCCAGCACCGTAAGGCCTGCAAGGCCAGCCATCAGGCAAAAAAAAACCGGAAATCCAGATACGGAGCGCGTCATGCGACGAACCTACTCCATATCTGTCTTTCCGGTAAATCTCCTCAGCGCCCCGCAGGACGCCTCAGATCAGACGAATGAGCCTCAGACCTTGCGGGCTGCCAGTTCGTCACGGATCTGCTCAAGCAGAACTTCCGTTTTGGTCGGTGCCGGGGGTGCCGCCGGTTTAGCGGCTTCCTGCCCATGCAGGCGGCTCAGCACTTTAACAAACCAGAAGATGACCAGAGCCATGATCAGGAACTGAATGACAGCATTCAGGAACAGGCCGACATTCAGCGTAACCGCGCCCGCTTTCTGTGCGTCCGCCAGCGTTGCCAGATGCGGGCCTTTCAGCGTGATGAAGAGGTTGGAGAAATCAATCCCACCAATCACCAGACCCAGCACCGGGTTGAAAATGTCTTTCACCAGGCTGTTCACAATGGCGGTGAACGCCGCACCGATGATGACACCAACGGCCAGATCGATAACATTGCCACGCATAATAAAGGCGCGGAATTCGCCCACCCAACCCGGGGTGTGCACATGAGATTTAATGTCAGCCATAAGCCACTTTATCCTTTTGAAGGCAGAATATCCTGCTGTCTGTATCCAGTATGAACCCTTTTTAACAAGTCTAAACCACCCCGATTCGCCGACTTTCCTCTCCGGACGTGGCTTTTACGGCAACACCGACACATTTTTCCGCCCCTTACCCGGTAAAAACCAATCAGGAAGGCCGCATGAGTTATTGATCCCCCCTGCACAGACGGCTATACGCACTCGCACGCATAGCCCGGTCGGTATCGGGACAGCCTTTTGAACAGAAAGACGCAACACATGAAATCCGGCATTCACCCTGACTACCACGAAATCACCGTCATCATGACCGATGGCACCGAATACAAAACCCGCTCCTGCGCAGGTAAAGCTGGTGACACGCTCCGTCTGGACGTGGACACGAAGTCTCACCCGGCATGGACCGGCGTGCAGCGCATGATGGACACCGGGGGCCAGGTTGCGAAGTTCAACAAGCGCTTTGCTGGTATCGGTACGCGCTCCAAGGCCTGATCAGCCTCCCCTTTATCAGATCAGTTAAAAAATCGGGAACCCCGCCTCTTGAATCAGGAGGCGGGGTTTTCCACGTTTAGTTTCAGGAAGAATGCCCGAAGACGGGGTTCTTCTCTGATTGTTACCTGCCGTAGCAAGCCCGCCAGACACTGGGGGCTGTTGCACGGCAAGACCTTGCTGAACGAGGAGGTTTTTTAACCATGAGTTACGATTTTGCACCGCTTTTCCGCACCGCCATTGGCTTTGACCGTCTGGCACAGGTGATGGACACCGCGTCCCGTAGTGCTGCCACCCCGAGCTACCCCCCGTATGACATCGCCAAGACCGGGAATGACAGCTACGCCCTGACTATGGCAGTCGCTGGCTTTGGCCCGGACGACATTGAACTGGTTGTGCAGGACAACACGCTGATTGTCTCCGGTCGTGTGAGTGACCCGCAGAATGAAGGCGAGATTCTGCATCGCGGCATTGCCCGCCGGGCTTTTGAGCGTCGCTTTGCACTGGCGGACCATGTGGAGGTCACCGGTGCCGATATGAATAACGGCCTGTTACGTATTTCTGTACGCCAGATTGTGCCTGAAGCCCTCAAGCCGCGCCGTATTCCCGTGCAGTCGGGTAACCAGACCGAACTGGTGACGAAAACCGAGGCCCCTGCGCCAGCCCAGACCACCCCGCAGGCACAGGCAAACCCTCAGCCCACTGCCGCCGCAGCATAAGCGCACACCACTCAAAGCGTGTGGAAAAGGAGGAACTCAGGTTCCTCCTTTTTTGTCAGAGCGCATTTGTCGCTTGACCTGTGAGGGACGCTCCCCCCATATCGTCGCCACAGATGCGCGCCGGCAGGCCCGCGGGCCTTCGGATTGGTTTCCGGACCGTCAGTTTCTCCGGTGCCTGCGCAAGCGCCGCCCGACGACAGGATGGAAGCAATGACGACCTTACCGCTGATGCCCAAGGCCACCGCAGTGTGGCTGATTGAAAAAACCGCCCTGAGCTTTACTCAGATTGCTGAGTTCTGCGGCATGCACCCGCTGGAAGTGCAGGCTATTGCCGATGGTGAGGTTGCTCAGGGAATTGTCGGGTATGACCCCGTTGCCAACCACCAGCTCAAACTGGAAGAAATTCACCGTTGCGAAGCAAACCCTGATGCACGGCTGAAAATTCTGGCTACCAACAACCCGGTCAAACGCCGCTCCAAGGGTGCACGCTATACGCCTGTGGCCAAACGCCATGACCGTCCGGATGGTATTGCCTTCCTGCTGCGTAACTTCCCGCAGCTGAATGATCTGCAGATTGTCAAACTGCTGGGCACCACCAAGGACACCATTGCCAAAGTGCGTGACAAGCAGCACTGGAACACGCCCAACATCAAACCGCGTGACCCGGTGACCATTGGCCTGTGCAGCCAGATGGACCTGAATGCTGCTGTGAATGCCGCCACCACGCGCCTTGAGCGCGAAGGGCACGAAATTCCGCAGCCGCCGCCGATGGATATGGTGGATCACGAAGGGAGCGGAGAGTAATTTCTCCGCGGCACTGGCTGGGCTTTACGCCCGCCAGTGCCTTTTCCAGCCAGTTTCTGGCAGTTTTCAGATAATTTCTCTGCTTAAGAGAAACGCTTTAGTCCAATCTGCCCGCACAATCGCCGGGATACAGAGGGACCAAGGGCTGTCATCACGCAGACAGGCGCTCAATTTCTTCCTTGAGCCGCAGCTTCTGCAATTTGAGACACATCAAAACACGCTCATCCGGTCTGGGTCGGCCGCCTTCTGATGAGATCTGTTTATCGATCCGTGAGTGGCGGGATTTAAGACTCTCAATCCTGGACTGGTAGGACATTGACTGCCTCCATTCGGTTGATGACACCTCACGGTAACGCAGTCTTTGCGTGTTTTTTCATGTTTTTTTCACATTTCAGGCATTTTAGGTATGCGCAAAATGCATATCTACTTTTTCTTCTTTTGCTGCTGGTCTCCGCTGCATGCTTGCGCAAAACTAGGCGCTGAAAACTCTGGCAGACTCTGAAAAATCCCGTTCACACAGAGTCCTCATGCCATGCAGGAGAGGGACTAAAATGCTGAAAGACCGCGATTCACTCCTCGGCCAGCTCCATGAACTCCGCAGTGAACATCGTGATCTTGATACCATCATCAGTCGCCTGACCGATGGGACGATCCTGACCGACCAGTTGCAGCTCCAAAGGCTGAAAAAACGCAAATTACTACTCCGGGACCGGATAACACGGCTTGAAAGCGAACTGATCCCCGACGATATTGCGTGACCATTTCCCCACCAACCGGATCGTGCCTTATCGTGAGCGAAACTGCCCCCCTGCCCACCGCCCCATCTCAGAACGCCGACCTTGCTCCTAAGGTTGGCATTATCATGGGTAGCCAGTCGGACTGGGAGACCATGCGCCATGCAGATGCCATTCTGACAGACATGGGCATTGCCCATGAAACGCTGATTGTCTCGGCCCACCGCACGCCGGACCGGCTTGCTGAGTATGCCAAAACCGCAGCGGATCGTGGCCTCTCTGTTATTATTGCCGGTGCTGGCGGGGCAGCCCATCTGCCCGGTATGTGTGCGGCATGGACCCGCCTGCCCGTGCTGGGGGTGCCAGTGGAATCCCGCGCCCTGAAAGGCATGGACAGCCTGCTCTCCATCGTTCAGATGCCCGGTGGTGTGCCCGTCGGCACACTCGCTATTGGAGCCTCCGGAGCCAAAAATGCCGCCCTTCTGGCAACCTCCATTCTGGCCCTGCAAGACCCGGAGCTCGCCGCAAAGCTGGACGCATGGCGCGCCCTGCAAACAGCCTCCGTCGCTAACGCTCCGATTTCTGAAAACGAATAATGTCAGCTTCTTCTTCCCGGTCTTCTTCGCCCGCACTTGCTCCCAATTCTGTCATCGGCATTGTGGGCGGCGGCCAGCTGGGCCGCATGTCCGCTGTCGCGGCCGCTAAGCTCGGCTTTCGCGCGCATATTCTCACGCAGGACGCCAATGGCCCGGCGGCACAGGTCGCCCATCAGGTCACGCTTGGCGCATATGATGATCACAAGGCGCTGGAAGCCTTTGCCCGCGCCGTGGATGTCGTCACCTTTGAGTTTGAAAATATCAGTGCCGACGCGCTGGATTGTCTGGCTCAGCACTGTCCTGTGCGCCCCTCCGGCGCGATCCTGCGCATCAGTCAGGACAGACTGGCAGAAAAGATTTTTCTCTCAGAGGCGGAGATTCCCCTCGCCCCCTGGATGGCCGTTACCGATCACCCCACTCTGCACGCTGCGGCGGAAAAGCTCGGTTTCCCGTTCATCCTGAAAACCACGCGCAACGGGTATGACGGCAAGGGGCAGGCCCGCGTTTATGAGGCCTCCCAACTGGAAGAGGCCTTTGCCTCTCTCGCTCCCCACCCGCTGGTCGCGGAAGGGATGGTGGATTTTGCCTGTGAAATCAGTGTGATGGTCGTGCGTGGCACAGACGGCACAACACGCTGCTTTGCGCCCGGCCTCAATTACCATCGGGATGGTATTCTGGACCTCACACTGGCCCCCGCCCCCGTGCCGGAAGAAACCGCACAGCGCGCTCAGGCTCTGGCGGTCGTTATTGCAGAAAAACTGGATCTTATCGGTATTCTGGGCGTGGAAATGTTTATCGACAGCACCGGCAATCTGCTGGTGAATGAAATCGCGCCGCGCCCGCATAATTCCGGCCACTGGACCATGGACGCCTGCCCGGCGGACCAGTTCGATATGCATATCCGCGCCGTCGCGGGCCTGCCTTTACCTCCCACGCTGCGCCATTCTGATGCTGTGATGAAAAATCTCGTCGGGCCGGATGATATGGCGTTGTGGCCTGACATTCTCGCCACGCCGGGACATATCCCGCATCTTTATGGCAAAGCCGAAGCGCGCGTGGGCCGCAAGATGGGCCACGTAAACATCCTGTTCCCCTATGGCAGTCTGCCCGGCGCACTGGGCATTCGGGATGCCCTTGGCCCGCTGGCGGAAAAGCCGGACGCCGGGAACGACGACGCCTAAAGGCCTAAAAGACCCCTTCTTCTTTCAGGCTTAACAGGCGACCACTGCCAACAATCACATGGTCCCAGACCGTGATGCCCAGCAACGTGGCCGCCTGCGCAATCCGCTGGGTCATGAAGATATCATCCTGCGAAGGAGACGGGTCTCCACTGGGATGGTTATGCACCACCACCAGAATACTGGCCTGAAGCTCCAGCGCGCGCCGCATTACTTCTCTGGGGTAAATGGGCGTGTGGTCCACAGTGCCGCGCCCCAGCATTTCATCGGCAAGCAGACGGTGCCCCTTATCCAGAAAGAGCACCCGCACCTGTTCTACCCGCTCATGCGCCAGCATGGCGCTAAGATAGGCTTTGAGCTGCGCCCTGTCCGCCAGAACACCCACTCGTTTCAACCGCGCTTTATGCAACCGCACAGCCGCCTCCTGAACCAGCCGCAACGTTACCCGGAACGCCGGGGTCTGGCCGGAAATCCCCAGCATGACCTGATCGGGAGCGGACAGGAGAGCGGCCAGAGACCCGAACTGATTCAGCAGAGACGTCGCCCACATGTCCGGCGCAGGATGCCGGGGCGTAATAAGCGTAATCAGCTGAGTCAGAACCTTATGGTCATCAGGAACCTTAACTAAAGTCCTTGCTTCGGCCAATTCTGACAAAAATGGCAAATCTGGCAGAGGCGGCCCGGTTTGCACCGCGTCGGCCTGAAGCTTGAACCCTGCAATATCCGCCAGTTCCGATTTAGAGCGCCTGCCTTTGCCTTTTGGCAGTCGCGTCACCATGCCTGCTGCTCCAGATGCCGAAAACTGCGCCAGCGGCGCCCTTTCAGCACCACATGGTCATGCATGGTCACCGCCAGCAAAGGGGCGGCCTGCAAAAGCGCCTGCACCAGTGGCCCATCATGCAAAAGCTGGCGGTCCGGCTGCACATCGTCTGCCGCCAGCCTGACCGTAATCAGAGAACAGGCGTGCAGCGCCAGTGCCCTCTGCATAACGGCGGAGACCACCTGCGGCACAGGAATGGGAACGCCTTCTTCTCCCGGCGTCGCCCTTTCCTGCGTCTCCACAACTTCATCCGCCAGCAATTGATTGCGGCTATCCAGAAACAAAACATGGAGCGCCCCCGCCACAGCCGTCACCAGATGCGTTGCGCAATACGCCAGCAGCTTGTCCCAACTCCCAAGGTCAACGCGCACAGGCTCATCCGGTGCGCCCAGCCGGTCCGCCGCCAGCGGCACCAGTCCCAGCAACGCCACGTTCCCACGCGTTGCTCCCGCTTCTTTCAGGGCTTCTGGCGCAGCTTCCAGCACATCCGCCAAAGATCCGAACTGGTTGATCAACGCCTTGGCCAACGGCTTGGTGTCCCGCCGGGGCACACCCGGAAAAAGCAGCATTTCCAACAGCTCATAATCCGCCAGAGACGCAGCCCCCGCGCTTAAAACCCGCGCGCGCATGCGCTGCCGGTGCCCTGCCGGGCCTGTGGAAGAAAAAGGGGCACTCCCCTCCCTTCGTCCAAAACTGCTCTGTTTTTCTCCATTTTCGGAGGACACCATGCCACTGCTCCGATTGGCCTCAGGCTTTCAAGACGATATAAGGGTAAAGTGAATATGTCCGAAAACCCTTCCTCCGCGCTTTTTTCATCATCCTCGGACCAAGGCGAGTCCTATCTCGCGCGTCTGAACCCCGAACAACGCGCCGCGATTGAAACCACGGACGGCCCTCTGCTGGTTCTGGCAGGAGCCGGCACTGGCAAAACACGGGTGCTGACCACCCGCTTTGCCCATATTCTGCTGACAGACCGTGCCAAGCCCTGGCAGATTCTGGCTGTCACCTTCACCAACAAGGCCGCCAAGGAGATGCGGGAGCGTGTCTCTCTCCTGCTTGGCAGCCCGGCGGAAGGGTTATGGCTGGGCACCTTTCATGCCCTGTGCGCCCGGATGCTGCGCCGCCATGCCGACTATGTGGGCCTGACCAGCAGCTTCACCATTCTGGATACGGACGACCAGCTCCGCCTGCTCAAGCAAATTATTGTACCCTGGCAGATTGATACCAAACGCTGGCCCGCCCCCGGTATTCTGGGCGTTATCCAGCGCTGGAAAGATCGTGGGCTGACGCCGGAACGCGTGACAGATGCGGAAGATAATGACTTTGCTGACGGCCATTGCCGCGCCATCTACAAAGCCTATCAGGAACGACTGATCCAGCTGAACGCCTGTGACTTTGGGGACCTGATGCTCCATGTCACGGAAATCCTGCGCACCCGGCCGGATGTGCTCGCGCAGTATCATCGCCTGTTCCGCTACATTCTGGTGGATGAGTATCAGGACACCAATACAGTCCAGTATCTCTGGCTGCGCCTGCTGGCGCTTCGTCCCGGTGAACCGTCCAATATCTGCTGCGTGGGGGATGATGATCAGTCGATCTATTCCTGGCGCGGTGCGCAGGTGGGCAACATTCTGCGGTTTGAAAAGGATTTCCCCGGCGCACAGCTTGTCCGGCTGGAACGCAACTACCGCTCCACCCGCCATATTCTGGGGGCCGCTGCCGGTCTGATTGCCCACAATGACGAACGACTGGGCAAAACCCTGCGCTCTGGCCGCGAAGATTCTGACGGCGAGAAAGTGCTGGTGGTCGGCGTTGGCGATTCCGACCATGAAGCCCGTGATGTCTGCGGCATGGTCGAGAAAATGCAGAGTGAGGGGCATTCTCTGGGAGAAATGGCCATCCTCGTCCGCGCCGGGTTCCAGACCCGCGCGTTTGAAGAAAAGCTGGTGCAAAGCGGCGTGCCTTACCGGATTGTCGGCGGCGTGCGGTTCTATGAACGTGCCGAAATCCGCGATGCGCTGGCCTATATGCGCGTGCTCAACCAGCCCTCGGATGATCTGGCGTTTGAGCGCATTCTCAACACCCCCAAACGCGGCATGGGGCCTGCGGGGGTACAAAAGCTGCACGCCGCAGCCCGTAGCCATCAGGTCCCGCTGACCGCCGCCACCCAGATCCTGCTGGCCGAAAAAATTCTGAAAGGGAAAGTGGGCGATCAGGTCGGCGCCCTGATGACTGCACTGGACACCACGCGCGACATTCTGGCGCGTGAAGGCCATGTGGTGGCCGTGGAGCATCTGCTGGAAGAAAGCGGCTATCTGGCCATGTGGCAGGCCGATAACTCGCCCGAAGCCCCCGGGCGGCTGGAAAACCTGAAGGAACTGGTCCGCGCCCTGGCCGACTTCGGCACGCTGGGCGAGTTTCTGGAACATGTCGCACTCGTCATGGAGCATGACGAAAATGCAGGAGAAGCCCGCATCTCCCTCATGACCCTGCACGGGGCCAAGGGGCTGGAGTTTGATGTCGTCTTCCTGCCGGGCTGGGAAGAAGGCGTTTTCCCCTCCCAGCGCACGCTGGATGAAGGCGGGAACTCCGGGCTGGAGGAAGAACGCCGCCTTGCCTATGTGGGCATTACCCGCGCCCGTAAGCACGCCATGATCTTTCATGCAGCCCGGCGGCGGATTTACGCCAACTGGCAGGATTCCATGCCCAGCCGCTTTCTGGATGAACTGCCGGATGAGCATGTTATCCGGCATGGTGAACGTGACGCCAACCTTCGCGGCCTGCGCGCCACAGACTCCGTTTTTGCAGGTGGCGCACCGCTCATCGCCCGCAGACGGCGCGACCCGCTGGCGGGGAATACGCCCACCTTCCAGCTGGGCGAGCATGTTCGCCACCCGCGCTTTGGGGAAGGCATTATTGTCTCAGCCGATCACCACCATGTTGATGTCGCGTTTGAAGGCGTCGGCATCAAACATCTCCTCTCCTCCTTTTTAGAGAAACTTTAATGGCCGTTGCTCCCCGTCGTCACGCCACCGCTCTGGAAACGGTTGCGGTCACCGTTCCGGAACCTGCTGTCGAAGCTTATGAAAACGCCATCGGCAGCGTCTGCACCACGGTTGGTATTTTTGAAGCCAACCCGGAAGGCACGCTCTGGCGCGTGGAAGGCGTGAAAGACGCCGGACATCGGGAAGATGAACTGACAGTCGCCCTCATGCTGGCCCAACTGACCAGCGGTGTGGACGCCCCGCTGGAACGCGACGCCACAGAGGCCGAAGGCTGGCTGGCCCGCACCTATGAATCCTTCCCTGAGCAGGATGTCGGGCAGCGTTTTGTCATCCGTGGCACCCATCTGCCAGACGTAAAGCACCCGACGCGTATTGCCCTGACGCTGGATGCCGGTGTGGCCTTTGGCTCTGGCGAGCATGGTTCCACCCGTGGCTGCCTGCGGGCACTGGAGCGCATTGCCTACCGCAAGCCCCGCAAAATTCTGGATCTCGGCTGCGGGTCCGGCATTCTGGCCATGGCAGCGGCGGCCCTGCTGCGCAAAAAGGTTCTGGCCGTTGATATCGAGCCCTGGTCCGTCCGTGTCGCGGCACAGAATGCGGAACGCAACGGGCTGGGCCGCGCGCTCACCTGCCGTCTGGGCAATGGCTGGAAAACCCCGGAAATCCGCCATAACGCCCCGTATGATCTGGTGTTCGCCAATATTCTCGCCCGCCCGCTGTGCCTGATGGCCAAGGATCTGGCCCATAATCTGGCCCCCGGCGGCACGGTCATTCTGGCAGGCCTGCTCCGCACCCAGATCCGCATGGTGCTGGCTGCGCATCGCAGGCTTGGGCTGGTGCTGGAACACACCTTTACAGAGGGTGACTGGGCCACGCTGGTCCTGCGTCGCCCTTACGGCCCCAAGGCCTGAAAAACGCGCCTGCATGGCCCTCCCATGCAGGCTTTTTTATTTCGTCCGTTCTTTTGAGACATCATTTTGAGGTCTGTCATGCCGTCCGCTTCCGCCTCCCGCCTCGCCGCTCTGCGCACCCTCCTGAAACAGAATGAGCTTGATGGCCTGATTATCCCCCACAGCGACGAATTTCTCGGGGAATACACGCCCGCCTGCGCGGAACGTCTGGAATGGCTGACAGGCTTTAGCGGCAGCGCTGGCATGGCTTTAGTGCTGGCAGACTCCGCCGCCGTGTTCTCGGATGGCCGCTACATCACCCAGATGGACCAGCAGGTGGATGGCTCCTGCTGGGAACGCCAGCATATCTATCAGACCCCGCCCCCCGCATGGCTGGCGCAGAAAGCCCCGAAGAATGCCCGCATCGGGTATGACGCCCGCATTATGAGCAGCGCGGAACTGCGGCCCTTCACAACACTTTCCGGCATCACACTGGTTTCCACCAACGGCAATCTGACCGATACGCTGTGGACGGATCGTCCGGCCTTCCCCGCAGCCCCCGCTACCATCCATCCGCTGGTTTATGCAGGCGAGTCCTCTCAGGACAAACGCACCCGTCTTGGCAAGGCTCTGGCAGAAGCCGGACAGGCCGCCGCTGTGCTGAGCGATTCGGCCTCTATCGCGTGGCTGCTGAATATCCGCGGCACAGACATCCCCTGCACCCCGGTTGTTCTGGCCTTCGCGGTGCTGCACGCCGATGCCTCGGTGGATCTGTTCCTTCAGGCCAGCAAGCTCCCGGCAGATGTGCACGAATGGCTGGGCGCAGATGTGCGCGTGCACGAGCCTGAGGCTCTGGAAAGCGTTCTGGCCACCCTCAGCGGCAAGACCGTGGGCGTTGACCCCGCCAGCAATGCCGTCTGGTTTGCAGAAACACTGACACGCCACGGAGTTACCGTGCAGGAAAGCCCGGACCCGTGTGTGCTGCCCAAAGCCCGAAAAAATGCGACGGAACAGGCCGGTACCCGCAAGGCGCATCTGAAAGACGGCGTCGCTCTGTGCCGCTTCCTGCACTGGCTGGATACGGAAGAGGCCCGCGGCACTACGGAACTTCAGGCCGCTAACAAGCTGGATGCCTTCCGGGCAGAAGGCGCGGATTACCGGGGCGAATCCTTTCCCGCCATTTCCGGCGCAGGGCCGAACGGGGCCGTCATCCATTACCGTGTGACGCCCGAGAGTGACCGCGCCCTGAACGCGAATGAAGTCTATCTGATTGATAGCGGCGGCCAGTATCCGGAAGGCACGACGGACGTCACCCGCACAGTCTGGACTGGCCCGGACGCCCCACCTGCCCGCCTGATGGAAACCTTTACCCGTGTGCTGCGCGGCAATCTGCGCCTTGGCCGCGCCCGCTTCCCCGCAGGCACCACCGGCCACGCGCTGGATGCACTGGCGCGGTATGACCTGTGGCAGGCCGGTCTGGATTATGACCACGGCACCGGCCACGGCGTGGGCAGCTTCCTCTCCGTGCATGAAGGTCCGGCACGGATTTCCAAAAATCCCTCCCCCATCACGCTGCAGGAGGGCATGATTCTCTCCAACGAACCCGGTTATTACGAGCCGGGCGCCTACGGCATCCGCTTGGAAACACTGGTGCTGGTGCGTGAGAAAGCCGGGGAGAACCGCCCCGGCTACGCGTTTGAGACGCTGACCCTCGCGCCGTTTGACCGCCGCCTGATCGACACAGCGCTTTTAGGGGAAGAAGACTGCCAGATTCTGGATGCCTACCATGCGCAAATCATGACCCAGATTGGCCCTCACCTGCCAGATGAGGCCAAAAACTGGCTGAAAACGGCTTGCGCCCCCCTCAAGAGGGCGTGAGAGAACGGGTTTTTCGCAACTGGTCACGCAATTGGGAATCGCCTGCCGGACCGAAGAAGAGCAGAAAAGCTGCGAAGTGAAGGGAGCTTCCAGAATGACGACAGACAGCAAAACCATCCCCGCTACTCTTATTGCCGGTGATGGGATCGGCCCTGAGATTGTTGAATCGGTTACCGAACTTCTTGACGCCGTCGGTGCCCCGTTTGTGTGGGACCGCCAGCTTGCCGGGATGGCCGGGGTGGATGCGGTCAATGACCCGCTGCCCAAACAGACCATCGAGAGCATCCGCCGCACCGGCCTTGCTCTGAAAGGCCCGCTGACCACGCCGGTTGGGGGCGGCTTCAAATCCATCAACGTCACACTGCGTCAGGAGTTCGGGCTGTTCGCCAACCTGCGCCCGACCAAGACGATTGTTCCCGGTGGCAAGTTCGACAAGATTGATCTGGTCCTGTTCCGTGAAAATCTTGAAGGCTACTACGCCGCCATGGAACATTACGTTCCGGTTGGTGACGACCCGAAGGGCATTGCCCTGAGCACCGGCTTCAACTCCCGTGTTGAGTGCCGCCGCATTGTGAAATTTGCTTTTGAGTATGCGTTCAAAAACAACCGCAAGACGGTAACCCTCGTCCACAAAGCCAACATCCTCAAACTGCTGACCGGCCTGTTCCTTGAAGAAGGCCGCAAGGTTGCTGAGGAATATAAAGGCCGCATCGCCTTTAACGAGCGGATTGTGGATGCCTGCGCCATGCAGCTGGTCCTCAACCCCTGGCAGTTCGACGTGATTGTCACCACCAACCTGTTTGGTGACATCCTGTCCGATCTGACGGCGGGCCTTGTTGGCGGTCTGGGCATGGCTCCGGGTGCAAACATTGGTGAAAAAGCTGCGGTGTTTGAAGCCGTGCACGGCTCTGCGCCTGACATTGCCGGACAGGGCATTGCCAACCCGCTGGCTCTGCTGCTGGCTGCCGTCATGATGCTCCAGCATGTGGGCCGTCAGGATCTGGCAGACCGTATTGACCACGCTATCAAGAAGGTCATTACGGAAGGCCCCGTCCGCACGAAGGATCTGGGCGGTAACGCGACGACGAAAGATCTCACAGCCGCTCTTAAACAGCAGCTCGTCTGATCACCCTGAAAAACGGGAGTGCGGCTTTGTCCGCCTCCTGTTTTTTCTGAACATTTCTCAGTGTTCATCGACAGTTTTTTGACACGTGTTTCGCTGTCATGCGTATCATCACCGCATGATACCCAGCTTTCCCGGTCAATGGCCCATCCTGCGGCTTTCCCCCTCCTGCACCATTACGGTCACCCCGCATGTGCCCCGGCATACGGCGGAAACAGAGGCCGAAATTACGCGCATCTGGGCAGAAGCCTGCCACAAAACTCCTGCTCTTTTTAACGGCTGCGTTTTCTCAGCAGACCGCGTGACCCGCACCGAAATTTCCGGCCACTGGACGGACTATCGTTCAGTTCTCGCGCAAATGAAAAACCCGGCTTTGTTCACTCACCTTCGGCTGCAACCGCTCGCCGTCATCGGCCTGCTGGAAACGCCGGAAGGTTATGTTCTGGGTCGGCGCAACCCATCTTCTCTGTATCAGGGCAATTTCTGGCAAAGTCCGCCAGCCGGTAGCATTGAACGACGCGGAGACAGCACAGCCGTCCATCTGGACGAACAGCTTCTGGCTGAAGCCGAGGAAGAGCTCGGGCTGACAGGCGAAAACCTGGCAATCGGCGCACCCCAGCTTATCGCCCGCCATCCGGGCACCCGCATTCTGGATATCGGCATTCCCATGCGCACTCCGTTGTCTTTCAGCGCCGTCGAGGCGCACTGGAAAAACGGGGCCAATCAGGAATATGACCAGCTCGCCCTTGTCCCGCATGCGGACATTGATACCTGGCTAAGCCGCCCTGACCTGCTCCCGACCTCCCGCGCGCTGCTGGCAGCCGCCCGTTCATGACCGATCAGCCTCCGCCTGTAGCCCAAGACCCCACACAACAGGCTGGCCCCAGCCCGAACCTGATCCGAGTCATTGCGGCCGCGTGCGGTCTGATTGTCGCCAACCTTTATTATGCACAGCCTCTGGCTGGTCCTATCAGCGCAACACTTGCCATGCCGGAAAGCCAGTCCGGCTTAATTGTCACTATCACCCAGATTGGCTACTGCCTCGGCCTGCTGCTGATTGTCCCGCTGGCCGATTTGCTGGAAAACCGCAGCCTGATTGTGTGGATGACGCGGCTTGTCATGCTCGCACTGCTGGCGTTGCCCTTTTCACACCACCCGCTGCCCTTCCTGCTGGCCATTGGGCTGGTCGGCATTCTGTCTGTCGCGGTGCAAATTCTGGTGCCGTTTGCCGCCAGTCTGGCGCCGGAAGCCATACGCGGGCGCGTGGTGGGCAATGTCATGAGCGGCCTGATGCTGGGCATTATGCTGGCGCGCCCCGTCTCCAGTTTTGTGACGGAATTTTCATCCTGGCACACCATTTTCCTGATCTCTGCCGGGATCATGCTGGCCCTGTCCATCCTGCTCCAGCGCGTCCTGCCGGAACGCAGGCCTACAACCCGCAGCCCTTATGGGGCCCTGCTCCGCTCTATGGGCACCCTCCTGCTCACCACAAGAATTCTGCAACGGCGAGCGTTTTATCACGCCTGTCTGTTTGGCGCATTTAGCCTGTTCTGGACGGTAACGCCCCTGCTTCTGGCCGCTCCCCCATTCCTGTTTTCTCAGGGGCAGATTGCTCTTTTTGCTTTTGTGGGTGTTGCCGGGGCTATTGCAGCCCCTATTGCCGGACGCATTGCCGACAGAGGCTGGACATGGCCTGCAACGCTTGCCGCCATGGCGCTGGTTTCCCTCGCCTTTCTGACAAGTGTCGTTATGCCGCAATCCATTTTTATCGGTGTGCTGGCACTGGCGGGAATTGTGATTGATTTCGGCGTTACCGCCAATCTGGTGCTGGGGCAGCGCGCTTTGTTTGTGCTGCCCGCAGAAAACCGCGCCCGCCTGAATGGGCTTTATATGGCGATTTTCTTCATGGGCGGTGCGGCTGGCTCAGCCCTTGGCAGCTGGGCTTACGCCTATGGCGGCTGGCCGCTGGCCTCTGCTCTGGGAGCCGCCTTGCCAGCGCTCGCTTTTGCCGTCTGCCTGACGGAAAAGCGGCGCTAGGCGGGATTATTTAATTTCAATCCCGATCTGCTTGATATCGTGGAAGGTGATATCCGGGTTCTGTTCCTGCGTGCGACGCATCATGAAGGCTGATGTGGCCAGGAACACCGGATCATCATCCAGATCATCCGCCATGGAAGACCGATTTGCCATGGCAAAGGCTTCAATCTTCTCGCGCGGGCCAGTCACCCAGCGGGCCAGAGAAAATGGGATGCTATCGAACCCGATCGCCACACCATATTCCGCCCTCAACCGCGCCTGAAGCACGTCGAACTGAAGTGTGCCAACCACACCCACAATCGGCTGTGCGCCATCCTGCGGTTTGAAGAGCTGCACCACGCCTTCTTCCGCAAGCTGGGTGAGCGCCTGCTTCAGCTTCTTCGCCTTCATGGCGTCATCCAGCCGCACGCGACGCAGAATTTCCGGGGCAAAGTGCGGCACACCGGTAAATTTCAGGTCTTCACTCTCCGTCAGCGTATCGCCAATGCGCAGCGTACCGTGGTTGGGAATCCCCACCACATCGCCCGCAAAGGCTTCTTCCGCCAGCTGCCGGTCCCGCGCAAAAAAGAACTGCGGGGTATGCACGGCAAAATTCTTGCCGGTGCGGCTGTGGCGCAGGCGCATGCCGCGCGTCAGCTTACCGGAACAAATCCGGGCGAAGGCAATACGGTCCCGGTGGTTGGGGTCCATATTGGCCTGAATTTTAAAGACCAGCGCGGTCATGCCTTCTTCATCGGCCTTGACCGTCCGGCTTTCCGCAACCTGATCTCGCGGGGACGGCCCAAACGCGACCAGCGCATTCAAAAGGTCCGTCACGCCAATTTCCTTCATGGCGCTCCCGAAGAAAACCGGCGTCAGATGCCCGGCGTCAAAGGACTCGCGGTCAAACTCAGGCAGAGCCGCTTCCGCCAGCTCCAGCTCTTCTGAAAGCTGCATCATGCGCGGGTCGGACTGGGCCAGCGTTTCCTGCGTATGCACTTCTTTAGTGCGCAGGTCATAAGTCCCAACAAACCCGGCGGCGCGGCCAATCGGCCATGTGGCGGGTGCCGTATCCAGCGCAAGAGCAGAGGCAATTTCATCCAGCAGCGCAAACGGGTCCTGCGCTTCACGGTCCATCTTGTTGATGAAGGTGACAATCGGAATATCACGCAGACGGCAGATTTCGAACAGCTTGCGCGTCCGGTCCTCAATACCTTTGGCGGCGTCAATCACCATCACGGCAGAGTCCACCGCCGTCAGCGTGCGGTAGGTATCTTCCGAGAAGTCTTCATGACCCGGTGTATCCAGCAGGTTGAAAATGCACCCGCCATATTCAAAGGTCATCACAGAGCTGACGACGGAAATCCCGCGGTCACGCTCAATGGACATCCAGTCAGACCGGGTGCGCCGCCGCTCACCCTTGGCCCGCACGTTCCCGGCCAGCTGAATAGCGCCACCTGCCCGCAGAATGCGTTCCGTCAGCGTGGTTTTACCAGCATCCGGGTGCGAGATAATCGCAAACGTACGGCGGCGGGCAATTTCCGTGCTGAGGTCAGGTGCGAGCGTTTCAGACATGACAGACAATCCGGCTGGAAAAGATACGGGGTAAAACGGCAAACGCCGGATGGAGAGAAAAACCCTCCACCCGGCGCAGCACAAATCGGGCCGAAGCGCCGATTAACGAGAGTAGTATTCGACCACCAGGTTCGGTTCCATCTGCACCGGATACGGCACATCAGCGAACTTCGGACCACGGACGAACGTGCCCTTCATCTGACGGTGATCAACGTCCATGTATTCCGGAACGTCGCGTTCACCCGTCTGGGTGGCATCCAGCACGATAGCCAGCTGCTTGGACTTTTCACGGATTTCGATCACGTCCCCGTCCCGCACCAGATAGGAGGGGATGTTCACCTTGCGGCCGTTGACCGTGATGTGGCCATGGCTGATGAACTGACGCGCAGCGAACGGCGTGATGGCGAATTTCATGCGGTAGATGACCGCATCCAGACGACGCTCGAGCAGGTTGATCAGGTTTTCAGACGTATCGCCCTTACGACGCACGGCTTCCTGATAGTAGCGACGGAACTGCTTTTCGCTGATGTTACCGTAGTAACCCTTCAGCTTCTGCTTTGCCATCAGCTGGACAGAGTAGTCAGACGGCTTGCCTTTACGGCGCTGACCATGCTGACCCGGGCCGTATTCACGACGGTTAACCGGGGACTTCGCACGGCCCCACAGGTTAACGCCAAGACGACGGTTAATCTTATATTTGCTCTCGAGGCGCTTGCTCATAGGGCGCTCTTCTCTTCTCTGTCTGCGTGAGTCACACTGTTATCTGTGTCTCATCATGGTGCCGGTAGTCTCCGTCCCCCGTGGATCAGAGCGGGCGCAGTCCGTATCACCGGCGGGTGGGAGCATCTGTCCACCTGCATCGGCCGTCCTGTCCACATTCCCGGCAATGGGAGCAGCCATTACGGAAAGCGGGGCTTTCTGTCAACTCATCGCCTTCTGCCTGCTCATACCAGATAACGGCATGCAACCCCGCTCAGAGCCGGAAAAGCGTGCCTTTACAGATAGTATTTCCGCCGTGCGTGCCTTAGATTGTTCCATGATTTTCAGAAACACCTCTAAAGAATAAGGAAAAACCACCATGCCGTTCGCTAAAAAATGGGCGATGTTTGTCGCTCTGGGCGCGGTGCTGATTGCGCTGGGATTTATTGCCTGCGTCGATGCCATTTCCGTCACGCTGGCCAGTACAATTTTTATTGGCATTCTGCTGATTATTGCCGGCGCATTTCAGGTTGCCCATGCCTTTGCTGTGCGGGAATGGGGTGGCGTCCTGTTCTCCGCGCTGTTCGGCCTGCTTTATATCGTGGCTGGCGGCATGATTATTGAAGAACCCGCCACCGGCTCTGTGATGATCACCCTGTTTGCCGCCGCCTGCTTTATTGTAGTGGGTGTGATGCGCAGCCTTATGGCCATCCAGTATCGCAGCCTGCCCGGCTGGGGCATTGTGCTGGCTGGCGGGCTGATCAGCCTTTTGGTCGGCCTGTCCCTGTATTTCACCCTGCCCTGGTCCGGCCTGTGGCTGATTGGCACTTTCGTTGGGGTTGAACTGATTACCAGCGGTATCGGCTGGCTCCAGTTCGGTCTGGCCCTACGCCAGAGCGACGTTCGCCCGCCCATCAGCCGACTGTAAAAGCAACCGGCCGTCCATGGCCAGAAAAGGCGCTTTGCTTTCATGCAGAGCGCCTTTTTTATGCGATACGTGCAGAGGTCGTTTAAATCTGCCCGACCATCCGCCCAATTCCGGCAAACGCCGCCCTAAACTGCTTTTCTGTCGGATGTCAGACTCTAGCCGATCACCAGATTGAGGCCATAAAGGTTTCAGTGTCCCTTACGGGAGCTCTGAGACAGCCCATCCATCAGCACATCCAGAGCGGCCCGGACCGGATCTGGCCCGACTTTTTCTTCAAGAAGCTGACCGTTCATCGCCAGCATAGCCAGACCATGCACCTGCGCCCAGCTGGCTGCCGCCTGTGCCGTGATGGAAACAGCGCGGAAACGGCCATCCTGTTGCCCCTCTTGCAGAAGGCGCAACAGGACCCCGAACGTCGCCATAGCGGCCTCATGTAAGCGTGGGTCCGCCGCCTTATCCGCATCAGCACTAAACATCAGCCGATACAAGCCGGGGCTATGACATGCAAAGGCAATACAGGCCTGAGCTGCAGCGACAAATTTCTCGCGAGAAGAAGGCAGACCTGGAAACAGTGCTGTCTCCATCGCCTGCCCAAGCCGGACAAAGCCAATACGAGCCAGCTCCCGCAAAAGTGCCTCTTTATCCCGAAAGTGCTTATAGGGCGCAGCGTGACTGACGCCGGTACGCCGTGCCACTTCCCGCAGCGTAAAAGCCCAGGTCTGATCGGCAGCCAACATGGCAAGAGCTGTGTCGATCAGAGCGCGATGCAGATCCCCATGATGATAGGGCCGCTGTTTAGTATCACTCATTCGTGAGGCCTATGTTTACAAGAGAAACTTTATTGACGCGGACTTGTTTTCCTCCATAGCCTGTCCAGAAAAGTTTTCCCTGTAAACATGGAGGACGCAATGTCCGACACTGTTCCCGCCCCCACACACTCTTCTGAATTGTCCCGCCTTCTCGACCAACAGCGCGCCGCCTTCCTGCGGGATGGCCCACCCGAACTGGCTCAGCGTCGGGCTACCCTCCGCCGCCTGAAAGCTGAAATTCTAAGGCGACGCACAGAAATCACCCGCGCCCTGAACACAGATTTCGGCCAACGCTCGGAGCGGGAAAGCGCCATTGTGGAACTGATCCCGCTGGTGCAGTCCATCACCTATCTCATCCGGCATGTGGGGCATTGGATGCAGCCGGAACGTCGCCACGTTTCTGCATATTTCCAGTTTGGGCGCGCATGGGTTATCCGTCAGCCGGTCGGCGTCGTGGGCATTATCGCCCCGTGGAATTACCCGGTCTCCCTTGCTCTTGTTCCGCTGGCCACAGCCATTGCGGCAGGCAACCGCGCCATGCTCAAACCCTCGGAACTCACGCCCGCGACCTCGGCCGTCATCGCAAAAATTGTTCAGGCTGTGTTTCCGCCTGAGCAGGTTTCCGTTGTTTTGGGAGATGCTGACGTCGGGGCGGCCTTCTCAGCCCTGCCGTTCGACCATCTGCTGTTTACAGGCGGCACAGCGGTCGGAAAGAAAGTAGCTGTCGCCGCTGCCCGCAACCTGACACCGGTCACGCTCGAACTGGGCGGCAAGTCTCCCGTTGTGATTGAACCCGGTTTTTCCATGACGCAGGCGGCAGAGCGGGTAGCCTACGGCAAACTGACCAACGCCGGCCAAACCTGCATCGCCCCGGATTATGTCCTGCTGCACGAACAGGATCAGGACAGTTTTGCACAAGCCTATCAGGAGGCCGCACACACACTCCACCCCAACGGATATGCCGGCTCACCCGATTACACAGCCATCCTCAATACGCATCATTACGAGCGGCTCAGCGGTCTGGTCCATGATGCTGAGGCACAAGGAGCACAGGTCATTCGGCTGGGGCAGGACGCACCTGCCGAGCATCTCCTTGCCCCTGTTCTGCTGCTGAATGTTACGCCAGACATGGCGGTCATGCAGGAAGAAATTTTCGGCCCCGTCCTGCCTGTGCTGACCTATCGCCACCTTGATGAAGCGATTGCCTTCATCAACGCCCGCCCCCGACCGCTGGCCCTGTATTACTTTGGAGACAAGCGCGCTGAACGGAACAAACTGCTGAAGCGCACAGTGTCAGGCAACGTCACGCTCAACGGGACATTGCTGCACTACGCTCAGGATGATCTGCCCTTTGGCGGGGTGGGAGACAGTGGCATGGGAGCCTACCACGGCAAGGAAGGGTTCATCACCCTCACCCATCCACGCGGGATTTATAAGCAGGGGCGGTTCAACGCCGCAACACTCCTCAAGCCTCCGTTTGGAAAGCTCACGGACATCATCACAAACTTTATTCTGCACTAAAAAAAGGCCAGAGCACCTGAATGCTCTGGCCTTTGCCTCAGTTGGAGGAGGAAGACGGCGGCTCTGACTTCTCATCACCCGTCGCCGCATCATCCGCAGGCTTCGCAGAGACAGACGGCGGCATCTTGCCATCCAGCCTCAGCAACGCTTTGGCGGCCACACCGGGGCGTTCACTGCCCTTCTCGCCCGGAGCGGCCCCGGGCACCAGCTTGATGGCCCGTTCGCCCTCTTCACGCTTGCGCCGCAGCCGTTCAATATTTTCCAGCACCAGCGGGTATTCTTCGACCAGCCGCCGGAAGCGAGAGGCACTGATAACCATGAAATGCCCAAACTGCACGGCACGGATATTGGCCGGGCACCGCTCGTTATTGATGGTGGAGAGCGCGCCAATCAGGTCACCCGCGCCGTAGAGAACATCTCGTTCCGCCACATGCGATTCCGCCAGCCCCGCGCTGATGAAGTAGATATTGCGGATCTTGCGCCCACGGCGGCAGATCAGCTCCTGCGGGGCCACAAAACGCAGAGACGTGGTGGTTGCCAGATCATGCAGTTCCGCATTGGGCAGCCCCCGGAACACGGCAGCATGTTTCAAGCGGCTTTCAATCCCGCTGCGCAGATCAAAGCTCAGCGGCTTGTCCAGCCGGTGGCGGCGGCGTTCCAGCTCTTTCAACAGCTCACGGTTCAGTTCGTCACTAATCAGAGATTCCGCCAGCAGGGAGTCATATTCCTCCCCTTCCAGCCGCAGGACAATCTGCCGGAAAATCCGGTTTTCCAGTGCTTCCGAATAGCCATGATAATGCAGACGCAGGGTTTCCAGCGCCTCATCCAGCAGCTTCCGCTGCCGTTGCAGCACCTCCGCCACAACCTCACCAATACGGCTGCCCAGCGTCGGCTCCAGCCGCTCACTCATAAAGCGCGTGAGCGAAATGGAGACGAAATGCGCCACCATCAGCATTTCAAAACGCTCGGCCATGCACAGCATCAGAGGCCGGTCGATGCGCAGGTTTTTATGAATCCACTGCGCTGCCTTAAAGCGCAGAGACGGGCTCAGCCGCTTACGGAGCGCCCGCACATACCCCAAGCGCCCTTCCAGCCGTGCGCCGTCAATCGCGGCTTCGGAAGACCGGAGCAAGGTTTCCATCACCCGGCGGGACAGGCCCTGAATACGGAACAGATCCAGCAGAACAGACCGTTCCTGACTGGCAATGGTGATCAACGCCAGGTTCACGCGCTGCGTGTCCCCCAGCGCGGTATCAAAGGAGTTGGCCGCCTGCTCTTCATGCGCGCGGCGGTCCACCTGCTCAATGACGGTGCCGGTCGCATCGGTGGAAAAGCCAAGGCCGTCCGCCAGCTTTTCAGCCCGGTCCTTCACATTTTCCAGACCAATGCTCAGCACCTGATGCCGCATGGCTTCATCAATGGGTGAGAGTTTGTCGAGCTTGAGGAACAGCACCAGAGACCGCAGCGTCGTGCCATTCAGCAGCAGCGTAATCAGCACGAAGCCGGTTGCGAGAATACCGATAAAATGGGCCACTGGCGTGGAGACGCGCTCGTTCTCCGTCACAGCCAGCGCCAGCGCCAGCGTAATGGCCCCGCGCAGACCGCCCCAGACCATGGTAACCTTGAATGGTGTCGGCACAGGGGGCGCCAGCTTGGTCATGGCGAGGAAAGGCAGCAGACCAAACACCACCGCCCCACGCGCGGCTAGTCCGGCGACGCTGGCAATCAGGATCAGTACGCAGTCCCAGCGGGTCATACCCACCAGCAGATGCGGCACCAGCATGGAGGCCAGCACAAACACCAGAGACCCCGCCCAGAACACAAGCTGTTGCCAGAGCTGGTTGAGGAAAAGCCATGTTTGCGGTCGGACCGTGGATGGCCCGTAGACCGACAGCGTCAGCCCGGCAGCCGCCGTGGCAACCACGCCGGATACGCCCAGAAATTCGTCAGAAACAATATAGGCCACATAAGGGAGTGCCACGGTCAGCGTAATTTCCGCCGCTGCCGAGCCACCGAGGGCCGTAATCATCATCAGGGTCAGCTGCCCGAACACCACACCCACAATCAGTGCGCCAACAAAGGAGATCACGAACGAGATCACCGCCTCGCCCGGATGAATGGCGTGGTGCAACGTGACGGACGGCAGCAGGATGGAGAAGATGGAAATCGCCGCCGCGTCATTCAGCAGCGCCTCGCCTTCCACCAGACGCGTCAGCCGCGTTGCGGCCCCGATGTCACGGAAAATCCCGGCCACAGCGGAAGGATCGGTCGTCGCCACAATGGAACCCAGCAGCAGGCAGACCACCAGCGGCATTTCTGCAAACGGATACAGCGCCAGCCCGATCGCACCCGTGGAGACCACAACGGCCACCACAGCCAGCAGCAGCACCGTCGCGGCCTCATGCGCCAGACGCCGCACATCAATGGCCAGCGCGCCCTGAAAGACCAGCACAGGCAGGAAGATCAGCAGGAACGCTTCACTATTGATGGGAAAATCGAGCAGCGTTTCCGCAATGCCGTTCAGCGCCGACGTATGCGTGGTGCGCAGGGCGAGGTCCGCCAGACTCCCGATAATAATGCCGACAATAGCCAGCAGCACGGTTTCAGACAGCTCCAGCCTGCGGGCAATAGGCTGCACCGTGCTGACAATGACAAGAAGAAGCGCAATGGCAAGCAGTACCGCAGCCAAACCCGTTACCGCCATACCCTCTTTGCTCCTCCAGCCAGATTATTCTGCAATCAGATCTTCCTGTTACACGGTGATAAGGCACCAGAAAGGCAGACGTTCCAGAATGTGAGTGTCTTTTAACACACTCCTTTGACGAAAACCTACCGCCCCCGGCGCGTTTCCTGCCTTGCAGAAGGGCTCTGGCGCGAAGGAAGCCTCGCTGCAATGTGACTTTATTCTGACATGCGGCAGCTATGCCACACCCCATATTGGAAAAAGGACGCCAGACCTCCGCACCACGGCATGAGGCCGGCATGAACAATCGGGATGCGTATCATGAACTCATCACCCAAAACCACAGACTGCCCAGTAGGCCTGACTGCAACGGGGTTCCGCATGGAGCGGGACTCTATGGGCGAAATCAAAGTGCCCGCAGACAAATACTGGGGGGCACAGACGCAGCGCAGCCTCGTGCATTTTTCCATTGGGGAAGACCACATGCCCCTGCCCCTCTGCCATGCCTATGCGGTGGTGAAAAAAGCAGCCGCTCTGGTCAACGCGGCAGACGGGCGGATGCCACAATGGAAGGCTGATCTGATTGCCCGCGTGGCGGATGAAATCTGTGCCGGTAAGCTGGACGCCCATTTCCCGCTCTATGTCTGGCAGACAGGCTCCGGCACCCAGACCAACATGAATCTGAATGAAGTCATCGCCAATCGCGCCATTCAGCTTGCGGGAGGTGAAGTCGGCTCCAAGACGCCGGTGCATCCGAATGATGACGTTAATATGGGGCAGTCGAGCAATGACTCCTTCCCCACTGCCATGCACGTCGTCACGCTGCTGGAAATAGAAGACCGACTGATCCCCGCTGTGGAAGCCCTGAGCGACAGTATCCAGAGCAAAGCGGACCAGTGGATGAATGTTGTCAAAATTGGCCGCACCCATCTGCAGGACGCCGTGCCGCTCACCGTCGGGCAGGAATGGTCCGGTTGGGCCTGTATGCTGGAAGATGCTCTGGGCAATCTCCGCACCGCGCGCGAGGGTCTGTTTCAGCTTGCCGCCGGTGGCACGGCCGTCGGCACCGGCCTGAACGCCCCGGCAGGTTTCAGCAAGGCCATTGCCAGCAAGATCGCCGAGTTGACAGGCCGCCCGTTTGTCACCGCGCCCAACAAGTTTGCCGCTCTGGGCGGGCTGGACGCCATGGTCCGGGCCTCTGCGGGCTTACGCGGGCTGGCGGTCCCCCTCCTGAAAATTGCCAATGATATGCGCCTGCTGGCCTCCGGCCCGCGCTGCGGACTGGGAGAACTGCATCTGCCGGAAAATGAACCCGGCTCTTCCATCATGCCCGGCAAGGTTAACCCGACCCAGTGTGAAGCCATGGTGATGATCGCCTCACAGGTTCTGGGCAATGATGCCACCGTGGGCTTTGCCGCCAGCCAGGGCCAGCTGGACCTGAATGTGATGCGCCCGGTCATTCTGGCCAACTGTCTGCACAGCATCCGTATTCTGGCGGATGGCTGCCGGAATTTCAGAGTTTTCTCCGTGGAAGGAACGGAATTGAATGAGCCGCGTCTTGCTCAGTATGTGAATGGCTCCGTCATGCTCGTCACCGCTCTCAGCCCCGCTATCGGGTATGATAAAGCGGCGGACATTGCGCATCGGGCCATGGAGCAGAACCTCAGCCTGCGGGAGGCTGCCGTGCAGTCAGGCTATCTGGACGGCGAGGCCTTTGACAGGCTGGTTAACCCGCTGGATATGGTGGGCAACGGCGTGGCCGGGGCCTGACACACATCCCTTTCGTCCCACTTCAAATCCCGGTATGGTTGCCTGATGAAACGTTTTCCTATTTCTGCACGGTTGATGATGCCCGGCCTGTTCCTGCTGGGCTTGCTGGGGCTTGGCGCTTGCGCGGATGATCATGATCATCACTACTACCACCCCAGAACGCATCATGGGGAACGCGGGCCGAGCTGGTACCGCCCTCCCACCAATCCCACGACACAGCGCTAAGGAACCGCAGGCTTATGCAAGGCAAACTCGTGCGGCTTGGCATTGTCATCGCCACGCTGATTCTGGGCATTTTTCTGGTCAGTTCCCTCTACAGGAACTTCTCTCACCTTATGGACCCGCCTCCGGGGCAGACTGATCAGCCTGCGGTTAACGAAGCCCCGGCCGACAAGCCTTAAAAGAGGAACAGGAATGCGCGCCTTCCGCACCCTCATGCACCGGGGCGTGCACCGTTCCTGTTCCGCCGTCCTGCTGGCTGGCCTGACAACAGCCGCCAGCATGGCAACGGCCATAGCCCAAACAGCCGTTGACCAAACGCCTGAAACGCTGGCGGCCCATCGGGGTGGCACGCTCAGGCTGGTCGCCGCAGCGTCCGGCGGCACGCTGGACCCGCAGATCAATTACACCAGCAAATACATCAATCTCTATGCGGTCGTGTATGACGGTCTGACGACCTTCCGCAAAGTGACAGGCCCCCGTGGCAATGATGTTGTGGCCGATCTGGCCGAAACGCTCCCTGCCCCGCAGGATGGCGGCCTGACCTATGTCTTCACCCTCCGCCCGAACATCCGTTTTTCCAATGGTCAGCCCCTGACCACGGCAGATGTTGCAGCCTCCTTCCGGCGCATTTTCCGGGTTGGCTCTCCAACGGCAGGCTCCTTCTATTCCGCTATTGCCGGAGCCGATGCCTGCCTGCGCAGCCCCGCGACCTGCACACTCAAGGACGGCATTACGGAAGACCCGGCCCACCGCACCGTCACCTTCCACCTTGCCCGGCCCGATACGGAATTTCTGCAAAAGCTGGCCTTCACGCATGCCGTCATTCTGCCTGCCGAAACCCCGGACCACGATCTGGGCAATGTGGCCGCCCCCAGCACAGGGCCATATCGGATCACCACCTATGACCCGAACAAATTCCTGCATCTGGACCGTAACCCGTATTTCCGGGTGTGGGATGCCCAAGCCCAGCCCGAAGGATACCCGGACCGCATAGAATATAGCTTCGGCATTCCGGATGAGGCCGCCGTGACTGCTGTTGAAAATGGTCAGTATGACTGGCTGGCTGACACAGTCCCCATGGACAGGCTGGGCGAACTGGGCAGCCGCTTTACGGCGCAAACCCATGTCGCACCCCATCCGGCCATGTATTTCATCCCGATGAACGTCAATTTGCCGCCCTTCAACCAGCTTAAGGCACGGCAGGCCGTTAATTACGCGCTCAACCGCAAGGCGATGGTCATTCTGTATGGCGGCCCCGGCATTGCCCGGCCTCTGTGCGGCATGTTGCCCTCGTCCTTCCCCGTCGCGTCGGACCAGTGCTTCTACACCCGCGGCGCCTCACCCGCCGCGCCTGCCGCACAATGGTCTGCGCCGGATCTGGAAAAGGCTCGCGCTCTGGTGCGGGAAAGCGGGACCGCCGGGCAGCACGTCACGCTGGTAACAGCCAATACGAGCATCGATTACGCCATGGGCACATGGCTGCGCGACATGCTGCAAAACATTGGCTATCAGGCCACGCTCCGCCCGCTCAGCAGTTCCATGGCGTTCAATTACATGCAGAACTCCGGCAATCATGTGCAGATTGCCCTGAAGGACTGGTCAGCGGACTATCCGTCCCCCTCCAACTTTCTGGATGACCTGCTGGGGTGTGAGAACTTCCACCCCAATTCGGACAGCTCCATCAACATCCCCGGCTTTTGTGACAAACGCATTCAGGCGCTCATGGACCGTGCCAAAACGGATGTCTCCCTCACCCAGCACCAGACGGATGAGCTCTGGCGGGAAGTAGACCATCTGGTCATGGAACAGGCTCCCATCGCCCCGGCGATTGAGAAAGATGATGTCATCATCACCTCGCCGCGCCTGAAGAATTTCTTTTACACTCAGGTCAATAAGCTCTTTTTCTCACAGATCTGGCTCCAGTAGCCCTTCCCACCCCGCTTTATCCACAGAATCTGTGGATGAAAGTCGGGACAACAATGGGATGAGTACTGGATGACTGCATATATCCCCCGCAAGACGCATCTTGCAGGAGGACAAAACCCCACCCCATACAGCGCCAGTGAAGGTTTTGTTAAATATTAACACATCGCCTTCCGAGCCTCTATTCGGGACAATCAGACTTGCTACAGGACGCTTCTCCAGCCAGTGAGGACGCCTGACGTGAGCAGCAACACGGTTACCCTGAATTCTGACCAGACCTATTCCAACGCAAACACCCTCAGCACCAGCAAAACCACGGTGTCTGTTGATCTGGATTCCGTCGAAACCCTCGATATTGAAAACAGCGGCACCCTTCAGTCCACCGGCAAACGCGGGATTGACGCGACAGCCAGCGGCACGGCAGCAACCGTCTCCGGGGCAAACCTGACCATCAACAATACCGGCACCATCGAAGGCTCGGATGATGGCGTGCGGATTGATGCGGATATGCCCTCCGCCACCATTGCCCTGACCAATAGTGGCACGATTGAGTCCACAACCGATGGGCAGGCGATCGACTTTGACTCACTGGCAACTGCTTCCAGCATCACCATCACCAACACCGCAACCGGCGTGCTCAAATCGACGGATGCAGATGCCGTCCGCCCCGGTGAAAACGCCGTTATCAACAACGCCGGTGAGATTTACGCAGATGGCGCAAACGGCGCCACCAAGAATGACGGCATCGATTTTCAGGACCATTCCGGAACCGTCAACAATTCCGGCACCATTTCCGCTGCGCGGCACGGCATTACCAGCAGCACGGATGTTGTGGTGGTGAATGAAGCTGGCGGCGAAATTACCGGACGAGATGGCTCCGGCGTTGGCTCGGACGGCACAGGCACAGTCACCAATTACGGCACGATCACCGGCGCTTACGATGGGTCCGGCACGGGTGATGGTGATGGCGTGGATATCGACGGCTACTCCGTTATCGACAATTACGGCACTATTCAGGGCACCGGCGCTGGCGGCAACGGGAGCGATGGTTACCCAAACACCAGCGAAGGTCTGGCGCTGGGCGGTGGCAGCATTACCAACCATGCGGGTGCAACCATCAGCGGTGCACAGAACGGGATCCTGATTGACAACAGCAGTCAGGGCTATGCCCCTTACGCCACAACGCTGGTCAATGATGGCACCATTCAGGGACTGGACGGCTACGGCATCCATATCAATGACGATAAGGATGACACCATTACCAACTCCGGCACCATTTCCGGCACCACAGACGCCATTCTGTTCGGGGATGGGAATGACACGCTGAACATCCAGACCAGCTCGGTCATCACGGGCACGGTGGATGGTGGCGGCGGCACGAATACGGTCAATCTCTCCGGTTCCGGCACGTTTGACGGCGCACAAAATTTCCAGACCATGACAGTCGCCGGCGCGTGGACGCTTTCCGGCAACCAGTCCTACCAGAACGTCACCATTACAAGCGGTGCCTCTCTGGTGCTGGACGGGGCCGCCCCCTCCACAGAGACCATCACCTTCAGTGACAACACCGGCAAGCTGACCCTTCAGTCCCCCTCCACGTTTTCCGCCACGCTTGCCAATTTCACAATCGGTAACACGCTGAACCTGTCATCCCTCACCGATGACGGGACTGCCACGCTCAGTGTTTTCGGCAACACCGCAACAGTGACCGATGGCCAGACCAGCTACACCCTGACCTTCAGTTCGTCCGACCTCGCCCACCTCACACTGGACAAAACGGATGATGGCACAGTCCAGCTCGAAGCCGTGGTCTGCTTCCTGCCCGGCACGCTGATAGAAGCCGAAGGCGCTCTGAAACGCGTGGAAGATCTCCGCATTGGGGATGAGGTCATGACCTATGACAAAGGCCATGCCGAACTGAGGGAGATCATCTGGGTCGGCAAACGCCCTGTCACGGTGCAACCCGGCCTGACCCCGGATGACGCGGGCTGCCCGGTCCGTATCCTGAAAAACGCCTTTGCCGATAATGTGCCGTTTGAAGATCTGCTCGTAACCCCCGAACATTGCTTCTATTTTGATGGCTGTTTTGTGCCCGTGCGTATGCTGGTGAATGGTGCGTCCATTCTCTACGACACCACAATCAGCCAGTATGACTGCTTTCATATTGAAACAGCGCAGCATGCCGTCATCCGTGCAAACGGAGCCCTGACGGAAAGCTATCTGGATACAGGCAACCGCCGCAGCTTCACCCAGCCGGGGCCGCTGACGTGCTTCCCCTCTGCTCCCAAAACATGGGCGCAGGATAGCGTCGCCACCCTGACCGTTGCCCGGCAGGATGTCGAACCGCTGTTTAACACCTTCAGGGCCCGCGCTCAGACCCTTGGTCTGTTGGCCTCCACGCTCCCGCACCAGACCACGCAGGATGCGAACCTGCATCTGCGCACCTCAACCGGCACACACCTCCGCCCTCTGCGCACCGAACAGAGCCGCTCCATTTTCCTTCTCCCACCAAACGTGACTGAGGTTTCTCTGGTTTCACGCGCAAGCCGTCCCTCTGACAGCATCGGACCCTTTGTAGATGACCGCCGGACGCTCGGCGTGCTGGTCGGCAACGTGACGTGTGTGCAGGCAGGCACCCCACACACGCTGACCACGTACCTGACCGACAGCACACTCCCCGGCTGGCATGCACCAGAGAACGCAGCAGGCCGCTGGACCAATGGGTGCGCAACGCTTCCGCTGCTTCCGGCAGCATCTTCCACAAGCCGGTTGCTCGCTGTGGAAATTCTGGCCGCAGCCCCCTATCTGCTGGACACTAAGGCAGAGGACGCCAAAGAGGCAGCCTCTCTTTCGCCGGCAACAGCCTGCGCCTGAATACACCGCACTGACGCCGGCCTGCCGGGCCGGGCCGATATACAACAAAAAGGGCGGGCACATGATGTGTCCGCCCTTTTCTATCCCAATCTCTCGACACTTAAGCCGTCAAAAGCCTCGGGATGCTATTCCGCAGGCGTTCCCGGATGCACAAGCTGATCCAACAGCCCGAGCGCCATGGTTTTCACCCGCTCCGGGATAGGCACGTAATCCAGCTTGCGGCTGGCCTCCTCACCATGTGTCAGTCCCCAGCGGAAGAACGTCTGGACTGCCTGCCCATGCGCGGTGCCGGCCAGACGCTGCGGTACCAGAACATAGGTTGTGGTCACAATGGGCCACGCCCCCTCGCCCTGAGTGTCAGACAAGGGTGCCGTGAGAGTCTTATCGTCCCACACAGCAGAGTCTGCAGCTTTAGCAAAACTCTCTGCCGAGGCTGTCACAAAGCCGCCCGCCTTGTTTTGCAACTGCACCATCGGCAGGTGATTGCGCTCAGCGTAGGCATACTCCACGTAGCCAATGCTGCCTTCCGTATTGGCCACGTAGGACGCAATGCCGTCATTCCCACGCGTGCCAGACCCGACTGGCCAGTCAACCGATGTCCCACGCCCGACAGACGTGCTCCATTCGGGAGACACCCGGCCAAGGTAATCCGTAAACACAAAGGTCGTGCCAGACCCATCCGCCCGGTGCAGCGGGGCCACCGGCAGATCAGGCAGCTTGAGGTTCGGGTTCAGTACCACAATGCGCGGATCATTCCACGTGCTGATACTGCCATCATACAGACCAGCCAGCACAGGGCCTGTCAGGCGTAATGCCCCATCAGGCACGCCGGGCACATTCACAATCACCACAATGCCGCCAATACCGGTGGGAAATTGCATCAGATGCCCGGTCTCCAGCTTTTCCGGTGCCATCGGCGCATCAGACGCCCCAAAATCCACCGTACCAGCCAGCACCATGTTCTGCCCCGCCCCGGAGCCGATGGTCTGGTAATTGACCCTCACTCCGGTGCTTTCAGACGAAGCCGCAGACCATGCCTGATAAAGCGGGGCCGCAAAGCTGGACCCTGCCCCGGTAATCTCTTCCGCCCGCAGGCTCTGCGTGCCGCACAGAAGCACCGTGGCAGAAAGCAGCGCCAGCTTTGCTCCATGTTTCAGGAGTGTCGTCCGGTATGTCATGCCTGCGGCTCTCCGCTTCCGGTTTCTGTCATGCTGCCCTGCTTAGCGCAGGGTTGCCCCTGTTGCTTTGGCGACAGCTGCCACAATACGCTCGGAAACAGCTTCCAGTTCCGCATCCGTCAGGCTTTTGTCCACGGGCTGCAAGGTGACTTCCACCCCCATGGAACGATGACCTTCCGGCACATGCTCGCCTTCATACAGGTCAAACAGGCTGACATCGGACACAAGATTGCGGTCCGCACCTTTCACGGCTTTCAGCAGTTTTTCACCCGGCACGTCGCGCGCCACCACAAAGGCAAAGTCACGCCGCACTGGCTGGAAGGCTGAGAGTTTCGGCGCGGCCTTTCGGCGGCGCTTCGGCTCCGGCACGGCATCCAGCAGGATTTCAAAACCCACCACCGGCACATCAATGCCTTCCGCCTGCAACAGAGACGGGTGCAGTTCACCAAAGTAGCCCAGCACCATTTTCGGCCCCTGACGCAGCACGCCAGACCGGCCCGGATGATACCAGGACGGCGCATCCGGCGTCGCACTCAAGCCTTCAACCGAGACACCAAGCTGCGTGAGCAGTTCCAGCGCATCCGCCTTGGCGGTCCACAGAGACACAGCCGTGCTGACCTGCCCCGGATAGCGCGGCGTATGGCCCGCGCGGAGGCCCGCGGCAATCTGCTGCTGCCCGTCTTCCGAGAACCCGGCCCCGATTTCAAACAGGCCGATATCCGCCCAGCCCCGCGCGGCATTGCGCTGGCTGGCCGCAACCAGGTTGACCATGGGCGTGGGGCGCATCTGGTCCAGATCAGACGCAATGGGGTTCAGCAGACGCAGGGTGTCCGGCGCGCCACCAAAGCGCAGCGCATCCTCATGCGAGACAAAGGAGAAACCGACAGTTTCCACCAGCCCGCGAGCTGCCAGAACCCGACGAGCCCGCGCAGCCCGCACCTGACGAGGTGTGAGAGCAACAGCCGGCACCACGCTGACAGACGGCAGCGGCACCGGCGGCACAGCGTCCAGCCCTTTCAGGCGCAGCACTTCTTCCACCAGATCGCTCTCGGCTTCAATCAGTTCCACACCTTCGGCAGCGCGCGCGGCCTGATCAGCCGGCAGATCACGGCCCTGAGCCAGAACCGGCTTCTGGGCAATATCATTGCGCCAGGACGGCACGCTGGCCCGAACGTGGGTGTCGGTCTTTTCCTGAACCTCAAAGCCCAGCTTTTCGAGCAGGGCGACACTTTCCTCGGCAGGCACATCCAGCCCACCCAGATCCCGCACGCGATTAAACCGCAGCGTGGCGTCCCGTTGCCATTTGGGCTGCTCACCAGCAGAGACAACCTCACTGGCCTCACCGCCGCACAGCTCAATAATCATGCGGGTTGCGGCTTCCATAGCCGCCACAGGCAGAGCCGGGTCTACACCGCGCTCAAAGCGATAGCTGGAATCAGAAGACAGACCCAGACGGCGGCAGCTCAGCGCAATATGCACGGGGTCAAACAGTGCACATTCCACGAACACGTCTGTCGTGCCTTCATCCGCACCGGAGGCGTCCCCGCCCATAATGCCTGCAACGGACTGCACACCGTTGGCATCGGTAATCACGCAGTCATCCGGCGTGACCGTATAGTCCTGCCCGTCCAGCGCTTTGAAGGTCTCTCCGGCACCATGACACAGTGTCAGACGGCTGCCTGAAAGTTTTTTAACATCAAAGACATGCAGCGGGCGACCAAGATCAAAACAGAAGTAATTGGTAATATCCACCAGCGTGGAAATGGACCGCAGACCAATGGTTTCCAGCTTGCGACGCAGCCATTCCGGGCTGGGACCATTCTTCACACCACGAATGGTGCGCCCCAGCACCCACGGGCAGGCTTCCGGATAGGAATTTTCCCACGTGATGGGGGACTCAAACGTCCCTTCAACAGCCTCGGCCATCCACGGACGCAGCGTGCCCAGACCAGCAGCAGCAAGATCACGCGCAATCCCGCGCACGCTCAGCGCATCACCCCGGTTGGGGGTAATGGCAATTTCAATCACCACATCGTCCAGACCGGCAAAATCGGCATAGGACTGACCGGGGAGCGTATCCTCAGGCAGTTCCGCAATGCCGCCAGTATCTTCACCCATACCCAGCTCACGCAGGGAGCACAGCATACCGCCGCTGGCTTCACCACGGATCTTGCCCGCCTTAATGGTGATATCCAGCCCCGGCACATACGTACCCGGCTTTGCAAAAATGACCGCCAGACCGGCGCGCGCGTTCGGCGCACCGCACACAACCTGCACATCATTCATGCCCGGCCCGGCATCCACACGGCAGACCTGCAGACGGTCGGCATTCGGGTGCTGGGTGGCTTCAAGAATACGGGCGGTCAGGAACGGTTCCAGCGCCGCACCGGGGTTTTCCACCCCTTCAACCTCAAGGCCAATCTGGTTCAGCTTGACGCAGATTTCCTCAACCGTGGCTGAGGTTTCAAGATGGTCATACAGCCATGAAAGCGTAAATTTCATGTCTTACACCCCTTCGTGCAGCATTGCGGGCGCAAGCGGGTCAGACCCGTAATGACGCAGCCAGCGAATATCACTCTCATAGAACGAACGCAGATCGGGAATACCGTTCTTCAGCATGGTCAGGCGTTCAACGCCCATCCCGAAGGCAAAGCCCTGCCATTCACGCGGGTCCAGACCACAGTTGGCCAGCACGCGGGCATGAATCATGCCGGAGCCCAGCACTTCCAGCCAGTCTTCCCCGCCACCAATCTCACCCGTGCGGCGAGACCAGCCGATATCGACCTCCATGGAGGGTTCGGTAAACGGGAAGTAGGAGGAGCGGAAACGCACCGGCAGATCCGGCTTGTCAAAAAACACCCGCAGAAACTCAATCAGGCAGCCCTTGAGGTGCCCCAGCGTAATGCCCTGCCCGACCACCAGACCTTCGCACTGGTGGAACATGGGGGAATGGGTCGCGTCATGGTCAGCACGATAGGTCCGGCCGGGGCAGATCACGCGGATCGGCGGCTTCTGGCTGAGCATGGTGCGGATCTGCACGCCAGAGGTCTGGGTGCGCAGCACGCGCGCAACATCCAACCCCGGCACGGGCGGCAGATAGAACGTATCATGGTCAGTCCGGGCTGGGTGGTGGTCCGGCGTGTTCAGGGCGGAGAAGTTATGCCAGTCCGTCTCGATATCCGGCCCTTCCGCCACGCTGAAGCCCATGGCCCCGAAAATGGCGGTCATTTCTTCCACAGCGCGGCTGATGGGGTGAATAGACCCCTGTGCCGTTGCTGGTGGCGGCAGGCTGACATCCACACGCTCGGCAACCAGACGGGCTTCCAGCGCAGCGGCTTCCAGCTCACGCCCACGGTCCTCAATGGCCCGCGTCAGGTCATCGCGCAGGCGGTTCAGCGCCACGCCACGCGCCTTGCGCTCGTCCGGGGCCATTTTCCCCAGTGCCTTGAGCAACGCCGTCAGGCGGCCTGATTTACCCAGTGTACCAACACGCACGGCATCCCATGCCCGCATATCGGCCGCACCGGCCAGTTCCGACAGGACGTCCTGCCGGAGAATCTCAAGATCGTCGCTCATGAAACCTCACACGAGAGGGGAAAATGCTAGGAGGCGGATAGCCGCTCAGCCGCGCAGAGAAAACCCCTTAGCCAGAAAAACAGCCGCCGGAACAAAAAAGGCCGCCCTTGCGGACGGCCTTTTTCAGGACAAATCGGCCAGAAGCCTCAGGCAGCCAGAGCGGCCTGAGCTTTCTTCACGATTTCCGCAAACGTTGCGGCGTCATCAAAAGCGATGGCGGCCAGAACTTTACGGTCGATTTCAATGCCAGCCTTGTCCAGACCGTTGATGAAACGGCTGTAGGTCAGGCCGTGCTCACGCACAGCAGCATTGATACGCTGGATCCACAGAGCGCGGAATTCGCGCTTCTTGTTCCGGCGATCGCGGTATGCATACTGGAGAGACTTTTCAAGCCGTTCCAGAGCAATGCGATAGTTTGTAGAAGACCGGCCACGAAAGCCCTTGGACATGTCCAGGACTTTTTTGTGACGAGCGTGGGTTGTTACACCGCGTTTTACACGTGCCATATCTCAGATGCTCCTCAAACCAGCCCGTAGGGTGCCCACTGCTTGACGGTACGACCGTCCTGCGGTGTCATCACCTGTGCGCCACGGTTGGTGCGCTTCATTTTCTGCGGACGCTTGATCATGCCGTGACGTTTACCGCACGGACCTGAGAGCACCTTGCCGGTTGCGGTGATTTTGAACCGCTTTTTGACCGACGACTTGGTCTTCATCTTGGGCATTTCTTTACTCCTGAAAGCTCGAACCGCGCCTCTCTGTTGCCAGAGCGGCAAAACACGGCCGGGCATGCCCCACAAGCCCGGACGCGTGTAACGAAGGCGCTGACATAACGGAAAGTGCGGAGAGTTTCAAGCGGCATCTCACCGGGATTTTTCTGCGCAACCATGGTATAGTCTCCCATGGTCTGGCCTTTCCCGCCCGCAAACCGGGCACCGCACCCTGTGCAGCACAGCCATCCAGTGCGCTGTGATTGAAAGATTTTTAGCCTGCGCCAGATCTGTCTGAAAACAGAACGAGGTACGCCGATTTCATGATTGCCCTTTCCAATACCACCCTCAAACAGCTTCCGCCGCAGGTTCTCACCCCCGCCTATGACCGCCAGAAGACCACACCGGGCATTGCCCATCTGGCCGTCGGCAACTTCCACCGGGCGCATCAGGCGATGTATGTTGATCGGGTATTGGCGCGCCCCGGCCAGCAGGACTGGGCCATTGTGGGCGTCGGGCTGCGTGACAATGCGCGGGAAACACGCCGCGCCGCAATCATGGCGGAACAGGACGGCCTGTATACACTGACGGAATTTGCCCCGGACAACACGCACACCATCCGCGTTCTGGGCGCCATTACCGAATATGTGCAGGCCGCGAAGGATCGCGCCGCCGCCATCAAACGGCTGGCCGACCCTGCCATTAAAATTGTCAGCCTGACCATTACAGAAGGCGGCTATTATGTGGATGCCAGTGGCAAATTCATGCTGGATGATCCCGCCATCGCAGCAGACCTCAAGCGCGACGTGCCGGAAACCGCTTTCGGGCTGGTGACGGAAGCCCTGCGCCTGCGGCGTGATAGTGGCGTCGGCCCCTTCACCGTCATGACGTGCGACAATCTGCGCGACAACGGCACCGTCGCCCGCACGGCCTTCTGCTCCTTTGCAGAAGCGCGGGACCCGGCTCTGGGCGCGTGGATCAAAGAAAACGTGACCTTCCCCTCCACCATGGTGGACCGCATCACCCCGTCCGTTTCCGAAGCCGACATTACCCGGCTGGACGACATGAGCGGCATCGCGGACCAGATGCCGCTGTTTGCGGAAGACTTCACCCAGTGGGTCATTGAGGACAAATTCTGCGCAGGCCGCCCGGAACTGGAAGCGGTTGGCGTGGAATTTACGGATGACGTCGGCCCGTATGAGCAGGTCAAACTGCGCATGCTCAACGCCTCCCACTCCATGCTCGCCCTGCCCGGCGTGCTGATGAATTACGACACCGTGCCGCACGCCATGGCTGACGACGGGCTTGTCACTCTGCTTGAGCAGTTTCTGGCCAATGATGCCAGTCCGCTCATCACCCCGCCGAAAGGTGTGTCCCTGAGCGAGTATGCGCGTCAGGTTCTGCACCGTTTCCGCAATCCCGCTGTGGGTGACCAGCTTCTGCGCATCGCCTCAGACAGCGCCTCCAAGCTGCCGGTTTTCTGGACCGACACCGTCAAGGGCGTTCTGAAAGGCGGCAAGGACCATCGGCGCGTTGCCTTTGGTGTCGCCTGCTTCCTGGAATATCTACGCGGCGAGACAGAAAGCCACAAAACCTACAAAATTTCTGAACCCGGCCTGCCTGATGCAGCCAGAGAACTGGCGCTGAAAGACGATCTGGCTGCTGGCCTGACCATGCCGGTCTTCTCCGGCTGGGGTCTGGATCAGTATCCGGCGTTTGTTGAGGATGTCACCAAACTGCGTAGCAGCATCCGCACACAGGGTGCACGCCAGACACTTAAACAACTCGGCCTGTAAATCTGTTATAACATCTGGGTTCTGCTCGCTTTTTTGGGAGCGGAACCCTTTTGGTAACTTAAGACACAGCGCAAACCTGCAAGAACACCCACGAAATCAGGCTTTTTATTACGCGACAGACGCATGCCTTGCATGCAAAAGAGCCTCTGTCCATATACATGAAAATATAGTCAAGAGAGAAACTGGCTGATTTCCATAACATTCTCGTGTTTCAAATAAATCTTATTCAGATTTCACTGCTTCACGCAGAAACCTATGCGTTTATTTGCAAGCCAAATCCAGATAAGTTTTGTCCACTATTAAATAACAGACCTTCAGACGGCAGGTTCCCGGACCTCCCGAAGAGGAGGGACTGGATGTTTTCAGTCTTTCAGCTTCGGCTGGCTGTCGTATGCACAGGATTGGGGGTAGAGTGATCAAACGTCTCTTAGCAGGAGCTGTCGGGGCTGGTGTCCTGGGTGGGCTCGGGTTTCTGTATTATGCATGGTATCCGCCAATTGCCCCGATAGAGCGGCCTGCGGCCAGCAGCTTCTCTGCCGAGCAGATTGAGCGCGGGCGCATTGTTGCGGCTGAAGGCTATTGCGCGGAGTGCCATACCCGCACAGATAACGGCGGCGGCCCTGAGCTTGCCGGTGACTACAAGATGGAAACCCCGTTCGGGGCCATCTATTCCTCCAACATTACCCCCGATGTGGAAATGGGCATTGGCGCATGGTCGGAAGAGGCCCTGCGCCGCTCCCTGCACTATGGCGTGTCCCGCAAGGGCATGCATCTGATCCCGGCTTTCCCGTACGATCACTTCACCAAAATGACGGATCAGGACATTTCTGATCTTTATGCCTATCTGATGACACGGCCTGCCGTGCATATGTCCCGCCGCCCGAATGAACTCCCCTTCCCCCTCAGCCTCCGCATTGGTCAGGCTGCATGGAAGCTGCTGTTCTTCACCCCCGGCGTCTACAAGCCCGATCCCAGCCATGATGCGCTGTGGAACCGTGGCGCGTATCTGGCCGAAGGCAACGCTCACTGTGGCGCATGCCATACGCCGCGTAACCTGATGGGCGCTGAAAAGAAGGGCTCCATGTATGACGGCGCTGTTGTGGATGCGTGGATTGCACCGCCGCTGAACGACAAGAACCCGACCCCGACCACGTGGACGGAAGACGAGCTGTACCAGTATCTGCGCTTTGGCGTAGCCCCGCTGCACGGCCCGGCTGGCGGCCCGATGTCCCCCGTTCCGCACCGCTTCCTCTCTCAGGTGCCGGAATATGATGTGCATGCCATTGCGCATTACTATGCGGACGTGGACCACGCTGCGGAACGTCAGGGTCATGACAAAGCCGCTCTTGCCCGCGCCATGGAACAGTCCAAGAAGGATCTGATCGGCCCGAACACGCTGGACCCGGATGCACGCCTGTATCAGGGCGCCTGTGGAGCCTGCCATTACAATGCAGCCCCCATGCCCGTCCTCGGCCGCCCGGATCTGGCTCTGAACAACGCGCTGTGGCTGGATGAACCGACCAACCTCTATCAGGTCATGCTGCACGGCCTGACGGCTGAAGAAGGCCAGTCCGGCGTCGCCATGCCCAGCTTCTATAACGCTCTGTCCGATGCAGACATGGCCCGCATTGCTGCCTATCTGCGCCGCACACGCACCACGCTGCCGCCCTGGACAGACCTTGAGAAGAAAGCCGCGGAAATTCGCAAGACCGTTAAAACCCCTCCCGTTAACTCTTCTCACTAAGGCGGCACACGGAGCCACTCATGATTAAGTTCAAACTCAATGGCCGTGACGTTTCCGTCGATGTGCCAGAAGATACCCCCCTGCTCTGGGCCCTGCGTGACGAGCTGGACCAGACAGGCACAAAATTTGGCTGTGGTGTTGGCCAGTGCGGTGCCTGCACCGTGCATGTGGGTGGCCGCGCCACCCGCTCCTGCATCACGCCGATCAGCTCTGTAGAAGGCGCTGAGATCACCACAATTGAAGGGCTGCACCCTGAGGGTGAACACCCTGTGCAGCAGGCATGGCGGGACATTCAGGTTCCGCAGTGCGGTTACTGTCAGTCCGGTCAGATCATGCAGGCTGTCAGCCTGCTGAAGGACTACCCGGACCCGACGGATGAGGAAATTGACGGCGTGATGGGCGGCAGCCTGTGCCGCTGCATGACCTATGTCCGCATCCGCAAGGCTATCAAGAAAGCCGCGGCCGCCATGCGTGAGGAGAAATCTAATGGGTAAACTGGAACGCATTGCAGCCCGGCAGGACCGTGCGGCCGGGCGTGGCCCGACCCGCCGTGGTGTGCTGCTGACAGGCCTTGGCTCGGCGTTCATGTTCGGGTTCGCGCGGGAGGCTTCTGCCGCGCAGACCTACCCGCAGAATGCCAGCCTGCCCGGCAACGGCGCGTTTGAACCGACTGTCTGGTGCTCTGTCGGCACGGATGGCGTGGTGAACGTCAACATCATCCGCGCAGAAATGGGCCAGCATATCGGCACCGCCCTCGCCCGTATCATTGCGGACGAAATGGAAGCCGACTGGGACAAGGTCCGCATTACCTATGTGGATACAGACCCCAAATGGGGCCTGATGGTCACCGGTGGGTCATGGTCTGTGTGGATGACATGGGATGTCTTCCGTCAGGCCGGTGCCGCAGCCCGCACCGTGCTGGTGGAAGAAGGCGCCAAACTGCTCGGCACCTCCCCCGCTAACTGCGTTGCGCGCAATGGCCGCGTGATTGCCGGCAACCGCTCTGTCTCCTTTGGGGACATTGTCAGCCATGCCCGCCCCACGCGCTCCTTCAGCCCGGATGAGATGGCCAAGCTGCCGCTCAAGCCCGCAGCTGAACGCCGCCTGATTGGGAAAGAAGTCAAGGCGCTGGACATTCCGTCCAAAACCGACGGCACCGCCATTTACGGCATCGACGCCAAGCTGGAAGGCATGGTGTATGCGCGGCCCAAACTGCCGCCCACGCGCTACGGCTCCAGGGTTGTCTCGGTTGATGATAGCGAAGCCAAAAAGATCAAAGGCTATATCCGCTACATCGTTCTGAACGACCCGTCCGACACGGTGCCCGGTTGGGTTGCCGTTCTGGCCTCCAGCTATCCGGCCGCCATCCGCGCAACCGATGCGCTGAAGGTCACCTGGACGCCGGGCAAGACGGCCAATGTCTCGGAAAAAGACATTATCGAACACGGCCGCAAGCAGATTGCCGAGAAAACCGGCGGCTCCTGCGTGTTCAATGATGACGGCGTGGATGAAGCCTTCGCCTCTGCCAAACACGTGTTTGAACGCACCTACACCTGTGCGTCCGTGCTGCATTATCAGCTTGAGCCCATGAATGCTCTGGCCCGCCTGCAGGACGGCAAATGGGAAATCCATTGTGGTAATCAGTGGCAGTCTCTGTTCCTGCCGGTTATCGCCAAGGCGCTGCAGGTTAAAGAGTCCGACGTTGTTATGCGCAGCTACCTGCTGGGTGGTGGCTTTGGCCGCCGCCTGAACGGCGATTATGCTGTTCCTGCCGCGCTGATCTCCAAGGAACTCGGCGGCAAGCCGGTCAAGCTGATCCTGACCCGCTCTGACGATATGCAGTTTGACTCCTTCCGCTCCCCGTCCATCCAGACGGTGCGCGTGGCTATGGATGACCAGAAAGCCCTCAAAGGCTGGCAGCACCATGCTTCCGCAGGCTGGCCGACTGGCGTGATGGCTGCGGCCTTCATGGAAAAAGGTGCAGACGGCAAACCGTACGATCAGTTCGCCATTGCTGGCGCTGACCACTGGTATGACGTTGGGCCGATGCGCGTGCGTGCGCTGGATAACGATCTGGCAGACGCCACCTTCCGTCCGGGCTGGCTGCGTTCCGTGAGTTCCGGCTGGACGCCATGGGCGCATGAAGCGTTTCTGGATGAACTGGCCCACGAACTCGGGCATGACCCGGTTGAGTTCCGCCTCTCCCTGCTGACGGCCAAAGGCCGCAATGCAGGTAAGGCACCGGACTCTGTCGGTGGTGCCACCCGTCAGGCCAACGTGCTCAAGCGTCTGGTTGAAAAATGCGGTTATGGCAAAGTTCAGCTGCCTAAAGACACGGCCATTGGCATTGCCACCACCTTCGGTCAGGAACGCGCCATGCCGACCTGGACCGCAGGCGCTGTGCAGGTGCATGTGGACCGCAAAACCGGCGCTGTAACCTGCCAGAAAATCTGGCTGGTTCTGGATGCCGGCACGATTGTTGATCCCGATGGCGCTATGGCCCAGACGGAAGGTGGTGCTCTGTGGGGCCTGAGCATGGCGCTGTTTGAGAACACCGAAATCGAAAACGGCAACGTGCGGGACCGCAACCTGAACACCTACACCCCGCTCCGCATTACCGACATCCCGGAAATGGATATCGAGTTTGTGGACAGCACCGAAAAGCCCATGGGCCTTGGTGAACCGGGTGTGACCACCATTGGTGCAGCCATTGCCAACGGCGTGTTTAATGCCGTGGGTGTCCGCCTGCGCCACCAGCCCATCCGCCCGGCGGATGTTCTGAAAGGCCTTTCTGAGAAAAAGTCAGCCTAACGCAGGCTTTTTCCTGAACGGATAAAACGGTTACGAAAAACCGGCGCGCTGTTTTCAGCCGCCGGTTTTTTTATGCGCAACGCTTTAAAAGACTCCTGTGAAAGACAACGATGCGCCCATAAAAAAAGCCCTCCAGACCGTTTAAGGACTGAAGGGCTTTCTATTTATCTGGCACAATCAACCAGAAAAAATCCAAAAACTGGAAATGCTGTCTTAGACTTTCAAAGATGCCGCAGCGGAGCGGATCGCCCGCGCCATGGCTTCCACCCCGTTACCACGGTTGGTGGAAAGCGCCTGCACCAGCCCGAGATCGCGCAGGAAGTGCGGATCTGTCGCCATGATTTCCTCACAGGTGCGCCCAGAATAAACCCGCAGAAGCAGCGCTACCAGACCGCAGACAATGGCGGCGTCGGACAACCCGGCGAAGTAGAGCTTGCCGCCCTCCTCCCGTGCTTCCAGCCACACCTGGCTCTGGCAGCCCGGAACCCGGTGCTCGTCATTGCACCATTCCGGCGGGAATGGCGGCAGCTTGCGGCCCATCTCAATGATGTACTGGTAGCGTTCCATCCAGTCATCAAAGACTTCGAGTTCATCGCGGATCGCGTCAATCGCCTCAGCGGCGGTGTCTTCTTCGGGCAGTAAAAAGGGTGCGTTCATTACAGAATAAACCGGCTGAGATCGCCCTTGCGGGCCAGAGGAGCAACTTTTTCCTGAACCAGAGAGGCTTCGACGTGAATGACTTCGCCTTTCCGGTCAGACGCTGTGAAGGAGATTTCCTCCAGCAGCTTTTCCAGCACCGTGGCAAGACGCCGGGCACCAATATTTTCCACGCGCTCGTTGATGTCGGCGGCCAGCTCGGCCAGCGCTTCTACTGCACCATCCGAGAAAGTCAGCGTCACATCTTCCGTGCTGAGCAGCGCGATATACTGCTTGAGCAAAGAATGCTCAGGGTCCGTCAAAATACGACGCAGATCCTCACGGGAGAGCGGCTGAAGCTCAACACGGATCGGCAGACGCCCCTGCAATTCCGGCAGCAGATCAGACGGTTTGGCCAGATGAAAGGCACCAGACGCGATAAACAGAATATGGTCCGTTTTCACCGCACCATATTTGGTAGAAACGGTTGTGCCTTCAATCAGCGGCAGCAGGTCACGCTGCACACCTTCACGCGAGACATCGCCACTGCGCCCGCCGCCATCAGCCGCGCGCCCGCAGACCTTGTCGATCTCATCCAGAAAAACAATGCCGTTCTCCTGCGCATGCGCCACGGCTTCCCGCGTCAGGGCTTCATTATCCAGCATCTTGTCAGCTTCTTCACGCTCAAGATACTCCCGCGCAGCAGCCACTTTCAGGCGGCGCTGCTGAGGGGCCTTGTTTATGAAATTCTTCATCATCTCGCTGAAGTTGATGACCTGACCGGGCATCATCCCCGGCATGTCACCGCCACCCGCGGGGGCGGCTTCCACAACAGCCACCTCAACCTCTTTATCTTCCAGCTGGCCATCCCGCAGCATACTGCGGAACTTGTTTTTGGTCTCAGCCGACGCACTCGCACCGACCAGCGCATCGACCAGCCGATCTTCCGCGGCCTGCGCGGCGCGGGCAGCAACGTCTTTGCGTTTGACCTCCCGCAGCATGGTGATGGAGGCCTCGACGAGGTCGCGCACAATGCTTTCCACATCGCGCCCCACATAGCCCACTTCCGTAAACTTGGTGGCTTCCACTTTCAGGAACGGGGCCTGCGCCAGTTTGGCCAGCCTGCGGGCAATCTCGGTTTTACCGCACCCGGTCGGGCCAATCATCAGGATATTCTTGGGCACCACTTCTTCACGCAGCGCTTCCGGCAACTGCGCGCGCCGCCAGCGGTTGCGCAACGCGATGGCAACGGCACGCTTGGCGTCAGCCTGCCCGATAATAAAGCGATCAAGCTCCGAGACAATTTCCCTCGGAGAAAATGTCGGTGCATCCATCAGGAAGAAGCCTTATCGGTTGAAGGAGAAGCTGTCAGCGTTTCAACCCGCACAGAGTGGTTGGTATAAACGCAGATATCCCCGGCAATTTTCATGGAACGACGCACAATTTCCTCAGCGTCCAGATCCTCGACCGTCAGCAGCGCACGGGCTGCTGAGAGGGCAAAATTCCCGCCTGAGCCAATGGCGATAATGCCGTCTTCCGGTTCCAGCACGTCGCCGTTCCCTGTCAGCGTGAAGGAATGCTCCGCATCCGCCACGGCCATCATAGCTTCCAGCCGCCGGAGGTAGCGGTCTGTCCGCCAGTCTTTGGCCAGTTCCACACAGGCGCGTTCAAGCTGGTTGGGGTAGCGTTCCAGCTTGCCTTCCAGCCGCTCCAGCAGGGTGAAGGCATCCGCCGTTGCCCCGGCAAACCCGGCCAGAATGGAGCCAGAAGGCCCGATACGCCGCACCTTGCGGGCGTTGCCCTTGATGACGGTCTGACCGAGCGTCACCTGCCCGTCCCCGGCCATAGCCACAGTCGGGCCACGCCGGACACAGAGGATGGTTGTCCCGTGCCATCCGACGGGATCATGCGAGGAGGAGGCTGTCTGAAAGCTTTGCATGGTATAAGGAGATAAGCCTTCCTGCCGCCAGCACAAGAGGCCAGCAGGCAGGAAACCGCTCGTTATGCGGCCAGCATGGCCCTGACATCCCCCAGCAAGGCATCCCGCGTGTAGGGTTTGTGCAAAACCGTCACGCCTTCCGGCAGCAAGGCGAGGTCGGCATAGCCGGTTACAAACAGGACGGGCAGTTCTGGCCGCACCTCATGCAGGCGGCGAGCCACTTCATCCCCGTTCATGCCCGGCATCATGACGTCCATCACCACCAGTGCAATCCCCGGCTTATCGCCAATTACACTCAGCGCCTCGGCACCACTGGCGGATTCCAGCACGTCATACCCGGCCCGGCGCAGGAAGCCTGCCGTAACAGCCCGAACACCCGGCTCATCATCCACCACCAGAATGGTTTCCCCGTGCTGAACCGGCGGCAAGGCCTGTGGTGTGACCTGCCCGCTGCGAACAGACCGAACCGGCGTGACCGGTGCACGCTCTTCCACCATGGCAGGCAGCCAGAGCTCAATGGACGTGCCGCCACCGGGCACGCTTTCCACCCGCACTTCCCCTCCGCAATGGCTGATAAAGCCGTAGATCATGGACAGGCCCAGCCCTGTGCCCTGCCCGATCCCCTTGGTGGTAAAGAACGGATCAAAAATGCGGGCCTGCATTTCTTCCGTCATGCCCACACCGCGATCCATCACCTGCACCACCACCCAGGCTTCCCCGTGGGTGGCGCTACCCGTCAGACCCAGAGGCCGGTTTGCCTGCCGGACGGAAACCGTGGTCGCCCCGCCTTCGGGCTGTGCATCCAGTGCGTTGACGCACAGATTGAACACCGCCAGTTCCAGCTGTGTGGCATCCGTCCACACCACGGGTAGCGGCGTGGCTGGGATATCAAACTGCACGGTGCTGATCCGGCTACTGGAGGAGAGTGCCGCGGCCCCCAGCACGGCCTGAATTTCATCCGGCACTTTGCCCTGCGTCATGAAACTTTGCAGGGACGCCATCAAGTTCCGCAAATCAACCTGCTGGCACACCAGATGGCGTGGCCGGCTGAAGTCCAGAAGTTTCTGCGTCAGCGCACCGCCACGACGGGCTGCTTCCAGCGCGTTATGGAACAGGCGGGAGACACCCGGCTCTTTGGGCGGCTCCAGATCCATCACCAGTTCAAGGGAGCCGAGAATAGCCGTCAGCAGGTTATTAAAATCGTGCGCAATACCGCCTGCCAGCGTACCAATGGCCTGCATTTTTTCGGCCTGACGCAGGCGCTGCTCCATCGCCAGCAAATCGGTCACATCCCGATCAATCAGGATGGAATAGTTTTCCAGAGCAGAGGCCCCGGCAGGCGGTGTACCGTCCGGCGCACCATCCAGCCGTACGCGCGTCAGATCATGCCAGCGCGCCTGACCATCCGGCCCGGCCAGTTGCAAAATCTGCTGGTCCCGACCTGAAGAGTTCAGAACTCTCTCCGCCCCCTTCAGGCTATCCAGACGCGTGGCGTCTACCAGTTCTTCTTCCGTATGGCCCACGCATGCGTCCACACTGCGCCCGAACTGCTGCGCCATCTGGCTATTCAGGCGGATAAAACGCCCGGACTGCTCTTTGAACGCCAGACCAAACGGCAGATTATCCAGCAGGCCACGCAGCAAAAGCTGTTCACATTGCAGCTCTTTTTCCAAACGATAGCGAGACGCCGCCTGCCCAACCATGGAGAGCAGGGTTTCATCATCCCACGGCTTGTACGCAAAAAAGGAAATCTGCCCCTGGTTCAGAGCGGCTTCCACTGCCGTGATATCGGCATATCCCGTTAGCAAAATGGCCCCGGCGGAGGAGAGCAGTCTGGCGCGCGCCAGAAACACGTCCCCCGTCATGCCCGGCATCCGCTGGTCGGACACAATGACGGCAACGTCAGGGCGTTCCTTCAGCAACGCAAGCCCGCGCTCACCCGAAGACGCCGGGAGAACCTCATACGTGTCTTCCAGCAGATCCGTCAGGGCGACCAGAATCTCCGGCTCGTCATCCACAATCAGGACAACAGACCGCTTGTCAGGTTCAGGCAGCATGAGTGCGCCTCTCCTCTTCGGCCCGATAGGGCACACGCAATGTAAAGCAGGCTCCGCCATTTTCACGCGCATCGGTCACAACAATACTCCCGTCATGCGCCTGTACAACGCCATACGCGGTCGCCAGTCCCAGCCCAGTGCCTGAGCCTACAGGTTTTGTTGTAAAAAACGGTTCAAAAACGCGTTCCTGAAGATCCTGAGGCACACCCGGTCCTGTATCGCTAATCCTGATCACGTAATCCTGTCCGGCATGCGTGGTGGCCGGTTCCAGAGTAGAGGTGATTTCAATCCGGTCTTCCTCACCCGCAGGCAGGCCGACTTCCTCTTGCTCACGCTGCTTTTCCATAATGGCGTCGGCGGCATTGCTGACAATATTCATGACAACCTGATTGACCAAAGCCGCCTGACAGAACAGATCCGGCGGCGCATCCAGAGCGCATATCACCCGAATATTCTGCCCAAGTTTAGGGGCCAGCAGGGTCAGCACCATGCTGATGGCATCCGGCACATCCAGACGGCTGAACTCCCCTTCTTCCAACCGGGAGAACCGCCGCAGGCTGACAACCAGATCCCGCATGCGTGACAGCCCGACGAGAGACGCCGCCAGACGCTCACTGCTTTTAGCCAGCGCCTGCTCCGCCGTCAGACTATCGCCTTCGCGCACGGCGTTCAGCGCGCGGGCAATGCTGCGGTTCACCGTGTTTTCATGCGCCAGAACAAACGCAAGCGGGTTATTGAACTCATGCGCAATCCCGGCCGCCAGTTCCCCCAGCGAGGCCATTTTGGCGGACTGCACCAGCTTGGCCTGCGCCTCAATCAACTTGCGGTTAGCGGCTGCCAGATCCGCATTCACCCGCCGCAAAGCGTCTGCAAGCGCCATGCGGGCACGCGCACTTTCAATATGCGCTTCTTCCCGCCGGGTTTCATCCTGCACCATCTTGCGGCGCACAAGGCTGCCAATCCGGGCTACCAGCAGATCGGGCGCGATATCCACATCCACCAGATCATCCACCCCGGCGGTAAAGGCCATGCTGGCCATCTGCCCAGACAGCTGGCCGCCATCCACCATCCCCAGCACACGCATGCACTGGCGGGTTCTGCGGCGCATGGCGACAACGGTGTGAGCAAAAGCCAGCCCATCAAATAACGGGCACTCCAGATCCACCACCAGACAATCCGGCTGGTCTTTCCCAACGGGCCAGTTTGTCAGGTTGAAATCGTCGGGGTCATCAATCAGCACGACGCTGGCGCCATTACGCCGCAGCAGGTCTGACAGAACAGGTGGCGTATCCCGCCCTTCCCCTCGCCATGACCACAGCAAACCGCCCGGCGCCGTGACAATCGCCACACAGGGCTGACGGAATGTTCCCCCGGGGCGAGAGAGCGGATCTTCCTCCTGCTCCCGCAGCAGGGTGCAGATCCGAAACATCAGAAAAGCCGGTTCGGTCTGGCTGCTCAGGCAGGCATCCGCGCCCTGCTCCAGAATCAGGCGTTCCTGCTCCGGGTTCTGCGTTTCCACCACCACCAGAACAGGAATGCCTCGCGTCACCACGTTCAGCCGCAGGCGCTGGCATAGTTGTGCGGCGGACATATCCGGCAGCGCGGCAGGCACCACCAGCAAATCCGGCAAATGGTCCTCAAACCCTTCAAACGCCTGACGACCATTGAGCGCAGACCGCACCTGAAAGCCGCGCTGGTTCAAAAGCGCAGAAAACGCCTCACGCCGCTCAGGCTCCAGTCCCACCAGCAAAATATTATCCGAGCGGATCGTCATCTCAATTCCGCATCCCACACCTGTTGCCCCGGAGCGTCCATCACGTTTTCAGGTGTCCTGCTTTCTTCTGCTGCCGTCTTCTACATCATGCCCCTGCCTCACGACCACAGGTGCTACGCGTTCATGAGCGTGAATTCATCTAACCCGATCCCGGCACCCCCGTCTGTTCGCGAATGCGTTACCTGAGCAAGAAAAGCTAACACCCACATGATTGTTATAACAAAGTCCTATAGCAGCAAAGCCACAGCATCCGCCTTTTGCGGCAAGCGTGTGTGTGCTTGGGCGGCACTTGTGTATAATCCCGCCCAATCTGTGCGTGCCTGTTGGTTTCTGACCGCCGCCGCACCCTGTTTTTACTGGCTGAGGACACACCAGATCTATGGACCACACCCCCAACCGCGCTGATGCTCAGCGGCCCCTTTCCTTTTTATCCAACGCGCAGACTTCTACGCCGCTGGGGCTCAAGCTGGCCCGTGCCGGCCTGTGGTCCATCTGCTATTTTGTGTTCTATTTTATCCAGCAACTCGCAGAGCTGTTTGCCCCGCTACTGCTGATTGCCGGCGTGGCGTGGAAAGCTCTACCTGTGCTGATTGGTGCCGTCTCCCACGTCAGCGCCTCAGCTGACCCGCAGGCGCGTGACGCCATTGCCAACGTGGCCTCTGCCATTCCGGAACAGCTCACCATGGCAGGCCACACGCTGACAGCCAGCGGCATGATCTGGGATGGCATTCTGCTGATGGGTCTGGCCGCTGCCGGAGCTACACTGGCCACGCTGGCCGGGCGCAATATGTAAAAGGTAACTCAGCCCGGTTGATGCAGCCGGGCTGCCGCGGGCCAGACCTGCACAATATCCTGCCACCAGAAACTGACTGACAGGACCACAAGCACAGCCACCACACCGCTGGCCATCCACGCCCACCGCCAGAACCTGTCCGTCAGCATCAGTTCTCGTAAAGCGGGCATTCTTACCTCTTCCTGATTGATCTGCCAGCAGGCTTCAAAGCTCGAATCGGAGGGCTACTCTGGTAGCGTGTTTGCCGAGCCAGCCGCGGGAACCGTCTTTATACACAACAGACGGAACGCCACGTCAGACCGGAGGCCCCGGCCTGCTATTTTAGCTTCCCCTACGGCTTCTGATCGACAGCACCACCTTCCCTCCGTTACACTTATTTCCATGCGTAACCCCCGTCCTTTTTGCCTGCTGCCGAGTAGCAGAACCGTGCTTTCTCCATGATTCGTCTCACCAACGTCTCATGGCGCAGGGAGCGCAAGGCCAGCACCCCCGTGCTCTCCAACCTGTCTTTTGAGGTGCCTCAGGGCGGCTTCCGCTGGCTGCTTGGTCCCTCTGGCGCGGGCAAGACCAGCCTGCTCAGCCTGCTGCATGTGGAAAGCCTGCCCTCCGATGGTACGCTGTGCCTACTGGACAAGGATGTAACAGCCCACACGCACCGCTCCGTTCTGGTCCGCCTGCGGCAAAGAATCGGCATGGTGCATCAGGATTTCCGGCTGATGCCCGACCTCTCCGTGGCCGATAACGTGGCGCTGCCCATGCGCCTGCAACACAGGCCGGAAGATGAAATTACGGATGAAGTTCAGTCCATCCTGAAATGGGTGGGTCTGGGCGACCGGCTCGGCGTCCGCGCCTCCCGCCTGTCTGGCGGTGAGCAGCAGAGAACAGCCATTGCCCGCGCCATTGTGCATCGCCCCGGCCTGATTTTGGCGGATGAACCCACTAACGCGCTGGAAGAACCGCAGGCCCACAAACTGCTGGATATGTTCAGTGAGCTAAGCAGCATGGGCACCACCGTGATTGTCGCCACCCATAATGAGGCACTGGTCCGCCGCCTGTCCCGACCGGCCTTAGTGCTGGAACGCGGTCGCCTTGTGCAGGACGGAGCCTGAGCCGTGGCCCTTCCCTTTTCTGGCCGTAAAGACGGCCTCTCCCTCTCCGAAGCGCTGCCTGACAGAAGCCTGTTTATTCTGGTCGCCATGATGAGCTTTCTGGCTGCCCTGACGCTGACGGGTGCCACCGGTGCGCGCACCCTCTCCACCCGTTGGGCAGGCGGTGCCGCGCAGTTGCTGACCATTCAGGTTTCCGAACCCGACCAGCCCCTTGCCGCAACCAGCAAAGCCGACAAAACAGCCCAGCCAACCCGCGCCGATGCCGTGCTGGCGGACCTCGCGACCCTGCCCACAGGCACGCAGGTCCATCGGCTGACGCAGGAAGAACTGGCCAGACTGCTCACCCCCTGGCTGGGTGATGCGGGCAAAACGGCTCTTCCGCTACCTGCCGTTATTGAAGTGCGTCTGGCCGAGGGGCAGGAAGCTCCGGCCAATCTGGAACAGACGCTGGACGCACATGTGCCCGGCACGGTGGTGGAACATAATGCAGAATGGAGCACCCGCCTGCGGGCTCTGGCCCAAAGCCTACTGGCCTGCGCTGCTCTGGCGCTCGCCACAGTTGGCGGCATTGCCACCATGATCACCGCTCTGGCCACAAAAGCGGGCCTGTCCACGCGCCGCGATATTATTGAAATCCTGCACGGGCTGGGGGCGACAGACAGCTATATTGCCGGGCGCTTTGCATGGCGCACGGGTGGGCTGGCGCTTGGCGGTGGCCTGCTGGGCACTCTGCTGGCCATGGCCCCGCTGCTCCTGCTATTCAGAATGGCCGCCCCGTTTGCGGCCTCCACGCTGCAAGCCGCCAGCACCACCATGCCGGACTGGCGCACCCTGCCGGACCTTCTGCCCGGTGATATGCTGGTGGGGCTCGCCGCCCTGCCGTTTGTGGCCGCCTTTATTGGCTGGGTGACGACACAGTTTATGGTCCGCGTCTGGCTCCGACGGCTCCCATGAGACACGAGGCCGATCGTCCTCATCGCCCCTCACGCCTGTCTCGCTTCATCTTCTGGTGGGTTAAAATGGGGTTGCTGGCCAGTCTGGCGCTCTGCGGGGCCTTTGGCTGGTTTGTGTATGATGCGCTCAAGCCTGCCCCAGATAACATGCCGCACACCGATGGCATTGTGGCCCTAACAGGCGGGCAAGGCCGCGTGGACACATCCCTACGCCTGCTTATGCAAAACCGAGGCGATAAGCTGCTGATTTCCGGAGTGGACCCGCAAGCCACCCAGCAGGACCTGCTGCCGCCCCACCTGCCCGAAAGCCTGAAGGACCGCGTAACCCTCGGCTATCTGGCCCGCTCCACTATTGAAAATGCGAGTGAGACAGCCGCATGGGTGGTGGACAACCATGTCCACACGCTTACCGTCGTCACGGCAGGCTACCACATGCGCCGCGCTCTGGTAGAACTCCGCCGTACCCTGCCGGGTGTCACCCTCTACCCCTACCCGGTTATCCCCCCAGCACTCGAACATCCACTCGAAACATCAACCATGCAACTCCTCCTAAGAGAATTTGCAAAATGGCTCGGCGCACTAGCGGGTTTTGCGCATAACCCGTCGCGTGTTGCGGGGTGACTGTGGAGAATTAAGGGAATGTCTGATTAGTGGGGGGGAACGGAAGGTCGGCCATTGGGCGGAAAATTAGACAAGTAGCCATTCGTGCCTTTAACGTCCATGATAACTTTGCGCCCAATTTCGATCGTTGTTGGCTTATTTCAGCGATTCCGAAAGCAGAAGAGAAACGGTCGGTTAGAACAGTCTCATGCCATGAGCTTACTGGGTTTCTGGCACGAACGTCCGGAATGTCACGGCCCACGAAGAATGCTACAATGCGGCTAATCGTGAAGCGGTATCACGGGCATAATTGTGGATGCTTGAAGTGCTGATTGACGGCATCGAAGATGGACTATCGTCTCGTCCGGCCATTACGAAAATTGGCTGAATTCCTACTTAGTTGGTCCTAGGAAACTCTTACCAATGCCATCTATTGATATACCCGCCTCGCAACTCAGACGGTAGGAAAGAGCCCGGACCTTCCGCCGCCCTTCTCACCGTAAAACACTTCAACTCTGGCCAGAGAACCGATATTCGGTGGCAGATCGACATTCTCAAGGACAATGAACTGGGCTCCGCTTGCTTCAGCTGCCAGGTGCTCGAAAAAGTGGTCGCGAAGCGGGAGCTGGGCAAATGCCTGCTCGTCGCTACTAAGCTCGCCGTGCTTTGACGTGATCGGGTCCCGATAAGTCAGTAGCGGAGTGTCGAGCAGAAGAAATCCGGGATGCGGAAGCCCACGTTCGCGGCAGAACAAGAGAAGGGCAACCTTGAAGGCTGCGTGCGTGATCGCGCGTACGCCTTTGCCATTATCACGGCGGAGCTTGCCATCGATCTTTAGGTCGAAGGTAGCGTCATCCCAGATGACATGCCTGTTTCCAGGAAACCTCCAAGCCGTGAGTACTCGACTAACCTCTTGCGCAAAATCGTATGTCGCTGTTGAGTTAATACCTTGGTTTGGCCGTTCTCCAACACGAGTTGCCTTCTCTAGCTCCAAAGCAGATCTCCGCACGATGAGTCCATCGCGTTGCTCGAGCAGCGATAGCCCGCGCTTTACCCGGTCCCGCGCGGCCATGATCGTGGCCAGCTTAGTTCGCGACGCTGAAACCTCTGGTGTAGCCGCCGAAATTTGGCTTTCGACGGCCTCCAGACGTTTGGCAAAGTCGGGTAAAGCATTCCGAAGCGCTCGCCCTACTCCGAGGATCTGCTGCACAGTTGCGTTGAGGTCCACCTGCTGTCGTTTGATTTTTGCTATCTCTGCCATAGCCGCTGCTCGGATACGTCCAATATCGCCGAGGGCGTGCTCATGTTGTTGGGCGTCCGGTGATGCCCCGCATAAAGGACAGTCACGATCACCGCCAATAGTAAGAATGAAACCAGCTTCCTCGATCGATTCGAGACGTTCGATGTCGGAATCATAGACCTCTTGAAGGCGCGCAAATCGTCGAAGATTCATCTCTATTTCTGACATGCGTGCTTCAGCGCGCGCGTACTCAAGAGTTGCCGTGCGGCGATCTAAGAGCAGCACCTGCACTGCTTGTTGAGCAGCAGCTATGTCGGCTTGTGCAGCGATCAAGGAATCTTCGAGCTTCCCCTCTTGCTCTTGAATATCGCTGATGTCTGGGAACTCTGCCTCAATGTCTGCCTGCACGGAAGATAGCAATTCTTCCAGCATTTCGAGTTTCGCAGCCTTGGAGGTACGGAAAGACTTCGGATCCATGACAGGTACGACAGCACTGTCATCCAGACCTGTTAGAAGAAGTCTGAAAACGCTACGCTCGACCGTTGCGCTATGACGCTGCCCCGATAAGGCAGGCGAAGATTCGCTCAGAATCGCGGTCTCATCAACAATACAGAATCGGACAAGATCCCGGAAACTCAAGGGGCGCTTCGTGCCAGAGACGTTCGTTGCTAGCTGTCTGCCCCGAAGGCCAATTAGACTGAGGAGGAACTGGGAAACATTGTTTTCATTGGACGCATCGTTCTTTTGTCCGAGGATGCGCGCGTTCTGGGGAAGCTGGTCGGTAATTCCTTCAACAACGTTCAGATTTCCTCCGGCCATGCTCCTTGAAAGTGTCGCTAGTTGGTCATCGCAAGCGAGAGACAGCCAAAGTTTGTCGTATGGGCGGCGCTGATCAATGTCCGGCAGGAGACCGCCAGAACCCAAACCAAAGTCGATGGCTTTGGATGCAAAGGATTTTCCTGTATTTGAAGCGCCGAATACAACGTTGAGCCGATCCTCGAACGTGAGCTCAACGCGCGGTGTCTTCGGCCCAGTGAAGGCAAGCCGATTGAGGATGAGCCGACTTGTCACGAACGTTGCCTCGGGAGGCTATCTTCGCCTTGGAATTCAACAGACCACCGGCCAATCTGATCAGCAACGCGCTTCGTGAGGTGCGCTGCGTCAAGATCGCCAAGCTCAGCAATTAGCCATCGCGCCCGCTCCTTTAACCCTAGGGCGTAATTCGTTGTTAGGAGGTTCACGAAGGCTGACGCATCGTCGCCAGCGCGGTACGCGATACCGGTTTCGTCATGGGTCACATCGATCAAATGTAGACGCCGCATAAAGGACAAGCTTTCTTCGACAAGACGCCGTCGAATTAGTAGTTCCCCTGTCCTTCCAGGAAGAGCAGGGTGTAAGCTGTCGGGGCCTCCAATGTCTTTGGTGTGGACAACAAGATGATCAAACCAAGTCAGGCGTGCCAAATCAAGAGCGCGCGGATACGCCGCTTCAAGGATGACAATGGCCCTAGTGCCGGTCTCGAGATGACTGTTGTAGAGCGGTGGACGCCCTTCACCGGTTATTTCCATGACTTGATGCGCTCATCGTTAACAAGATGGTGGCAAATCCCCTGACGGACCTGCACCCGCGCATGAACTGCAAGCGGGCCGGTAGGGGAAATCACAGCTGCATGCCCCATGACAGCTTCGACACGGTCGAGGGCCGTTGCATATTTTTCGCGATGCTTCTGGATAATGCCATGGTAAACCTCATCTTCGAGGGCCGCCATCTCGGCTCCTAAGGTATTATCCCGGTAGTGCCGTCTGAATTCATCTGCTGTGTAGAAGCGCTCACGTTGTTCAGAGAAATGTGGTCCATGAACTGTGTGGACGACAACATCGTCCTCGGAATAGGTGCAGCCATCCTTCTCGCCATAGGCCAAGAAAAGTTCGATTGCATAACGGGCTTCCCTTTGCGCTACCGCTAGTGGAACCACGCCTTCCGGTGGCTTTCCGGGATCAGTGCCAAACATCGCGGCCATCGCTGGCTTTGCGGCGTCGTCCGCAAGGATATGATCAATAGATGTTCGTCGAACCAGATTGAAAGCGAAGGTATTGAGATGGGCGCGGAGACCTGCATCCAGAGGGATAGTCTTGCCTTTCGTAATCTTCCTCGCACAATTCGCGTCCCAATTGTCAATTAGTGCCTGCCTAAGCTTGTTGGGGCTAAAATGAGTTCCTCCAACGGACGGCTAAGACCTTTGGGCGCGACAAAGGTATATTCTACCGGCAGGGTGAACGCGCCCTGATGGCTAAAATGAATAATCTTCCCCAGTTCAAGAAGGGCAGAGCCAACGCTTAGATTGCGGCCGTACTGCTTGCACTGATAGTTGTGCCACTGCCCGTCATGGAGTTGATCTGTCAGAAACCCGACGACATCGCGGCCCATATCTCCTGAACCGGAAAATCTTTCCACATGGTGATACTTCGGGGCTGCCATCACCTTAGCCCATCGAAGGACAAACTGCTCGAGTTCGTCATCGTCTAAAGCGAGAAGATGTCTACGGTAATTCATGCTCGTTTCACGGCGCCCCCGGCTTTTGATAGAACGTAATCGTCAACTCGCCAAGGCCGCGAGACTGGTTGCACATCCTAAGGCGCATTGCGGTCCGGGCTCCTGCGGCATTAAATATTATTCTTAGCGAAGCGGCTTTGGTGCTTCGGATTGGATAGTGAGTAAAAATAACACTCTAGCAGTTCGTCCATAAGAGCCGAAATGATCGGTCGACCGAAGGTGCAGGTAAAATTTTAGGCGCCATCATACCATTATTCCGTCAACCAGCGACGGACGTTGTCGATTTCCAATTGCTACGTTGTGCGGAAGCACGTAGTCGCTACCACGCAAATAGTAGCCGTCTGCACCAACACATCAGTGAATAGCCAAATCATCATTAATGAAAGTCTGTCATTCTGGGTCAATATTGAGTTGGTTCTTGAACTATCCTTACCCTAATTGTGATGTCCGCTATGCGGACACTGATCTGGGAGCCTGTATGTCCGGCATGAGGGCGAAAGCAGACCAATCATTTTCGCCCAATGTTGAAAATTCCCTCACACCCCCCTCAACACCCCCGCATGATGCCGAACATGATCCGCAGCAAAGCTCTGCACAAACCAGTAAGAATGGTCATAGCCCGCATGTCGGCGGAGGCGGAGGGACTGGCCTGCTTTGCGTGCAGCCTCTTCCAGTAGTTCCGGTTTCAGTTCGCGTTCCAGAAACTGGTCGGCCTCGCCCTGATCAATCAGAATATCCGCCGGGTGACGGTAGCCATCTTCCAGCAGGCAGACGGCATCTTCCCGTCGCCATGTCTGCCGGTCTGGCCCCAGGTAGCCGGTAAAGGCTTTCTCACCCCACGGCACGGCTGCCGGATGCACAATGGGGGCAAAGGCTGAGACGGATTTCCAGAACTCCGGTGCCCGCAGCCCATGCACCAGCGCGCCGTGGCCGCCCATGGAATGCCCCATAATGCCGCGGCGTGTGCCGTCCAGCGGGAAGAGCTGTTCTGTTAAGGCAGGCAATTCCTGCGCAATGTAGCTGCCCATGCGGTAATGGCGGCTCCACGGTTCCTGCGTCGCGTCCAGATAGAACCCGGCTCCCGTGCCAAAATCCCAGCTTTCCTCCTCACCCGGCACCTGCGCTCCGCGTGGCGAGGTATCCGTCGCCACCAGCGCAATCCCCAATCGGGCGGCTTCGGCCAGCGCATTCGCTTTAATAAAGAAGGTTTCCTCGGTGCAGGTCAGCCCCGCCAGCACATGCACCACCGGCACAGGCCGCGCCGCCGAGGCACCGGGCGGCACAAACACGGCAAAGCGGGCTTCCAGCCCCAGCACGTCGGACTGATGGCTGTAAAAGCCAACGCGTCCCTCGTGGCACAGGTGTTCCGATCTGGTTTTCAGCATGCTGCTGGTCGTCATCAGCCCGACACTCCTTATTTTCCCCAAGCCACAGCGCAAATGCTCTGCCGCCCTGACGCAATACGGCCACGATAATCCGCTTTTTAACGGACGGGCCAGAGCTGTTCTCGCGTCCGGGGTCACAAGAAAATCATGACGATTTTTTTAAAAAGCCCTCCCCACCCCCCCCACACACGCGCCAGACCATGCTATTGTCCCGTTCTGCGCGATACAGCATTGCATCCAGGGAAACCCTTTGGGGGCTAAGCTGTTAAGCAACATTGCTTTTTATGGTCCGGCCCCGGTGCCTGACATCAGAGAAAATGGAGATTTAATGGATGATCGTTGACCAGCGGATCGGCCTGCGCATCATCACGAAAGAAATTTTTGGTGTTATCCTTCTTATGGCGGCGTGGGATTTCATCGTGGTTATCCTGTTCCAGGTATTCCATCAGGAATGGATGGAGCAGCCAAGTCTGCCCACTTCGCTCATTGGCTCAGCGCTGGCCCTGTTCATGGGCTTTCGCAGCAATAGTGCGTATGCCCGCTGGTGGGAGGCCCGCACCCTGTGGGGGGCTATTACCAATAACAGCCGCTCCTTCGGCCGGCAGGTCGGCACTCTGCTTAAAGACCGGCCAGACCTGATGATGGGCATGGCCGCCTACCCGCACGCCCTGCGTGGCGCGCTGGGGAATGTGGATGTCTCTGCCGACGTCAACCGCCTGCTCCCGCCGGAAATGGCGCGGGCCATTGCAGGCTGGCGCAACCAGCCTAACGCCATTCTCTATCAGCTCGGGCTGGGCGTGAGTGATGAAGTCGCCAAAAAGGGCATTGATGGCGCAGTGCATGGCCAGATTGACCGCATCCTCTCGGACCTCGCCAATGCACAGGGTGGCCTTGAGCGTATTCGCAACACGCCGTTGCCCATGCAGTTTTCCGCCCTGCCCCGTGCGCTGGTGAACGTCTTCTGCATCCTTCTGCCCCTGTCCATGGTGCAGACGCTGGAATGGATTACGCCGCTGGGCTCATCTCTGGTGGGTATTCTGTTTCTGGTGCTCGATAAAAGTGCGAATGACCTGCAGGAGCCGTTTGCCAGCACGCCGCATGCGCTCCCTATGGCCGCCATGGCCCGCACGATTGAAATTGATGTGGTCCAGCCCACAGGCCTGCCCCTGCCACCCCCCATTACCGCAGTAAACGGCATTCAGCCCTGATCTGCGGCTCCATCTGCCATACGGGCCTGTCTGCCGTTTTGGAAGACAGGCCACCGAAATTGTGGTATAAGGTTTGGTTATGAGCACATTCAGAACAACTCCGAAAGGCGGCGTGACAGACGCAATGGCACGCACTGCCGCCGCAACAACCGCAGCGCAGGCCAAAACCAAAATTAAAGATGACGACCCCTTCCAGGAAGGTGACGCCATTGTCTATGCCGCCCATGGCGTGGGCCGTGTAGACCGCATCGGTGTTGACGAGATTGCCGGGACCAAGCTGGAAGTGATTCAGATCTCCTTCCCCGGCAACCAGATGACCCTGCGCATCCCGCTGACAAAAGCCCGCAAGGCTGGCCTTCGCAAAATCGTCTCGCGCGAGATTGTGGACAAAGCCATGGCGATCATCAAGGGCAAACCGCATGTCAGCAAAGGCATGTGGGCCCGCCGCGCTGTTGCGTATCAGGAAAAGATCAACTCTGGGGATCTGGTTCAGATTGCCGAAGTCCTGCGTGACCTGCGCCGCAATGTGGATAGTCTGGACGGCAGCTTTAGTGAACGGAAGCTGTTTGAAGCCGCTCAGGAACGTTTTGTGGCGGAAGTCGCTGTTCTTGAGAAAAAAGACCCCACGGAAGTTCTGGACTCCCTCACGGCTGTGATGAAAGCAGCCTGAGCTTCCTGCTCCAGATCTGACGCAAAAACCCGGTCCGGCCCAGTGCCTGACCGGGTTTTTTGATGGCGGGTGCGCTTCCTCTTTTCAGCACTGCATGAGCGCAGTAGGCTGGCGGCCATGACGCGCAAAGCCTCCTCCCCCGCACATTCTGCGGCCCCTGATCCTGCCATTCTGCGCCGGGCGCTGAGTGAGATCAAAGCCGGGCACTTTGAAAGCACTCTGAAGGCCCTCAGTCCCTACGCCAGCAGTGGGGAGAATTCCGTTGATATATTACGCGCCTTCTGTCTGGCAGGAACCCATAAGCCGGAACAGGCTGCGGAACTTCTGTGCCGCGTTGCGCGGAAAAGCCCCACCACCGTTCACCCCCTGCAGGACCTGAGCGACATCATGGCCGAGCTGGACCGCAGGCCGGATGCCGTTGCGACCTGCCGCGCCGCGCTGAAGGTCACCCCGCAGGATGCCCGTATTTATGACGTGCTGGGCGGCGTGCTGACCCAGATGGGCCTGTTTGACGAGGCCGTTGAAACCCTTCGCCACTCCATCGCCCTCCGCCCCAATGCCACCTATTCCTACAACATGCTGGCCATGGCACTCACGGAGCGCGGAGATATGGCTGAGGCGCTGAGCGTGCTGGAAGGCGTGCTGGCTGAAAACCCGGACCATGCCGGCACTCTCTCCAACATCGGCTGCATTCTGGCCGGTGAAGGCCGGTTTGAAGAGGCACTGAACGCCTACCGCCGCGCCATTACCCTCCGCCCCACCGATGCCCAGATCCGCCTGAACCATTCCATCACTCTGCTCAAGGCCGGACGCTATGCGCAGGGCTGGGCAGAGCATGAATGGCGACTGAAGCTGCCGGGCCACAGCAGCCTGCCGCAGGACCGCCTGCTCCCCTCCCTCGGCCCGGACACAGATCTGACCGGCCAGCGCGTTCTGGTCACGCAGGAAGAAGGTCTCGGCGATACGCTCATGTATCTGCGCTATGTGGAACCGCTGGCCCGCCGGGGCGCGCATGTTCACCTCTGGGTGCCGGATACGCTGGAAGATCTCTGCCGCCGTCTTGAAGGCGTTGGCACCGTGCAGGTCGGGGGCGAGGTGCCGCCGTATGACTGGCATTGTCCCTTTATCAGCCTGCCCCGCGTTTTTTCCGCTACGCCGGATGCCATGGGCGCACCCGGCCCGTATCTGAAAGCCGACCCCAACAAGGTAAAAGAGTTTGCCGAACTCCTGCCGGACAATCACAAGCTGAATGTCGGCGTCATCTGGGGTGGTGCGCCACGGCCTAATCTGATTGGCCCGCATATGGTGGACCGCAGACGTTCCATGAGCCTGAAAACACTGGAACCGCTCAGCGCTATTCCGGGCATCAATCTCATCAGCCTGCAAAAAGGCCCCTATGCGGACCAGATGCTGGACCCGCCCCGCAACATGACGCTATATGACCCTACGGATGACCTGCATACCATGGACGATACAGCCTCGCTCATGATGTCACTGGATGTGATTGTCTCTGTCGATACCTCATCTGTCCATCTGGCCGGGGGACTGGGTAAGCCGGTCATCATGATGGATCGGTATGACAATTGCTGGCGCTGGCTGCATGGACAGGACACCAGCCCGTGGTACCCAACCATGCACATCACCCGCCAGACCACACCCCGCAGATGGGATGATGTGGTGAAAAAGGTCGCAGAACGCCTTCGCGTGATGGCCGCCTATCGCGCCTGACACAGCGGACTACGCCTGAAACAAAAACGGGGCACCGGGAATTTCTTCCCGGTGCCCCGTTTGCTTTTTCAAGCCGTGTTCAGATCAGCCTGAAACAGCGCTTTTGGTGGTGGCCGGAACCAGCAGCTTTGCACCGCCACCATTATCCAGCACTTCAAACACACCCAGCGCACGGCGCGTGCGGCCATCCGGCAGCAGTGTGAACGGACCATCCACCCCGGCAAACCCTTCCGAACGGGTCAGCACATCAGCCGGGTAACCATTGGGCGCCACGCGCGCCACGGTGGTGGCAACCTTCGCGGCATCATAGGACAGATCCGCCAGCGGACGCGGCATGTGGTGGTTGCGCGCCATAAAGCGGCTGGCAAAGCTCTGGCGGGATGACGGATCCGGCGCCGCATACCATGCACCCTTCAGGGCACCTAGCTTGGTTGCAAAAGCCGCCCACAGGCCCGGCCCCATAATCCGCACATTCGCGGAGGACACCTGACTATCTGCCAGTGCGCCAATCACGTTTTTCAGGCCGAGGCCTGTATCGCCCAGCAGCAGCGCATCAAACGGCGGCGGCGCAAGTTTGGGCACTGCCGAGGTTTGCGCTGCGCCATCAGCCGAAGCAGTTGCAGACGTATCAGACCCACCTTTGAGCGCTGCGGCCAGATCAGACGGCAGCGCCTTATCTGCTGTGTCCGTGCTGCCCGTAGCCGGTGCCGCAGGCGTGCTTGCAGGAGGCGCAGCATTGCCATCCGGCTGCGCTTCTGCGCGGCGCGTATCGTAGGAGGACAGCTCCCGCATCATCTGCGTAATGCTGGCCTGAGAGCCGGTATGATAAACAATGGTGGGGGACATCAGGCCCTGATCCCGGCAGGACGCCAGAAGACCATTCCCCAGCGCATGGCCCAGCGGGTTATCCGGCAGGAAGGCTGCAAAACGATGCCGCCCTTCCTGACGCGCCGTGGCGACCAGACGTTCCACCTGATCTTCCGGCGTAATGCCCATCACCCACACACCATTCCGGGCCTGACCAACATCACTGGTAAAAGCCAGAACCGGCATGCTGGCAGACTGCGCGGCAGGGGCCGCTGCTGCGGTATCCACCGCCGTCAGCGGGCCAAGGATAATGCCATCGCCAGCTTCTGCCGCCGCCGTGGCCGCAGCGGAGGCGCCCCCGACGGCTGCCGTGTCATGCACATCCATTTGCAGGGCAGAGGCCTGCCCCTGCGTCGTGGAGGTTCCATTTTCTGCAAGAGCAAGCTGCGCCCCGGCCAGAAGCTCATGCCCGAGGGCGGCATTCGGCCCGGTCAACGGCAGCAGAACGCCAATCTTGTGGCTGGTCGCGGCCTTTGGGGCCTGCGGGCCAGTGGCTGCACCGGGGCCGGACTGATCCGCACATCCCGCCATTGCAAGACCAACTGTACCCAAAACAACCATTCCGGCCTTGCGTCCTGCGCCATTTCCAGCCAGACCTCGCGTGGATGCCTTTGACAGGAAAGAATATGTGCGCGTCATCATCCAGATCGTCCTCCGCAAACAACCGGCCTGATGAAGCTTATGACCGGACTTCCACACTCCATAGCGAAGGAAAGGCCTCTCGTCATGCCTTCTCTTCCTCCGGTGGTGCGGCAGGCCTCACTCTGGTTGCGACTCCCATAGGAAATCTGGGAGATTTCAGCCTGCGTGGCGCGGAAGCTCTGGCCGAAGCCGACCTGATTTTGTGTGAAGATACCCGCATGACAGCCCGCCTGCTGTCTGACCGGAATATTACGACCCGCACGGAAGCCCTGCACGAGCATAATGAACGCCAGCGCGTTCCGGCCCTCATTGAGCGGATGCAGAACGGCACCCGCATGGCGCTGGTGTCCGACGCCGGCATGCCGCTGATGTCCGACCCCGGCTTCCGGCTGGTGCGGGCAGTGATTGAGGCCGATCTCTCGCTAACCGTCATCCCCGGCCCTAATGCGGCCCTGACGGCGCTGGTATTATCCGGCCTGCCGCCGCACCCCTTCATGTTCATCGGCTTCCCGCCCCCGCGCTCTGCCGCCCGTAAGGAAGCCTTCGCCAAACTGCGCGCCGCTGAACGGGCGGGCCTGAGCGCCACCCTGATCTGGCATGAAGCCCCGCACCGGCTGGCGGATACGCTGGCTGACATGACCGAAGTTTTTGGGGAAGACCGCCCCTGCGCCGTGGGACGGGAACTCACGAAGCGCTTTGAGGAAGTCAAACGGGGGCCGGTAGGCACCCTTGCTGCCTTCTATGCGGAAACAGCGCCGCGCGGGGAAATCACCCTGCTTCTCGGCCCGGCAGAAGCGGAAGAAAGCAGCGCGGATGATCTGGATACGACCCTGCGCACCCTGCTGAGCACTCATTCCGTCAAAGACGCCGCTGCTCTAGCCGCCACCGCCATCGGCCTGCCCCGCCGCACGGTTTACGCCCGTGCGCTGGAACTAGCTGCGGAACTTAAAAACAGCTCGGACTAAATCGCCTCAGGAGGCAGCACTTTCTCCAAGTGCTTCCCCTGCCGCATGCCCGCTGGCCCATGCCCAGTGGAAATTATAGCCACCCAGCCAGCCGGTCACGTCCACCGCCTCACCAATCACATAGAGATTGGGCACAGTCTGCGCTTCCATGGTTTTGGAAGACAGTTTCCGGGTATCAACCCCGCCGCGCGTGACTTCCGCCTTCGCAAAGCCTTCCGTACCGGTGGGGTGCAGGTCCAGACGATGAATGCGGTCAGCCAGAGCGCGCAGCGTGCGGTCCGGCCATTCCACAACAGGCCGCTCTTCCGGCGCACTCTGGCGAGCCAGTTCCTGCGCCAGACGATGCGGCAACCAGCGACCCAATGCTGCCGGGCCTTTCATCTGCCCTTTGGCTTTTTTCAGTTCAGTCAGAAGTGCGTTCAGATCTTCACCGGGCAGCAGATTAATCCGCACCGCCTGCCCCGGCTCCCAGTAAGACGAAATCTGCAGCAACGCCGGGCCGGAGAGACCCCGATGCGTGAACAGCAGCGATTCATCAAACCCGATTTTCCCGCAGGACGCCCGCACCGGCAGAGAGACGCCAGCCAGAGACTGCACCCAGCTTTCGTCAGGCTGCCCAAACACCAGCGGCACAAGAGCCGGCTCCGGCGAGACAACCGACAAACCAAAATAGCGGGCAATATTATAGCTGAAGCTGGTCGCGCCGAGTTTGGGGATGGAGAGGCCACCCGTCGCCAGCACAAGCGCCTTGCTGGTGAAGGTTCCGGCAGAGGTCTGCACCCGGAAATCCTGCGGCCTGGTGACATCGGTAATGCGCACATCCGTAAGAATGGTCACATTGGCGGCCTTACATTCCGCCAGCAGCATCTGCACAATGTCCCGCGCGGAATTGTCACAGAACAACTGTCCCAGCTTTTTCTCGTGCCAGGGGATTTTGTGCTTAGCCAGCAGTTCCAGAAACTGCGCAGGCGTGTACCGGCTGAGGGCTGAGCGGGCAAAATGCTTATTTTGGGAAATAAAGCGTTCGGCCCGCATTTCGGTATTGGTAAAATTACAGCGTCCACCACCAGAAATCAGGATTTTACGCCCAACCTCCGGCGCATGGTCCAGCACCACAACGCGCCGACCACGCCGGGCTGCTGTAAACGCCGCCATCAGCCCGGCAGCACCGGCACCAATAATCAGCACATCGGGCGCACGACGCGCTGCGTCGCCGCCATTATGAAAGGTCACGCTCTTCAGAAATCCAGATTGGCGTAATAGTCCGGCGGGGTAATGCCAGATACGCGGTCACCCAGCAGGGGGCGGAAACAGGGGCGAGACTTCATGCGGGCGTACCAGTCCCGCACCGCAGGCGCTTTGGACCAGTCAATATCCCCAATAAAATCAAGGCTGGAGAGATGGGCTGCTGCCGCAAAATCCGCCAGAGAGAGGAAGTTACCAGCCAGCCAGTTCCGGTTTTCCGCAAGGAAGTTGATGTATTTCAGATGCGGCTTCATGGCCGCATACCCTTCCCGCAGAATGGTGCCATCCGGGTTACCGCGGCCACTAATGCGCTTCATGACGCGCTCGCCAATAAAACGGCGAGACACATCGCGCGCAAAGCGCTGGTCAAACCACGCCACCAGACGCCGCACTTCCACGCGCTCAGCCAGCGTGCGGCCCAGCAGCGGCGTATCGGAATAGGCTTCTTCCAGATACTCACAGATCACGGAGGAATCCGGCACAACCAGCCCGTTATCTTCCACCAGAACCGGCACTTCACCTGCCGGGTTCATGGCGTAGAATTCCGGGCGTTCTTCCCACACCCGTTCCACGATGACTTCAAACGGCAGACGTTTTTCACCCAGCACAAGCCGGATCTTCCGGCAGTAGGGGGAGAGGGGGAGATGATACAGGGTACGCATGCGCAAGATTTATGACATTGTCTGCCAGCGCGCCAGAGGGTAATCGGGCCTGCGGGCATCAAATAATGCACAGGGTCCCTGCGCGTTCTGCACAGATGCTCGACAGACAACCCTTGCAGCGTGTACCACTGCTGCACTTTCCCGTCCGATCCTACGCAAGCGAGATCTCACGTCCTTGTCCGCCACGACATCCCCCCTGCCCCGCATCCGTATCTCCGGCCGGTCTTTTCTGGCGCTCACGCTCACCCCGGAAGCCCCGCTGGAAGACTGGCTAAGCGCGCTGGATCACCAGATTGCCCGCTCTGCCGGGTTCTTTGCCGGCAAGCCCATTATTCTGGACCTCGGGATGCTGGATGCTGAAACACAGCATCTGGCTGATCTGCTGCCTGCCCTGAAGGAACGCGGCATCCGCGTGATGGGCATTGAAGGCGGGGACCGCTCCTGGCCTGCGCTGGCGGACTGGGAATGGCCGGAGAACTTTGCCGGTGGCCGTGCCTCTGCCGAGATCGATATCCCGGAAGATGACGTACCCGAAGCCCCCGGCCCGCGCACGCTTATTCTTGAGAGCCCCATCCGCTCCGGCCAGCAGGTCGTGTGGCCGGATGGTGATGTGATCATTCTCGGCTCCGTCGCCTCTGGGGCGGAAGTCTCAGCCGGCGGCTCCATCCACGTCTACGGCCCCCTGCGTGGCCGGGCCATTGCAGGCATTGGCGGCAATGGGGAAGCCCGCATCTTCACCCGTGCGCTGGAAGCCGAACTGGTGGCGATTGACGGTTTTTACGCCACCGCGGAAGAAATGAATGCGGACCAGACAAGTAAACCGGCTCAGGTTGCACTTTCCGGGGAAACACTCACTTTCCTTCCTCTCACGTAACACTTTTACGCAAAAGACTTCGCTTAAGGCGAATATTCTGCGTTCCATTTTTGATGACAGATTGTAAGGTTGCGTTCCTACACGGCTGTCGTACTAAGCTGACGGCAAAGCAGCCTTAAAGACCAAAGAGGAATAACACGGATGTCAAAGGTTCTGGTCGTCACGTCCGGCAAAGGTGGCGTGGGTAAGACCACCACCACCGCAGCCTTAGGCGCAGCGCTGGCACAAAATGGTCAGAGCGTTGTGCTGGTTGATTTCGATGTCGGCCTGCGGAACCTTGATCTGGTAATGGGCGCAGAACGCCGCGTGGTGTTTGACCTGATCAACGTGATTCAGGGTGATGCCAATCTGGCGCAGGCGCTCATCAAGGATAAGCGCGTCCCCTCCCTCTCCCTGCTGCCTGCCTCCCAGACGCGGGACAAGGATGCCCTGACGTCTGAAGGCGTGGCCAAGGTGATTGCGGAACTGCGCAAGAAGTTTGACTGGGTGATCTGTGACAGCCCTGCCGGGATTGAGCGCGGCGCACAGATGGCCATGTATCACGCCGATATGGCCGTGATTGTCACCAACCCGGAAGTCTCTTCCGTGCGTGACAGTGACCGCATTATCGGCATGCTGGACAGCACAACGGAAAAAGCCAAAAAAGGTGAGAAGCTGGAAAAACACCTCCTCCTCACCCGGTATGACCCGCAGCGCGCCTCCCGGGGTGACATGCTGGGGACAGACGATGTGCTGGAAATCCTGTCCATTCCGCTTCTGGGCATCATCCCGGAAAGCGGCGACGTACTGCGGGCCTCAAACGTGGGAGCCCCGGTTACGATAGCTGAGCCTGAAAGTGCAGCGGCGCGCGCCTATAACGATGCGGCGCGGCGTCTGGCAGGCGAGAAGCTGGAAGTCACTATTCCCACGGAACGCAAAGGCCTGTTTGACTGGCTGTTTAAACGGAGAGTCTCATGACCTTCCTCTCCAATATCTTCAAACGCCGCTCCTCGGCACCCGTCGCGCGCGACCGTTTGCAGATTCTCCTCGCTCATGAACGGATTTCCGGTGGGGAAGGCAAAGATGATCTGCTCGCCCAGTTGCACCGGGAAATCATGGAAGTGATCAAACGGCACGTCGCCGTGGATCAGGACAAAGTGCAGATCAAGCTGGATCGCGGTGCCCACTGCTCCACGCTGGAAATTGACGTAGAAGTGCCCGGCCTGACGGACGTCAAACCGAGTGAAAAGCCCGCTATTCAGGCTGCCAAGGCTGCTCCTCAGGCCAAAAAAGCCTGAGGCTTACCGCCATCACGGTATAAAAAAACCCGGCCCGCTCTTGCAGCGGACCGGGTTTTTCTTTGCCCGAACACTCTCAAACAGGGTCAGGCCGGCAAAAGCGGTTCCAGCCAGCTGCGGGCCTGCTGGAAATCCTGCCGGATTGCCGCCACGGCCGCTTCCGCATCATGCCGCCGGAAGGCTTCAAGCAGCAGCATGTGCGGATGATTAGCCTCCACCGGACTGGCTGGCGGCAAACCATTGGTGCCAGCATAAAACGGGCCAATCCGCGCCCACAGGCGCTGCATAATACCGGCGGTAATGGTCATGCTGGAAAAGTCAGCAATCGCACTATGGAAGGCGGCATTCCCGACAGCCGCCTGATGCGGGTCTCCGGCCAGATAGCCATCAATAAAGGACTGATGGCAGGTTTCCAGCACGCCAATCTGCTCCGGGGTTATCCGCCCCGCCACATTGCGCGTCAGGCGCTCTTCCAGGTCCCCGCGCAGAGGATGCACTTCCTGAAACACCTCCCGCGAGAGAGCGGGCACGCGGGCAGTATTGCGGTCATCCAGTTCCAGAGCCTGTTCGGACACCAGCCGCAGCAGGGCCTCCCGCACCGGGGTCGGGCTGAGGTTAAGAGACGCCGCCAGCGGACGCAGAACCAGCCTTTCACCACCCTTATAAGTGCTCAGGATCAGGCGTTCTCTGATCTGCTGATAAGCGTAAGCGGCAAGAGCCCCTTTAGCTGCCGCCGGACGATCAGAGTCCAGAGCGGGCGCATCGTCATGCAACATCATTCGTATGGGTCACCTGCTGGTTCAAAAAATTCTTATACGGGCCGTCCTGCTGTTCCAGCAGGGTGGGAGAGCCGTCCTCCACAATCCTGCCGTCCTGCATCACAACAATTCTATCAAAGTTGCGCAAAGTTGAAAGCCGGTGTGCCACCGCAATCACAGTCCGGCCCACCATTAGCCGCTCCAGCGCCTTTTGCACATGCGCTTCACTTTCCGTGTCCAGCGCACTGGTCGCTTCATCCAGAATGAGGATAGGCGCGTTGCGCAGGAAGGCCCGGGCAATAGCAATCCGCTGCCTCTGGCCGCCGGACAGCTTTACGCCCCTATCCCCCACCAGCGTCCCAAACCCCTCCGGCATGGCCTCGATAAAGTCCGCACACCCAGCGGCCGCCGCTGCGGCGCGCACGACTTCATCCGTCGCATCGGGACGGCCATAGCGAATATTTTCCATCACGGTGCGATGCAGCAGAGAGACATCCTGCGGCACAATGGAGAGGCAGGCCCGCAAGCCATCATCCGTCAGGCTGCAAATATCCTGCCCGTCAATCAGAATACGGCCTGCCTGCACAAAGCGGAGCCGCTGCAACAGCGCCAAAACCGTGCTCTTGCCGGAACCGGAGCGCCCCACCAGCCCCACGCGGGCACCTGCGGCAATATGCAGGTTAAAGCCATCCAGCACCTTTGCCCCGCCGGGATAGGCAAAGCCGACATCCTCAAACACAATCTCGCCGCGCACCGGGCCGGGGTGCGGCACGGCGTCATCCCGGTCGGGCATATCGTGCGGCACCAGCAAGGCAGACAGCACTTCAGAAAGCCGCGCATTGTGCTGAATGGTCTCCACCAGCGCCATCGCCAGATCCCGCGTGCCGTGCAGAATGGCAAAACCGAGGGTGATGACCATCACCACCTCCCCCACACTGGCCTCGCCATGTTGCCAGAGCAGCACCGCCCAGATCAGCAGACCCGCCGTCAGCACAGCCGTCAGCACGGCATGCACCATGCGCAGCTTTTCCATGTAACGCAGGGAACGCAGACGCTCGCCCATCTCCCTGCCCGCCAATGTATTAAAGCGCTGACGTTCCTGCGTTCGCATCCCAAAGGCGCGCACCAGCGCGATATTGCCCATCACATCCAGCGTCTCGCCCTCAAGCCCGGCAGCAGCCGCAGCGTATTCTCCGTGCAATGTGCGCCCGCGCACCGCCAGACGGAACATCAGCAGGCACAGAGCCGCTGCCAGAACCACCGTCACGCCTCCCATAAGCCAGCTCACGGACAGCATGAGCGTGACAGAAAGCACCACATTCAGAGCAGGCGGCAGGACGCTCCATGCCAGAAGATTTTCGAGGGTGAAGCAGACATTACCCGCCGTGGTAATCCGCGCCGCAAGAGAGGTTGGCATCCGCTCGGAAAAATATGCCGGGGAATGGCCTGTCAGAAACCGGAACAGATCGCGCCGGATATCTCCGGTCATTTCAATAAAGGTGCGGGAGGCAAACCAGCCTGCAATACGCCAGCCCATATTATCTGTGGCAATCAGCACCGCCAGAATGGCCACCGCCTGCCAGACGGCTTCCACCGGGCCATTATGCGCCGTGGCCGTCATCACATCCACCAGATGCCGGATGGCGTAGGAGGACAGAACCGCGCAGCCAATCGCCAGCCCGACCGAGCCAAACACCATCACATGCGCCATCGCCCGGTTGCGCATGTAGCGCAGCAGAAAAGCCACGGGCCGCCCGGCATACACATGCAGTTCGCGGTCCGGCACCACAATGGTTTTATCGGTCTGATTACTCTGCATGCCAGACTGTGTGACCGTTCCTGCCATTCTGCCCTCTTTGTGATGGTGAAGCCTGCGTTGCGGCACACTTTTTGTGTCCTCTCACTTGGGAAGACGGCGCTATCATGGCAACAGGCCACTGAAACGCAGAAAGATTAAAAAAGCTTTTTTGTGCGCTCAACGCATCAGAACCCTTGCGTCCCGCGCACAAGCCTGCTTGCTGAGGGTGTTATGCAGTCGTCTTCTGAAAAAACCAGCTGGTTCCCCATCATGCTTCGCCTCGACGAAGCTCGTGTCCTTGTCATTGGTGGCGGGAATATCGCCGCCAACAAGGTGCGCCTTCTGGTGCCCACCGGCGCGCGGATTGAACTCCTCTCCCCCACGCTCTGCCCCGAATTGCAGCGTCTGGCGGATGACGGCGTTCTGACGCATGTGCCGGGTCTGGTGTCGGAAGACGACGTGCGCGCCCGCTTGCCCGGCTGCCGTCTGGTTTATATCGCCACCAATGATACCACGCTGAATCGCAGCCTTGCCGCTTTGTGCCAGCAGCAGAACGTGCCGGTCTGCGCGGTGGATGATCCGGGTAATTCCAGCTTCATCACCCCGGCGCTGAGCACGCGCGGCGCGGTGCAGGTCGCCGTCTCCACAGGTGGGGCGGCGCCGGTGCTCGCCCGCCGCCTGCGCGCCAAAATTGAAGAAATTCTGCCCGCTGGCCTGCATCTGCTGGCGGACTTTATGCAGAACGCCCGCCTGCCTCTGCGCGCACGCCTGCCCGACCCGTCTGACAGGCGGCAGGTCTGGGAACGGTTTCTTGATGGCTCCGGCGGCAATCTGGCCATGAGCGGCCAGACAGAAGCCGCCAGCCGGGAACTGGATAACCTGCTGGACGGTCACACCCGGCAAGGCGAAGTCTGGCTGGTCGGCGCTGGCCCGGGAGACCCGAACTTGCTCACCCTCGCCGCCCTGCGCCTGATGCAGGATGCGGATACGGTTCTGTATGACAATCTGATTGGCCCGGACATCCTCAATTATGTCCGGCGGGATGCCGAGCTGATTTTTGTTGGCAAACAGCGCAACCGGCACACCCTGCCGCAGGAAGGCATTAATGCCGAACTGGTCCGCCGTGCCAAAGCCGGTGAACGCGTCCTGCGCCTGAAGGGCGGAGACCCGTTTATTTTTGGCCGTGGCGGGGAAGAAATCGAAACACTGACAGAAGCAGGCGTGCCCTTCCGCATTATTCCGGGCATTTCCGCCGCCAATGGCTGCGCGGCCTATGCCGGTATTCCGCTGACGCACCGGGACTGCGCACAGGCCTGCCTGTTTATTACCGGCCACGCCAAGGCCGATGGCACGCTGGATCTGGCGTGGGAAACCATCGCCCTGCGCAGCCAGACGGTGGTGATCTATATGGGCCTGACCATGCTGCCGCAACTCAGCGCGCAACTCATGGAACATGGTCTGCCCGCCGACTGGCCCGCCGCCCTTGTGGAACGTGGCACAACGCCGCAGCAGCGCGTGATTACCGGCACCCTCGCCACGCTGCCTGAACAGGCTGTTGCTGAAAATGTGACCAGCCCTGCCCTGATCATTATTGGCGAAGTTGTGCAGCATCGGGTCAGCCCGACGCTGCCGGAGGCGTAACAACTGCGTGACCTGCGTCCGTATTCCCTTGGTATTTTTCGTTATAACACCAAGGGTTTTTCCGTTCTCTTAAGCCGGACAAGTTCTATTCCCGCATAGCACCCCTCCGCCACAAGCGTGCGAGGAAGCGTGCTTTAGCGATTTTGTTTCAATTTAAAATCGTTCCGCGTCCCCGAACAAATCCGCATAACATTTTGACAACAAACAAAAACCCTCAAAATGCCGCATAATCCAGCCCGCTTGCGCTGCATAAGAGCCCCTTGAAAGCCTCACAGCTCAGGGGCGGCACTGCCTCTTCCGGTCCCTTTGCCTCCGCCCTGTTTCCTTGCCGTTTAGGCCTTTGTACTGGCAGGAAACTCTTCTTATCAGGGTGTTGACGGAGGGAAGTCCAATCTCTCAGAGATAGCAAACGACGTGAGGGAGCAGACTTTTATGGCATCGAGAAAACGGGCACTTCTATTACCTGTTGTGGTAACATCTGTTGCCTGCGCGCCATTTATGACTGCGCCATCTGCACTGGCTGACGACTATAGTGACCTGCTGGATATTCTTCAGCTCAAAGGCAGCCTGACCAGGCATGAGCACGATACCCTTCTGGCCAAACATCTGAGCCACACCGCAGGCACAACGCAGCACACAGCCCCGGCGCGTACAGCCCGCCCCGTCCGCACGGCCACCGCGTCTGCCCCGCATCATGCCGGTCCGGCTGCGCACACCCTCGGTTCGGGTTATGAAGATGGCATCCGGTTTGATCCGGGCGCGCCGGATGAAGCCTCCAGCCGCGCAGAACTGGCAGCCAACCGGGCCGAAGCCAGTGCTCGCTCCGCGCAGGAAGCAATGCGCTCCACCAATGAGGCCCTGAACAGCAACAGCATCGTCCGCGTGGCCAAATACGTTCCCGGCAAGGGCCTGACCTTCAAGGCCGGTCCGATCGACATCAACTTCTCCGGCTTCGTGAACGGGTTCTACACCTATAACAGCCCCGCAGGCGGTCGCCCGGTGGCGGGTGGCGTCTCCACCGGCTCCAGCGGGTTTGATTCCTCTTCCGTGCGTAACGGCCTGCTGCCCGCAGGCTTTATCCTCAAGCTCAGCACCACCCAGTCGGGCATTGATATGTCCGCCGTGCTGGGCATGTATCCGGGCGTGGACAACGCCAAGAACGGGGCCTTCAACGCCAACACAGGCGGCAGCCCCGTCGGGCTGGGCACCGCCGGGATCGATCTGCGACAGGTTTACGTAACCGTCGGCACCAAGGCAGTCGGGACGTTCAAGTTCGGGCGTGACCTCGCCATTTTCGGCAGCGACGCCATCCTGAACGATGCCACTCTGCTCAGTGTGGGGTCCACCGGCAGCAATGCTGCACCGGGCAATACGTCGCTGGGACGTATCGGTGTCGGTTATGTCTATGCCGACTGGATCCCGCAGATTTCCTACGTCTCCCCCAAATATCACGGCCTGCAGGGCTCTGTCGGCGTCTTCCAGCCGCTTGATGAATTCAACTTTGCCGGGGGCGATGCGTCAGGCCGCGCGCTCTCTGCCTCATCAACTCAGCATTCCTCCCCCATGATACAGGGTAAAGGCACCTACGACTTTACGATTGGTGGCGTGCAGACCCGTATCTGGGCCAGCTTCCTTGTGCAGCATCAGCAGGGCCTGACCAGCCCGGATCTGGATGCCAGCAGCCGCCGCGGTGCAATGGTGGAAGCGGGAGAAATCGGCACCAAGATTACCTACAAAGGCTTTCAGGGTGTGGCCTATTACTACCGGGGCAGCGGACTGGGCACGACCGGCCTGTTCTTTGACGGCATTGCCAACAATGGCCGCAAACGGGCGTCGGAAGGCTATTACGTGCAGGCCATGTATAACTTCACCAAGAAGTTCAAGCTGGTCGGCAGTTATGGTGTGAGTAATCTCTATCAGGCTCCGGGCGAAAACAGCTCTCTGCTGGTGCGTCGCAACCAGTCCGAAGTCGGCGCGGCCTTCTATAGCCTGACCGACTGGCTGAACCTTGTAGCGGAATACGCCCACACGGAATCTGCCGCCCACGGCCCGAACAAGGAAAGCGATAACTCCGCCTCCGCCGGCGTCATCCTGCTGTTCTGAGGGCGGCTGGTTTTTCTGAACCATCCCCACCCCGAAACGTTAAGAAAGAAAGCCGCGCCCCGCCTCCCGGCCCTGTGCCGCACGGAGGCTGGGTTGCGCCTCTGACGTTCTGACAAGACATTCAAGGATTGCGCCCCATGCCCTCAGCTCCCCTTCTTACTCTGAATGACGGCCACAAAATTCCCGGCATGGGGTTTGGCACCTACCCCATGAATGATCAGGAAGTGGAAGCCGCCGTGCAGGCCGCCCTGCTCACCGGCTATCGCCTGATTGACACCGCTGCCAGCTATGGGAACGAAACGGGTGTTGGCCACGCGCTGCAAGACTCTGAAGTTGAAAGAAAAGACATCTTTCTCGCCACCAAACTGCGCGGGACGGATCAGGGCTATGATGCTGCGCTCAAAGGGCTGGATGGCAGCCTCCAGCGGCTGAATGTGGACTATGTGGACCTCTACCTCATCCACTGGCCCCTGCCGGAAAAAAACCTGTATGTGGAAAGCTGGAAGGCGATGATTGCCGCACAGAAGGACGGTAAGATCCGCTCCATCGGCGTCTCGAACTTCAAACCCGCGCATCTGGAACGCCTCATTCAGGAAACGGGCGTCGTGCCTGCCGTCAACCAGATTGAAATCCATGCCGACTTCCAGCAGGCCGACATGCGCCGCTTCAATGCCAAACATGGCATTCTGACGGAAGGCTGGCGGCCGCTTGGCAAGGGGCTGATGGATAACCCCGTGATTGTGGAACTTGCGGACAAACACAACCGCACCCCGGCCCAGATCATGCTGCGCTGGTTTACCCAGAACGACATCATCCCCATCCCCAAATCCAGCAATACAGACCGGATGCGGGCCAATCTGGATATCTTCAACTTCACGCTGGACGAAGGCGATCTTGCCGCCATTGCGGGGCTGGAAGCCGGAAACCGTCTGGGCGGTGACCCGGATACCCACATAGAAGAATAATTTTTATACACGTCAGGCAGCACGCGTCTGACCGTCTGACGGGCGTAATCCGGCCTGTGGCGGCGCTCTTCGCCCTCATAAAGCCGCAAGCCGGAACCACTCTTCCTCTCCCGCCCTCATTATTCTGTCACAAGGGGGTGTTGCTCTGAGAGAGGGAGCGGGTAGATAAGACAGATATGACCGTCCGTTCATTTCCATCATGGCTGAAAGCACGCGTCTCCACGCTGGACCGCTACGTGTTTCATCAGCTTCTGATTGCCCTTCTGGCCACCACCGGGGGGCTGGCGGCGCTTATCTGGCTGATGCAATCGCTGCGCTTTGTCTCGCTGGTGGTCGATCGCGGATTGTCCCTGCGGGTCTTTATCGAGCTGACCAGCCTGCTTATTCCCTCTTTTGTCGCCGTTGTGCTGCCCATCACCACGTTTGTGGTCAGCCTGTTTGTCTATCAACGGCTGGCAGGAGACCGGGAACTGACGGTGATGCGCGCCGCAGGGCTTTCGCCCATTGCTCTGGCGCGCCCCGGCCTGACCTGCGCCCTGATGGCGACATTTATCGGGTTTTTGCTCAATCTGTGGGTCGTGCCCGTCTCCTACCATCACTTCCGGCAGTTTGAATTCCAGATCCGGAACAAGATGGCGGCTTTCATGCTGCAGGAAGGCGTCTTCACCAAAGTTTCAGACGTGATGACGGTCTATATCCGTGAGCGCAGCCATGACGGCACGCTGCACGGCATTGTGGTGGAGGATGACCGCCAGCCCAACAGCCGCGCCACAATTCTGGCCAATCGCGGCACCATGATGATTGTCAACGACACACCCCGCGTCATCCTGTATGACGGCTCCCGTCAGGTGATCGACCATAAAACGGGGCGTCTGGATATGCTGGTTTTTCAACAGGATTCCATGGATCTCTCCTCCACACATCAGGAAGACTCCCGCTTCCGCGATGCGGCGGAAATGTCCCTGCATGAACTGCTGAACCCGGACCCAAAAGAGGTCGCCCCGCGTGATACCGGCAAGTTCAAGGTGGAGGGCTGGCGCAGGCTAACCTCCCCACTCACCTGCTTCTCCTTTGCCATGGTCGGCCTGTTTGCTGTGCTGCGCGGGGTGTTCTCGCGCCACGGTAACATCAAGCGCCCACTGGCTGCTGTGCTCAGCGTGGTCGGATTGCTGGCGTTCAACCTGCTGCTGCAAAATCTTGCCAGCCGGAATATGGCGCTCATTCCGCTTATCCCGCTGGTGGCCCTGCTGCCCGGCTTAGCGTGTGCGGCCATCCTGTTTGTGCCGGAGCTGCGCCTCCGCTCCAGCACCCGCACGGTCTGAGGAAGAACGCGCCCCTTATGGTTGTCTCCGTCACCCTCTCGCTCTACATCGCGCGCCAGTTCGTCTTTTCCGTCGTGGCCATGATTGCGTCACTGACCGGCATTGTCTGCCTGTTCGACTTTATCGATCTGCTGCGCCGCGTTGCGACCCGGCCGGACGTTTCCACCAATGTGGTGACAGAAATTGCAGCCCTGCACGTCCCCTATTTTTCTGTGGAAATCCTGCCGTTCGGTATTCTGCTGGGGGGCATTATCTGCTTCTGGCGGCTGACCCGCTCTTCAGAGTTGATTGTGGCCCGTGCCGCCGGTATTTCCGCATGGCAGTTTCTGGCCGGCCCTCTGGCCTGCGCCATGCTGATCGGCACCATCGCAACAGCCCTGATCTCCCCGCTCTCCTCCGCCATGTATCGCCGGGCGGAAGAGCTGGACCAGCAATATCTGCGCACCGGCGGCGGCCCTCTCAGCCTGTCCAGCGGCTCCCTGTGGCTGCGGCAGGCAGACAGCCAGTATGACCCAAAAGGCGTGGCGATCCTGCATGCCCGTGGTGTGCAGCTGGAGAAAGGGATTCTGCACATTCATGATGTCAGCGTTTTCCGGCTGGACCGGAACGACAAGCTGGTCATGAGAATCGAATCGCCTGATGGCATTCTGGGGGACCGCGTCTGGGAACTGAAAAGCGCGCAGACCGTCCGCCCGAATGAAATTCTTCATCCCCTCGGCCAGATGAATCTGCCGACTGATCTGACAGTCGCCCGTGTGCAGGAAAGTTTTTCCTCGCCGGAAACCCTCTCTGTCTGGGCTCTTCCGAGCTTTATCGCGTTGCTGGACCGCTCCGGATTTTCTTCCATCCGCCACCGGATTCACTTCCAGTCTCTGCTCGCGCTCCCTATGCTGGCAGGCACTATGGCTCTTGTGGCAGCAGGGTTTTCCATGCGTCCAACACGGCGCGGCGGCGTAGCTCAGATGATCGGGTCTGGCGTTGCGGCAGGATTTCTGCTTTTCACAGTATCAAAAGTTGCGGAGCAGTTTGGTAACTCCGGCGCCCTTCCCCCCGTTCTGGCGGCATGGGCTCCTACTGTTGCCGGGCTTTGCCTCGCTATCTCACTGCTTCTTCATCTGGAGGATGGCTGATTGACCGTGGCCTCTCGGCCTTCCCGTTTCCGGCTTCTGCACCGCCGGCGCACGCTTGCCGCCGCCACGGCGCTGGGAGGCATGACCGCGTGCATTCTGGTCGTAACGCCCAAGGAGGCGCACGCCCAGTTCAGGCCGCAACCGATGCACCTGAACACCGGCGCCAAAACGTCCCCTGATGAACCGGCCACCTTCCAGTCTGACAGCGTGGACTATGATGACCACGCTAACACGGTCACCTGGACTGGCAATGTGCAGGTCTGGCAGGGCGACCATGTGCTGCGCGCGGACAAGATTGTTTTTGACCGGGATACCGGCATTGTCGCCGCACGTGGCAACGTGGCCACCATCCAGCCGGATGGCTCAGTCATGTACGCCAATTATGCGGAACTGACCGGCAATATGCGCGACGGCATTATGCTGCACGTCAATGCGCGCCTGCCGGAAAACGCCAAGCTGGCCGCCAACGGCCTGCGTCGGACCGGCGGCAAGGTCAACGTCATGAGCCGCGCGGTCTATACGGCCTGCGAAATCTGCGAAAAAGACAAGACGCGCGCGCCGTTCTGGCAGTTCCGCGCCTATGACGCCACGCAGGATCTTCAGCACGAGCGGATTGATTTCCGGGATACGTTTATCGATATTTTCGGTATCCCCGTCATCTATCTGCCCTACTTCTCCATGACGGACCCCTCCTCCAAACGGCATAGCGGCTTCCTCATGCCGGGCGTGACCCCGCATGACCGCTATCTGGGCACCTACTTCACCATCCCCTATTACTGGGTGCTGGATGATACGTCCGACGTCACGGTGCAGGGGCTGTTCTCTACCAAAACAGGCCCGCAGCTCAGCGCGCAGTACAGAAAGCTCTTCAACTTCGGCATGCTGAATGTGCAGGGAGGTATCGCTTACGATACCCACCGCTCCAGCAGCTACACCAACAACTTCGGGGAACCTGTCGGCCGGGGTAACGGCCATGGTATGCAGGGCTATATTTTTGCCAATGGCCAGTTCTCCATCAACAAATACTGGCGCGCCGGGGCCAATATTAATCTGGCCACATCCGCGGACTATATGCGCGATTACCGTGTGCAGGGTTATGGTTCGGACACCCTGAACTCCAACGCCTATCTGGAAGGCTTTGGCACCGGCGCTTACAGCCGCGTGGACGCCCAGTATTATCAGGGCCTGAACCAGGGTGTTATCCGCAACTCGGACCTGCCGTTCGTGCTGCCGCGCTATACCTATAGCTACCTCGGGCAGCCCGATGCGTGGGGCGGCCGTTTTGGGGTATCCACCACGGACTTCAACGTCCGGCGTGACAACGGCACCTCCGACATGCGCGGCCAGCTTGCGCTGAACTGGGATCGCCCGTTTACCAACCGTCTGGGCCAGAAGTTCCTGCTGACCCTGCATCTGGATTCCATGGTCTACCGGGCCCGCAAGCTTTACCAGCAGCCCAACTTCTACAAAACCGGCGCAACCTCCGTCAGCGGGCAGGTTCTGCCGACCATCGCGCTGAAGACCAACTGGCCGTTCATCCGCACGTTTGAACATGGCCACGGCACGCAGATTCTGGAACCGATCGTGCAGGCCATTTACGCCCCCAACACCGGGGCCGGCACAAACGACAACATTCCGAACGAAGACAGTCTGGCCTACGAATTTACGGATTCAACCCTGTTCTCGCTCAACCGCTATCAGGGCACGGACAGGCTGGATGGCGGGCTGCGTGGCAATGTTGGCATGCATGCCAACTGGACGTGGGACGGTCATGAAATCGACCTGCTGGGCGGCGCCAGTTTCCAGGAGCATATTACGCAGGACCGCCTGCCCTATTCCGGGCTGGACCACCATGTGTCTGACATCGTGGCCCGCGCGCGCGTTGTCCCCAATCAGTATTTCGACTTCACGGCGCGTATGCGGCTGAACCCCTACACGTCCAAGTTTGACTTCGGGGATGCGCTGTTCAGCGCCGGGGTGCCGCACTTCCGCGTCCGGGGCGGGTATATCTATGAGCCGGTCACCCCGTACTACTATTACGCAACCGATTACCGCTCTTCCGGCCCGACGCAGCTCTATTACGTACGCACCAGCGAGCTGAGCGGCGGCTTCTCCACCGACTGGGCCAACTGGCACCTGTCCGGCTTTGCCCGCCGCAGTCTCTCCCGTAAGGAATTTGTCTCTCTGGGCGGCGATATCGGCTATAACAATGACTGCTTCGGCCTTGATTTCATGTATCTCAAACAATACACGTCCATCGGTGGTCAGCAGCGTAACTCGACTTATCTGTTCACTGTCAGCTTCAAAACGCTGGGGGCGTTTGGTCTCAAATGATCAGTGCTTCAAAAAACCCGTCGTCTCCGGTATTCAAGATTATTCCCGTTCTCCAGCGGAAAGCTGAAAGACTGTCCTGCATGCGTCTGCGCTCTCTTACACTGGCCTGCTCCCTTACGGCTCTGACACTGGCCTCCGTTGCCAATGCTGCCCCCCATACCCATACCGGGCAGACACAGGCGGCGTCCGCCTCCTCAACCCAGGCCAAAGCGCCCCTCCCGGACGACACCATTATTGCCGTGGTCAACAGCATTCCGCTGACCACGCGTGATGTGAACAATCGCGGCAAGCTGTTCGCGCTCTCAACCGGTCTGCCGGTTAATGATGAGCTGATGCAGCGCCTGCGCCCGCAGATTATCCGCCAGCTGATTGATGAACGCCTGCGCACGCAGGAAATTCTCTCCCGCCATATCAACACGCCGCCCGAACAGATTGCCGCCGCCATTGCCGGGATTGAACGCCGCAACGGTATGCCGGAAAACGCCCTGCGTGATCGACTGGCGCAGGACGGTGTCTCCCTGACGACCCTGATCGACCAGATCCGGGTCCAGATTGGCTGGGTGCAGGTGCTGCGGCAGGAGCTTGGGGCGCGTGGCCGCGTCTCCGCAAAAGAAATTGCTCAGCGTGAAGATGCTCTGAAGCGGCAGGATGGCCGGACAGAATATAACCTGAGCGAAATCTTCGTGAAGGTGGAAGATCCGCGCCACGCGGAAGAAGAGCTGGCCTTTACCAACACCGTTATCCAGGAACTGCGCAAAGGCGCGCCTTTCCCGATTGTGGCGGCCCAGTTCTCCCAGAGCCAGACGGCTCTGGATGGCGGTTCCATGGGCTGGGTGCAGGAAGATGAGCTGGACCCGGCTGTGATCGACATGATCAAACAGATGCCGGTGGGCGCTGGCGCTATCTCCAACCCCATCAAGGTGCCCGGCGGGTTTGTGATTATCACGGTTAATGGCAAGCGGATTATCGGCCACCAGCCGGGACATGTCATTTCCATTCGTCAGGCTTTCCTGCCGTTTGATGCCGAGCTCAACCCGGAACACATTACGCCCCAGCAGCAGCAGACCCTGCAAAAAGCCGTCAAAATTGCGCAGACTGTGCATTCCTGTGACGAAGTGGCCGCCATCAACCAGCAGAATGGGGAAAGAAGACCGTCTGACCCCGGTGAGCTCCAGCTGGAACGCATGAACCCGCAGATGCGCGGCCTGCTGGAATCCCTGCCACTGAACAAGGTCTCCCGCCCTCTGGTTTCCACGGATGGGATTGACCTGATCATGGTCTGCTCCAAAAAAGAGAAGAACTTTGCCGACCGCTCACCCAGCGAAATTGCTGACCAGCTGATGAATGAACGCGTGGAGCAGACAGCTCGCCAGCTGGACAGTGATCTGCACCGCAAAGCCATGATCGACATGCGTATCAAGCTGAAGGGCGTATGACGTCCCTCTCCGGTCTTGAAAGCTTAAAGGACGTTATCAGCCGCCACGGGCTGGACGCCCGTAAGGCGCTTGGTCAGCACTTTCTGCTTGATCCTGATATCACCAACCGCATTGCCGCTCTGGCAGGCACGCTGGACGGGCGGCATGTGGTGGAAGTGGGCCCCGGCCCCGGTGGCCTGACGCGTGCGCTACTGGGCACCAAAGCGGCCTTCGTCACAGCCGTGGAAGTTGATCCGCGTGCCGCCGAAATTATCCGCGAACTCATCGCCTTCTACCCCGACCGCCTGAAACTGGTGGAAGCAGACGCTCTCAAACAGGATCTGACAACCCTGTGCCCTGCTCCCCGGCATATTGTCGCCAACCTGCCTTATAATGTCGCTACGCCCCTGCTGGTCGGCTGGCTGCGACAGGGGAGCGCGTGGGAACGCCTCACCCTCATGTTCCAGCTCGAAGTTGTCGAGCGAATTTGCGCGCAGCCAGGCTCATCCCATTACGGGCGGCTGGGTGTTCTGGCCCAGTGGTGTGCGCAATGTGCAATTGTCATGAAGCTGCCGCCGGGGGCGTTTTCTCCGCCGCCTGCGGTCTGGTCTGCTGTTGTCAGCATCACGCCCCATGCCCAGCAGCCTGAACCTGCCCTGTTCAAGGCCATGGAACGGGTCACCGCCGCCGCCTTTGGGCAGCGCCGCAAAATGCTGCGTGGCTCCCTGAAAGGGCTGCACGGTGAGCGCCTGCTGGCTGAAACCGGCATTGACGGCACCCGCCGGGCCGAAACGCTTACCATCGCGGAATTTGACAGCCTCGCCCGCACGCATCTGGTTCTTTCTGCCAAAAACTAAAAGTAAAACGCAGGGCACTCTGCCCAATACCCTGCCATGCACCCAGAGTATGACACATACCCTATTGGGGTAACTTGCCTCTTCATCACAATCAATTAGAAAAAAAAATAAATTTATCGTTATATTCCAGAAAGATTCTATTTTGGCATATCAATTCAATAATAACATATTAACCAAAGAAGAAAAAAATAATATATCATCAAAAAAGATAATTCTTGGAACTTTGTATTTCATAATACTTTTAGTTTACTGGTTTGTTTTTAAATATTACGATCCAATAGGTCTGGAAAACGCCACAAAAAGTGCATCGTCTCAGTTTTTTTCAGCTATTACAGAACCATTTTATGGCTATGGGCAGGGCGATCGGACGCAGTCCCATGTTGCCGTTGTCGAAATTTCTGATGAAACGCTGAAAGCCGAACAGGAAACATGGCCTGTTTCCTATCATCGTGAAGCATACTGGCTCCGTCATATTATTGAAGCCCACCCTGCCGCCGTACTGGTCGACATCTATTTTGACGGTGAGCGACAGGGTGACAGCCTGCATGCTTTTGACAGCGTTTTAGCTGAAGCCAAAGAGCTTGGTATTCCCATTTTTTTCGTGCGCGGCATGGCGACAGAACTGGCTCATGATCTGCCTCCGGTTCTTGCGCCCTATCAGGTCTATTCCGGCTGGGAGACCGAAAAAAGCAATATGTATCCGCTGCTGGTTTCCGCACCGCAGGATAAAGGAAAAAAATATCCCACCCCAGCTTTTGCCATGTATTCCACCCTATGCGAGGGCGCATGGAAAAATGCCTGTAAAGCGGGCGAAGAATTTGAAGAACCTCTCTTTGTCAGATGGGGTGTTTATACCGACCCGCTTCAAAAAATTGCCTTTGATGGAGAAAGCGGGGAGTGTCGCGATTCCCATGCAGGCGGTCTGGCTCGTCTGTTCCGCGCTGTAAATACCGGCGCGCATGCCCTGAGCGGCAAATGGGAACCGCCGGAAGATAATCGGTGCTTCTATGCCCTCACGCTGGATGCAGCCAGGCTGGATGCGCTCTCCCCGCTTACCAAGCAGCCTTACACTGATATGCTGCGCAACAGAGCCGTCTTTTTTGGCGGAGATCTGCAAGCTATCCATGATGTAACCACAGCACCTGCCATTGGTCAGGTTCCGGCCGTGCAGTTGCATGCCATGGCGTTTGATAACCTCATAACCTATGGCGCTGGTTATTTTCATGAAGCATCCAGATTTGGCGAATTCCACATTTTTGGCCATGCCATTGAACTGGACAATGCCGAAGCGCTGGAACTTGGGATCTGGATGCTTCTCAGCCTCGTTCTTGTGCGTGCCTCTCTGTCCGACACACAGCAAGGGGCAGAGCATTCTGGCACGCCAACGCATGACGAAAGGAAAGCGGCTTTTCCGCAGCAGCCTGAAAGCGCCCAGCCCCAGACCGCACCCAGCCCTCTCTCCGGGCTCAAAAAAATCCGTATCAAATATCTTGTCGCTGCGGCGTTGGCTGTCTCTGGCTTTTTGTATGACAGTTTTTGCAGGGGTTACTTCTCGCTCACAGTTCTGATCTTCTACGTCCTGCTGTTCCTGACCATGATCTGCATGCCCGTGGAATTTGAAACACAGACATATACTATGAAGATCCGCCAGACACTCTGCGTGTGTTCTCTGGTTTATTGCGTCAATGAACTGTTCCTGCATCTGCCCAATGCAGACTGGATTGGGCTCGCCCTGCTCTGGTTCACCGTCCCCGAAGTGAATGAAGAAAACAGCTTCGTAAAATCGACGGATAAATTCATCTCTGAAAAATTTCCTTGCCTGAAAAAGCAGAGATGAGAGCATTTTTTTAATCTTTAGAGAGAATTTTTACGAAAATGAAAAAAGCATCCTTCCTCCTTTTCTGCACTGTCAGCATTGCCGGGACAACAGGCGCTTTTACAAAAGCATTTTGTGCGGATACCCCCAATGTTGTCACGGATGTGTTCAGTGACCCAGTCAAAGTAAAACACGCGGCGCATGATAACGCGGTGGAAATTCCAGCATCAGCATTACTTAACCATCCTGTGCTGGGTGTTGACCCGACAGATGGCTGGCTTCAGGTCCAGACAGATCAGGGTGTCGTTCTGGTCAAACCCAGCAAAGTTGGGACCAGTGGAAAAGTCGCCACTCCCAAGACCACGAATTGCGCTCTGCTAAGCCCCTCCTCACGAGCCGCCAACAATGAAACTCCCGGCCTGGCTTCAGGCTGCCGTTAAGTCATCAGGATTTATTTAAGCATGCGCTCTTTAAAAACAGCCTTATTGCTCAGCATCTTTTCAGGTTTTCTGCTGTCTGGCACCGCTCTGGCGGCCCCTGACATTCCCTCAAAAGGGACGTATCTGGCTGTCCTGAAAGACGATGTGACGTATGAAACAGTTGATGAAGGTCCGGAACTTCTGGATCCCAACAACAAATATGTTATGGGCGTCATTTCAGATCCCTATACCGTTGGTTACCTGAAAAGCATTACAGAAAAACTTCTGGCAGGCTGGCCCTATACCAGACCGCGACTGGATGTTTATATCCAGCCCAGCAGCCAGTTTAACAGTGATGCCACGGCAGGCGGCGCTCTGGTTTTTACAACCGGCATGCTGGACTTTCTGGCAACCCACCCCGATTTCCAGTCAGAAGACTGCCTGGCTTTTGTCGTCGCGCATGAACTGGCCCATGTGCTGCTGAATCACCCGACGGACATTCGTCATTCCAAAAGCGCCATGAACCGTACCAATGGCGCCCTTCAAGTCATGGCGACGGTTGCCCGTGTTGCCAAGTCCGTTAATCAGCAGGCCTCTCTGGCCTATCTGGCAGATACCGGTCTTGTGGACATGACGCAGGAATACGTCTTCCCCATCTGGCAGCGAGATCAGGAAGTTCAGGCCGATACGCTTGCAATCGACCTGATGGCAAAAGCCGGATATTCTGTTGATAAAGCCCTTACTGTTCTTGAAATTTTCAAACAGCAGGAGCAGGCCGCTCACGACAAACAGCTTGAAGCCGACCATAATTTTTTTAAAAATGTTGGCGAGATGGCAGACCCGGTCAACGGTTTCATTCAGCAAGGACTGGGCTGGATTGGCCGCAACGTAAAAAACGGCATTAACGATCTGGCAGATACGCACCCCTCTGGTGCTAAACGGCTTAAAAAAGCCCGTTCTTACATCAACCGTGAATATGACGATCAGGACGCGCAGATTACGCAGGCCCCTTTCCAGAAATTTATCAGCAATCCGGCCTATCAGCATCTGATTGCTGACGTCGGGGTGCTGAATACCGTTCAGACGCAGGAACTGGCACAAAAAACAGATCCGTCTCATGCCGCTTCCGCCAAGGAAGAACTGATGGAATTGAAAACTCTCCGATCCCCGGCCGCAATCAACAGCCAGTATGCGTTTTATCTGAAAATGGCGGCCTCCGTAGCAGAGGGTCAGGGCGCTAAATACGTCCCTCTGCTGAAGAAGGCCTATGACCGCCCGGACGTTACAGAAGATATTGCCAAACTGTATGCCGCCTCTCTTGCCCAGAGGAAGCAATATCCGCAGGCTCTGGCAACGTATGAAGACATCCAGACCCGTTTTCATGACGATGAGATGTATGCATACCGCATCAAGGTCACCAAAGAACAAGACAGCAAAGCTGGCACGGCTGGCCTCATGGTACGTTGTCTGGCCACAGGTGATGACGATGTCAAAACCCTGTGCAGCGCTGCACAGGACGGCAAACTGTAAAAAGCCGAATAAAAAGCCTGCCGGATTTTGTCCGGCAGGCTTTTTTATTCCTTCACGAATAGTCCGAAGTTTATTTTTCCGCCTCTGCCATATAATCCCGCGTCAGCGGCACCGCATTAATGGAGCGGGCAATCTGCATCTGGAAGTTCATGTGCCCCTGCACGTGGAAGGACAGTTCTGCGGCGTCCAGATAAAACTCAAACATCCGCGCAAACCGTTCATCATACAGCGCTACAGCTTTGGCACGGTTGGCCGCAAAGCGCTCCCTCCAGATAGCGATGGTCTTGGCGTAGTGTAGCCGCAGAATTTCGCAATCCGTCACCCACAGGCCAGACCGCTCCACGGCTGCAAAGGCTTCACTCAGAGACGGTGAATACCCACCGGGGAAGATATATTTGTTGATCCACGGGTTGGTCGTGCCGGGGCCGTCATTCCGCCCGATGGAATGCACAAGGGCCACGCCATCATCTGTCAGGTTGTTTTTCAGAATTTCGAAAAACTGGTGGTAGTGATGCACGCCCACATGCTCGAACATGCCAACAGAGACAATCCGGTCAAACCGCCGGTTAAGATTGCGGTAATCGAGCATTTCAAAGCGCACACGCCCTTCTAAGCCCTCTTCCTTCGCACGGCGGCGGGCAATGGTCAGCTGCTCTTCTGAAAGCGTAATGCCGGTCACAATCGCACCGTAATCCCGCGCCAGTGTCAGCGCCATACCGCCCCAGCCGCAGCCAATATCCAGAACTTCCAGCCCCGGCTTGTTCAGCAGTAGCTTGGAGGCAATATGCTTTTTCTTGGCTTCCTGCGCCTCATCCAGCGTTTCATCACCCCGGCGAAAATATGCGCAGGAATACTGCTTATCCTTGTCCAGAAACAGGTCATATAGACGGCTATCCAGATCATAATGATGCGCCACGTTCTGACGGGCACGTTTGATCGGGTTGAACTGGATCCAGTTCCGGCAGGCATAGCGAAACGTACTGGCAATCTGCTCCGGCAAATGGCCGGGAGACATGGCATTGAGCATCAGCAGGTCCAGCAGCTGATACAGCGTGCAATCCATCGGCTGGATGCCACCATTCATATAGCCTTCGCCAAAGGCCAGACCGGGGTTCATGGCCAGAGCGCGCGCACTGGCATTATCCACCAGCTTCATCCCGGCCTCAGGACCCGGCTTGCTGCCACGATAATGCGTCAGGCTTCCATCGGGCCAGGCAACATGCAGCAGCCCCGAGGAAATGAAGTGCCGTAATATCCGGTCCAGAATGCGGTTCATGCACTTACTCCGTCATGGCCATGAAAATACGTGATGATAAAACACAAAAAAGGGCCCGGAAATACTTTCCGGACCCTTTTGAAAGCATAGCAGAAAAAAGACGACGATCAGGCGTCGGCTTTGTTTTCTTCTGCTGCCGGTGCTTCCGCGTCGTCAGCGACAATTTCGCCTTCGATCTCGGCTTCATCACCAGCCATTTCTGCTTCTTCTTCAACGCTCACGGCTTCACCGCGTGCCTGACGCTCAGCTTCTTCAGCAGAGCGGGCAACGTTGACCACAACCGGCACAACAACTTCCGGGTGCAGAGCAATCTTGACTTCATACAGACCAAGAGACTTGATCGGATGAGCCAGGAAGACCTGCTGACGGGAGATGGTGAAACCAGCTTCGGTCACAACCTGAGCAACGTCACGGGTGGACACGGAGCCATACAGGCTGCCGCTGTCACCAGCCTGACGGATCAGCACAACGGCCAGACCGTCCATGCGCTCGGAGAGACGCTCGGCTTCTTCACGACGTTTGATGTTCTGTGCCTCAAGCTGGGCGCGTTCACGGTCGAAGCGTGAACGGTTGGCTTCGTTTGCACGAATAGCCTTGCCCTGCGGCAGCAGGAAGTTACGGGCATAACCCGGACGAACCTTCACCACATCGCCCATCTGACCCAGATGTTCAACGCGCTGAAGCAGGATCACTTCTGTAGCAGCCATGATCGCCCTCTCAGCTCATCACGTAGGGAAGCAGAGCAAGGAAGCGGGCACGCTTGATAGCCTGAGCCAGCTCACGCTGCTTCTTTGCGGAAACCGCCGTAATACGGCTCGGCACGATCTTGCCACGTTCGGACAGGAAACGGCTCAGCAGACGTACGTCCTTGTAGTCGATCTTCGGCGCATTCGGGCCGGAGAACGGGCAGGACTTACGACGACGGTAGAACGGACGACGGGCACCTACAGCAGGGCGACGTGCGGCGGGATTGATTTCGGTCGTTTCAGACATGCTGCTCACTCCGCTTCAGTGCTGGCTGCTTCAGCCGGCTTTTCATCACGGGCGCGATATTCTTCACGATCTTCGGAAGAACGACGGCCACCACGGCCGCTTTCAAAGCGTCCGGCCGGCTTCGGGCCACGGAAACCACGGTCACCGCGGTCATCACCCTTGCGGGACAGAACCGGGGACGGAGCTTCATCAATTTCATCAACGCGCAGCGCCAGCAGACGCAGAACGTCTTCATTGATGGCGAGCTGACGCTCGATTTCCTTGAGCATCTCGGCTTTCATATCAAGACCCAGCAGGACGTAGTGGCCCTTGCGGTTTTTCTTGATACGGTAAGCGAGCGTGCGCAGACCCCAGTATTCGCGCTTCTTGACGGAGCCGCCGTCGGCTTCGACCTGAGCAATGATGCCGTCGATGATCGCATCGACCTGCTGCTGGGAAATGTCATTACGTGCAATAAGCACGGTCTCGTAAAGTGGCATGGGTACTCCCTTCGGATCGTATCAACCCAACTGCGCCAGACCGTTCCGGCAAACAGCGCCCTGCACAAGCAGAGCATTGGGTATAGCCGGAGCGATGCCGCGCACCCGGCAGGGAAGATGGCGTGTCAACCACATTTCCTGCCAGAAAGCAAGAGTTCAGACCAGAAATCTCTCAGGAATCTTTAAGCCGAGCCTGTTCGGCACGTCCCACGTTTCTTCCACCGTGCGCACAGCCTCAAAACCTGCCTGCTTATACAGCGGCAACGCGCGTGGATGATCAGCCGAGCAGGTATTAACCCGCACACACAGCGGGCCAAGCGCCCAGGCATGGCGCACAGCCATGTCCAGAAAAGCGCGCCCTACCCCGTGCCCAATGGCTTCCGGGAAGAGGCCAAAATAAGACAGGTTGATATCCTGAGGATTAAACAGATTGAGCTCATAAAAGCCACGGATCGCCTGCCCCTGGCGGAGCAACGCAATACTGGCAGGCCCTTCTTCCAGAAAATGCTGCAAATCGCGATCAGACGCAGCCTGACGCATCCACCAGCAATAATCCCGCCCAACCTTGTCCTGCAGCAGGCGGTATCCGGCCACATCTGGCCGGACATTGGTCTCAACGGACCAGCCTTCCGGCAGAGCAAGCCCTTCCCCCTCAGGGGGGCGCAGCATCCGCATGAAGGTCACATCAACCTTCATGCGTGTGACAGGCTCAGCCTGCCGGATGAGAACCTCAGTTATCATCCAGGAAGGACCGGAGCTTGCGGCTGCGGCTGGGGTGTTTGAGCTTACGCAGAGCCTTGGCTTCAATCTGACGGATACGTTCACGGGTCACGTTGAACTGCTGGCCGACTTCTTCCAGCGTGTGGTCCGTGTTCATCCCGATCCCGAAGCGCATGCGCAGCACGCGTTCTTCACGCGGTGTGAGCGAGGCGAGCACGCGGGTCGTGGCTTCACGCAGGTTGGTCTGAATAGCGGCATCCAGCGGGATAATCGCCGTCTTATCCTCAATGAAGTCACCCAGATGGCTATCTTCCTCATCCCCGATCGGGGTTTCGAGAGAAATCGGCTCTTTGGCGATCTTGAGAACTTTCCGAACTTTTTCCAGCGGCATCCCCAGCTTTTCAGCCAGTTCTTCCGGTGCCGGTTCACGACCGATCTCATGCAGCATCTGGCGGGAGGTCCGCACCAGCTTGTTGATGGTCTCGATCATATGGACCGGAATACGAATGGTCCGCGCCTGATCCGCAATGGACCGTGTAATCGCCTGCCGGATCCACCAGGTTGCATAGGTGGAAAACTTGTAGCCGCGGCGGTATTCAAACTTATCCACGGCCTTCATCAGGCCGATATTGCCTTCCTGAATCAGATCGAGGAACTGCAAACCACGGTTGGTGTATTTCTTCGCAATGGAAATCACGAGGCGCAGATTGGCCTCAATCATTTCCTTCTTGGCGCGAGCGGAATCGCGCTCACCGCGCGCAACGGTTGCGTAAACGCGGCGAAATTCACCAATCGGCAGCCCTGTATCCTGAGCCAGCTCAGCAACCTGATTCCGCAGACCAATCACGGTTTCAGAATGTTTGGCGACAAAGTTCTTCCAGGACTTGCCCGGCAGTGCGGAAACCATGTCCATCCATGCCGGGTCCAGTTCACGGCCACGGTATTTCAGCAGAAAGTCTTCACGCGATACGCGGCAGCTTTCCGCCAGACGCAGCATGCGGCCTTCCAGCACGTTCAGGCTGCGGAACAGCTCTTTCAGCTGGATGACCAGATCTTCAATCCGGTTGTTGTGCAGATGCACCTGCTCAACCTTGCCCACCAGCTCATCACGCAGGGCGGCATAGATCTTCTCAGAGCGATCCTGCACTTCCTCACCGGTGGTCAGCACATCAATGCGCTTGACCTGAAGCTTGCGCAGCTTTTCGTACAGCGGCTCAATTTCTTCAAAATGCGCGAGGATTTCCGGCTTCAGCTTTTCTTCCAGCGCGGAAAGAGACAGGCCACTGCCTTCCCCCTCAACTTCGCCTTCAGCTTCATTTTCCGGCTCATCGCCCTCTTCGCTCTCACCTTCTGCGTTTTCAAACGCATCGCCGGAGCCTACTTCCCCCATCGGGTTAGTGGCAGCCTGCATGGCTTCCAGATCCACAATGTCACGCAGCAGCATTTCATTGTTACGGATCTTCTCATGCCAGGAGATGATGGCACGGAAGGTCAGCGGGCTTTCGCACAGACCGCCGATCATTTCATCACGGCCAGCCTCAATGCGCTTGGCAATGGCAATCTCGCCCTCGCGGGAGAGCAGCTCAACCGTGCCCATTTCGCGCAGATACATGCGCACAGGGTCATCCGTGCGGCCAAGATTTTCTGCGTTGACGTTGCCGGAGGCGGTTTCGGTTTCAGCCTCTTCAGCTTCCTCCGCCTCTTCGCCCTCAGCTTTTTCTGTCTTCTGAGACTCGGTCTCTTCGTTCTCTTCGTTCTCGACGACCTGAATACCCATTTCGGACAACATCGCCATGATGTCCTCAATCTGCTCGGAGGACATCTTGTCCTGAGGCAGCACAGCATTCAGCTCGTCAAACGTGATGTACCCGCGCTCACGCCCCTTCGCGATCAGCTTTTTGACCGCGGCAGACTGCGTATCCAGAGTGGTGGTGTCACCATCCTGCTCCGCTGAGTGCGCTCCGTTACCCGATGCTGTCTTTGTTGCCATGCCAGACCTGCTCCTCCCCCCGCTGCATTCTGACAAGTTGCAGAACGACCAGCTCAACACAAATTGTTCAGTTTTCCAGGGCGGGCAGGACGTGGGATATACTGCCCCCGAAGTCAAGAGGAACGCGGGCCGAACATTCCCCACGCCTCGTAAAAACTACTCGTCTATCTCCCCACGCCGCAGCGCCGCCAAAGCCTCCAGCCTTGGCTGTAGCCGCTTCCATTCCGCCATATCTGCCCCATCCTGTGCGAAGCGCGCAACCTCCTGCTCAACTTCTTTTCGAAACTGACCAAAATTCAATAAACCGTAAAAATGCCACCACTGTGTTCTTATGGCCACAGCAAGCGAGGTGTCTTTTTCTTCCAGATTCAACGGCAAAGGGCCTTCCGTGAGTACGGATTGGACCAGCGCTTCCTCCTCCCGGCCAGCCAGTTCGTCCAGCAGCGTCTTGCCATCTTCGGGCAGCAGACCCTCTGCGGACATGTCCAGCAGCAGCGCACGCAGTTCGGAATAATCCTCCGGCAGGCTCAGGCGACAAAGGGCTTCCTCCACCTCCGTCACTAGTTCCGGGTAACGCAGCAGAAGGGCCAGAAGAATACGCTGCCGCTCCCGCACAGGGTCCACGCGGGACGGCTGCATATCCTGCGGCACGCGACTTCCACTGCCACCAGAGGCAGAATTCCCCTTCCCAAAAGAGCCGCCACCCTTTTTCCGCCGGAAGGTTTCAAAAAACCGATCCAGCAGCGTGGAGCGATATTCTGCCGCCAGATTTTTTTCAGGTATCAGCGCCGCCGCTTCCACCAGCTTGCGCCGCAGGGCCGCCCGCTCTTCCGGGCCCGGATTACTCACCCCTCCCGCCAGCAGATCAAACAGCACATCAGACAGCGGGCTGGCGGAGGCGAACAGATCGCCCACCGCCTGCGCCCCACGTGAGCGCACCAGACTATCCGGATCTTCCCCTTCCGGCAGCAGGCAAAGGCGGAGCGAGCGCTCTTCCTTCAACAGCGGCAGAGCCGTCTCCGCCGCCCGCGCCGCGGCACGACGGCCAGCAGAGTCCCCGTCAAAACACAGCACCGGTGCGCGATCAACCTGCCACAGCACTTCAAGCTGCTCTGGCGTCAGCGCAGTCCCCAGCGGGGCGACTGCGCCACCAAACCCGGCCTGATGTAGGGCAATGACGTCCATATACCCTTCAACCACAACCAGATCCGTCGCAGGCGTTCCTTTAGGCCGGGGAGCCCGCACCGCAACCCGCGCCCGATCCAGCCCGAACAGCAGGCGCCGCTTGGAAAACAGCGCCGTTTCCGGGCCATTCAGATATTTAGGCTGACCATCCCCCAGAATACGCCCACCAAAGGACACCAGCCGCCCTTTGCGGTCGCGGATGGGGAACGTCACCCGCCCCCAGAACAGTTCACCCTTGGGGCGTCCGTCCTCATCCAGACGCATCAGCCCGGCTTCCGCCATCATCTGAGGCGTTACCCCTTTGGCCGCCAGCGCCGTCGTCAGGCTCCCGCGCCCGTCTCCGGCCCAGCCCAGCCCGAAGGTCTCAATGGTCTCCCGCGTCAGCCCGCGCCCGAGCAGATAGTCCAGTCCGGCCCGCCCTGAGGGCGAATACAGCGCGGACGACCACATCTCCTGCACAAGCTCCAGCACTTCCCCCAGAGACCGGGTGTGCGCCACCTCTTCCTGAGAGCGCCGCGTATCTTTGGGAACATCCAGCCCGGCCGCAGAGGCCAGTTCTTCCACCGCCTCCGGAAAGCTTTTGCCTTCCATCTGCATGACAAAGGAGATGACATCCCCATGCACACCGCAGCCAAAGCAGTGAAAGTGATCGTCATATACGTAGAAAGAGGGCGTTTTTTCACCATGGAACGGGCAGCAGCCCTTCCAGTTCCTGCCGGACCGGGCGAGCTTAACCCTCCGCCCCACCACTGAAAACAGCGGCGTGCGGGCACGGAGTTCATCCAGAAAGCCTGCCTCAATTGCCATAGGCGGGTGATATCATTTTGCGTCTGATTTCAACACACACTCCGCCGCACGAATGAAAGAATGGTGAGGCTCATACGAAAAAGACTAACAACGGCATTCAGGGTTTTTTGCTGACATTGTGAGCAGAGTTTAAAAAGAAGACATCCTCCTTCTGACGCCAAATATTTTTTAATTCCCCCAATGGATTGAACCCTGAGATTTCCATACGAGACAACCAGCAGAACACACCGCGCGCCTGTCCGAACGGATCAGACCATTTCTCTTTGCAGTCTTGAAATGTCTCATATCAGGGATTATATCTCATATATGGACAAAGATAATCAATCCTGCCCGACCTTAGCCGAGCACCTCAAAACGCTGCGGCTTGACCTCGGCCTAAGCTTACAAGCGCTCGCTGAAAAGAGTGGCGTAAGTCGTGCCACTCTGTCTCGCATTGAGAACGCTGATGTCAGTCCGACGGCAGAAACTCTCGGCCGTCTTGCAGCCGCATTTGCGCTGCCGCTTTCCCAACTCCTTGCCCCGCTGGAACCAAGCTTCCCTCCCTTAGCCCGACGCGACAAGCAGAACGTCTGGTCAGACCCGGAGAAGAAGTTCTCTCGCCGCGTTGTTTCACCACCAAGCCGACAACTCAAACTCGAGATCATCGAGTGTTCAATCGAGCCTTATCAGCACATCGCTTATGACAGACCAGCCTTTCCGGGACATGAACATCACCTGCTTATGCTGGCCGGATCCCTGACCATCACCGTCGATGGTGCCTCTTACGATCTACGTTCGGGAGATTGCCTGCGCTATCAGTTACGCGGCGCGTCGTCCTTTGAGACCTCTGAGTTGCCTGCCCGCTACATCATCGCCATGGCCTAAGGAATTTCTGATGAAAATGCATGTCATCGAACTCGGCACACAGGACATAGAAAGCAATGTCGAAGCATTGTCCTGCATTCTCGCCAGGAGCGTCAACGGCGGAGCAGCTATAAGCTTCATGGCTCCATTCTCCCAACAGGAGGCCGCTTGTTACTGGTCAAACGACGTTCTGCCAGAGGTCGTGGCTGGACGACGAGTGCTTTTTGCAGGAGTGCGTGAAGGGCAAGTCGTCGGCACCGTGCAGCTTATTACTGCGATGCCCCCTAACCAGTCACATCGATGCGAAATTGCCAAAATGATCGTCCATCCCGACTTTCGACGATTAGGGGTCGGGCATCTCCTCATGACGCATGCACTTGACCGCGCCAGAGAGCTCGACAAGACTCTTGTAACATTGGATACGCGAAGCGGGGACGTTGCCGAGCCGCTATATGCCAAGCTCGGTTTCGAGATTGCGGGACGCATCCCGGACTATGCCTGGAATCCCGATGGACGCGCGCGACACGCGACGACCTATATGTATCGACAGATATAAGAAACGATATTGGATGCCGTTACCCAGAAGGGTTGAAGGACCGTTGACTGAGGCCGCGGCGTCCTGATTTTGGCTCACTGAGACAGGTCGTGATGTGTCTGAGTGACGGCTTTCGCTCTGTGTGGCGACACGACCCGAAGCCGCGGCGCCACACAGAGAAGCCGTTAGCTCAGGCTGGCTTTCACCACCGCATTCGCACGACCCATATCGAGGCCCGCGCCGAACTTGGCTTTCAGTGCGCCCATGACCTTACCCATATCCTTCATGGTTTCGGCACCCGTCGCGGCAAGCGCTTCTTTCACGGCAGCTTCCAGAGCGGCATCATCCATTTCCGGCGGCAGGTAGCCACGGATCACGGCAATTTCCGCCTCTTCCTTCTCAGCCAGTTCCGGGCGACCGGCATCCCGATACATGGTGGCCGATTCGGTGCGGGTTTTGACCATGCCGCGCAGGGCGGACAGGCCTTCATCCTCGCTCAGCCCTTCGCCACCCTTGGCGCGGCCCGCAATCTCAACATCCTTGAGTTTGGCCGTAATCATGCGGATCGTGCCCACACGCGCACTTTCTCCGGCTTTCATTGCCGTCTTGAGATCAGCCATCAGGCGTTCACGCAGGGACATAACCACTCATACTCCATATCATGTACATCAGAGGCCACACCGCACAGGCGTGGCATAAAATCATCAGATGGGAAGAAATTTCCCACCCCGGATTAAAACCCGCCCAAGCCGGTGGGAAATTTCTTCCCACCCACTCCACAGACTGCTAAACCATGCGGAACGGGAGGCACAGTCTACCTTATGCCCATTTCAATCGATACCATCATTGCCCGACTTGGCGGGCCGGACGCAACAGCACGCCTGACCGGCGTTGGCACAGAAGCTATCCGCAAATGGCGGCAGGCTCAGGCCATTCCATCCCGCCACTGGCCCGTCATAGCACGCGCCACAGGTCTTTCGCTGACAGATCTGGACCCCGCCAGCCCCACATCCCCAGACCAATCCTCCCCGGCACCGGGAGGCAGCACAACAGGAATACCCATGCCAGACGCCCGCCCGGACGGCGCAACCGCCGCCCTTGTTCTTGCAGACGGAACCATTCTGTGGGGGAAAGGCTTTGGCGCCTTCACGCAGAAACCTGCCCTTGGTGAAATCTGCTTTTCCACCGGCATGACCGGCTATCAGGAAACACTGACGGATCCGTCCTTCGCGGGCCAGATCATCACCTTCACCTTCCCGCATATCGGAAACGTGGGCACCACGCCGGAAGATGATGAAGCCTCCCGCATTGCGGCCCTTGGCCTCGTCACCAAGGAAGATCTGACAGAACCGGCCAACTGGCGCGCCACGGAAAGTCTGGACGCATGGCTGAAGGCACAGGGCGTTCCGGGCATTGCCGGGATTGATACCCGCTCCCTCACCCTGAAGATCCGTGACCACGGCGCGCAGACGGCGGCTCTGTATTTCCCGGAAAACGGGCAGTTTGATCTGGCCGCCCTGCAGGATGCCACCCGCGCATGGCCGGGGCTGGAAGGCATGGATCTGGCCAAGACCGTAACCTGCAAAGCGCCTTACACCTGGAGCGAAAGCGTGTGGGAATGGCCGAAAGGCACCCGCCCCGCCCCGGAAAACCGCCGCAAGGTTGTAGCTGTGGATTACGGCGCGAAACGCAACATCCTGCGCTGTCTGGTCGCTGCGGGCTGTGACGTAACCGTTGTGCCCGCCACCACGACGGCGGAAGAAATTCTGGCCCTCAAGCCCGCTGGCGTCTTCCTCTCCAACGGCCCCGGGGACCCGGCTGCGACTGCTGAGTATGCCGTGCCTGCCATTCAGGGTGTTCTGAATGCTGGCCTGCCGCTGTTTGGCATCTGTCTTGGGCATCAGCTTCTGGCCCGCGCTCTGGGGGGCAAGACCTACAAGCTGGCCCGTGGCCACCGCGGCGCGAACCAGCCGGTGAAGGACCTGGGAACAGGCCGCGTGGAAATCACCAGCCAGAACCACGGTTTTGCGGTGGATGCGGACAGCCTCCCGGGCGACGCCCACGTCACGCATGTCAGCCTGTTTGATGGCTCAAACGAAGGTCTGGCGTCTGACCGCTTCCCGGCTTTTTCCGTGCAGTATCACCCGGAAGCCAGCCCCGGCCCGTCTGACAGCTTTTATCTTTTTGAACGGTTTGTCGCGCTGATTGATGCGCACGGCAGCAAGGACTAACGCATCATGCCAAAACGGACAGATATCCGCTCCATCCTCATTATTGGCGCTGGTCCCATTGTCATCGGGCAGGCCTGCGAGTTCGACTATTCCGGCGCACAGGCCTGTAAGGCCCTGCGGGAAGAAGGCTACCGGGTCATTCTGGTGAACTCCAACCCCGCCACCATCATGACGGACCCCGGCCTTGCGGACGCCACCTATGTGGAGCCCATCACGCCGGACTGCGTTGAACGCATTATTCTGAAAGAAAAGCCGGACGCCATTCTGCCCACCATGGGCGGCCAGACGGCGCTGAACACCGCCATGGCGCTGGATGCTTCCGGCTTCCTGCAGAAGCATGGCGTGGAACTGATTGGTGCCAAGGCCGACGTGATCGACCGCGCGGAAGACCGTCAGAAATTCCGTGAAGCCATGGATGCCATCGGCATTGAAAGCCCCCGCAGCTTCATTGCTCACAGCATGGAAGAAGCCCGGGAAGCCTTCAAAAAAATCGGCTTCCCCACCATCATCCGTCCGTCCTTCACCATGGGCGGTTCCGGCGGCGGTATTGCTTACAACCGTGAAGAGTTTGAGCAGATTGTCGCCTCCGGTCTGGATGCCTCCCCCACCACGGAAGTGCTGATTGAAGAATCTCTGCTGGGGTGGAAAGAGTACGAAATGGAAGTTGTGCGCGACAAAGCGGACAACTGCATCATCGTCTGCTCCATTGAAAACATCGACCCGATGGGTGTGCACACCGGGGACTCCATTACCGTCGCCCCGTCCCTGACGCTGACGGACAAAGAGTTCCAGCGGATGCGTGACGCCTCCATTGCCTGCCTGCGCGCCATTGGCGTGGAAACGGGTGGCTCGAACGTGCAGTTCGGCGTGAACCCGAAAGACGGGCGCATGGTGGTCATTGAAATGAACCCCCGCGTGTCCCGTTCTTCCGCACTGGCGTCCAAAGCCACCGGCTTCCCGATCGCCAAGATCGCCGCCAAGCTGGCTGTAGGCTACACGCTGGATGAACTGAAGAACGACATTACCGGGTCCACCCCGGCGTCCTTCGAGCCGACCATTGACTATGTGGTCGTCAAAATCCCGCGCTTTACGTTCGAGAAGTTCCCCGGCGCACCGGCCCTGCTCTCAACCTCCATGAAGTCCGTTGGTGAAGCTATGGCCATTGGCCGCTCCTTCACGGAAGCTCTGCAAAAGGGCCTGCGCTCCATGGAAACCGGCCTGCATGGGCTGGACCCGGTGGAGATACCCGGCGATGGCGGCGAAGACGCCTTCCGCGCAGCACTCTCCCAGCCGCGCCCGGAACGTATTCTGATGGCCGCTCAGGCTCTGCGTGCTGGCCTGTCTGTTGAAGCCATTAACGAAGCCTGCCGCTTTGAGCCGTGGTTCCTGCGTGAGCTGGAAAAAATCGTCCACGCTGAACGCGCTATCCAGAACCACGGACTGCCGCGTGATGCACAGGGCCTGCGCCGCCTGAAAGCCATGGGCTTTTCCGATATCCAGCTGGCCCGCCTGTCCGGCCTGCAGGAAGATGAAGTGTCCGCCCTACGGGATCAGGTCGGCGTCAATGCCGTCTACAAGCGCATTGATACCTGTGCCGGTGAGTTCGCTTCCAGCACGCCCTATATGTATTCCACGTATGAAGGCGTGTTTGCCCCTCCCGCCTGTGAATCCGAGCCGACCGACCGCGAGAAGATTGTCATTCTCGGCGGCGGCCCGAACCGGATTGGTCAGGGCATCGAGTTCGATTACTGCTGTGTGCACGCCGCCTATGCGCTGCGTGAAGCCGGGTTTGAGACCATTATGGTCAACTGCAACCCGGAGACGGTCTCCACCGACTATGACACATCCGACCGTCTGTATTTCGAGCCGCTGACGGCAGAAGATGTGGTCGCGCTGATCCGCAAGGAACAGCAGAACGGCACCGTTAAAGGCTGCATTGTGCAGTATGGCGGTCAGACGCCGCTCAAGCTGTCTCACGCGCTGGAAAAAGCGGGCATCCCCCTGCTGGGCACCCCGGCAGACGCCATTGACCGTGCGGAAGACCGCGAACGCTTCCAGGCGCTGCTGCACAAGCTCGGCCTGCTTCAGCCTGCCAACGGCATTGCCCGCTCCCCGGCAGAAGCTGAGGATATTGCAGAACGCATTGGCTACCCGGTTGTAGTACGTCCGTCCTACGTGCTGGGCGGTCGGGCCATGGAAATCGTGTATGACCGTGCAGGCCTCCAGCGCTATATGCGCGGTGCCCTTCAGCTTGCCGGGCATGACATTGCCTCCGGCCCGGTGCTGATTGACCACTACCTGAACGAAGCCATTGAAGCCGACGTGGACTGCATTGCAGACGGCACGGACGTGTATGTGGCTGGCGTGATGGAGCATATTGAAGAAGCTGGCATTCATTCCGGTGACAGCGCCTGCGCCCTGCCGCCCTACACCCTCTCCCCTGCCATTGTGACGGAACTGAAAGCACAGACCGAAGCCATGGCGCGTGAGCTGGGTATCGTCGGGCTGATGAACGTGCAGTACGCCATCAAGGATCAGGAAATTTTTGTCCTTGAGGTCAACCCGCGTGCCTCCCGCACCGTGCCGTTCGTGGCGAAAGCAACGGGCGTTCCGGTGGCCAAGATTGGTGCCCGCGTCATGGCTGGCGCCAAGCTGAGCAGCTTTAATCTGGATGACCGCGCCGTGGTGCCACATGTGGCCGTGAAGGAAGCTGTCTTCCCCTTCAACCGCTTTGCGGAAGTGGACATCATTCTGGGGCCGGAAATGCGCTCCACGGGTGAAGTCATGGGGCTGGATACGTCCTTTGAGCGCGCTTTTGCCAAGTCTCAGCTGGGTGCCGGGGTGCGCCTGCCCACCTCCGGCACGGTCTTTCTGTCCGTGCGGGAAAGTGACAAGCCGCATCTGCCCGCTCTTGGCCGCCAGCTCGCCAGCATGGGCCTGAAAATTCTGGCCACACGCGGCACAGCCAAAAAGCTGCGTGATGCCGGGATTGAGGTCGATGTGGTGAACAAGGTGCTGGAAGGCCGCCCGCATTGTGTGGACGCCATCCGCTCGGGTGAAGTGCAGATGGTCATCAACACTGCCCGTGGCGCACAGTCCGTGGCGGACAGTTTTGACATCCGCCGCTCTGCCCTTGTGCTGGGCATTCCGCACTACACCACCATGGCCGGCGCACGGGCTGCAACCTATGCAATTGCGGCAATGCGTGAAGGACCGCTTGAAGTTGCGCCGCTTCAGTCATACTTTAGTGGATCGTTCTGAACAGGAGGGCGGGCCTTCGGGCCTGCCTTCCACGTTCCGCGGGGCAAGCGGCCTGCCTGAGGGCATGGCCGCCTGTACCCGTGTTTTTTTATAACTTCCATGCCGGCCAGATCGTCCGGCAGATTTATTCTGGGGACATGTCTTGCAGAAAACTCCGATGACGGAAAAAGGTTTACGGCGGCTCGAAGACGAACTGCGTAATCTGAAATCTGTAGAGCGTCCGGCCATCATCCGCGCCATTGCGGAAGCCCGCAGCCACGGCGATCTTTCGGAAAACGCGGAATATCACGCCGCGCGTGAACGGCAGTCCTTTACCGAAGGCCGCGTTCTTGAGCTGGAGAGCATCATCTCCACGGCTGAGGTGATTGACCCCACAACCCTGTCTGGTGATCAGGTCAAGTTCGGTGCAACTGTCACCGTAGTTGATGAAGATACAGACAAGGAAGCCACCTACCAGATTGTTGGTGTGCATGAAGCGGACATCAAACTGAACCTGCTGTCCATCTCCTCCCCGCTCGCCAAATCCCTGATTGGCAAGCACGAAGGCGATACCGTTTCCGTCCCCGCCCCCGGTGGTGACCGGACGTATGAGATCCTGTCTGTGAAATTCATCTGAGATGCTGAAGTTTGAGGATATCACCGCCGCGGCGGCGCGGATCAACGGCAATGTACTCCGCACCCCCACGATTTCCTCTCAGTCTCTCTCGAAAGCGACCGGCGCCGACATTACCCTGAAGCTGGAAAATCTTCAGGCTGTCGGCTCGTTCAAGGAGCGCGGAGCGGCCAACAAACTCGCGCTGCTCTCCGAAGATGAGCGCAAGCGCGGCGTGATTGCCGTCTCGGCTGGCAACCATGCGCAGGGCGTTGCCCGCCATGCCAGCCTGCTGGGTATTGATGCTGTTATCGTCATGCCTAAATTCACGCCAGCCGCCAAAGTGGTGCGCACCCGCAACTGGGGCGCGCGGGTTATTCTGGAAGGCGAAAGCTTTGCGGAAGCCCTGCTGTTTGCGCAGGACCTTCAGGCGCGTGAAGGCCGCACCTTCATCCATCCGTATGATGATCCCGCGATCATGGCCGGTCAGGGCACCTGTGCGCTGGAACTGTTTGAAGATGCAGGCCCGCTGGACATGCTGGTTGCCCCCATTGGCGGCGGCGGCCTGCTGGGCGGCTGCTCTGTTGCAGCCAAAGCCATGCGTCCGGAGGTGGAACTGATTGGCGTGCAGGTGGAAAGCTACAATTCGCTCTCCGCCTTCCCCGGCCCGGCCACGCATCCTTCGGGTGGTTCGACCATTGCCGAGGGCATTGCCGTCATGCAGATCGGCCAGCGCCCGGATGAAATTATCCGCAAGCTGGTTTCCAAAGTGCTGGTGGTGCCGGAATGCGCAGTGGAAACCGCCATTACCCTGCTGGCTGAAGGCGCCAAGCAGGTGAGCGAAGGGGCTGGCGCTGCCGGTCTTGCTGCCGTCATGACCTACCCGGAACTGTTCCGGGACAAGAAGGTCGCCCTGCCCATCTCTGGCGGGAATATCGACAGCCGCATTCTGGCCAACACCCTTCTGCGCGCCATGCTGCGGGATGGCCGTATCCTGCGCCTGATTATGGAAATTCCCGACCGCCCCGGCGTGCTGGCTGATATTTCCAGAAGCATTGGGGAAGCAGGCGGCAACATCATCGAAGTCTCTCATCAGCGCCTGTTTGCAGCCCCCTCCGTGCAGGCGGCTGAACTTGAAGTGATGATTGAAGCGCGGGACCCGGAACACGCAGCCCTGATTACCAAAGCACTGGGCGAACACTACATCGTTCGCCGCGCCTAACACTTAGGAACCATGCCTGCCGGGCATTTTGTGTCCAGCTGTTTTAGTGGCATAGTCACGCCATAAAACAATAAGAAGGCATGGTTCTATGAGTGCTTCAGCACCTTCCCAGACGAAACGCCCTGTTATGCTGGTTATTCTTGATGGCTTCGGCTGGAGAGAAGACTCGTCAGATAACGCAGTCCGGCAGGCCCACACCCCGGTTTTTGATGCGCTTTGGAAAAATGGTCCCCGCAGCTTCCTGCGCACCAGCGGGGAAGACGTTGGTCTCCCCAATGGCCAGATGGGCAATTCCGAAGTCGGCCACCTGAATATCGGCGCAGGCCGCGTCGTCATGCAGGAACTGCCACGCATCACCACCGCCATTCAGGATGGCAGCGTGGCCCGCAGTTCCGCCATGACCAGCTTTATCAACACCCTGAAAAAAACCGGCGGCACCTGCCATCTGCTTGGCCTTGTCTCTCCCGGTGGCGTGCATGCGCATCAGGATCATGCCGCAGCCCTCGCCCGCATGGTGGCAGAGGCTGGCGTGCCGGTGGCGTTCCATGTGTTCACCGATGGGCGTGATACCCCGCCCCGTTCCGCACAGGGCTATCTGGAAACCCTCCGCGCCGCCCTGCCGGACAGCATGAAGATCGCCACCGTTTCTGGTCGCTATTACGCCATGGACCGCGACAAACGCTGGGACCGGGTGGAAAAAGCCTACAACGTGATGGTCAGCGCAGAAGGCCCGAAAGCCGCGACGGCGCAGGATGTCATCACCAAAGCCTATCAGGCCGATATCTCGGACGAATTTATCGAACCGACCGTGCTGAACGGCTATACCGGCATGAAAGATGGAGACGGCCTGCTCTCCTTCAACTTCCGGGCCGACCGCATCCGCCAGCTTCTGGACGCCATGCTGGAGCCGGACTTTGACGGCTTTGCCCGCCATAAAATTGTGAAATTCTCCACCGTTCTGGGCATGACGCATTATAGCGACACGCTGGCCGAGCGCCTGACGGTGCTGTTCCCGCCGGACTCGCTGGAAAACATTCTGGGGGAAGTCGTCTCCCGCGCAGGCCGCACCCAGCTGCGCATGGCCGAGACGGAAAAATACCCGCACGTCACCTACTTCCTCAATGGCGGGCGCGAAAAGCTATTTGAAGGTGAAGACCGCATCATGGTGCCGTCCCCCAAGGTCGCCACCTATGATCTTCAGCCGGAAATGTCTGCACCGGAACTGACAGACAAAGCCGTTGCCGCCATTGAAAGCGGGCAGTACGACCTGATTGTCCTGAACTTCGCCAACCCGGATATGGTGGGCCATACCGGGGTCCTGAAAGCCGCCATCAAAGCGGTTGAAACGGTGGATGCGGGCACGGGCCGCATTATCGAGGCCCTCAAAAAACAGGACGGCTCTCTGCTGGTCACCGCCGACCACGGCAATTGTGAGACCATGAAAGACCCGGAGACCGGCGTGCCGCACACAGCCCATACGCTGAACGTGGTTCCGCTGGTAGCCTTTGGGGTTGGCAACAAGACGCTGAAAGACGGAAGACTGGCCGACCTCGCCCCCACCCTGCTGGACATGATGGGTTTACCCAAACCTGATGACATGACCGGGACTTCCCTGCTAACGGACTGAATGCTTTTCTCCCCGCCTCCCACCCTGCTGCCTCATTCCCTGCCCGCAAAATGCGAGTGGGGAGACCGGGGCTATGGGGCGCGGGGTTTGCGCCTGCTGCCTGTCGGGATCTTCGTCTTGCTGGCCTGCGTTCCGCCTGCACAGGCCGCCAGCGCTAAGAAAAACACAACACACGCCACACATAGTGCAACAAAAAGCACGAGCCATCGCGCCTCCGGTCACACAAGTCGTGTGCGCTCGTCCTCTTCCGGCACCCGGTCCTCTTCAGCCGCAGCCCGCGCAGCCTCCACCCGCGCGGAGGCCGAGGCTGAACGCTCCGTCAAGCAGGCACAGGCCGCCCTCGCTGCCACGCAGGCCCAGCGAGCCGCCATGGATAAGCAGAAAGCTGAGCAGGCCGCCGCCGTCACGGCCTCCCGCGCTAAAAATGAGGCCGCTCAGGCCGTCGCCGTGCAGAGTGCTGCCAAGGCCTCAGCTCTGTCCGCTGCCACCGTCTCCGCTACCGCTGAGCTTCAGACCACGGAACAGCAGGTCGCGGATCTCGATTCCCGCATTGCCGATCTCCGTAAGGAGCAAGCCAGCCTGCGCGAAGCCCTGACGGAAGATGCCAAAGCCCTCGCCCCGGTTCTGCCGCTGGCCGAACGGCTGTCCCTGTATCCATCCGATACCCTGCTGGCCGCCCCCGTGCCGCAGGGTGAGGCCGTCACCGGCTTTCTGGTGCTGCGCGGGCTGTCTCGCGGGCTGGAACATCAGGCGGAGGACATGCGCGCCCGGCAGGAAAAGCTGACCGCACTGGATGCTGACCTTACCGCGAAACTCGCAGCACTCGGCCAGTTGCAGGAAACTCAGAGCCGCCAGCGCGATCAGGTCCGACAGCAGGCTTTAAAAGCCCGCGCAGCCCAGCAGCAGGCCAATGCCGCTGCCCGTGCCGCTGCCGTGCGCCTGCAAAGTGCTACACAGAAGGCCTCCAGCCTGCAGGATGCCGTCTCCCGACTGGATGCCCTGCAAGCTGATGCAGAATCTGCCCTGCAAAAAGAAATTGCCGCAGCAGAAAAAGCCCATCAGGCCGCGCGGGATGAAGCCGCCAGACGCCGTGCGCAGGAACGGGCCGACGCCGCCCGGCGCAAAATGGCCGCCATGGCCTCTGCCGCAGGCCCCGGCCTGTCAGACCATCCGCCCGCAGGCGGCGGCACGCGCCCGGTGGTCGGAACACTGGTCAGCACATGGGGCTCCGCGACCGAATCTGGCCCAGCCACGGGCATCACCTATCGCACCGCGCCCGGCGCCAGCGTGCGCACCCCCTGTTCCGGCCGCGTTGATTTTGCAGGGCCGTTCCGCACCTACGGGCAGATGGTCATTCTGAATTGCGGGCAGCATTATCGCTTTGTAATGGCAGGGTTTTCCGGGCTGGATGTGGCGACCGGGCAAGGCTTATCCAAAGGCGCGCCCATCGGGCATATGGGCTCTTCCGGCAGTTCGGGCACGCTGTTCATTCAGCTCCGGCATGGGCAAAAACCCGTCAATCCGGCACCTTTCCTGTAAGGAAAAGCGGACAGACAGTTTGCCTGCCCGGCGGAAGCGGCTAATCTCGCCCAACTGCATGGCGGACACAGGCAGGGCTTTGCGCTACAAGGCAAAGTTAGCCATACGCTGTAACATTCGACAGGACACGACCGCACGGGTTTTGCACCCGGCGACAGGAGACGAGATCGCATGAAGTTCCGCACAGGTCTGATGCTTGGCGCCACTTTCCTGGCAGGCCTTGCCCTGGCCTCCCACCCCGGAGTGCTGCCCGGCGCAGGCATGCTCGCCTCCCCCGCCATGGCGGAAAAGGCTCCAGACGCCTCTCCCACCAGCAACCATGCCGAAACCTATCGCCTGCTCACCCTGTTCGGCACCGTGCTGGACCTTGTGCGGGCGGATTATGTTGAGCCGGTTTCTGATAAAGACCTCATCACCAATGCCCTCAACGGCATGCTGACAGGCCTTGACCCCCACAGCTCCTACATGACCGAAAAACAGTATGCGGACATGATGGTGCAGATGAAGGGCGAATTCGGCGGCCTTGGTCTGGAGCTCCAGCAGCAGGACGGGCACATCCGCGTGGTTTCCCCCGTCGATGGCACGCCGGGCTTCCGCGCAGGCATCAAGCCGGGTGATTACATTATTGCCGTGGACGGCCATCCGGTAGACGGCACCCCGCTGGATGAAGCCGTGAAGAAAATGCGCGGCAAGCCGAACACCAAAATCACCCTCACGCTGGTGCGCGAGAAAACCCCCAAGCCGATTATCCTGACGCTGACGCGTGAGAACATCCATATCGAGGTCATCAAATCCGCACTGTATGACCGGATTGGCTATATCCGCATTGCCCAGTTTAATGAGGAAACGGAAAAAGGTCTGCTCAAGGCCTATAACCAGCTCAAGCAGCAGGCTGGCGGCAAGCTGGCCGGGCTGGTGGTGGACCTGCGGAATGACCCCGGCGGCCTGCTGAATCAGGCTATTGATGTCTCCTCCAGCTTCATCCGCTCGGGCGAGATTGTTTCCACTCGCGCCCGCCACCCTAAGGACAGCCAGCGCTGGGATGCGCACGGCACGGACATTACCGATGGTCTGCCGGTTGTGGTGCTGATCAACGGTGGCTCTGCCTCCGCGTCTGAAATTGTCTCCGGCGCCCTGCAGGACCATCACCGCGCCGTGCTGCTGGGCACCAAATCCTTTGGTAAGGGGTCTGTGCAGTCCATCATGCCTATTCCGGGGAACGGGGCCATCCGCCTGACAACAGCGCGGTATTACACCCCCTCCGGCCGTTCCATTCAGGGGCTGGGCATCACGCCCGATATCGCCGTGAAGGAAACGCGGGAAGACCCCGGCTTCAGCCTGCATGAAGCAGACCTTGAACATATCCTGAAAAATCAGGGCGGGAACCAGACCAAGTCCTCTCCGCGCACGGACCTGCCCGCCATTGCCAAGGATATTCCGGGCGAACCGCCGGCAAACTGGCCGGAGTTTGACTACACCAAGCCTGCAACGGACTTCCAGCTCCAGCAGGGCCTGCGCGTTGTGCGCTCCATGGCCGGGCTGCCTGCGCCGGACCCGTCAGCCTCCCTGCCCGCCGCCAAGCCTCCGGCCCCGGCGGCTAAGGATGACCACGCGCACCACTAACCCGAACCGGAGCCAACGCCCTTATGTCCAGCCCATCTCCTGGCACGCCCGGGAAGCCCTCCGGGGCTTCTCTGTGGCAGAAGATGCCTGCATCTGGCCGCGCTTTTATCTACTTCTGGGGCGGATGCACGGCGCTGGCGGGGGTTGTTGCCCTCACCCTGCAGATCATGGGGCCGCCTTATGCTGAGGTAAGCGGGGACGATATTGATGTTGGCACCACCTCCCCCGCCGCCATTGCAGCATTAGCCAGCAAAACGGACATTCCCGCCCCCATGGGGGATCTGCTGACAAGCGACCTTGGCCCCGGGGGCTTTGCCCTGCCCAAAGTCGGTCCGCATGGCCTCCTACCCCGGCAGGTGTATGCAGCACCGGAAGTGCCGGTTCCCGCAGGCAATGCACAGGTCGCCCTACTGATTGATGGCATCGGGCAGTCGGATGATGAACTGAGTAATCAGGCCATCGATAATCTACCCGGCCCGGTTTCTCTGGCTATTTCCCCGTATGCGTCGGACCCGAGCAGCCTGATGGACCGCGCCAGAACGCATAACCATGAAACACTACTTTCTCTGCCGATGCAGGACAGCCCTGCCGATGGCAAGGCCGCGGGTGAAGAGGCTTTGCCGAATGCCCTGCAAGCCTCTCTGCCTGAGCGAAAAAACATTGAGAACCTGAACGAAACGCTCTCTCATCTCGCGGGCTATGCCGGGGTGACAAATGCGTTTTCCGGCCAGAATGGCGGGGAATATCCGCATTCTCCAGCGTTCAAACCCATTCTCTCAGCCGTGCATCAGCGCGGCCTGTTCTATCTGAACGCCACACCCGCAACCACGTCCGACGGGCCGGGGCTGATTGGCACGGCTGATGTCGCCATTAATACTGATGCCGATATCGTCACGATCGACATTCAGCTTCTCAGGCTCCAGCAGCTTGCCCGCAAAAACGGGCGCGCCATTGGCGTTATCGGCCCATTGCGCCCCGTGGCCCTTTCCTGCCTCAAGGCGTGGATTCCGCATCTGGCTAATGTCGGGATTACGTTGGTGCCCGTCAGCATGCTGGTTGCCCCCCTTCCCGCACCGCCGCCAGCCCCTGCAAAACCTCCGGCC
>NZ_LHZA01000083.1 GCF_001580535.1 Acetobacter cerevisiae | reverse complement strand
GCTTAACTGACGACACGCCGTAGGTGGCTTCCAGAAAAACATCTTCCTGTGGAACCTGCGTGATATGTTTAACCGCCTTCTAAACGCTCAAAAACATATCGTTATTATTGGCCTTAACCACTCTGTCGGACGTGATCAGAATCTTTTGGAATTCTTTGGTGAGATAAACGATCTGGCGCTTCCACTCGCAACGAAATATAGCTTTGACTACATTGATATGAGTGATGTTCTGACAACAGAAGATGATTTAAACAAAGATGGAATGTTTGGGGGCGCCCACTTTGACCGGCCAGTCTACAAGGCTCTCTCAGACAGAATTCTTAATTTGCTTCAGCCTGCGCACTAAGCCACACTCCCAGTCACTCAGCATCAAGTCTATTTTTGCGTTGTAGGTTTAATAATGATTGAAACAAAAAACTTTCAAGGACAGTCTGCCGTCGTGTCCCCACCCGTTACTGATTTTCGCTGGGCTTTTGGGCCAACGAACGGGACACCTTTGTCGGACCAACTGATCCTCAGCCCGTCTGGAGAAATCAAAGGATATTCCCATCCTAATGAACGATCCTGGCGCATAGAAAATTACCGTCTTTTGCTTCTGAATGAAGGCGGTGACATCATGTGGCGTTCAATCGAAGCCTTCAAAGATCCAGAGGGGCTTCTTACAATTGTTCTGGAACACCCAGGCAATCCGGACACACGCTTCATTCTCAAACAACAGGCAGTTTTTGCTTCTGATAATCCTGCCCCTCCCGTTATCAAGCAGGAAAAAGCATCCGTTGAAACTCAGCCTGCCTCAGAGTCCGCAGCGCAGCCAACAGGTCTATCTGATGCTGAATTTCTGTTCCCATCTGACCTTGAAGTCACAAACGTAAAAGTTGGGAAAGTGCTGTTGGTTGGCTCCTGCCTGACCGCGCTTTACCATGAGCAGCTTCAGGGCCGACATCCTGAAACGAAATTTGACTATATCCCTTATAATTTCGTCAGTGTACTTCCTGAGGCGCCGCCCTCGCCTGTCTCGGACTACGATTTTCAGTACCTGCAGATCCCGCTACGCTCTGTATTGAGCGACCGCGTAATCTGGGGTTTTCGTTTTAACGAGGAAGGCTTTACCAAGACCATCCTGCAGGACGCTTACAGCATCATTGATGCCATGCTTTCCAGCGCGATGATCTACAATGAGCGGCATGGCCTGCTGACATTCGTCTCCAATTTCATTGTGCCGCAGATGAGCACCGCGTCCAGCATGTATGAGCGCGGTAGCAACAATGATCTGACGACGATAGTTCAGAGACTGAATGACTATCTGAACGAGAAAGTCGCTGGCTATAAAAATGCTTATCTTTTGAATGTTGACGCTGTCGCATCAACAATTGGTAAGCGTTATATTCTTGATGACCTCGTTTATTTCTATTCGCATGGCGCTGTGACCTATCAGGATTGGGATGATTTTGGTTCCATTGCCAGAAATGAACCCATTCCTCCGCTGGAAACAGTTTATCCTGTTAAAAAAGATGCCTTCCTTGATGCTATCTTCCGTCAGATGGTCACGGCTTACCGGACCACAAAGCAGGTGGATCAGGTTAAGGCGGTGGTGTTTGACCTGGATAACACGCTGTGGCGTGGCCAGATTGCCGAACATTATCGACCGGAAGCACAGCCCTGGCCCCGGACTGACGGGTGGCCGCTGGGGATCTGGGAAGCCATTCACTATCTGCGGGCCCGCGGCATCCTTGTCGCGATCTGCTCTAAAAATGACTATGATTACGTTAAGAACAGATGGGATGATGTTATTGAGCCCAAGCTGATTTCACTGGACGACTTCTCGTCCGTCAAAATCAACTGGACGCCGAAGGCTCAGAACATTTCTGAAATCTGCAAAGAGTTCAACATTAAGCCAAAGAGTGTGGTTTTTGTTGATGATAACCCTGTAGAACGTGCTGCTGTTGCATCAGCTCTGCCGGACGTCCGGGTTATCGGCGGCAATCCTTATCTGACGCGCCGTATCCTCCTCTGGTCTGCTGAAACTCAGATTGCACGTATGACAGAAGAATCTGGCAAACGTGAAGAAATGATCCGGGGGCAGATTGAGCGCGAAGAAACCCGTTCCACAATGGACAGGTCTGAATTCCTTGCGTCTCTTCACTGCGAGGTCTCGTTCATCAACATCACCAGCACCGATCAGCCTGAATTTGGTCGTGCGCTGGAACTGACCAACAAGACCAATCAGTTCAACACGAACGGCCAACGCTGGTCTTTTGAAAACATCGCTGATTTCCTGAAGACAGACGGGAAAATTCTTGCGTTCAAGGTCAAAGATAAATTCACCGAATATGGACTTGTTGGTGTCCTTTACCTGAAAGGCACAGAAATCACGCAATACGTGATGAGCTGCCGTGTTCTGGGTATGGAAGTTGAAGAGTTTGTCGTTGCGGAAGCTGTCAAACTTCTGCGCTCAGCCCGTACGGGTGAAACAGACATCACGGCCACAATCAAGGAAACGCCTGATAACACCCCGTGCCGGGAAGTGTATCTGCGCGCCGGTTTCCGGGAAATCGCGCCGCAGGATGGCGTCAGACAATTTATTCTGGATGGTGACGAAGTGCCTATGATGCCACTTCACATCAAGAAGGCCTGATAAAAAAAGCCCCCGTATCCTCAAAGATACGGGGGCTTTTTCTTAGATAATGTAATCAATCGGTGGAAGCATCTGGTCCATACTTAAGGCCGGCATGCCCGAATGCTTCGTGCCGACCTTCCGTGCGGGATTGCCGACCACAGTTGTGAAGGGTGGTACCGATTCCAAAACAATTGAACCCGCACCTATTTTCGCCCCTTCCCCAACTTCAATATTTCCCAGCACTTTTGCGCCTGCGCCGATCAACACTCCTCGCCTTACTTTGGGATGTCGATCTCCGGAATGCTTCCCCGTCCCGCCCAAAGTTACTTCCTGCAGGATAGAGACATCATCCTCAATGATGGACGTTTCCCCCACCACAATGCCTGTCCCGTGGTCAAAAAGAATACGACGCCCAAGACGCGCTGCGGGGTGAATGTCCACCCCAAAAAGCTCTGAGCCACGACTTTGCAAATGCAAAGCTAAGTGCCGCCGCCCTGCACGCCAAAGCCAATGCGCAACCCGATAGCTCTGAACCGCATGGAACCCTTTGAAAAACAAGAAGGGTGTTACGTAATCCGGGCATGCCGGGTCACGCTCACGAATAGCCACCATATCAGCTGCAGCGGCACAGACGATCTCTGGCTGTGCGTCGAAACTTTCTTTCACTAACTCTGCCAGAGCATCTGCGGCGACAGATCTATCGCCCAGCTTCCGTCCCAGCAAAGCCGCCAGCGCAGAGGCAAAATCTGCGTGGCTTCGTATTCCGGTTGCCAGCAATCCCCGTACCAGCGGGTCATGACATACACACGCCTGCTCAACCATTTCCTGCCACAGGAGTTCCAGTTTTGGCGAACACAGACTGAATTCGTCAAAATGGCTGGAGAGGATAGAAGACACGTGCGGCCTGTTCATACGCAGGTCCTTTCTTTCAGAAAGCAGCTGACTTTTGCGGTTGTCGTCTCGCTTTAAAGCCCCATGGCGTGCTTTACAAAGGCCTTTCTTAACCTGGGAAGGCGATGGACGCCTGCAATCCCCACATCACGAGCCAATCGGATCAGCGGGTTATCATTGCTAAACAGCCTATCCAGCGCATCCGTCGCCGCAAGCATCAGCATATTAGCCGGGCGACAACGCGCCTGATAGCGCGCCAACAGAGCGGGCGCTCCTAGGTCTTCACCTTTGGCATGGGCGGTCAGCAAAATATCGCTCAGGGCGATGATATCCCGGAACCCCAGATTAAGCCCCTGCCCTGCAATCGGGTGAATACCATGCGCAGCATCCCCAACCAGCAACAGACGCGTATCTGTATAACGCTGAGCATATTGAGCAGAGAGAGGATAAACCCAACGGCGACCGACAGGGGTTACTTTTCCGAGCCGATTACTGCCCATACGCCGCTCGACTTCGCGAGCAAACATCTCATCGGGCAGATCGGCAAAACGCTGAGCCAGAGCATCTTTATCACTCCAGACAATGGCAGAAAGATAAGGATGCTCCTCAGTCCCGGCCATTGGCAGCTGCGCAAACGGCCCTGCAGGCAGGAAATGTTCCAAGGCCCCGTTATCATGCGGAAACTCATGCGCAATCGCACACACAATGGCCGTTTGTCCATAAGACAGCTTTGTCAGAGGGATCCCTGCCTCGGAACGCAAACGGCTTTTGCGGCCATCAGCGGCTACCACCAAAGAGGCCTTGAATGAGCGGCCGTCCTTCAGATGGATCTCGGCACCTTCCGCCTTTCTGACTACTTTAGCTTCTGCAGGGGCCAGCACCGTAATGTTCGGCGTCGTATGAAGCTGGGCATTCAACGCGACACGCAAGGCCCGCGCCTCAACCATCCAACCAAAAGGCTGATGCGCATCTTCCCGCGTGAATTCCAGAAACAGAGAAGACGCGGGTTCACCGGGCCGACCATCTGTTACGAGAATATCTTCAATCGGCCCGGCAGGAAGCGGCAGGACATCCCAAATACCGGCTTCTTCCAGAAGCTTTTTGGGACCAGCGGCAATGGCATACGCCCGACCATCAAAATCAGGGTGTTCCATGGGCGGCAGATCAGCACGGTCAACAATCGCAACCCGTATACCTTCCACAGCCAGGCGACACGCCAGAGAGCCCCCTACAGGGCCAGCTCCGATAATGCACACATCGACATCCTGCACTGGCGGATGCGAAGACGTGACAGCATTCTGAACAGCGGATGCAGACGTGGCAGCCATTGACGTTATCCCTCATACACAGTGCCCGCTGACAAAGGCCCGAAAACTGGCCACGAGCAAAAAACCACTCCCCTTTTATCCCACCCCGGCAGAAAGGCCAGAGAGGGAGGCTCGTCAACCCGCCAAAAATCTGGCATGTTTACGCATACAAGATTTATATAGAGGCTGAATGCTGGCTGCTTTCTGAGCCCTTCAGCCGGCAAAAAGAGCAAGGATTTGGATCTCATGAAGCTGGTGACCGCGATTATAAAGCCTTTCAAGCTTGATGATGTCCGTGAAGCCCTTGCCCCACTTGGCATTCAGGGGCTGACAGTTTCTGAAGTTAAAGGTTTTGGACGCCAGAAAGGCCAGATAGAAATTTATCGTGGTGCAGAATACCGGATCAGTTTTCTCCCGAAGATCAAGGTCGAAATTGCAGTTTCCGATGCTCTGGCGGATCAGGTCATTGAGGCCATCCTAGATACCGCTCACACGGGTAAAATTGGTGATGGAAAAATTTTTGTGAGTGTGTTGACCCAAGTTATCAGAATTAGGACACGTGAGACGGGGGAAGAGGCTTTATAAGATTTAAACGGTTTTCACATTTTAAATATAAAAAAAATAAGGGAAATAAAAATGCTGTTTGCTTGAGCAATATAAAGACCTTTGATTGAAGGCCATTTGCTCTCGGGATCAGACCGAATTACTGCATCTATTTTATAGATTATTTGGTAAAGTTCTAGCGTCATAAGAATAATGTGACCTGATAGAGCATTCTCTATAAATAAAATTCACACCCCAAGAACAACGACTTCTTATCCTTTGCAAACAATATTGGAGTGGTAAGTAAAGAATGTTTTACTTGAATCAGAAACAAATGGGGCTGGCACCGAATGTGACCTCTTTTGCAGCATATACGTATAAAATTCTACTGCTCTCAGATAGAAAATGAAAGCTATTATTCGGCTTCCACTACTCATCAATCATACATGATGATTTTAATTAAACATAGTTATGTATTTACTTACCTGAATGATGCAGCAAAAATAGATTATTACTGTGCGAAGGCCGTATCCATCTGATATCAGTAACAACGAATGGTCTCTGATTGTTCCATAACTGCTTCTGATGGAAGAAGATCCAGAATGGCCTTTGGCGTGGGTTACGCGATGCACAAGGCTGGTCAAAGACTATGAAAGCTGCGCCTAAACACTTACAGTAATGTTATATGATCGCCTTCGCAGGCCGCATGCTCAGAAACGCTATCAACGTGCTCATGTAAAGTGCATAACACCTTGTAGCGATGACGGTCTCAGTCAGCTCCTCCTTTTCTCCAGCTACGAAAACACAGTACACTGAACAGATTGTAAATCAGGGCTTCAAAACAACTGACATGCCCCCGGGAATATAACCATTTAAAAGTAGAGTCCGATCGAGAAGGATACGGACGAATGAAACGCTGTCGTTTTACGGAAGAGCAGATCATAAGTATCCTGAAGGAACAGGAGGCTGGGCTGAAGGTCCCTGATCTTTGCAGCAAACACGTGATCAGTGATGCGACTTTCCACAAATGGAAAACCCGCTATAGCGGTCTTGAAGTTTCCGAGGCAAAGCGACTGAAGGCGTTGGAAGATGAAAACAGTCGCCTGAAACATCTTTGGCTGATGCGATGCTGGATAATGCAGCACCAAAGGAAATCGTTGGAAGAAAATGGTGACGCCTGTCGCCAAGCGGCAGCCGGTCGACCATATTCGTGGTGTTCTGGCCCTGAGCGAACGCCGTGCCTGTGCGCTTGCCTGCCGTGTTGCGCGGTATATTTCGACCAAGGCCGACGATGCGTCCTGCGCCAGCGTCTGCGGTAACTGGCGGGCCAGCGGCGCCGTTTTGGATACCGCCGCCTGAGCTATCTTCTGGCGCGGGAAGGGTTCAACCCCAATCACAAGAAGCTGTTCTGCCTTTATCAGGAGGACGGTCTGAAAGTCCGCCATCGGGGTGGCCGCAAGAGGGTGCTGGGGACGCGCGCTCCCATGACCATTCCACAGAAGCCTAGGCAGCGCTGGAGCCTGGATTTTGTGTCGGACGCCCTGATTTGTGGTCGCCGGCTCCGCATTCTGACCGTTATTAATGATTTCAGTCGCAAGAACTTGCTGTTGGTTGCCGACACATCATTGTCAGGAGGACGTGTGGCGCGCGAATTGACCTCCCTGGTGGAACGATATGGCAAACCCCTCATGATTGTCAGCGACAACGGCACGGAATTCACATCCCATGCCATCCTGAAATGGGCGGATGAGATCAAGGTTAAATGGCACTATATCGCCCCAGGGAAACCGCAGCAGAACGGCTTTGTCAAAAACTTCAACGGTCGGTTGAGGGATGAATGCCTCAACGAAACACTGTTTACGTCCCCCCGCCAGTCCGACAAATTCTGGCGGACTGGCGGGGGGACTACAATACGGTACCGCCAACATTCCCGACTAGATGGCAGGACACCGGATCAGGTCGCCAGATAAGGGTCTCGGGGGCGTGCCCCCGAGACCCTTGTCATCCCATCAACCCCAAACCATAAAAACCGGGAACTCTCTTTTTGAGTGGTAACAAAAAAAGGGGGGGGCACGTCACCACCGACTTCAATCCATCGCAGTAATGACAACAAACAGAAAAGACTTCATAAAATATGCTCAGCATCGCATGCAATCAATATCGCAACAAAACATAGTATAATAAAAATAAAGTAAAATAAATAACATTACATTTTAAAAATATTTAAATATTATTTTTACATATAATGAAAAAATTTATTTATACATGATGTACAATATATATTTTTTCTCACCTTTAAACAGTTATTATCATTTTGAACGTGCCAGTTGAGAGAGCAAGCAGTCGATAGGCGCTATCACAACATAAAAGCTCAGGCATCTTGTGCGAAAACGCTAAAGAACCAATCATCCAACAATGGATACCTTTTTATCTGAAGGGAATAAATTCTTGATCAATCTGATAATGCGGCATCTTCATTCTCCTGAGAATTTTCAAGATTGCTTAATTTTCATTATCCGAGCACAGACCTCGTAAGCCGTCAAACATATTGTATTACAAACAAAATCCGTATACATAAACCCTAGATACAAGTACTTACTATAAGGGCTAGGGCCTGTTAGATCTTGAATTTC
>NZ_LHZA01000013.1 GCF_001580535.1 Acetobacter cerevisiae | reverse complement strand
AACCCAGTTCTCAGTGAAAATCAACACCAAATTCCCAGACCGTCTGTTTCCAAGTTGCGTCTCGTGTAATCACGCAGCCACGTCCGACGCTGGACATCGCTGTAAAATGAATTTGCCGTTCTCTGCTTAAGGACACGCTTAACCACCGAAGCCTCATCGCTGTGGGATACGAGCGATTCAATAACCTGAACGAACTCAAGCCCCACCTGCCTGTCAGACACATTCCCTCTCACATAGACGGGATACACGTTCATCAGTTCAGCGTCGCTTAACGGGAGCCAGAGGCTCTGCTTGGCGTCCCATATCTCAATGACGCTATGATCGGGTCTGCGTCTGATATTGCTCTTGAGCCACTCAAGGAGTTCTGTGGACAATCAAGGTCGACCCAGGCCTTCTTTTTGCGGTCCCATATCTCGACGTCGGCTGTCAGCGAACGGCGCCGGACAAAATCTCGCAACCAAGCAAACCGTCTTTTCTCAAGTTCAGTCGTACCCATGTCCCTTGCATCGCAGGTTTTCGGCCCTGAGCGAGAGCGTTCATATTACCTTAACTAGGCATCTAGCCTGGCATCAGCTTCAAAATCGAGAGCGACTGCCGCCAACGCTGCTGCGTTTATCGGCGCTGCGGCCAGCTTGAGACACATCGCCGTCGCAATCGCCCGGCCCTCTTTCGAAGGTCGAGACGTGTGTAGACGACTGATATGACGCGGGCACATCTGCGTCAGCAGTCGATTATGAGTGATTTATGATGGAAGTGGTTGCGGGGGCAGGATTTGAACCT
>NZ_LHZA01000054.1 GCF_001580535.1 Acetobacter cerevisiae | reverse complement strand
CTGTCCGAACGGACGGGACCACCTCATTGTTCGGGCGGCGCTAGCATTGAGTAACCACCCTATGCAATGGAGAGAGAGCTTTGTCGAAAGAGGAATGCGCAACATCTTTGTCCGATCATAAACTGCTTACCGTGTGCAAAATCCGGATAAAAGAAAGTTCGGCGACGAGCACAATACCACATCATTTGAGAAGTTCTGCGTGGGCATCTTCGGTGTCGCTTCGTCGGGCTCCGTGATCGAATCTCTTGGATGCGTGGCGCCAAGGATGGCGACCGGCCGTCCTTATGCCTTCCATTGTTATTATAGTCTCGATTCAACCATTTCGCGACAGATTACGTCGGATACGCAGCCCAAATCCGTGCCAAACAAGAGTTGTTCTCTTGCTTGGTGTGCCAATAGTTCTGGTGAACGTGTGGTTTGCGAGACTTTTATCCCGTTTCAGACAGTCCGCTCTCCCTCGTAGCTATCTTTAAACGCCGCAATGTTTACGTGGCGCTGGCATTTCGGCGCACAGCCTGAGGGGGCTGGTCAATCGCTCGGGAAAAGGGTCCACACAGGCTTTCTTCCGTCAAACAGCAGTGGGGAGTGGGTCGGTGCCCTCGCTCAGGATGGCGAGATACCCCCGGTAACTGAACACGCGCCCCCGTTTGCGCCCGGTGATTTCTTCGACGATGTCGAGCCGCTCCAGATCGGCGAGCGCCGCATTGACCGTGGGGGCCGAGAGGCCCGTCTGGTGAACGATCTGGTTGGCCGTCAGATAAGGATTCTGCTGGAACAGATCGTGGATGCGCAGCGCCGAGCCGGCCCGGTCGCTCTCCACCGTGATGCGCTCTCGGTCTTGCTTGAACAACTCGACAATCCGGGTTGCCGCATCGAATGCCTGATTGGCGGTATCCGCGACGCCCGTGAGAAAGAACTCGAGCCAAGCTTCCCACGCGCCATGCTCGCGCACCTCCTGAAGCAGGCGGTAATAATCGGTGCGATGGGTTTTGAGGTAGAGGCTCAGATAGAGCAGCGGCTTCCGCAGCACGCCGTTGACGCAGAGATACAGCGTGACCAGCAAGCGGCCGATCCTGCCGTTGCCGTCCAGGAACGGGTGGATGGTCTCGAATTGAACGTGCAGCAGGCCGGCCTTGAGGAGGGCGGGAAGTCGCGAGCCTTCCTCGTGCATGAAACGCTCCAGCGCATCGAGGCAGACATCCATTTCAGTCGGCGGCGGCGGTACGAAGAGCGCATTGCCGGGGCGTGTCCCACCGATCCAGTTCTGCGAACGCCGGAACTCGCCGGGATTTTTCGTGCCGCCGCGTCCGCTTTGGAGCAATCGCGCGTGCATCTCACGGATCAGGCGCAGGGACAGCGGTAGGTCTTCCAGTCGCTTCAGTCCATACATCATGGCGTCGACGTAATTGGAGACTTCACGGATGTCGTCGATTGGTTGACCAGTCTGCGCCTCTGTTTCGAAGCGAAGCAGGTCCGTCAGGGTCGATTGCGTTCCCTCGATCTGGGACGAGAGGACGGCTTCCTTGCGCACATACATATAGAGGAATAGCTCCTGGCGCGGCAGCAGCATGGTGATGCCATCCAGACGTCCCAATGCGCGCTCCGCCAGACTCAGCCGTTCCAGAAGGGCCAGAACGTCGATTGAGGGCTCCGGGGGCAGGGGTGGCGGCACAAAGGCGCGCACTATCTCGCCTGCAACCGGCGTTTCGACGAAGCGGCCTAGCCGAGGGTTGCTCGTGGGTTCGGACATGAGCCCACTGTGGCGTCGCACCGTTATTTAAGCAACAGCCATTTGGTTTAAATAGGAGGTGAGGTAAGGTAAGCGCTCTTAAATAAGGGCCGCTGTCACCATGGGCCGGTCGATCCATGCAGACATTCGGCTGTTCCGTTGGTCGCAGGGAAGGAGTTCTGACAGTCAGTCTGGTTTATCGGAGAGGGTTTTTTGAAGGGATATATGGGGACATGGCAAAAAGCTTCCTCTTTCTCAGTCATTTAGCTATGCTGCCAACCGTTCAACGAACCCGCTGACAAGCAGCAGTTTTCTTTGGTTGCAGGCCCCCGCAACCACTTCCATCATAAATCCCTACAAATCGACGTCTGATCGCCATGAAAGACTGGCTTATCAGACACTTATGCACGTCCCGACCTTCGAAAGAGGGCCGGGCGATCACGCGCGTCTACGCATCGCCATGGCCCACAGGGCCGCCTCAACTGGTTTCTCCGATCCGTTCAGAACGAAGCTTGGAAACCAATGAGGAACATCATCATGCGCGATGAGCAGGAAATGCGAGACGAAATCCGTACCCGAATGAAGGGCCGGATCCGGTTCAACGTCGCCACAGACAGGATCGAAGTGATCGTCGGTGCGCCGGACGAACTTCTCCGCTGGGAGCCGATCAACAGGCGCACCATGCTCCAGCATCTTCCACCCCTGGTGGTGGAGAGGCTTTGGGACATGTTTGCCGATGCGGCAGGGTCGGGGTTTTATGCCGAAGACAGGCTGGCCGGGGTGAAATTTCTCGGGTTACACAGGGTGGCAGAGTATCTTGAGGAGGAGGAATGCATCCGGATTGAGGAAATCCCGATGCCTTCGTTCTCAGCACTGCCACCGGCTGTGAGTCTCGAGACCTATCTTGCTGAGCGAGACCGGACGACAATCGCTGAAATCTTGAAGGCCATTCCAGACGTCACCGAAAAGGAATTACCTCTTCAGCTCAAAGAAGCTGGATGGGAGTCGCGGCGGTCAGCAACAGAACGTTATTGGGCGAAAATCAAAAACGGGTAAATTGATGCAATGGCTCTCCTTCTACTCAGAGAAGGAGAGTCGGCCCACTCCAAGCAGATAGACAGCTTTCGCCTCATGTCAGTCATAGAAAAGATCT
>NZ_LHZA01000057.1 GCF_001580535.1 Acetobacter cerevisiae | reverse complement strand
CCTCGCAGCCGTGCAGTTCGCCTCAATCATCATCCTGCTTAACTGACGACACGCCGTACTCTTCCTTCCGCCTGTCCGTCGTGCGTGATCGCGTTTTCTGTGCGCCTTACCGTATTCTGGTCCGGCTCTGGACACAAACTCCCGCAGTCCGGTTGCAGTGCTGCGTTCTATCCCGCCAACGGACCATGCTATGGTGCGTTACCTTCCTGTCCTGTTGCTCTTTTTATCTGAGATCCTGCATGTCCCGTTTGTATTCTCCCCCTCCGGTTGTTTCTGCCACAGCCGCCACCCGCTCCCCGCGTGCACTGACGCACCGCATGGTGCGCTGCCTGTGGGGGCTCGCCCTGATGTTTGCTGTGGGAGCAACCCTGAGTGGGGCCGATCTGGCAAGCGGATGGCAGCAGGCAAATGCAGCAGAAAGCGCGCCGGTTTCCACCACCGGGCACAGCGTTGCCACGCTGATAACGGATACAGACACCACAGACGGAAAGGCCCCGCTGCATGTTGCCCTGCGACTGAAATTACAGGACGGCTGGCACACTTACTGGCGCAACCCCGGTGATGCCGGAGAAGCGCCGGACGTGACCGTGACGGCAGACGGTGCCTTCAGCGGGAAAGCCTCTACTATTGTATGGCCAACGCCGCATCGCATCCCCGATGCCTCGCTGATGTCCTACGCTTATACGGGCGACGTTGTGCTGCCCATGGAGTTGCCTCTCCATCCGGCGGGCGCTCAGGCGTCCGGGCCAACAACACTCAAGGCCCATGCAAGCTGGCTGGTGTGTGAAAATGTCTGCGTGCCGGAAGAAGCTGATCTGGCCGTGACTTTACAACCCGGCCCGGCTCATCCCTCCGCAGAGGCGCCCCTGTTTGCCGCCACGGCAGAGGCCACACCTGTTCCGTCCCCTTATGTCGCCACCGTCTCGGCAGATGGCGTATTGACCATAAAGGGTTCCGATCTTTCGGCCCGTGCCGTGCAGGATGCATGGTTCATGCCAGATCAGCCGGGGCTGATTGATCAGGCTGCCGCGCAGAAGTTTACGGTGCAGGATGGGAATGTCGCCCTGCACCTGAAGCGCCTGCCGGAATTTGCAGCGACGCAGCCGCTCAGTGGCTTGCTGGTGCTGAAAGATGCAGCGGGAAGTGAGCGTGCCTTATCCCTCACGGCCAAACCCGTTCCTGCTTTGGGAGGTGCGGCGTCCGCAGGCGGACAGAACACGACCTCTTCCCCACTTTCCAGCACGCTGACGCAGGCCGGATTTTTGCAACAGGTGGTGTTTGCCTTTCTGGGCGGCCTGATCCTGAATCTGATGCCATGCGTCTTCCCCATTCTGGCCATGAAGGCTCTTTCTCTGGCACGGCTGGGCAAAGCGGAACGCCGCACGCAGGTCACAAGTGCCGCCTGTTACAGTCTCGGTGTCATGGTGACGTTTCTCGCACTTGGCGGCGTGATGATGGGCCTGCGCGTGGCTGGCGCTGCGGCGGACTGGGGCTTTCAGTTTCAGTCCCCGCTGTTTGTCACGCTGGTGACCTGGCTGCTGTTTGCCATGGCGCTTAACTTGCTGGGCGTGTTTGAATTCATGCCTGTCTCGGCAGGCAGTTCCCTGACGAGCAATGCCCATGGCCACTGGCATGATGTCGTCACGGGCATTCTGGCGGTGGTAGTTGCCACGCCCTGCACGGCCCCGTTCATGGGTGTCGCCATTGCCGGGGCGCTCTCCGGTCCGCCTGCCATGGGGCTGATTGTTTTTGCCGCCATGGGGCTGGGTCTTGCCGCACCCTATCTGCTGCTGACCACCGTGCCAGGACTGGCCGCGCGCCTGCCAAAACCCGGCGCATGGATGCAGTACCTTCGCCAGTTTCTGGCCTTCCCGCTGCTGGGTTCCTGCGTGTGGCTGCTATGGGTGGCATCATTAGAAGGTGGGGCGTCCGTTGTGCTGCTGCTGGCGACAGGGCTGGTGCTGCTTGGCTTTGCTGCGTGGATTTATGGCGTGGCGCAGGTGCGGCTTATTCAGCAAGGGCATACGCGCACCAGCACCGCTTTGCATGGGCTGGCTCTGCTGGGGTTGTTGGGAGCGTTGGCGCTGGTTCCGGCCCTTCGTCACCAGAGTGCCGCACCGACTACCAGCGGCAGCCTGACCTCCGGGCTACCCAAAGGAACGGAACCCTTTTCTGAAGCACGACTGAAAGAACTCCACGCGGCAGGCAAACCCGTTTTTGTGGATATGACCGCAGCGTGGTGCATCACCTGTCTGGTCAATGAGCGTGTGGCGCTGGATATCCCCAGCACGCAGGCAGCGTTTGCTGCCCATGGTGTTACGGTGTTGCGGGGAGACTGGACCAATCATGATCCTGCCATCAGCGCGTTTCTGAAAGCACATGGGCGAGACGGCGTACCGTTCTACCTCTATGTGCCCGCCAACGGGCCGGAGGCTGTGCTGCCACAAATCCTGACACCAGGACTGGTTGCAAGCACGGTCGCGCAATAGCATCGTTATCCGGGACGGAAAGCTCCGCCCGGAACGCCTGCCAAACACACGTTATCAGGCCCCCATCAAGAATGGGGGCCTGACCAAAAAGCCTTCTCTCTGAAAAATCAGGCTGACTGTGACAAACGAACGTCTGCTTGGGGGTAGCTCAGCAGATAAGGGCCACCTGCCAGCACCTCCAGAAGCAGAAGGCCCATCCTGCCCTGCGTCATATGTTCACACAACGGCAGGGTGGCATTGCCATTTGTCCAGGCGCATGATTCGCCTTCTGCACCATACCATCCGTCCAGCGTTTCAGTCTGCACATGAGAGGTTATCTCGTAGCTCTGGCTGTCTGAAACAAAGACGATTTTAGCAACCAGCACCCCAAGATAACGACGGTCATCCACAAAGGGGCCAATCACATCTGAAGGCCGGCTGGCACGGGAGACCACACGCACGGACTTTGTATGCGGCGGCAGCATAAAGCTGTAATGCGTGCCATCATACTGCAGTGGGCGCACAGTTCTCCCTGCATCAATCACCAGCTGGAGGGATCGAAGAACCGTTGGTTGATGCGCCTGGCTCGTGATTTCAGGGTTTTGGCGATTTGATTGACGGTTTTTGGGGTAGCTTTTGATCTGCGTTTTGAGCAGATCGGGGACTGCCCTCTCTGTAGCGAGCCGCATAATTTGGAACCAGCAGCCAGATAGTTTGGAACCCAAAAACTACCGCTCCATGCATGAGCTAAACGTCTATTAAATGCCTCTTAAAGGGTCTTAATTAGCATCTGGAACAGTAGGCTCAGGACACATTCTTTGAGGTAGAAGCTGAAGCT
>NZ_LHZA01000029.1 GCF_001580535.1 Acetobacter cerevisiae | reverse complement strand
CCCCACTAAAAATGGGGGGATTACCCTCGCGCAGCCAGGAACGCGGCCAGAGTCACCGCGACCGGCGCTGGCGGCGACAGAGATGGCACAGGAACTGCCTCAATCCGAAGCCCTTCCCGTTCGAGATGATCGACGACGCGATGGAGCCCAAGAAATTGCACCCCGGCCAGACGATCATCAGCGTAAACGCCGCTTCCAGCCGCGTCACAGATCATGTCCCAGAGTCGATCTATCACGGTTGGTGGCAGATGCTGAGACATTGTCCTGCGGTCTATGGTCTCCCAGCGCAGAAGTTCATCATCTTCAGGCTTACGACCGATACAACGAAACGGATAATAAAAAATCTGAACAACCGGATGCAGAGAAGAATTCTTCAATAGATGCGCAAAGTAGCTCGGAGCTAAATTCTCAGAATAAGAAGAGTGGACAATCGCCTTCTGGAGTGACGTCTGGCGTATTTCCTGATGAGAATGCACATTTTTCCATGCATGTGTCTGATGATCCCCTTTTGAGTTTCACAGATCCTGATCCTCAGGTGAGGCAACAAGCGCAACATCAACAGGATGAATATAATCGTGCTGCTTCTGAGCTGCGCCAGATTGATCCTGGCAACCAGATTTTAAATTATTGGTCTGATGGTACTACTGCGCCGACTCTTGAAAGAATCCAAGCTGTAAATACAGCAATACAAACAGCTAAAAGCAATCAGGATTGGAATAATATTAATTCCACGATCTATGGAAATAATTCATCTGGAATGAATGTTGTTATTCTACATTCTGGTAGTGAACAGAAATCGTCGTTTGTTGGAAGTGCAGAAAGCGGGATACCCACTGGAGCTATTGAAATGAAGTCCATGGGCGCAATGGTTAATGCGCCTGAAGGATTTAAAGTTTATCAGGCAAAAAATGGAGATAAATATTATGAGTCCCCGGAAGGTCTGATATACGGTCCCGGTTCAAAGGATGGTGATCGACGCGGAAATCTCACAGAAGGGTTGTACATCGGGTTAGATTATGAAAAAGTCTGTTTTGTAGAAAAGAAATTTCCATAATCATC
>NZ_LHZA01000018.1 GCF_001580535.1 Acetobacter cerevisiae | reverse complement strand
ACTAAAAATGGGGGGATTACCATCCAGTCACTCAGCAAGTGTAAGGGCCGTGCCTTTGTGAAAGGCGATATGACTGGTTTTAAGGCTTTCTATTTCATATTGAGGGTGTTCTGCCGTCGCGTGATGCTGATAGCCGTTGACCAGAAAGGGCGCCGTATGAATGGCTTTGATCCGTCCACTGACGTATCCCGCTTCCGAGTTCCAAGATACGATGTCTCCGATCTGGAAAGTTTGTGACGGCATGGAAAACTCCGTATCCAATGTGAACCTCGCAGGGGAGGCAAGATCATCTTCTTGTCATCCATTCTACACCATTGGGCATTCCACGCTTGCGCTATCTGATTTTATCGCGCTTTTGCGTCATTATGGCGTGACACTGATCGCGGATGTGAGGGCTTTTCCGTATTCCCGGCGTAATCGAGACTATGATGGCACCAGTCTCCAGCCGGAACTGGCGGCACAGGGGATCGGATATAGTCATTTTCCAGAGCTTGGTGGACGACGGCCACGGTCGAAGACGATGCCTGCGGAGACCAACGCATTCTGGCGTGTCCAGAGTTTTCATAATTATGCGGATTATGCGCTTGGAGAAGATTTTCACCGAGGTCTTGTCCGGCTTATCGAGGCGGGACAGCAGGCAACTGTTGCGATCATGTGCGCGGAGGTGCTCTGGTGGCGCTGTCACAGGCGCATCGTTACTGACTATCTTCTGGCCCACGGGGTGACAGTCTTTCATATTCTGTCCATGACGGATGTCGTTCCCGCGCACCTTACTGAATCTGCGATTATTGATAGTAGCCGTCATATTACTTACCCACAAATAAACACTTCCAGAGGCTGAAGGTAAAATGTAGGCATAAAAACAAACGATCTCGAAAAATTGGTAATCCCCCCATTTTTAGT
>NZ_LHZA01000068.1 GCF_001580535.1 Acetobacter cerevisiae | reverse complement strand
ATCAAACCCCGGGACCAAACACCTAGTCATCTTAGCGGACGGGCCTCTGAAAGTACGTTTGCAGTCCAGACGGCTCCAGTTCTTCAGTGTGGAGCTGGTGTGCACATGGACGGATCAGATCTGCACTGCCCGGATGAGAGACGCGTTCATGAATGAGTTTTTACTCGACATAATTGACCGTCTGTCGCCTCAGAAAAAACAAAGCAGACAGGCGGCAGTCGCCCTCAAGGTAGACATCAAAGTGGTGATGGTGGTTGCCCGAAAGCCGACATTCCCGGGCGAGCCGCGATAAAGAGAGTTTGGGACTTGCTTGCCTTTTCCACGCAACGTGTCGGGCGGCAGATTATTTGTCAATCGCTGACATCCGCACGCATCTACCATCTTTCCCCTGTCGTTTCGGGCGCGCTTCGTCATCACCGACGACACACCTTATGACTTACGATGGTTGTCTCCCTGACGCTTCGATGAGCTTGGTAGGGCTGGATTGGCTGTTCGGCCTAAACCGGATCATAAATACCCTCGGGACACGGCTTGGCAAATAACCTATAATATGGAAGCTGACCGTATGCCGGTTGCGACGTTGGAGGGGACGACCTGTCTAATATCACTGTCGAGAATTTGGATGCCGCGCTTACCGGCAATCCTGAGACTCTCGAAGTTCACCTTGAACTCGTCGAGCGTGATGCCGTTCTCGATGGACACAAAGTAAAAATTCACTGTCACTGTCTGACAGTCGACGCGAATGGCCGCGTCGATCCGCACCGGCTTGCGGAGTTTATGCGAAACGCAGTGACCAATTATGCGATCCCACGCGCGAAAATGGCTGACGCGAAGGCGCGGGATGAGAGATGGAATAGCGGCGAGGCAGTCGCCGCACTTCACGAGGAAGCGAAACGGTCTTTTACCGATCTTGCCCTCACGGGCGAGGGCGGGGAGATGCTGCTGTTTCTGCTTGCCGAGCGCTTTTTGAAGCTCCCACAAATCCTCTGCAAAATGGACCTGAAAACCGACACCCGCATGCATTATCATGGCGCAGACGGCGTTTACGCTGGCGTCACAGAAGACGGAATTTTGAAGCTCTTTTGGGGTGAGTCCAAAGTCTACAAGGATGTTGGAGACGGCATCAAAAAGTGCTTCGCGTCAATCGCGCCTTTCCTGATCGAGCCCGATCATGAGGGCGCGGAGCGAGAAAAGGACCTAATCCTTCTGAGTGATAAAGCCGACCTGTCGGATCCAATCGTCACGACGGCTCTCCGGCAATATTTCAACAAGAACTCAAAGCAATCCAAGCGCGTTCGTTACTGCGGCATCGCTCTGATTGGATTTGATGCGGATTACTATCCGACCGACGGCGTAAAGGGCATAGCGGAAGAGATCGCCAAAGCGGCGAAGGCCGAACTGGAAAATTTGAAAACCCCTATCGGCAAGCAACTGACAGCCGAGAAGCTTAATCAAATTGAAATCGAGGTGCTGTGCATCCCGTTGCCCTCGGCAGATGGTTTCCGAAAGGCGTTTCTCAAAGCGATGGGGCTTACTGAATGAGCCTCGACCAACTCGCAACATGGCTGATGGACGAGGGGGTTAAAGATGATGTCGAAATCCTCACGCGTTTGGCCGTTCGGACAGAACTCGATCACCTCGCGCCCGAAACTGTGGAGACAGCTCCTATCGATTGGCACCGTCTGCTGTTCGCGGGCAGCATTTTGGCTCGATCAGCATTTCGACAGCATCAGGAAGCGGCTTTGCGCATCGCGACCGGAGCCGTGACGATGGCTGACACTCAGCCAGTGAAGGACGCGGGAGCCGTCCTTCTAGGCAAGCTGACAAATTTTCGAGCTGTTGACCTGGCGAACGACCGTAAGCTGCTCGAAACGAACCTAGAAGGTCGGTTAGGTTTTGGTCTACGGATGGAGGCCCAGCGTCGCAAACTAGATCATTCGGTTCTGATAGAATCCAGCGGCCACTGGCTTCAGGTCAATGATTTTCAGCAACGGTTCTGGGATAGCGCCACACTGAATAATTGGCTGTCGGCCTCGGCGCCCACAGCATCCGGTAAGACCTTCCTCGTCCTGCAATGGCTGATAAATCATATGCGCTCGGCCGAAACACGGGTATCGGTCTACTTAGCACCCACGCGTGCACTTGTTTCCGAGATTGAGACAAATTTGGCGCAGCTTTTGGGCAAGGCGGCAGAGATTGAAGTGTCGTCTCTTCCTCTACCAGAGAAGTATGATGCCGCTCAGTTAGGCGGAAAGAAGCTCATCCTGGTATTTACGCAGGAGCGGCTGCATCTGTTAGCCAATGTTCTCGGAAAAGACGTGCACGTCGATCTGCTTATCGTCGATGAGGCTCACAAGATCGGCGACAATCAGCGCGGCGTCATTTTGCAGGATGCGATCGAGCGGCTAGAGCGCTCGAATGATGATCTCAAAGTGGTCTTCATCAGCCCGGCCACGCAAAATCCCGAGGAGTTATTGGCCGATGCCCCGGGGACAGCGAAAACGGACGCCGTCGATAGCGACGCCCCGACGGTCATTCAGAACCTGATCATCGCCGAGCAAGTCCCGCGCAAGCCAAAACTCTGGAATCTGTCAATAAAAGAGGGGACGGCATCCCAGTCCGTAGGTGTTTTGAAGCTTGCTAGCTCACCTAATAACGCCACTAAAAAACTGGCCTTCATTGCAGCCGCAGTGGGTGAACGAGGCGGGACGCTGGTTTATGCCAACCGAGCTGGTGATGCCGAAGATATCGCCGACTTGATCGCCCAGCTTGTCCCCGCGATCGACGGGACCGACAAGGAACTGATCGAATTGGCAGACCTAGCGCGGAAGGGTGTTCACCCAAATTTTGCCCTCGCGTCGCTCGTTCTGAAGGGTGTTGCTTTCCACTACGGCAATATGCCGTCATTGATCCGACAGGAAGTAGAACGGCTCTTCAGAAGCGGCAAAATCCGCTTTCTTGTCTGCACCTCTACCCTGATCGAGGGTGTCAATTTGTCCTGTCGGACCATCGTGGTCCGTGGTCCCCGCAAAGGTATGGGAAATCCGATGGAGCCCCATGATTTTTGGAACCTCGCTGGTCGTGCTGGGAGGTGGGGCAACGAGTTTCAGGGTAATATCGTGTGCATCGACCCGGATGACACAACAGCTTGGCCTAATGGCGTGCCGATCCGCTCGCGCTATCCGATTAAACGCGAAAGCGACGCTGTTTTGGAGACCGGTGACGGCATGGCTGATTACCTGGAGAGAAGGGCAGATACACCCCTCTTCGAATTGGCCGAAGTCGGCCGGTTCGAACAGGTTGGAGCATATCTCCTATCCACCTACTTGCGACTGGGCTCGATTGCGCAGGCGAGCTTCGCAAAGCGTCACAGTCCTAATACCATCGCAAAAACCGACGAGCAACTTGCTGCTTTGGCTGACAAGATCGAGATCGGATCAGGCTTCTCGGAGCGACACCCAGGCGTGAGCGCGCTTGGCCTTCAGTCATTGCTGGAAGCTTTTCGGGCCTACGAAAAGGATGTCGAAAACCTGATACCGGCGCCGGTCGAAAGCCAGGACAGCTATGATCGCTTCGTCACCATTATGCGAAGGATCAACGAGCATCTCTATCCGGCGTTCATGCCGGATAGCCTGATCCCCTTATACGTCGTGATCGTCGTTCAGTGGCTGAAAGGTTTTTCCCTCGCGGCTATGATCAGAGCGAATATCGATTATCACAACAGGCATGGTCGGAAGTTTGTCCTGCCGAAGTTAATCAGACAAACAATGGAACACGTCGAGCAGGTGGCTCGCTTCAAAGCGCCAAAATATCTCTCGGCTTACATGGACATTTTGCATCTATATTTCCGCGAGATCGATCGTGAAGATTTGATCGATACCGATCTCGATATCGGCACCCAGCTGGAGTTCGGCGTGTCAACGCGCACTCTGCTATCTCTCATGGAGATGGGCCTATCTCGTATGAGTGCCGTAAGCCTCTACGAAAAGATCGCGCGAGATAACCTTACCAAAGAGGAATGTATGACGTGGATTCGGCAGCGCGACGACCAGTTCGATACAATGGACATCCCAGCGATCATCGTTCGGGAAATTCGAGGGAAGATACTTGCCATCGATCAAGGCAGTCCGGATACCGTTAGTCCGTAACAAGGGAGGATAAACATGCCTGCGAAACCTTTTAGCTTGGGTGAACTACATTTCGCTAACAAAGGTGATGCTGTCGCCTACCTCAATGCTATCCTGCACAAGTATGATGTCGGGGACAAAGTGAGTGCGGAAGACTCAAAGATTTTGATTGCAGCGTTGGCTCGCCACCCAGAGGGTGATAAGAAGATCAGCTCGGGCGTCGCTGATTTCAGTGTGAGGACCGCTGATTATGGCACCAAGTGCTTCTGGGTAAACCGGACCGACGGAACCACTGAAAAATTCGCTCATCGCGCTTGCGTCTACGGCAATGTCCGTCCCGGCTAAATCCTGACATTCTGGGTTCAGCATTCCGCTATCATTGCGGAATTTCGAAAACCTACTGTTCGAGCGCGGCATTGATATCTGTCATGAGAGGGTCCGGATGGGTGGACGAGTGTAAATAACCCACGCGTTAAGCGATCCAGATAATGGCACTGATTTCGGCATAGGCGCGGAATAACCGAACTTTGCGCGTGACCGACCAGTAGACACCCAATTGGACGTTCCAGAGGCTGCCCCGGAACAGCGTGACTTGATCGATAGCCGTCATGAGCGTGAAAGCTGTGAATGGCAGTATTCAGTCATTTATTCCCGATACCCGACATTCTGCTTTCCCCTCCCAAATCTGCCTGTCGGCTTCAAGAATTAAGCAGACTGGCGGCAGTCGCCCTCATGTCAGTCATAGAAAAGATCT
>NZ_LHZA01000030.1 GCF_001580535.1 Acetobacter cerevisiae | reverse complement strand
CGGAAACAAAAGAGGCCGCACAGCAGCCTGTGGCGGACGGAAAGGAGGGTGGAGTGAGCGGGCAGATTGCTCTGCCGTTCGCGCACCGCCCCCGATTCGGACGCTCGGACTTTGTGGCGGCTCCCTCCAATGCGGCAGCGCGCGGCTGGGTGCTGGATGCGGAAGCAATGTGGCGCTGGCCGGAAGGCCGCATGGCCCTGTGGGGGGAAAGCGGCACCGGCAAGACGCATCTGCTCTCCGTCTGGGCGGCGCGGCATGGTGCGCCCGTTATTGAAGGCCGCCGCCTGAATGAACAGGATGTGGCCGATTTGTTTCATGAAGGTGGGTTCCGCGCGCTGGCGCTGGATAATGCGGATCAGGTGCGGGAAGAGGCAGATCTTCTGCATCTGATCAATCTGGTGCGGGAGCGGCGGATGGCGCTGCTCATGGCTGGCCGGGCTTCCCCCGCGCGGTGGCGTGTTTCTCTGCCGGATCTGGCCAGCCGCCTGCGGGCCACGGCCTCTGTGCCCATTGGGCAGGCGGAGGAGGAATTGCTGCGGCGGCTGTTCCTGCGTTTGCTGGCGGAACGGCAGATGGTGGTGGCTCAGCCGGTGACGGAATGGCTGCTGCGGCGGCTGCCCCGCAATGCCGGGGCGATTCGGGATATGGCCGCCCGGCTGGATCAGGCCGCCCTGGCGTCTGGTGAAAAAGTGACGCGCGCTCTGGCCGCAGGCGTTCTGGAATCCTTGCTGGAAGACGACGCGGCGGCCTCTTAACGTCTTGCTCTGCGGGCGTGTCTGCGTCACTGTGCGGAACGATTTCGTTATAGTGTAACATTAACCTGAAAGTGGTTTCTGCATCATGAGCAGCTTTTTCAAGCGTTCTCTGTTGCCTCTGGCGGTGCTGGCGTGCGCTCCGGCGGTCCTTCCTTCCATCCCCTTCGCGCATGCGGATGAGGGGATGTGGACCATGGACCATCTGCCCGCAGACCTGATGAAGCAGCGTTACGGCTTTACCCCGACCGCCGCCTGGACGGAGCGCGTGACTAAGGCGTCCGCCCGTCTGGCGCTGGGCTGCTCGGCCTCTTTTGTTTCCGCCGATGGG
>NZ_LHZA01000042.1 GCF_001580535.1 Acetobacter cerevisiae | reverse complement strand
CTCTCAGCAGTGCCTCGTGGGAGAGGCAGAATGCCTGAAGCTGCTCATGGTCGCCCAGAATATCGACATAGACCGACAGAAGCGTATTGGGGATTTCCCCCAGTGTCTGCTGGATTTCCCCACTTCTCCAGAAGCCGTAATGTGCAAAGGGGGCATTCGAGCAGGTGAAGCCTGCTGCACGGGCCGCATGGACGATGTCACGATAGAGAGGACGGCGCTGGAACAGGCGGGTAAAAGGTTTCTGTTGTCGGCTTTGCGCCCGTGATGCGGACGTCATGAAAATCCGGAGAATACCGGCAGGTTCTGTCAGTAGGGTGGGCGTCTCGTGCATGGCTTATTTTCCGGTTTGTGTTGCTGGGTCAGAGGAGGTCTGGGTGCCGGTTTTCCGGACCCGCCGCCCGATGAAGCCACGGGCCTGCCGGAGCGCCATGCCCGCCGTAATGTGAGGATGTGCGGCTTTTGGAACACCGATGCGCTGGGACAGGTAAATCCCGGAATGACCGGAGCAGAGATAGGCAATGAAGCAGCCCGTCGCGATGTAGATGACGTCCGTAGCGCCAAACAGCTCGACCCCCATGAAGGTACAGGCCAGAGGGGTATTGGCCGCCCCCGCAAAAACAGCCACAAACCCGACTGCCGCGAGAAGATCGGTCGGCACGCCGAGAAAGGTGGACAGCGTATGTCCCAGACCGGCGCCAATGAAGAAAAGGGGCGTGACTTCCCCGCCCTTGAAGCCGGTCGACAGGGCGGCAACCGTGAAGACAAGCTTCCACAGCCAACTCCACGTATAATCACCCGGATGGAAGAAATTGAGGATTGAGGCACCATCAGGCGTGGCCGCCACCACACCAAGACCGAGATAGTCCCGTGATCCGGCGATGAAGACGAGCGCGATGGTCAGTACGCCGCCAATGGCGGGACGCAGCCAGGCAATGGGGCAAAGCGTGCGGAAAACCGGGCTGAGGCGGTGAACGGACTCTGCAAACAGCAGGCTGGTCAGGCCGAAGCAGACGGATGCCACACCGACCTTCAGCAGAAGCACCGGATCCGTATGAAAGATCTGGCCGGAAAGATCAGGATAGCCGGCAAACCCGATCCTGTAAGGGACGTGATGAATACCCCAGGAATGACACACCATATCCGCGAGGATTGAGGCTGCCGCGACCGGAACAAGAGCACGGTAGTCAATACAACCGATACTCAGCACTTCCATGGCGAAGACGGCACCCGCGACGGGTGTTCCAAAGACCGCGCCAAATCCTGCCGCGATCCCGGCCATCAGGATGATGCGGACCCCGTTGTCGTCCAGACGGAACAGGCGGGCGAACCCGGATGCGATACTGCCACCGATCTGGACCGCTGTTCCTTCCCGGCCGACTGAGGCCCCGAACAGATGGCTGACGACGGTGGCGATCAGAACAAGAGGAGCCATACGCAGTGGCACACCGCCACCCGGTTCATGGATCTGATCGACGATCAGATTGTTACCCCCTTCGGCGGAACGCCCGAACCAGTGATACGCCAGCCCAACGACAACGCCTGCCACCGGCAGGAACCACAGCAGGCCGGGATGGGCGAAGCGATAGTCGGTGACATGATCGAGCGCCCAGAGGAAGACGGCGCATAACGTGCCGACGCAGGCTGCCATAGGCAGCAAAAGCCCGCTCCAGCGCAGAACGGCGAGAATATTTACTACGATGGAATTCTGAAACAGCGGAAAACGACCCATGACCCTGAACACACTCCTCCCTCACGTGCCATTATGGCGAGGTAGGAGTCATCAGCCCTTGGGGCGGTTCGACTTCTTTACGAAGTCAGGCAGAGTCCATTGCCGTTACGTCACACTACGATTTATCCGTTGCCTCATGTCAATGATAAATCTGTAAGGGGAAAAGAAACTTT
>NZ_LHZA01000035.1 GCF_001580535.1 Acetobacter cerevisiae | reverse complement strand
CGATCAGCTCACACAGACTCTTTCAGTCACTTCCCGGCCCCACTATGCCGGAGGGGAACAGGGCCGCCCTCAGCGGTCTTTGAAAGTCTCTGTGTGGGCTTTTTGGTTAAGGGCAGCCCGAACACTTTCCGGCAGCCCTTTGTCCACCATGCCCAGAATGGCAGCTTCATAGACCGGCCACGGCATCTCTGCTTCCATATAGGTGGTCTCTGTGATGGTCTGAGGCTTATGCCCCATCAGCTTCTGAGCAACTGATAGCTGACATTCAGACACACCCGCCACGGCAGCCCTCCGCATGTAGGTGCCAAAGCATTTCCTGAAGCTGTGGAACGCCACCAGACCGTCCGATGCCCTGCCCAGCACATCCCGCCTGAAGTCCGTGAAGCGTTTTGAGAAGTAATAACCACGCTTCCCTTGTGGCCCTCCGGGCTTGCACTCAGGAAACAAGGGCGCGTCTGGTTCACCTGTGGCAATGGCAGCAGCAAGCCGCCTTTCAATGATTGGCCTAACCAGAGGATGCAGCGGAACCCGCCTGATGGAATTGGAGTTCTTGGCGTCCTCTTCAATCACCCCAATGCCCAGCAACTCACCTCCTGGCACCTGCACAACCCTGTCCACAGTCAGGCTGCACAGCTCGTTCTGCCTTGCCCCTGTCAGCAAACCCAAGGGCATCAGGTCACGGATAGCCTGCCCCCACGCCCAGCGCCTTTGGTCCGGGTCCGCTTTCAGGATAGCCAGCAACTCAGTTTCTGAGAACTCCCGGCGCTTTGGTCGGCTCTTGCCCTGCTGTGCTGCCTGCTGCTTCAGACCACGAGTGGCACCATCCCACGGATTTGGCCCAGAGATGATATGCTTGCGAATGCACCAGTCCCAGAACATCTTCAGGGGGCTGACACGGCTCCCCACGGTCTTGGCAGTCAGACCAGCACTATCCAGCAGCCATTCCGTGAAACCACCCAGCATCCTCAGCTCAAGGCTTTCCAGCCCTTTAGCCCGGAGGTGCTGCATGGGGTCTTTCACCGTGATGCCCAGCGTCTGCCCCTCATGCTCAGCCACATAAGCTGCAAAATGGTTGATAGCGGCTGCATCCATGGCCCGTGACGCCTTACTGATCGTCTGGTCTCTTTCCCGTTCCCAGCGGTCCAGCAGTGGCCCCAGCGGCGTTGTGGTGCCGTCAACCACACCCATGACAGTCTTGAAATAGCGTGTGCCGTCAGCAGGGGAAGGGAGCGTCTCTGAGGCTTCCAGAACAAGATCGGTCACAACGGACCTGACATGCTCCCGTTCACTTTCAGGGGCACCCTCAGCAGCCTCACCGGGATTAAGACCTTCTGCCGGATCATAGTCGTCCGAAGCCTGCTCAATCTGCTGACGATAGTGCAGACCTGCTTCTATCGCTTTCTCAGGTGTTGCCCAGTCTGGCACCCAGTCGCCTGACAATGGCTTCTTGCCGATTGCTTCCAGAC
>NZ_LHZA01000104.1 GCF_001580535.1 Acetobacter cerevisiae | reverse complement strand
GGGTTCGTTTATTGCTTATGAAAAATTCTTTTGTGCAAAACAGACTTTTTCATAACCTAACCCGATGTACAACCCTTCTGTGAGATTTCCGCGTCAACACGGAGACCTATGAAGCAGCGATTAGCCTATTTGGGAATCCTGAATGTCGATTGGCCCTAGAATCTTGTTCCCTGAATGTTATTCTTCTGCTTGAAGCAGAGTGCTATTTCATAACTGACAATAAGTGACGGGGAGGGAACAGTCTGTGCGGCTGGCCAGAATAATCTCTGGATGATTGTCAGTGTCAATCCTAACGTTATAGTGGGTATAGTAAAAACTCTTCTTACAAAAACATCTCATAAATATTAATTAAGTTTTTTAGAATTATATTTTTGTAAAGGGCAAGTGCAGTATTCTCTCAGTGTGCCGAAAGGCCAGAGAGAAAACCCATGTCGATCATCAACTGACCCGCAAGAACGATACCATTTGAACTAATTTTTTTTGCTGCGGGATTATAGTAATTGTCAGGATTAAAAATGTATTGAATGCTTGGCTCGAACGCGATTCCAGGAACGATGGAGATATGCCCACTAACCTCCAGGCGCATGATATTCTGGGAGCCTATCCGTGGGTCTCCTCCATTTTGAATACGTGTTCGCTGCTGATAAAGCATTTGGTGCTTGGAAGCCCGTACGTAGCTGAATTTAATCTGTTCCCGGTCTAACTTGCGTTTAAAGAGCCCATGATAACTAAAACCTCCTTCTGCAAGTGCTTTGAAGGGAGCTGCAGGGTCCGCGGCAAACCCGAGTGCCACGAACGCATTAAGACCTTCAGGTAATGGGGAAGGGACTGGGTGCCTATGGTCCCGGCGCCAGATGAGCTGTTGGCCGCGAAATTCGGCACCGGCTCGTCCATAATGTGTTGTATTGGTGTAAGGGTCTTTATATTGGGAACTGTTAAAGAAGCCGGATAACTGATACCGGCCGCCGTAAAGGTGTGAAATCTGAAGCCTTCTATAATTGAAGCCGCCCAGCAGAAGATAACCTGAGGCCGTGCGGGTGTCCCAACGCCACCCGTTTCCGTGTTGGAAATACTGATTCAGATTGGCTTCGAAAGCACCCATCTCAAAACTTATGTCATTAAACATACGTGCAGTGATGTAACTGCCCCATGTTGCATACGGAGGCGGCAGTATGCCGGCGGATGCCTGCATGATCGGGTCCGTGCAGTTAAGGAAGTTATCGCAGTTATTAAAGAAAAAATACCGCCGAGGATGAGTTCTACCCACAGAAAAGTTGCCGCGATTATAAAAGAGTTTTTGCTGATACGTCAGCAGTGCGAGCCAGCCTCCCGCAATATCATTGTGCTGATCAATGCCTGCAAAATAACTTCCAACTGCGCCCGCCCATGCAGGGCCGGTGGGGTAGCCACCATTTACAGTGGGCCGAGAGAGAATTTCTTCAAAATGAATTTCACCTCCTTTTATTCCCATAATTTTCTGAAGATTGGCATCCAGTCCCAACACAATGCCGGTTCCAAGAGAAAAACGGCCAGGGCGCGGTCCAATGTCAGGATTTGTCATATAGAGCTGGTTGAAAATTGCGTGTGGGGTTAAGCCAATGTGCGTTAGAAATCGACCCAGAAATGTTAAAGGTCCCTTTGGTGCCGGTGTGCCAGGAGACACCAGAAGGGGCGCGCCAGCCAATACTTGAGGAGGCAGTTCCGAAGGGACGAGTGTAATCGGTCCCTGTACATTAACGTAGCGGTCCTGCAATTCTTTGGTGAGACGCACCGAATCCCAAAAATTACTGTTGGGTGGAGGAGGCGAGGTTGTTGTGATTTCCTCTGCCAGTGCAACGTGAAACAGGGCTGAAAGTGCGAGACTGACCCATACGAGATTTGCCCGAAACCATGACAGACGGTGCCTTGTACGTACGGACCGTATACAGACGAATTTCATGAAACACTCCTCTCTGACTGAATTTTTATTATTATTCAGACAGAAGCGTAGGGATCTTTGTCCTGGATAAAAGAGCGTGCACAGCAGGGAAAAACTGCTTCACGCGGTGCGTGCTGCGCGGGAACCGGAATCCGATGCAAAAGAAAGGATCGCTCCTAGCGCCACACTGAGATAAGCGGCAAAAACAACCCGCCATATATTAGGCAATAGAAACGTGATGGTATGTGCTGGGGTCCAGAAAAAAATCAGACATAAGGCAACAATTTTTGCCCAACGGGCGAATCCGTTGGAACGTAGGTACTCGGTCGGAGCCTTTATGCCCTCATCTAGCATTCGGTCCGTGATAAAATGGGTTAGCATCATGAAGAAACCATACCCGGAAAAGATATTCATCCATGCACTGATAGCGAAAGCAGTGACTGGTCTAGATAGAGAACTGGTACCAACAAACCATCTAACGCCTGAATCCATAATCATGAATGACATTGCAATCCAGACGCCAAAGAAGCCCCAAATAAGAGCCCGCGCAATCAAATGATTCGGGATCCAGTTGTCTTGCGTAATACGACGCCTCAGGCATTCGCCAAAGGTGGCCAGGAAGAAAAATTTTATATAAGCCAAAAGGAACGGATGCCCCTGGACATTCAAGACGAGGTATATGACTCCACAGGTAACCAAAATCAGGTAAAAAATGGCTGCGATATCGGACAATCTGAATCCAATGTTTCGCTGTCTAGTGTTGGATATATTTTCATTATTAGACATTTTGGTCCGCCTTTTTCTTTTTATATTTAGCGTGACTTTGTACGATTGAGCCCGGAGAAGGCAGTTGGTGAGCCTTGCGGTGTCGTCTCTGGAAACAGAAGGCCTCCTCCTTCCAGCTGTCTGTAGACCAATTTAATTATCATGTTAATTAAAATAACGTATACTGCGCCACCTCACGCAGGCGTGTTGTCTGGTATGGCTGTCAGTAAGCAGTCTTTGGTGTTTTCTGCCCATTGCCGTCTCCATTCTCGAGGCGAAACGCCAGAAAAAGTGTGGAAAAACCGGGAAAAATAAGCGGGGTCAGGAATTCCGACTTCCGCGGCAATGGCTTCAATAGGGCGGATGGTAAATGCAAGAAGACGTTTGCTTTCTAGTAATCTGCGGTCAATGATTAGCCGTTTCAGGCTTTGGCCGAAGGCGGCCTGTGTCGTCGTGTTGATTTGATAGGGCGTTTGACCAAGCGCGCGTGCGTAATCGGTAATCGACCACGTATCGCGAAAATGCTCCTCGATGAAAGACCGGATTCTGACTGCTGCGGCACTTTCATCGGGAACCCGTCCGGAACGGGTCAGGGAAAGTGCTTCACCTAAAATTGCTATGGCAAGACCACGAATAACGCTCTGTGATGTCTCGGGAGCGATTCTATAACGCTCATAACCCGCCTGCATAAGTGTCAGCATCAGCGGGGTAGGTTCTGGCTGCTCCGGGCCAGCCAGAACCAGCGGTGTGCGGGCGGCAGTGCTTTTAAAGAGGGGGGCGGTATCAGTATAACTGCTGGCAAGAGAAAACACGATTGCATCAGAGCCCGATGATACAGAAAACCCGTGCACGACCCGAGCAGGAATAAAGACAAACATCGGTGCTTGGAATTCAATTAACCGATCTTCAATGAAATACGTGCCTGATCCGTCTGTCCAAAAACACAACTGAAAAATCTGCTCGTGCCTGTGGGCAGGAACGTGGCCGTTATGGAGGGATTTGCGATCCATAACGTTTTCAACATGCACAAAGCCTATGTCATCAGTTTTTGTGTTGATGCCATATGTCAGAAAGCTCGGAATCTCGGGTTTTTGGGGCATTTAAAAAAGTCCAAGTTTTTCTTTGTTTTCTGCATTCTCTCTTAATTTCAGAAAATATACCATCGGTTTCAAGAAGAATAATATAAGGATGATCGGAAATGGATGATTCCTCAGGGCTATGTGGTGTAGGCGCTAAGCCGTCTACCATCATCAAGCGTCCTTTCACGGGCGTGGAATACCTCGAGTCGCTTCGTGATGGTCGAAACGTCTATATCAATGGAGAACGCATAGACGACGTCACCACGCATCCGGCCATGCGAAATTCGGCGCGTTCAATAGCGCGGCTGTATGATGCTCTCCATCAGCCAGAACACAGCAAAATTCTGACAACTCAAACAGACACAGGCAATGGTGGCTTTACCCATAAAAGCTTTGTGTCGCCTAAGTCTGTTGAAGATCTTGTGGGCCAACAGCAAGCTATCGCCGGGTGGGCGAGAATGACGTATGGCTGGATGGGCCGAACGGCAGATTACAAGGCTGCGCTGACAAATACGTTGGGAGCGAACGCGGAGTGGTATGGTCCTTTTGCTGACAACGCACGGGCATGGTATAAAAAGTCACAGGAACAGGTATTGTTCCTTAATCACGCAATTGTAAATCCGCCTATTGACCGGCACAAACCGGCCGAAGAGGTCAAGGATGTCTTTGTCCATATTACAAAAGAGACGGACGCAGGCATTTATGTGTCTGGCGCAAAGGTTGTCGCAACGTCGTCTGCCCTGACCCATCACAATCTTCTGGCTCAAAGTTCCGCAACTGTCACAGAAGATCCATCAATGTCTGTAACATTCATCGCTCCGATGAATGCCCCCGGCATCAAAATGATCTGCCGTACGTCTTATGAAGAGACAGCGAACACGGTCTCCTCTCCGTTTGATTATCCGCTTTCCTCGCGGTTTGATGAAAATGACGCCATCCTGGTGCTGGATAATGTTTTTGTGCCGTGGGAGGACGTTCTCATTCTGCGGGATGCAAAGAAAATCCTGTCTTTCCCCATAGGCTCGGGCTTTATGCAGGGGTATTGCTTCCAAGGGTGCACGCGTTTTGCGGTCAAGCTGGACTTTCTGGCTGGTGTCCTTGCCAAAGCGCTTCGCTGCACGGGTGGAGATGCCTTTCGCGGCAATCAGGCGGCATTGGGGGAGGTGATTGGGTTGCGTCATCTTTTCTGGTCACTTTCCAATGCCATGGCGCGCGCTCCACAGCAGTGGCACAATGGTGCGGTGCTTCCGAACCTTGAAGCGGCATTGACCTATCGTGCCTTTATGTCAGACGCCTACCCTCGGGTGATAGACCTTGTGCGTCGCTGTGTGGCTTCGGGGCTTATTTATTTGCCGTCTTCGGTCAAGGATTTCGCTAACCCGGAGATAGACGGTTATCTTGCACAGTATGTTCGTGGTTCAAATGGTATCAGCCACAAGGACCGGATCAAAATCATGAAATTGTTGTGGGATGCAACGGGCACAGAGTTCGGCGGGCGGCACGCACTTTATGAACTGAATTATGCAGGTAGTCCGGAGGATGTGCGCTTGCAAATTCTCAAAGGAGCAGAACGAGGCACGGTGCTGCGTCAAATGGAAGAACTCGTTGATACCTGTTTGAACGATTATGATGAAAATGGTTGGACTGGTGACACATGGCTGTCTCCGGCGAAAGCTGCGGAGTGAGGTTTGACATGACCACTACACTGAAGCAACAGGTAGCGTTGCCCGATCTTGGAGCTGTTCAGCTTGAGTTTCGTGCGGCGATGGCGAGGGTCGGGGCATCCGTAAACGTCATTTCTTCTGCTGGGGAAGCGGGGCGGGGCGGATTTACCGCAACGGCCATGTGCTCGGTGACGGACAGCCCGCCAACCCTGCTTGTCTGCATGAACAGGCGGTCCAGCCAATGTGATCTTTTTCTTCAGAATGGCGTTTTCTGTGTGAATGTTCTCAGCCATGATCATGTTGATCTGGCGGAATATTTTGCCGGGAAGGTCACTGATATGAACGAGCGCTATGCGTCCGGTATGTGGGAGTGCCTGCCGTCCGGGAATCACGCGCTGGCGGATGCGATTGCCTCGTTAGATTGCAAGATTACGGCGCATCACGTTGTTGGAACGCATTATGTGCTCTTTGGGGAAGTCCAGAGCATTCGGTGTTCAACAGTAGGACATCCGCTTTTGTATCTTGACCGAGCCTTTGTTGGCGCGACTGCCGGGATTGTATCGAACTGAACGTTTCTCAAAAGTGAGCAAGATCATCCAGGAGTTCAAGAAGGAGCGCTATTTTTCTTTCTCCAAAATATGCTTCTATTTCTTTGTAAATCTTTACCCTATTTGGATAGATTTTTTGGAAAGAGGTCTCGCCGAGGGGTGTCAGCCTGAAGAGATAACGCCGACGGTCTGACGCGTACTGGACCCGCGTCACCAGATCACGTGCTTCCAGATTGGCCAGGATACGTGTCAGGCTGGGGGGCAGGATGAAGGCTTTTTCTGCAAGTTGAGCTGCATCCAGTGTGGAGTGCTCGTTCAGAAGTCTGATAACGCGCCACTGCTGGGATGTGAAATCGTGTTCAGCAAGCATGGGACGAAAGCGGGACATAAGCGCTTCTCTCGCCCTCAGCAGCGCAATAGGCAAAGCCTTTGTGGATTCATGAGGTAATTCCGACGGATTGGCGGGTGAGGCGGAGTGCGAGTCGTGTGTTGATGGTGGCCGCTTTGGGATAGTCATATTTCACCTTGGGTTGAAAAGGTTATCGAAAGGATATCACGAAATATGGAGCGAGGAAGCGTAACGTGAATGTGAGGCCTCAAATTAACTGACATGCCGCTATAACATTAACAAGTTAAGTAAACGTGCTGACTGAGGTGGGAGGATTGCCGTGCCGCACTTATCTCTCGAATATTCTGCAAATCTACGAGGAAAGGTCGATTTTACAGAATTATGTATCAAACTTCGGGATGCAGTCCTGGGAACCGAGCTTTTTGAAATAGGCGCGATCCGCGTCAGGGCTTTTGAAGCATCGGCATGGGCGGTTGCTGATGCTCTTCCGGAGAATGGGTTTGTCGATATGTCTTTCCGAATTGGGAAGGGCCGGTCCCAAGAAGAGAAAAAGCGGGCAGGAGAAGCTATTTTTTTCACAGCTACGAATGCGATGTCCGGTTTATTGGAAACGCAAAATTTCGCTCTTTCACTAGAGATACGGGAAATAGAATCAACGCTGAGCTGGAAGAAAAACGCCATGCATGATCGGCTAAGAAAACAGTAAAAACAGAACAAAAACAAAAGCCGAAAGCTTGGAAAGGATAAGATGAATGTCAACTTTAGAAGAAAATGCAAGAAAGGCGAGTGAATACATTAAACGTATCCGTGAAAAAGGTGTTCTCAACCGTATTGGTGGGAAAGAATGCCCTGCGATCGGCGGAGAGATTTTTGAAACACTATCGCCAATTGATCTCAAACCGCTTGTGTCCGTTGCGAAAGGTGATGCGCGAGACATTGATCAGGCAGCAAAAGCTGCTAAAGCGGCTCAACCTGCGTGGGCTGCATTGAGCGGAGCGAAACGTCGGGAGATTTTGCACACTATCGCTGATGCTATTGAAGCGCGTGCCGAAGAAATTGCATTTCTGGAGTGCCTGGATACAGGTCAGTCGCTGCGGTTCATGTCAAAGGCGGCGCTTCGCGGTGCCGAAAATTTCCGGTATTTTGCAGACAAGGCACCTTCTGCCCGTAACGGGCTTTCTCTCCCTACAGGCGGACAGGCCAATATAACCACGCGTAATCCTGTGGGGCCGGTGGGTGTTATCACTCCGTGGAACACGCCTTTTATGCTCTCAACATGGAAGATCGCACCCGCTTTGGCCGCGGGGTGCACGGTTGTTCACAAACCTGCCGAGTTTTCACCCATCACGGCATCGGTTCTGGTGGAGATTGCTGAGAAAGCGGGATTACCCCCCGGTGTGTGGAATCTAGTGAATGGCCTTGGAGAAGACGCTGGTGCGGAACTGACACGACACCCGGATATCAAGGCGATCGCTTTTGTTGGGGAAAGTGGAACTGGTTCGCTGATCATGAAGCAGGCAGCGGATACTCTGAAGCGTTTTCATTTTGAACTCGGCGGGAAAAATCCGATTATAGTTTTTGCGGATGCGGACTTGGAACGTGCAGCAGATGCTGCTTTGTTCATGATTTACTCCCTCAATGGGGAGCGATGCACTTCATCTTCACGCCTCCTAGTGGAGGCAAGTATCTATGACAAGTTTACTGCGACTCTTGCCGAGCGTGTAAAAACCATAAAAGTAGGGCATCCGTTAGATCCAGCCACGGTTGTCGGTCCGCTTATTCATCCGGTTCATGAAAAGAAAGTTCTTGAATATATCTCGATCGGTAAGGAAGAAGGTGCCACGATAGCTGTCGGTGGTCGAAAGGTCGATGGTCCTGGGGGTGGATGTTATGTTGCCCCTACACTTTTCACACATGCGACCAACAATATGCGTATTGCGCAGGAAGAAATCTTTGGCCCAGTTCTGACCGCAATTCCCTTTAAATCGGAAGAGGAGGCTGTCTTTCTGGCGAATGACACCCAGTACGGACTTGCCGCTTATCTTTGGACTTCAGATGTTACCAGATCCTTCCGTGTTTCGGACAAGCTTGAGGCTGGCATGATCTGGGTGAATTCAGAGAATGTGCGGCACCTCGATACACCGTTTGGCGGTGTCAAAGCATCCGGCATAGGCCGCGATGGCGGAGACTGGTCATTCGATTTTTATATGGAAACCAAGAATGTTTCCTTTGCAACAGGCGTACACACTATCCCGAAACTGGCCTGACAGGCCGGGTTTTCGGACTTCATAAAAATAAAAATCGTAACTGACAAGGCCGTCAGACAAACGAGTGGAGAATAAGAATGCCGATCAGCCCGTTCAACCTTTATCCCGATTTCAATATCCTGCGTCTCAGTCATGTTGAATTGGTGGTGACCGATCTGGCCCGCAGCCGCACCTATTACGCAGACCTGCTTGGTTTGCAGGTCACAGACGAGGATGCAGATCATGTCTATATGCGTGCGCTTGAGGAGCGGGGCCATCACTGTATGGTATTACGCCGCGGTGAGAAAGGAGAAGTCGGTTATCTGGGTCTTAAAGTTTTTTCAGAGGAAGATCTGGACAAGGCGGAGCGGTACTTCCGCAACCTGGATCATAAGGTCGAATGGGTCGAGCGCCCCTATCAGGGGCGTACTCTGCGGACGCACGATAATTTAGGTATCCCGCTCGAACTCTACTTCAAAATGGACCGTCTGGAGCCCATTCACCAGAAATATGCGCTCTATCACGGGGTAAAACCGTTACGCATTGACCATTTCAACTGCTTTTCACCCGATGTTGATGCATCGGTCGAGTTTTACAATAATTTAGGTTTCCGCGTAACAGAATATACGGAAGATGAAAGCACAGGCCGCTTATGGGCGGCTTGGATGCACCGCAAGGGGGGCGTGCACGACATGGCGTTCACAAGTGGCGTCGGACCCCGTCTGCACCACACAGCTTTCTGGGTGCCGACCCCACTGAATATCATTGATCTCCTCGATCTGATGTCCACCACCGGTTATCTTGCCAATATTGAACGTGGTCCTGGTCGTCATGGAATTTCCAACGCGTTCTTCCTATATCTGCTTGATCCGGATGGACACCGCACAGAAATCTACTGCTCGGACTATCAGACGGTCGATCCTGATCTCGAACCAATCAAATGGCAATTAACGGACCCTCAGCGCCAGACATTGTGGGGAGCACCAGCGCCTAGATCATGGTTCGAACATGGTAGCGAATTCCATGGTCTTGAAACGAGGCAGCCTGTGGCGACGGCCAGCCCGATCATCGCGCCGTAAGAAAAGAGATCGGGCCATGAAGCTTCAGGATCCATCCCTGTTTCGGGAAGCTGCGCTGATGGGTGATCGCTGGATTGCTGCCTCATCGTCAACTTCCATCCCTGTAACTGATCCTGCGACAGGACAGTTTATTGGCTCGGTCCCTGATCTTGGTGAGGTAGAAACAGCAGACTCAATATCGGCCGCTGCGCGCGCCCAGCGGGCTTGGGCAGCCCGCACAGCAGCCGAACGCGCTGCCTTTCTGCGTCGGTGGTATGATCTCGTCATGGCCAGTAAGGCCGATCTTGCCACAATCATGACGTTCGAACAGGGAAAACCCCTGAAGGAAGCAGAAGGCGAAATCGAGTATGGAGCCAGCTTTATCCTCTGGTTTGCCGAGGAGGCACGTCGCCTGTATGGTGATCTCATTCCGGGGCATCAGCCCGATAAGCGTATTCTGGTAGCCCGCCAACCCGTTGGCGTTGTTGCGGCGATCACGCCCTGGAATTTCCCCAATGCGATGATTACTCGCAAAGTCGCCCCGGCTTTGGCCGCTGGCTGTGCCGTCGTGCTCAAACCGGCAATACAGACACCGTTCTCAGCCATTGCCCTGGCGATTCTGGCGGAGAGAGCCGGTCTTCCTACAGGACTTTTCAGTGTCATTACCGGAGGCGCCAGAGAAATAGGCGCGGAAATGACATCTAATCCTGCTGTGCGTAAACTGACTTTTACCGGATCAACTGAGGTTGGCGCGCTTTTATACGCCCAATGTGCGCCGACAATCAAAAAACTCGGTCTTGAACTGGGTGGAAACGCACCTTTGATCGTGTTCGACGATGCAGACGTCGATGCCGCCGTGGACGGCACACTGATTGCGAAATTCAGAAATAATGGTCAAACCTGCGTGTGTGCAAATCGGCTTTATATCCAGTCAGGTGTTTATGACCACTTCGCAGAAGTTCTGACTAAAAAAATCACGTCGCTGAAAACAGGAAACGGTTTCGCGCAAGACGTTACATTCGGCCCGCTTATCGACAATACTGCTGTGGAGAAGGTCAAAGAGCATATCACAGATGCGATTGAACATGGCGCACGTGTTCTTGCGGGTGGAAAATCACATGCGCTGGGCGGACTGTTTTTTGAGCCAACCGTGTTAACCGACGTGACCAGTCAGATGCGTGTGGTCCACGAAGAAACTTTTGGGCCTTTAGCTCCCCTGATCCGTTTTGAGACAGAGGAGGAAGTGATAGCTGCCGCAAACGATACGGAATTTGGACTGGCATCCTATGTATTCACACGTGATGTTGCTCGGGTCTTTCGCGTTAGCGAGGCGCTCGAATACGGTATGGTGGGCGTTAACACAGGAGCTATCTCAACCGCGGAAGCGCCTTTCGGCGGAATCAAGATGTCCGGCCTCGGGCGGGAAGGTTCGCGCTACGGTCTCGATGACTTTACAGAGCTCAAATATATCTGCCTTGGCGGCATTGCCTGATCAGAAAGCGAAATTTTTCCATGACTGCAAAATTTCTTACTTTTTCCTATGAGAATGTAACCCGCTACGGATTACTTCATGATCGGGGAATCACGGATCTATCGCGCCTCTATGGTGATCGGTGGCCCGGCTTGCGAGAGGTTATCGAAGCAGGCGCGCTGAACGAACTAGCAACATCCGCGCCACGGTTGGTCGATTTCCGTGAAGAGGATATTCGCTACGAAATTCCTGTTACTAATCCAGAAAAAATCATATGCGTTGGCGTTAATTTTCCAGATCGTAACGAAGAATACAAGGATGGTCAGGCCGCGCCGTCCAATCCGTCCCTGTTTATTCGCTTTCCACGCAGCTTTGTAGGTCATAAAGAGGCTCTGATAAGACCGCCTGAATCTTTACAGCTCGACTATGAAGGGGAAATCGTCCTCGTAATAGGGAAGGCTGGACGGCGAATCTCTCAGGAAAATGCTCTTGATCACGTCGCCGCTCTGACCCTCTGTAACGAGGGCACGATCCGTGATTGGGTCAGGCATGCAAAATTCAATGTGACACAGGGGAAAAATTTCGATCGCACTGGTTCAATCGGTCCTTGGCTGATTCCTTTTACCTCAGAAGATCAAATCCGCGATATCGCGTTGAGCACCCGTGTCAATGGTGAGATCCGTCAGCAGGACCGTACCTCGAGGATGATCTTTTCTTTCAAGAAAATTATTTCCTACATATCAACCTTTACAACACTTGTTCCTGGCGATGTCATTGTCACCGGAACACCAACAGGAGCTGGAGCCCGCTTCGATCCACCAGTGTGGCTGACGCCAGGCGATGTCATTGAAGTTGCTGCCGACGGGCTGGGTGTTCTTCGTAATTCCGTTGCTGACGAGGAGCTGACGTAATGCTGTCTCCCGAACAGATCAGAGCAGAAGCCGATAAACTGGATGAGGCGGAAAAAACACGAATACAGACGGGATTGATTTCTCAACGCTATCCCGATGCTTGTCTTGATGATGCCTACGCCATTCAGGATGCCTGGGTTAGCCGTAAGACGGCGTCAGGACGACAAATCATAGGATGGAAGATTGGCCTGACATCAAAAGCCATGCAATACGCACTGAACATCGATACACCTGATTCAGGCGTTCTTCTTGATGACATGCATTTTGACGATGGTGCCGAAATACCCGCTGACCGGTTCATTCAGCCACGGATTGAGGCCGAACTTGCTTTCGTGATGAAAAAATCACTCCGTGGACCCGGAGTCAGCATGTTCGATGTCATTGCCGCGACAGATTATATCGTTCCAGCACTCGAAATTCTCGATACGAGGATCGTACGTGTGGATCGTGAAACGGGTTATGCACGGACAATTATCGACACCATTTCGGATAACGCTGCCAATGCTGGCATTGTTCTTGGTTCCGTTCCGGCGGCCCTCGATAAAATCGACATTCGATGGGTGGGCGCGATCGTTTCCCGTAACGCGGTTGTTGAGGAAACCGGGCTGGGGGCAGGCGTACTCAATCATCCCGCACGCGGTGTTGCATGGTTGGCAAACCGGCTGGCGCAATATGGCGGCCGTATCAATGCAGGGCAGATTGTTCTCGCAGGGTCTTTCATCCGCCCGGTCGAAGCCCGGCACGGTGATACGATAACGGCTGATTATGGTCCTCTTGGAACAGTAAGCTGCTTTTTTAGATAAGGAGTGTCTTCATGCCGGCACCAGTGAATGAATTCAAAAAGGCTCTGCGTTCCGGGGAGTGCCAGTTTGGGTTGTGGGTGGCTCTCGCCAATGCCTATACAGCCGAAATATGTGCTGGAGCAGGGTATGACTGGCTGCTGATTGACGGCGAGCATGCGCCAAACGATATCCGCAGTATCATGGCGCAGTTGCAAGCTATTGAAGGAAGTAGCTGTCACGCCATTGTCAGGCCGCCTGTTGGTGAGACCTGGATGATCAAACAGATCCTTGATATCGGGGCACAGACCATCCTTGTTCCAATGGTCGAGAGCGCTACTCAGGCGCGTGACCTTGTGCGCGCAGTTCAGTATGCGCCACAGGGTGTGCGCGGTGTGGGTGCCGCCCTCGCGCGCGCCTCCCGTTTCAACCGTGTGTATGATTATCTCCAGACAGCAGGAAACGAAATTTGTCTGTTGCTACAGGTGGAAAGCCGCCTCGGCCTTGCGGCCTTGGATGAAATCTGTGCTGTTGAGGGTGTTGACGGAGTGTTTGTGGGGCCAGCAGACCTCGCCGCAGATCTTGGTTATATCGGGCGACCAGGTGAGCCAGAAGTTCAGGTTCATATTGAAGCTGCGTTACGGAAAATTATTTCCCATGGAAAGGCTGCTGGCATTTTGACAGCCGATTCTGTTCTGGCAAAAAGCTACGTGTCCGCAGGGGCAGCTTTTGTTGCCATCGGCACCGATGTTGGTCTGCTGGCCGGGGGAGGCACCCGTCTTCTGGAAGATTTCAAAAAGACGCTCTGATTCTTTTTCAGAGAAGTACTAGCTGTCAGGTTGTGAGACGTCATTGGGATGATGTAGCGTGGGCGATACCGCGTTATGCTTCGTTGTTTTCTTCCGTTTGCAGGGAGACCGAATGACGCGGATTTCTCACACTTGAGGCAATTTCGGGTCATTTTGTAGAATTCAGTCATCCCACAGGAGCCCGATCTGGAATATTGACGATATTCTGCTTCTGGCGGCGGGTTCTGAACGCAGTGAGGGTGTCACGGCCTGAGAAGGCAGTGTTGGTGGAAGCTATGTGGTCTGTGCACT
>NZ_LHZA01000040.1 GCF_001580535.1 Acetobacter cerevisiae | reverse complement strand
ATCAGCCGGATGCGGTCATCGGCCTTATAAACCTGATTGGCGCGGGCAAAACGCTTTTTGAGGTCCGTGACCTGCTCCTCGGTCAGCCCCTGTGTGATACGCTCGAACCACGCATCAATGGCCCGGTCATTCACGTCCAGATCGGGCTTGCGCTCTTCATAGAGCAGGGGCGTCACCGTCCCGTCCGCGACGGCCTGCTGCATGGTGTAGGAGTGGATGATCTTGCCAAAACGGTTGGTGGTCTCACTCCCCTTGAGTAGCGGCGTACCGGTAAAGGCAATGAAGGCGGCGTTGGGCAAGGCGTGCTTCATGCGGGCATGGTTCTCCCCGCCCTGACTGCGATGGCCTTCATCCACCAGCACGATGATGTCCGCGCTGTCATTATGGCATTCGGGATAGCCGGTGGCAGTGTGGAACTTGTTGATGAGCGAGAAGATGATGCGCTCCTGCCCATGCCCGATCTGCTGCGCCAGACGGCGGCCTGAGGTGGCGAGGGCCTCTTCCTTGTCCTTCTTGTCCGCCAGTTCGCCGCCGGTGGAGAAGGTGGTGCTCAACTGGCGTTCCAGATCCTTGCGATCTGTCACGACAATAATGCGACATTGCTTGAGATCGTCATACAGAATGAGGGCGCGGCTGAGGAACACCATGGTGAAGGACTTGCCAGACCCCGTAGTGTGCCAGACCACGCCGCCCTCACGCCCGCCATCACTGCGGCGGGACTTGATGCGTTCCAGCAGGCGCTTGATGCCGAAAACCTGCTGATAGCGGGCGACGATCTTGCCTGCCTTGCGGTCGACCAGCGTGAAGAACCGCGCCATGTCCAGCAGGCGATCGGGCGAGAGCAGGCCGATCAGCAGCCGGTCCTGATCCGTGACATGCAGCGGGCGGGAAGCCCAGTCCTCGAACCAGTCCCGGGCCGGGGGCTTCCGGTCGGCAAACAGCGCGTCTTTCTGGGCCGACGAGAGTGGCGTGTTCTTGAGCGCCTCCATCTGGCTTTCAGGAATGTCCTCTTCCTTCCAACTGGCCCAGAACTTTTTGGGTGTGCCGCAGGTGCCGTAGCGCCCGTCATGCCCGGTGATGGACAGCAGAAGCTGGCTGTAGGCAAAGAGTTGGGGGATTTCATCCTTGCTCTGGTTGCGCAGGGTTTGGGAAATTCCGGCGTCCACGGTCGGGCCTTTGCCCGGCTGACCATCGGGGCGCTTGGCCTCGATGACGGCCAATGGAATACCGTTGACGAAGCAGACGATGTCCGGCCTGCGGGTCTGCGTCAGATCCGTACGCAGAACGCTGTATTCTTCAGTGAAGGTAAAGCTGTTGTTCTGCGGGTTCTGCCAGTCGATGAGGGCGATGGTCGGGTTGGCCTTGCGGCCGTTAATGAACTCGGTAATGGCAATGCCGAACAGCAGATGCGTGGTCATCTTGTCATTGGCATCGCGCAGGCCGGAGACGAAATCCGGATGCGTGACGTGGGAGACCAGCGCATCAATGCCCTGATCGGACAGGCTGTGCTCCTGTCCTTCAAACGTAAAGCGCCGTTTTTTCAGTTCCGCCCGCAGGAGAGAGTCCAGCACCACGGCGTCCTGTTTGCCGCCCCGCAACGCCAGCGCCTCGGATGGGGGCAGAAACCGCCAGCCGAGGGTGCTGAGCAGGGCCAATGCTGGTAGTTTGGCGCTGTATTCTTCCTGAAATTTCGGGGCGGGAGCCATGGTGTTCAACTATCCTGTGTGCTGAAATATCTTAATTGACCCTCACGCGGCGCTTGCCCGTGAGAAGCTGCTGCATCAGGGCTTTCTTCTCCTGACGCAGGCGC
>NZ_LHZA01000084.1 GCF_001580535.1 Acetobacter cerevisiae | reverse complement strand
CCTTCTGTGAGATTTCCGCGTCGATCTGAGCCGTGACCTGAAATCAGTCCCGCAGGGAGCCGCAACCCATATCTGGTGCGCGGTCAGCCGGGAGCTTGATGGTAAAGGGGGCGTGTATTGCGCTGATTGCGACATTACGCCCGTGCTACCGAAGATTGATCCCGTCGATGTGAGCACCGAGGATCGCGCCAATCGCCTGACCGGGGTCGAAGCCTACGCGATTGATCCTAGGACAGCCGACGAGCTTTGGCACAAAAGCGAAGAGATGACCGGTCTTACGTTCAAAGAGTGACGAAACAGAGTGCCATAACGTCCAGTTTCGGACTTTGTTTACCTTTTTGAGATGCCCAATATGAGGGAAACGTACTGTTCGATGGCTTTCGATATGACTTTCGTGTCCGTGGAACAGTACGCTCCTGAATGGCAGCTTTTCTAGTTCTTTTATCCAGGAAGCCATTCGGTTTATCCCCAAACCAGCTTCACCCTACGCCACTTCAGGCCATGCAGGAATTTCGAGAACGTGAAGCCAGCCCGCATCGGGCATGCCATCCCCCTAATCCTAGAAGGTATTTCGTCAACCTTTAGCTGATTTCTGCGTGAAAATCATGCTTTGCAGCACTCCGTCCCGTCGGATGAAACCATGAAACATGGCCGCACCGATATGAGCCAGAACGAGCCCGAACAGCAGGAAAGCCAGCACGGTATGCACTGACCTTAGCCATGCCCATAGGGTCGGATCATGCGGCAGGATTGGCGGTAGAAGCATTGATCGTCCCCACAGCAGAATGGGGTAGCCACCAGCAGACATCATCCCCCAGCCGACAAGCGGCATAGCGATCATCAGCGCGTAGAGCAGCAGATGCGATGCCTTGGCCCCGATTTTCATTGTGGGTGGCAGCTCTTCCGGCAAGGGCGGCGGCGGAGAACGCAGGCGGTTCGCCAGACGCAGGAGTGCGAGCGCAAGAATCGCAATACCCAGCGGGCGATGAAGAGCGACCAGCCGGTCATAGTTCGGTCCCACGGTCGATGCCATGAACACGCCGATAAACAGCATGATGAGAATCATGGCGGCCATCAGCCAGTGCAGGACACGCGATGGCAGGGAAAACGATTTTGCGCGGCTCATGATTTCTTTCCTTCCGCATCGCCTGGCGCGGCCGTCAGGGACGGAGTAATGGCGGGAACCGGGGATTTTTCACCAGAACGCAGAGAAAACGACCGCATATAGGCGGCAGACCGTGCTTGCAGGATCGGATCTCCGGACGGCGCCACACCGGGCGGCAGGACCAGAGGATCGAAGGTGATGCCCGTGCAGGGGCCGCCTTCTTCACTCTCGACGGCCGTCAGGGTGAGAGTGCCTGCGTCGATCTGCCGGTCATCCTCTGCCCAGACCTGGCTCGGATCGTCGATAACGTCATGGCCGCCCGCTACTGTCACCAGCAGTCGCCATTGCAGGGGGCGGGCATGAATATCGTCGATCAGATCTCGGAAATGATAATCGTGGTCGTCCGTATTTCCGCCGGCTGCTATCGCGGTCTGCACTGGCTCCATAGCCCAACGTACCGCTGTCTTCTCGCCGTTCTCCTTGACCAGCAGGAAGCTGTCGAGACTGCGATAGGTGTCGTCCGCAAAACCTCCCGAGACGGAACGATGGGTGATACGTCCCGCCGCCTCCTGCAACCACGGATGCCCGGCCCGGAATGCTTTCAACCGCATGGGATCAGATTTTCCGGTCGCAGGGTCCGGGCGCGACGCCCACTGAAGATCATGAAACTCCTGCGGCGTTCGCACCGGGAAGACGGGAATGTCGTTCAGGCCCATGCGCCATTCCTGACCGTTCGGAGACATGAGACTCAGCGCCATGCTGCGGATCTTCGCGGGAGCATCAGCCTGAAAGGGCATGCCACCAGCCAGAGCAAAGCGCCCGACTACGGGCACCCGCTGGCCCTGACGTAAAATGGATGCAGCAGAAAGAGCAGCGGCATTGCCATTGCCCTCAAACCATCCCGTGACGCAGACGCCTTTGGCGTGGTTGCGGCGAAAGCCTGGATGCACACCATCCACGGCGCGCAATGCGTCAAGCAGGCTCGTTTGTGTCAGCCGATGGGGCGTCAGCCAGCCGCCTGCCCATAAAAAACCCAGCGCCAAGGCTATGGGCGCTGTGATCACGCCGAGCCAGCGCAAGGCAGAGGCGGGCGGCACGACAGGTTTCGTCGCCATTGTTTCGATCCTTTGAAAGCGTCTGTCGTGGAGACGCCTGGAAGCTCGGATCTATTCCCTTCATGGCGCGCGCTTTGCGGAATATTTTGCGGTTGCCTTGCTTTGGCGGGAATAAACAGACGGCAAGAGCGTCTTCATCAGCAATACCAGGAACCATATGAGGCAGAGCAGGAGTGAGTGAGGGTGATGACATCAGGTTGCAGAGCGCCATACCGGCCCTGAGACGGTATGCCCGCGTGCTGACGCGCGACCCGCATCAGGCCGACGATCTGGTTCAGGACTGTCTGGAACGCGCGCTGACCCGACTGCATCAGGTGCGCGGACGGCCGGATCTGCGGCCCTGGCTGTTCACCATTGCCCATCGCCTCAATGTCAGTCACTGGCGTCGTCTGCGCCGACTGCTTCCGGCGATGGAGGGGTCCCATCCCGAACCGATGCAGGAGCCCGGCCAGATCCCGCATCTGGAATGGAAAGAGGTTGCCCGAGCCTTCGAACGCCTGTCCGATGACCACCGGCAGGTGCTGTTGCTGGTCGGCGTCGAGGGGTTTGAATACGCAACAGTCGCTGAAATACTGGGAGTGCCGGTCGGCACCGTTATGTCACGACTCTCGCGGGGGCGCACCGTCCTGCACAGCCTTGTCAATCATGAAGAGCGTCCCATGCTCAGGAGGGTAAAATGATGCGGCCCGACCGCCCTGTGACCGAGGATGATCTTCAGGCCTGGGTCGATGATCTCCTGCCGCTCGAACGACGCCGGACGGTCGAAGACTGGTTGAATGCGAACCCTGACGCACGCCAGCGTGTCGAGGCATGGCGGGCGGACCGTGACCTGTTGCGGCTGGCAATGGACACCGAACTTAGGCAACCCGTGCCGGCGCGTTTCGATGTCACCCGGCTGGAACAGCGCAGGCATCGGCGTTTCAGTATGCCGCAGATGGCAGCATCCATCGTCCTGGCACTGTCTATTGGGACGGGTGGGGGATGGTTTCTCCGCGACCGTGAAGTACCCCTCGGCCTTGCCTCGGTCGAGCAGGAAGCAACCATTGTACATAAAGCAGGCAAAGGAGGCACGATCGCGCCCGGCAATATCGTGCAACTGGCGGCGTGGGGAGGACAGACGCTCGGCCGCCCGGTCCGGCCGCCCGATCTGTCGGCTGCGGGCTATCAACTCGCGGGTGGACAACTGGTCACGACGGATCACGGTCCGGCGTGCGTCTTCTTCTACAATGACGACAGTGGTAGCCGTATTTCCCTGTTTGTTCGGCCCATGTATGGTCGTGACATGACGGCCCCCATGCGTCCGATGCAGCGTATGCCGGGCTATATCTGGGCGCAGGATGGGCTTGGGATCAGTATGTCAGCCGACGCGCCCGTCAGTAACCTGCATATTCTGGCCAATCGCGCACGGGATCTGATGGACGAAGCGAGCTGACCGGGCCGGCGTCCATCAAGATTATCCGTCTAGGCGAAGGCGATTATTCAGATAAAGCCGATTCATCAGTTTGAGTTCGTCAGGGGCATTGCGTGTCGTTGGGGCATTCCCGAATGTCACCGCGACTATGGTCTTCATATTGTTCAACACTACGGTCGCAATGTCCCTGCCTTCGGCTTCGCCGAGATGGGGGGCGTTCATCTGCAAGGCCGCCAGCACCCCCTCCACGGCCTGTTCACGGAAGCGCAGGCGAATATCTGTCCAGTCCGTTCGGGAGTCGAGCAAAGCGATGACCGCCTGTGCGTGTGAATAGGTCCTTACCAGCAAGTCCATAAGAGCATCAGCCAGTTCATCGACGCTCATGGCTGCGGCCTGCGCGATCACGCCTTGATACTCGGCTTCCAGAAGCTCGGAATAATTTTGCATCAAAGCATCCGCGACGGCCTCCTTGTTTGGGAAGAACCGATACAGCGATCCGATCTTCGCGTCCGCTTTGGCCGCAATCTCGGCCATTGTCGCGGCCTCAAATCCTCTTTCCTGAATGACGCTTGCGGCCGCCTGCAATAGCTCCGCGACCCGCTGGCGACCATTTGCGCGCCGTGGGGTGAGCGGAGCGCGGCTGTGGCTTGACATAGTTGATCCTATACTCAAATAATCCATTCCTTGAGGAATCCCTCAAATACCTAAGCCATCATGCAGCCTTCAGCAAGACCTCCACCACTCACAAGGAAGCTCCCATGCTCTCGCTCCCTGCGAAAACTACTGCCCTCGTCCTCATCGATCTTCAGAAAGGTATCGTCGCCATGCCTGCGGCTCCCCACACGACCGACGTCGTAGTGGAGAAAGGCAAGGAGCTCGCTAAGGCCTTCAGGAAAGCCGGTGCACCGGTCATTCTCGTAAACGTCGGTTTCTCCAAGGATTGGGGCGATGCGCTGCACCTGCCCGTCGATCAGCCCCTGACCGCAGAAGGTATGCCTGCGGACTGGACTGACCTTGTGGAAGGGCTGCAAGAGCCCTCGGACCTTACCATTACCAAGCGGCACTGGAACGCCTTCTACGGGACCGAACTTGACCTTCAGCTCCGCCGTCGCGGGATCAGGACAATCGTTCTCGGGGGCATCTCAACCAACATCGGCGTGGAATCCACTGCCCGCGCCGCGCATGAACATGGTTATGCCGTGATCTTCGCAGAAGATGCGACATCCGCTCACAGCGACCACATGCACAACTTCGCCTACGAGCACATTTTCCCGAGGCTCGGTCGTGTGGTGAAGGCTGCTGATATCGAACTCACACCCTAAGCGTAACGGCGCTCCCTTGTCGCGCGGGCGCCAGCCCGTGCCACACCGAACGGCACCCTTCCCTCTTTCGCCCAACCTGTCCTCGCATCGCTTAGGTTTGCAGCGCGGTCGAGGTCATGTCTGCCTTGGGATGACCATGCAAGCTCGCACCACACCACAGTCAGCTTTTGGCTTTCGTTTCGTTACGCCGTTTGCGCTCGGATCGGCCCTGAACCCGGTCAACTCGACCATGATTTCCACCGCTCTCGTCCCGATCGCTCAGGACCTTCATGTTGGCGTTGCGGACGCGGGCTGGCTCATCTCGGGTCTTTATCTGGCCAGCGCCGTCGCACAGCCAACGATGGGGCGCCTGGCCGACCTGTTCGGGCCACGTCGTGTCTATCTCATGTCCCTGTCGCTGATCGCTCTAGCGGGTGTTCTGGGGCAGTTTGCCCCCTCTCTTATCACTCTTGTCATGGTACGTGTGTTGCTAGGAATCGGCACATCCGGCGCATACCCCTCAGCAATGCGCCTGTTTCGCGTGCAGGCGGAGAGATCTGGTTGCGAGCCTCCGCGTGTCGCAATGGGGGTACTTTCGATGACCGCTCTTTCCCTGTCAGCGATCGGTCCTTTTTTTGGCGGACTGCTGACCAGCACGTTCGGGTGGCACTCGATTTTCAGCGTCAACGTTCCTTTGGCCCTGTTGACGATCTTCCTCGTGGTCCTATGGACACCGAAAGATGGACCGCAGAGCACGAGCCCCAATCGTTTGACCGAGGTCGTCGATCTGGTCGGCATCGGGCTATTCACGGCCTTTCTTGTGAGCCTGATGGTTTTCCTGCTTCATCTGGATCACCCTGACTGGCTAGCCCTGCCTGTCGCCACCATCCTCGGCTTCTGTCTAGTGCGGCATTCGCTCAGGCGACGACAACCTTTTATCGACGTGCGGATGCTCGCCCGGAACCGTCCACTGGTAACGACGTATCTTCGCGCCGGCACTATGTTGATGATGGTGTACTGCATGCTCTATGGTTTTGCGCAGTGGCTGGAAACCTCGGCCGGCTATTCCGGCGCAACCGCTGGCCTCGTCACAATTCCAATGTCGATCATGGCGGCTGCCTCTTCTCTGATAGGCACACGCACCAGGTCAATCCGCACACCTTTCCTAATAAGTATTGGGTCGGCCCTGCTCGGCTGCGCTGCCTTGCTAATGGTGGATAGCTACACACCAGTATGGGGGATCGCACTGGCTGCCCTCTTCTTTGGCGCCCCCCAAGGCATGTTCTCAACGGCGACACAAGCCGCGATTTACGTGCAGGCTCCCCCCGAAGAGATCGGAACGGCGGCCGGACTCCAGCGCACCGCGCAATATGTTGGCGCGATTGCCGCAACCAGCGTTCTCGCTCTCATGTTCGGTCCACATGCGACTGACCATGGCCTCCATAGTCTGGCTTGGATCATGGCCACACTCAGCATGATCCTGTTCGTCAGCACAGTTTTTGACAGGACCCTCGGAAATCGGGACACGCGAGCGTAAAGTTGGCGTGCGGAAGTGCAGCCGCAATCTGACCACGTAACTACTAGGCATAACTCGCCAGACGCAAAAGGGCATCAGGTAGATCTTCTGACCCACGGTTTGACCTCCCTTTACGCTGGCAGATCAAAAGCTGTAATTCGCAGCGGTCGGATCATCGAATAGAGGGTCTTCATCCTACCGCTTCCGTGGCTGGTGCGCCGCACGCCGCATCGCCCTGCTGGGATCGGTTGGCACAAGGGTTTGGTGCTCGCCGCGCTCGCAGGGCCGTTCTTCGTCTTGGCCGGCGCCAGCGGCTACCACTTCGGGCCGCTAGCCCGTGGCGTGGTGATCCAGCTTGGCATGCTGACGCTGATGAGCATATTGCTCGCGGCGGTGCTGGTCGGTGTAATGTCGCGATATCTGGTCGATGTCACGCCGCTTCGGCACGGGATTTCAGGGCCTGGTTCATTTTGATGAACTCGGCCCGAACCGCCTCAACGTCATAGAACCAGAGTAGAACCCCGGCGAACGCTTCGCTCTGGCGGAACAATGTCCCATGGCCGGTCTGCGTGATCTCGAAATCATGGGTCCCGGTCAGCAATCCGGCCCCCCCAGAGGCGGCCAATCCACCCTTCCCCTTGCTATCTAATTACGATTTTTCGTGTTACATGGTAGTTATGCCTACCAAGCTTCCATTCGTCTTCAGTCCACGCGGATACGTATATCAAAGTGGTCTTGATTGTATTCGGCTAGCTGCCAAAAGCGGTCAGAACAGCCTTCAAGAGGCTATCTCTTTCAAGCAAGAACAGTTGAAGCAATACGAAGCAGACAGTGTTTTTGTCGGAGAGCGTGATGAAGATGGATATGTATTGTGGGAACAGAATGATATCCTTAACTTGGATATCGAACGCCTTCAGGAAGCGCTTTTGGAACTCCGCCGCGCATTTGCGCTTACTGCGTATCATTACTGGGAAACTTCGGTTTATCAATGGTTTCATCAGGAAAATCCGGAAACACAATCTATAAACCTTGGCAATTACAGAAACCCTGCGAAAACCTTAAAGTATTTAGGAAATAAAGACACCTCTTTACAGAATATTCCGGATAAAAATCTTTGTATGGTTTCGCACATTTCCAATGTTATTAAACACACAAGCGACAACTCAAAGGAATATTTGTCTAAGAATATGCCTATTGAACTTGTTGGAATCATTAAAAACACTCCAAAAATATACGGAAATCGTCCCCAAGTTTATCTTGAAGAACGTCATTTAAACTAGATATTCGACGTTATCGCTCACTCAGGACCAATAGCTAATTCCAACAGAGTATAAACCCTGCTCAGGTTATTTGTTCTTTGCAGAAGTTATTTTCTATAAACCCAGACATAATCAAAGAGAAATGAATAATTTACCCAACAAAGGTCATCAATAGCAACGATAAATTTGGCACTGAATGCCCGCTTCTGAGACCATTGATGTTCAACAAAAAGGCGGAGACCCAGTGTTGTTTTGGAACTTATGTCTGTTTTACGAAAAGCCAAACGCATACTTAGGTGTCGGGAAGGAGGCGACCGCTGCCTGTCTGCTCTCCATCACTAAACAGACGGGCAAATCGGAGGGGGGAACAGACAGTCGGCTATCGG
>NZ_LHZA01000050.1 GCF_001580535.1 Acetobacter cerevisiae | reverse complement strand
GGTTCAAATCCTGCCCCCGCAACCAATGAATCCTGCACCAAGAACTTATTAAGAACGCCAGCATCCGGGTGATGCATGGCGTTCTTTTTGTTTGTGGCAAATCCCAGCATCGCAGCCAAGTCCCCTTCAAGGAAAATCCCAAGCTCGTCCTTCTCGGGAATAAGCCTGATCCGCGTGATCAGAGACCGGATCGCTTCCTTAGCCTGCGTCCCGGTAACTTCGTTTTGCAGGCTGTCTTGGAGCATCGCAATTTTCTGCCGATACAGCTCCGCCATGTTCGGATGAAGGAGTGGTGGGGGAGAAGGCGTGTCAGCCAGACGCGCTTCGATCTCCGCCTTGCGGGATTCGAGTTGACCGATGCGGTCTTTGAGGCGTGATCCCGGGACGCCGTCGAGAATGGCCTGAATGGCCTTGTCCAGTTCGCGCTCGATTTTGGGAAGCTCGGATTTCAGGGAGAGTAAGTCGGCTCTTTTTTCCATTCGCAGCCGGTTGACCTCTCGTGTGAACGCGTCACAGAATTCTTTGAAGAGGGCGGGATCCATCATTTGCGTTTGCAAACCGTTGAGCACGGATTTTTCCAGAACGTCCCGTCGAATTGTCAGGCGGTTCTCGCAGGTGCCCTTGTTGCGAGCCGTCGAGCAGCCGAGGTGATGTTTCGAGATCATCGAGAAGCCACCGCCGCAACAGCCGCATTTGATAAGGCCTGTCAAGAGATGGGTCGGACGCTGCAGGGCGTTGAGCGGATGTGTGCCGGTGCCGCGGGATTTCTGGGACCAGGTCGTCTTGCTTTGACGGGCTTTGACCGCATCCCAGAGATCCTGCTCGATAATCCGCAGTTCAGGAACGTCGTGAAGAGTCCATTCGGATTCAGGGTTGAGGCGCGAGACGCGTTTTCCAGTGCCGGGGTCCTTGATGTAGCGCAGCCGGTTCCAGATCAGGCGACCGATATAGAGTTCGTTGTTGAGGATGCCTGTGCCGCGTTCCCGATTGCCGTTGATCGTTGACGGACTCCAGGCTCCGGACAGGGGACCGCGAAGACCTTCTACGTTCAGGGTAAGAGCAATGACTTTGGGAGATTTGCCGTCGGCATACTCCCGAAAGATCCGGCGAATGATCTCGGCCTGCTCGCCATTGATTGCACGTTCGCCGTAGATCGCCTCGCCATGAGTGTCGTGTTGCCGGACAACATCGTACCCATAGCACAGGCCGCCCCCCGATTTCCCGTCCTTAATACGGCCGTAGAGGCCGCGATGGGTGTTTTTTGAAAGTTTATCAATGAACTCCGCGTTCATTGTGCCGGTCAGGCCAATATGCAGAGCAGTGATCCTGCCCTCACTGAGCGTCTCGATTTGCACGTCCGCAAACTTCATGCGCTTGTAAAAACCCGCCACGTCTTCCTGATCACGGGACAGGCGGTCCAGACCCTCTGTCAGTACGATTTCAAACTGTCCGGCCCGCGCCTGTGTCATCAGGTCCTGAATGCCGGGGCGGAGCAGGGTTGTACCGGAGATCGCCCGGTCACTGTAGGAGGCAACGATCTGCCAGCCGTTTTTTTCTGCGTGTGCGCGGCAGATCCGGAACTGGTCCTCGATGGAGGCATCCCGCTGGTTGTCCGAGGAATAACGGGCGTAAAGCGCAACTCTCATGACGGTTCGATCCTGTCAGTTCTCTGCGACGTCCTCCTTCAGAGGATGTCGTGATCTTTGCTCTAAGTACCAGTCTCTGGCCGCCTGCCGGGCCAGAAGTCGAACCAGCGACCTGAGGGCGTGTACGGACTGAGGTGTTGAACACACCTGCTGGGGCGACTGAATAGGGGTGACGGGGTCGACCATCGCGCTGTGCCTCCGGAATTGCAAGCACGATCCTCGCGATAAAAAAGAGGTCTGAAACGTTCCCTTTGAAGGGGACTCTCCAAATGACGCTTAATGGCAAGAGAGTGTGCCGGACTGATGGTCATGATTTGCGGGGCTTTGACTCAGGACTTTCCTGTCTGGCTATTTCCTGGACAAGACTTTTGGGCAGGGCCGGCAGTGGCAGGAAAAAGGGCGACCCTGACGCTCTGTCAGGCTCGAGAAACGAAGGGGGTGTGGTGCACTGCTCATAAAAAGCACGGCGCGTCTGATAGATCTGGCCTGTTATGCCACTCCTGATCCGTATGAACGGAGCGGTCTGGGCCAGCCATGAGGCTGGATCGAATTCCGGGGCGGAGAGTGCAGTCGCCTCGGGACAGTCAGAAAACTGGAAGCGGGGACTATTGCTCTGCAGAAGCTTCTGTTCCAGTCCCCATCTCTGGAACCACAGGGCATAGGCGAGGGTTGCGACTGTCAGTTCCCGGTCACGATCATCGTCCATGAAACTGCGCCGGGGGCGCAATGGCCGGATATCGTAAGTGCCGGCCCTATGCCGCTCCTCAGCATTATGAGAGGGAAGATAATGGGTGCACCAGATGACATCCATGGCTGCCAGAAGGGGAATAACGCCTGCGAACCTTTTTTTGATTTCAAAAAAATGGACTTGTAACGGTTTTGTGCCGGT
>NZ_LHZA01000065.1 GCF_001580535.1 Acetobacter cerevisiae | reverse complement strand
CAAAAACCGTCAATCAAATCGCCAAAACCCAGAAATTACCGGCCAAGCACATCAATCAAGGGTTCTTCGATCCCTCCACCTGTTCAGGACTGGGGGGCAGAGAACGCGGAAGGGGGAGGGGGCTGATCGTAAAAATCCACCCTCATCGCCACCTTGCCCATGGGTGTTACAAAATGAGGCTGCTGCGGTTCGATCAGGCCGGGGGTGGCGGGTGTCAGCAGAAGTTCAGATGGAGGGGCCAGATAAGTGAGCTTCAACTCCCCCTCAAGCACACGGATCACGCCCCACACACCCGCCTTGGTATTATGGCGCGTGCGCAAAGCAGCAGGTAGCGTGTCCTGATCGAATACGGGCGTGGAGCGATAGGGCAGGGCTTCGGTCATAGGTATCACTTTTCGGGGAACAGCGCCTCAAGGTGCTGTGTTGCGCTGGGGCATGGCCCGTTTGGCGTAAAAAGAGAGTGCAAGCTGCAAGCTTCTGGCAATGTTGGCTGCCTTGTCCTGTAGAACAGCGGCTACATCTGCTGGCATGTGTGTGGAGGTGGTCTCACCCCATAGTGCCAGCCACCGATCAAACAGTTCTGGCGTAATCCGGTCACGGTGCTGCATATGCACGGGCACTGGCTGGCCTTTGTAACGCCCGGTACCCAGCATGACGGAAGACCAGAAAGCCGTGAGCGTTTGCAGGTGCTCAGGCCAGTTGGTCACGGCATCTTCAAAAATGGGGCCAAGCTTGGGGTCCGCGCGCACACGTGTGTAAAAGGCGTCTACAAGTGTTGCCAGCCCGTCCTCGTTTAGTGGCAGCCTGCTCATAATATGAGCCTCCTTAACAGCCTGATGTTGAGTACAGTCTATCTGATGCGACTGGCAGAAAGGTTGCGCCAGCGCAAACCCGGCACGCCCCCAACGCAGTAGAAATATGGTGAGACAGGCAAATATGGCAATCTTCCCAAGGAGGGATGGATGAACGAACTGGCAATTGCTCGGGCACTGCACGTGATCGGGGTCGTGATCTGGATTGGCGGGGTCTCCATGGCGACAACAGCGGCTTTGCCTGCCCTGCGCTGTGGTGTGTTCGGGGCGGACAGGCTTGCGGCTTTTCAGGCTTTTGAGCGCCGTTTTGTGTGGCAGGTGCGCGGTGCTGTGGTTCTGGTCGGGCTGAGCGGGCTTGTTATGGTCATGAAAATGGACCTCTGGGCCCGTTTTGCTGAACCCGGTTTCTGGTGGATGCACGCCATGGTGGGGTTGTGGCTGGTGTTTGCCATTGTTCTGTTTATTGCGGAGCCTCTTGTTCTCCACCGGCGCTTTAATGTCTGGGCAAAGCGTGACCTGGATGCCGCTTTTGCCGCCTTGCATCGCGCGCATATTGTTCTGCTGGTTCTGGGGCTGGTAACCGTTTTTGGTGCGGTGGCGGGTAGCCATGGCTGGTCGCCGGTCTGATCGTATGCGTGGCACAATACCCTGCGCGGCATAAGGGGTGTATGGGTCATGGCATGTCTGAGCAAAAAACGCCTTCGCAGAATACGGTCAGGGCCATATGCGCACTGGGTCTGGTAAAGGGGTTGCCGCCCGAAGTGGCAGCGCATGTTGCGTCTTTGGCGCGGATTGATGTTCTGCCCGGTGGGGCTGGTGTGTTCACGCAGGGAGCGGTGGCGCAACGGGCTTATGCGGTGCTTGTGGGGGCGGTGCGTATCCGCCAGATCGGGAGCGATGGCGCGCAGGCACTCATGCGCATGATTGCACCGGGGGAGATGTTTGGCACCGTCGCACTGTTTACCGAAGGGTATTACCCGGCGGATGCTGAAACAGCGATGCCCTCGCATATTGCAAGCTGGTCAAAAGCGGACTTTATGGCGCTGACCATGAACTCCCCGCAAATTGCGATCAACATTATCGGCATGGTCGGGCAGCGGCTTGCCAATGTTCAAAACCGCCTGCGTGAAATGGCAACCCAGAGCGCAGAGCAGCGCATTGCCCATGCCCTGCTTATGCTGGTTGAGCAGAGTGGCGCCGTGCAGGCCGGGGCTTGTGAGATTTGTATTCCCCTGCGCCGCAGGGATGTGGCGGAACTGGCGGGCACAACGCTCTATCCCGCCAGCCGCCTGCTGGCCGCGTGGGAGAAGGTGGGGCTTTTGGCCCGCTCCCGCCAGATGCTGGTTGTGCGTGATGCCAATAAGCTGCGCAGAATTGCTCAGGGCGGACTTCTTTAAAAACATTTTGAATGGACTGCACTCTTCGCAGAGTGTCTTGCTGCTGCATGGCTTGGCACCTTGCGCGGCCTGTGTGGCAAAAAACAAACAGCATCCTGCCAGGATGTCGCCTGCGCACAGAAACATTTTGACATCGGAATGATATGCCGTCATCCTTGGGTCAGATCTGGTAAATGTCAACGCTGGCATTCGATCCATAAGGTCATGATGATATCTACATTGGGGGCCAATGATGGCCTTCTTGCCCATGGTGGGCGTGCCTGACGTTTAGTCCGGCACTAGGTATTAGTGTTATGGAAAGAGGTTTCCTCAAAGCTGGTCATCTCCGCACTCTGCTTGCTGCTTTTCTTTATTTTGATGTGTCTTTCATGGTCTGGGTGCTGCTTGGGCCGCTTGGCATAGCCATATCACATGACCTGCACCTGAACTCCGGCCAGAAGGGGCTTCTGGTGGCCATGCCTGTGCTTGCAGGTGCTTTGCTGCGGGTTGTTGCTGGCGCACTGGTTGACCATTATGGCCCGCGCCGTGTTGCCATAGGCATGCAGTCCTTTGTTATTGCAGGGCTTGCCGCAACGTGGGTGCTGGCACCACATAGTTATGCCGGTCTGTTTCCCGTAGCTTTTGTTCTGGGTGTGGCCGGGGCTTCCTTTGCTGTTGCTCTGCCTTTGGCATCTGGCTGGTATCCTCCGCAGTATCAGGGCACGGCACTGGGTATTGCCGGGGCTGGTAATTCCGGCACGGCGCTTGCCTCCCTGTTCGCGCCCGGGCTTGCGGCCCTTTATGGCTGGACCAACGTGTTCGGGCTGGCCACGCTGCCGCTTGTTCTTGTGCTGTGTGTCTTTATCTATCTTGCCAAAGAACCACCCCGCCGCCCGAGTGCCGGCCTTGTGGCGTGGCTCCCGGTTTTGAAAAAAGCCGATTGCTGGGCCCTGATGTTCTTTTACGGCGTAACATTTGGCGGCTTTGTTGGGCTGGCCTCCTTCCTGACCATCTATTTTAATGACCAGTATGGTCTTTCCCCCGCAGTGGCAGGGAGCTGCACCGCGCTGGTGGTGTTTGCTGGTTCCTTTATCCGCCCGCTGGGTGGCGCACTGGCAGACCGTATTGGGGGCGAGCGTGCGCTGTGCATACTCTATGGGGCCGCAACCGTTATTTTTGGCCTGATCGGTTTGGGGCTGCCTACGATCTGGCTCGCGTTCCCCGCTTTTTTTGCGGGCATGCTGGTGCTGGGTCTGGGGAATGGTGCCGTTTTCCAGCTTGTTCCCACACGTTTTGCACAGCAGGTGGGCATATTGACCGGGCTGGTCGGCATGAGCGGTGGGGTTGGCGGGTTTTATCTGGCCTCCTCTCTGGGAGCCGCAGGGCAGGCAACGGGGTCTTATAGTCTGGGGTTTCTGGCTTTTGCCGGTATCGCTCTGGTGGCTCTTGTCTGCGTCTCCATCTGCCGCAGAAGCTGGAACAAACCAGCCGATGCACATGGGGCTGACACGACCGGCCTTTCCGCAATTTCCTGATCTTCCTTACAGCCACGGATTATGACACGTGACCTTGAACAAGAATCGCGTGCGCCCCAGGTGCGCCCTTTTTCAGACCTGGCCAATCTCGGTTCATGCGGCTGTGCTGCTGGGCACTGTGGGGATACACCCCGCCTTGGCGCAGGCTGCCAGTGCTCCCGCGCAGGATACAGCCCCGACTGCACGCCAGACCATTGTGGCGGTGGAGAAAAACAACACGCCCAAACCCGCAAAAGCGGCGGGATAATCCCCCCATAAAAAGAGTGACTT
>NZ_LHZA01000048.1 GCF_001580535.1 Acetobacter cerevisiae | reverse complement strand
CTTCTGTGGTTGCCGTCCGTTATGCAAGAGTTTTCTGACCCATATTGACGTGTGATCGTGTGCGGTCTTCTGTAAGGCCTGTTGATGTGGCCTTTCAGAAGCCACTGGCCAGTATGGTGATCAGCGGATCAGATCCAAATCTCACAGGCGTGCTTTAAAGCACAGAGAAATCCACTGGTTTTTCCGATCCGGATCAGACGATCATGCGCCCATTCAGGTCATCGCCCTCTCACACCCCTACCGGTTCCATCCGCGGGAGCCGAGCCATCGCTCAGGCTGCCACGGACAGGGCCGGATCCCGATAATCCTCCTGTTTTGTTGCCATGGCCCAGATGGCTCGTGCCATCCTGTTGGCCAGCGCAATGGCTACCAGCATACGGGGCTTGCGGGCCAGCATCCGTGCCAGCCAGCTTCCCGGTGCAGGGGCCTTACGGCTGGCCCAGTTCACCTGGGTCATGGCGCCCATGATGAGAAGCCTGCGGATATCAGCCTGCCCGGCTTTTGATATCTTCCCCAGCCTTTCCTTTCCGCCAGATGAGAACTGACGGGGCACCAGCCCCAGCCACGCAGCAAAGTCGCGCCCGCGCCGGAAGCTCTGCAGGTCAGGCGCAAAAGCTTCAATCGCAAGAGCGGTCAGAGGACCCACTCCAGGCATGCTCTGCAATCTGCAGGTGTTTTCACTTTCCTGGGCAAGCATCCTGATCTTCTTTGTTCTGACATCAATCCGCACACTCTGCTCCGAAATCTGTCGCAGCAGATCAAGGCATTCCTGCTTCACAGCCTCTGGCAGAACCGCCTCATCCAGCATGGCTTCAATGTGTCTGATATGCGCAATCCCCTGTGGCACGACGAGACCGAATTCATACAGAACGGCACGCAGGGCATTCACCAGTTCCGTGCGCTGGTGCACCAGACGCTGCCGGGCCCGGAAAAGAACGCCACGCGCCTGCTGCGCTTCAGTGCGTGGTTCGACAAAGCGCATTTCCGGCTGACGGGCCGCAATGACGATCGCTTCCGCATCAGCAGCATCGTTCTTCTGGCGCTTCACGAAAGGCTTCACATACTGCGGAGCGATCAGTCTGACCTCGTGACCAGCTCCTGCCAGTTCGCGAGCCCAGTAATGCGCGCTCCCGCACGCTTCAAGAACGACCAGAGCAGGCGGCTGCGTGGCCATGAACTGCATAAACTGCTGACGACGCAGCTTTTTGCGAAACATCACCTCGCCTGCACGCGAAGCTCCATGAACCTGGAAAATGTTCTTTGCCAGATCAACGCCTATCACTGTATCCTTCATCTGCCGTCCTTTCGCGCAGTCGTTTCTTCCAACGACCATTCTGGCACATTGCGATGCCGTGCGGGGAGGACGGCAACCACCCCATCTCACAGGAATGTTGTACATCGGGCTAGAATACGGAAAAATCTGTTTTGTAAGAAACAACTTTCCATAAGCAATAAGCAAACCTGATGCAGACAGAATGTAGCGCACGAGAGTATGAGTTTCCAGCCTCCTGAAGGCGGCATGTTCTGGCCCGTTTTGACGAGGGCCGAATGAGTCCCGATGGGGGTACCATTCTGTTAAAGCAGGCTGATGATAGTCTGGGACTGAGCAGTCGCTTTTCTGCATTTTTTCGCGATGGGCGGCATCCTGCCTTTGTGGAATATCAGGTGGAGGGTTCGAAAAACCCACTGGTTTTGGGTCTCTCTGTATGATTCCATTCCTCATGCTGTGATTTGAGGGATTGGCTCATGAACCAGCCGGGTTTCTTTGATGTTGAAGAGCGACTTGCTCGGCTGAGTGGGCTTGGAGACCAACTCGAAGCGTTTTCCCGGACTGTGGATTTTGAAGTGTTCCGCCCTGATCTGGACAAGGCTCTGGCCTATTCGGACGGGAGCAAGGGTGGGCGTCCGCCGTTTGATCCGGTGCTGATGTTCAAGATCCTGGTGATCCAGACACTCAACACGCTGTCCGACGAACGGACAGAATACCTGATCAACGATCGTCTCTCCTTCATGCGCTTCCTTGGTCTGGGACTGTCTGACCGCGTGCCGGATGCCAAAACGCTCTGGCTGTGTCAAAAGCGTCTGACCCAGGGTGGTGCGATTGAAAGTCTGTTCAATCGCTTTGACGCTACTTTGAGGAACGCCGGTTATCTGCCGATGTCAGGCCAGATCCTGGACGCACCATTGGTAGCGGCTCCAAAGCAGTGCAATACCAACGCTGAGAAGGCGGATCTGCGTGAAGGGCGTATCCCACAGGACTGGCAGGACAAAACCAACACCGCCTCAACGGTGTGGGCAGATACAGCCTACCGCTCAAAAGCCAATGAGGCCTTCATGGAAAAGCATGGCTTTGTCTCGAAGGTTCACAGGAAAAAGCCTCATCTCAA
>NZ_LHZA01000096.1 GCF_001580535.1 Acetobacter cerevisiae | reverse complement strand
AACCCCGGGACCAAACACCTAGAGAGTGCTTTAGTTACAGCCTCATGATCATGGATGAGTTTAAATTTTCGCCCCGTAGCGCTGATGCCGACACGGTTCCGGAATTCTTCTGATGAAAGAAGGCGGGACATAGTTGACCACGGAATATTACCATCAGGAAGTTTCTTGGCATTGCCAAGCAAATGCTCGACCTCCGCTCCGACATTAATCTTGCTACTTTGTCCTGTTCGTTCTGAAAAATTCAACTTAGCTCTATCATTCCAATCAATTTGGCCGACGCCCCCCTGAGATCCAGTGTGTCGCCGGAACAGTATCTGATTAATAACCTTCTGATTTTCCTCAATTTGACAGGTTAAAGCTTCTGGAATTTCAGCCTTATTTGCGAGTTCTTCAAAATATAACCTTAGCTCGGGGCTAGGCGCACGCTTAGGGTCTAGGAGGAGCTTAAGGCAAGTGATTCGTCGATTGCCGTCGAAAACCACATATACCCCCTCAAAAGGACGAACCAGAGGGGGGTCGAACACTGTGCCAACGGCCGCGATGTCGGCCGCCAAATTGCGCATTCGAGACTCATGGAGGCGGAACAGTTCTGCTATAGCCAAGTCCTCACTGCCAACCTCTCCGTGACGATCATTGGCGCGATTTACACGTAAAATATCAATATTCAGTTGTTCAAAAATCATGGCTTACCTTTTAAATATCATGCTATTTTTATCGAGATATTACATGGAAAATCATTTTATGCACGATTGTTGTAATCAATTACATTAGAAAAATGACGTTTCAGTTTTCTTGTCGCCGGCTCATTTTTTTGCCGCCACTGGGACCTGCGCAGAAATCCGTCCCGCCTTAATCGTCGCACAAAACGCTTTCCAGTCCGCTTTGGTCTGGTCGGCGTAGGCGGTGGAGAAGGTGGTGATGGCGTCGGCAAAGGCGCGGCCTGCGCCGAGGTAGCCGGAAAGGGTGGCGACGTCGCCAGAGCGGGCGTGGGCGCGGGCCAGTGTGCGGCCACACAGCAGGGCATAGTCTGGTAGGCCAATCTGGGCGAATTCCGCGCCAATGGCGGCCAGTCGCTGGTCTTTTAGGCGGCGGACGTAAAACTGGCGCTGGCCGGTGGGCTGGGTGCCGGTCTCACCGTCCACTTCATCCGTGCCGCCGCTATGCGTCCAGCCCAGAAAAGCGTCAGATGCCGTCTGCATAATCCGCTGCCCCGTCACCACCCGTTCACCCTGATTACGGAACGGGGAGGGGGCCAGATACGGGGCCAGAACAGAAGTTTGCGCTTCCTTGATCTGGAGCAGCAGAACCTCATTATCCGCCGTGGCAAACAAACCAATGGCACAGAAGGTGCCCACGCTACCCACGCCCACAACTTTAAAAATCACGTCCTGCAACGTGTAGCGGGAAAGCAGAATGGCGCGTTCCGGCGGCTGGGTGGCGAGGTAGCGGGCAAAGGCGGCGCGGATCGTGTCATCCTGTTCGGGCAGGCGCACCACCAGTGGCGGCTTCTCCGTCAGGCGCGGGGTGCCGCAATCCTCCGCGACAAGGCCGAAGTGGCTGCGGGCACTTTCCAGCCGCGCATCCAGCAGGCTTTGAACCTTTTTGCGGGCCTGCTTGTCCTGAAAACCGGCAATGGCGGCGGAAAGGTCAATGCGTTCGGCCCAGATGGCCAGCGGGTTCAGCGGAGCGAGTTTCGCCATTTCCTGCGCATACGTCTGGGCCATGGTGCGGGCCAGCGCGCGGGAGGCATTTTCGGACAGGCCGCCTTCACGTCCGGCCAGCACCAGAGACGTGCCTAAACGCTTCACGTCCCATTCAAACGGGGCGGAGAGCGTTTCATCAAAATCATTGATGTCAAAAACAGGGATGCCTTCTGGCGAGGCATAGCTGCCAAAGTTGGCCAGATGGCAATCGCCACAGCTCTGCACTTTGGGGCCAGCAGAGAGCGTTCCGGCCAGATCCGACGCCATCACCGCAGCCGCCCCACGCAGAAAGGCGAAGGGAGAGGCCGCCATGCGTGCATACCGCACCGGCAACAGTGCGGTGATGCGGTGTGTGCCCTGTTCCATAAGGATGGAAACCGGGTCCTTCCTGTTTTTAGGGGGCTGCCACTCTGCCTGTTTGGTGCGGGGCGCGCTCTTGCGGAGCTTCACGCCCTCAGCATGGCGAAGGGCGCGGGGGCGGAGGTTGGCGGGCTGGACCGTGGGGGCAGATGTCATAAGACAAATTTAGACACAGCCCGAAGGCCATGCCAACATGTGAACGCCCTAGCCGGTCAGCTATGCGCCGCGTTCACTGCAAACGCGGCCTTGCTCAGGGCTTTGCGGTTTAACCGGAGATTTTCAGATTGACGTAGAAGTTGCGCCCCTGTTCCGGGTAGCCGCCCACCATCTGGTAATTCTGGTCCAGCAGGTTGGAGGCATTCGCGCCAATCTGCACGTTGGGGGTAATCTGGTAATCCACACGGGCGGAGATGTTCACGTTATGCCCGGTGCGGAAGTAGGTTGTGCCCATGGAGTTCATGGTCCAGCGGTTGGAAGAAATCGCCACGTTCGGCACAAAGCGCAGTTTTTTGATGGGCGACCATTCCACATAGGCAAATGCCTTGTGAGACGGCACATCCGTAGGCCGGTAACGTGGGGAGGACCCCGGCGCGCTCACATCCTGATGCGTATAGGTATAGTTGCCGCCAATCAGCAGATCTTTCCGTACCGGAATAGCCAGAGAAATTTCCGCCCCGGCATAGTTCCCGCTGTTGATGTTCCGGCTCTGGGAGACGGTGGTGCCGTTATACTGCACAGGGAAGGAGGCAATCAGGTCTGTCAGGTGGGAATAGAAAAGAGCTCCGGAGACCTCGATATTTCCAAAGGTATGAGACCCGCCCAGCTCATAGTTCTGCGCGCGCTCCGGGCGCAGGCCGGGGTTGGAAACCGCGCCGCCAAAGCGAGTGCTGAAGCGCTCAAACAACGTGGGGAAACGCACTCGGTCGGACACGCTGATATGCAGTTCAGACACTTTATCCGGTCGCCAGCTCAGGCGGGCCTGCCCGTTGGGCGCGCCCCGGTTGCGGGTGGGGTAATGGATAATCCCGCCGGAATAGCCCTGCGCCTTGTCCAGCACGCGCCAGTCATAACTGACGCCGGTTGTCAGATCGAGGTTGGGCAGGAAGCGGAACACGTTTTCGCCCGCAATGCTGTAGCTTTCCTCAACCGAGCTGACGGTGGGTTGATAAGCCCCGCTGGGAAAAACCTGCTCATTTTCGGAATGTTCATCCCGACGACCATAGAACGCAATGCCCAGCGTATCCTGCCGGGAAAGTTCGGCATCCAGGCGGACGTTCCCGCCCCAGGCTGTGTCATTATAATAGCTGTTGAAGGCTTTGGCTTTTGTCTGGGTATTCAGGTCAGCGTTATCAAAACTTCTGAGAAGATTATAGAAGGTATTGCGATACAGGCGGGAGCGCAGGGTCAGCCGGTCGCCCAGTTTGGTGCGGGAGGTGAGGGAGAGGCTATCCAGATCCCACGCGGGCCATGTCCAGTCCTTCTGCGCGCTGACAGAGTCCGTCACACTGAAGGGCGCGCGTTTTTCACCGCTCTGGCGGGTGTAGTTAATGGTGTATTCGTCGGTGGCGTTCGGTGTGTAGCCGACCTTAAAGTTTACGCGCCAGTCTTCAGAATCTGTCAGCAGGCGTTTGCCTTTGCCCTGTGAGGGCGTGGGGTCATAATTGGAGGAAAGGTCGGTATGGTCCACGTTGTTGATGGCAAAGTTGGCCTGCGCGTACCATTTTTCATGTTTAGTGCCTATCAGCCCGAACACGTTATAGCCTGAATAGCCGCCGTCATGCCCCAGCATGGAGCCGCCGCGCAGTTCGCCTTCCAACTCCTTGTGGGGTTTTCTGGTCACAAGGTTGACCATGCCGCCCATGGCGTCCGGCCCATCCAGCACGGAGGCATAGCCTTTGGCGACCTGAATTTCCGCAATATCCGGTGTCAGAAAACGCCCGTAATCCAGCCGGTTATCCGCAGGTAGATAAATGCGGATGCCGTCCACCATTAGCGGGACCTGAAAGCGGTTAAACCCACGGACCAGAATGGTGCGCTCATTCCGTGTGCCGCCGGTGTTGGCAGAGTTCACACCGGGGATCAGGTTGGCGGCTTCATCCAGCGTGTTTTTATTCAGCGTATAAATGGCATCGGCAGAAAGGGTGGAATTGCCGACCAGCGCATTCCGGTGCGGGGTGCCGTAGACCGTAATTTCACCGGGGCCGTAAATGTCAGAATTGGAGCGGTTCGCCACCACGCTGTTATAGGTGGGCGTGCCGGTTGTCAGCGCATCATAGGCGCTGTCAGCCCGCGTTTGCGGTAATGCTGGCGGAGCGGAGGGTGTGGGTTTGGAAGCCTTCTTTTTAACCTGATGCAGGTTCGGCGTCGCACTCAGCGGAGAGGTTTCGGCAAAGGCCGCGCTTGCAACGGTGGAGAGCAGGCTGGCCAGTGTCACGGCAGAAAGGGTGCGCGTGGTCGCCGGGAGGAAGGCTTTCATTTAGGGTAAGGGTCCTTTATCAATATTTCTGCATATATAATATTCGACCGTATATAGATGGAGCATGAAGCGTATGGCAATTGGGAAACAGTTTGCGTTAAAGGCTGTGATAATTTTGTCACTGGGGCTGATAGTTGAAGGCGGCGTGTCGGGTTTGCTGTGTGCGCCTGCGCAGGCTCAGCAGGCGGCGCAGAGCCAAAATGAGCATGCCGGTCATGGCGGCCACGGCATGCAGAATTGCCCGAAAGAGGTCGCCCCTCTGCCAGATGCGCTGAAGGGCTGGACGGGGCCAACGTCTGTGACAGCCGCCGCAACGGCAGGCGAGCTGGACGGTATCAAACTGACAGCTGGCAAGGCCGTGGCCGCGCAACTCCGCTCCACAGCCGACATGCATTATGCCGTGCGGCCCGAGCAGCCGGGTGGCAAGGTGAGTTCCGGCGGCATGTTTGCGTTTGATGTGCCTGCGGCGGGCACTTATCGGGTCATGCTGGGCAGCCGGGCCTGGCTGGATGTGGTGCAGGATGGCAAAACCATTGTCTCCTCCGGCCATAATCGCGGGCCTGCCTGTAGCGGCATTGGCAAGATGGTAGATTTCCCGCTGGTTGCCGGACGTGCGGTGATTGAAGTCAGCGGTAGCGGCAAGCCGGATATGACGCTGATGGTGATCCCGACCCCATGAGGTCAGCCGGTTCTGTCGTGCGTCTTCTGGCGGGTGTATGTCTGGCGTCAGTTTTCTGGAGTGCAGGGGGAACCGCTCGGGACGCGCAGGCTGCGACCGTGCCGGAGGTCCCGGCCCCCAATGCGGCACCCTTGTCAGAGGACGAGGTGCGTATCCAGCTTGGGCGACGTTTGTTTTATGATGCCGATCTCTCGGGCGATGGCAGCATGGCCTGCGCCTCCTGCCATGAGCAGCGCCACGCCTTTGCGGACGGAATGCCGACGCATGCGGGCATTACGGATGATGCCGGGGTGCGCAATGTGCCCTCACTGGGGAATGTCGGCGCGTTGAAAACGCTGACATGGCTGGATCAGCACATCACCACGCTGGAACAGCAGGTTGCCACGCCGGTCTTCGGGCACGGTCCGGTGGAAATGGGTATGCTGGACTGGGCGACGTTGCTGCATCGCGTATCTGGTGATGCCTGTTATCAGAAGCTCTTTGCGCGCGCTTTCAAAAATAAAAACGGACGCATTGATGCCCGCACCGTGCCGGAAGCTCTGGCAGCGTTTGAGCGCACACTTATCTCGCAAAACAGCGTGTGGGATCAGGCGGAGAAGAAACAGGCCCGTTTGCCGGATGATGCGCAGCGCGGGGCGGCGTTATTCTTCGGGCAGGCGCACTGTGCGTCCTGCCATAGTGGCCCTTTGTTGACCGATCAGTCTTTTCACAGCATCAATTCCGCCCATCCGGCACGGGTCAGAACGCCGTCGTTGCGCAATGTCGGGGTGACCGCGCCCTATCTGCATGATGGCTCAGCCCCCACGCTGAGCTTGGCTCTGGAGGCGCATACACACAGTCCGGCCTTATCTCGGGGGGAGGAAAAAGCGCTGGAGGCCTTCCTTCAGACGCTGACAGACCCGAGCTTTCTGCATAATCCGGCATTTTCCCTGCCGCCGGAAGGCTGCCCCCTCTAGGGCACGCTCCGCACCATACGCGCCCGCCAAGCCTGCTACGCCCTGCCTTTTGGAAAGAACAGGGCAGCTCTGCGCAGGGTTTTCTTGCGCGAACATGCAACTTTCCTGGCGGCCAGGTGTTCAACATAAAGCCTGTTTATGATGTCATGACGACAAACGCTTTGTCGCGTGGGGTGTGCTAATGCCACACCCGGGCAGAACGCGACGACATTTCAGGCGCATGCATCGGAAATGTTTCGCACTAGAACCGCGTTCGTGTCGTCGAGACCAGGTTTTGAAGGCGCGTACGTTCTGAGAATGGAGTATGGGCCTCGTGGGCGCACTGGATCCCTTATTTCTGGCACGATTGCAATTTGCATTCACTGTCGGATTTCATATTGTTTTTCCCGCTTTTTCTATCGGGCTAGCCGCGTTTCTGGCGGTATTGGAAGGCCTGTGGCTTAAAACCGGCCGGCAGGTTTATCTGGACCTGTTCCGCTACTGGCTGCGGGCGTTTTCTATTGTTTTTGGCATGGGCGTGGTCTCCGGGCTGGTCATGTCGTACGAATTTGGCACCAACTGGGCGCAGTTTTCGCAAAAAGTCGGGCCTATCCTCGGGCCATTGCTTGGTTATGAAGTGATGACCGCCTTCTTTCTGGAGGCAGGCTTCCTCGGCATCATGCTGTTTGGCATGAACAAGGTTGGCCGGAAGCTGCACTTTTTTGCCACCTGCGTGGTCTCACTCGGCACGTTGATTTCCATGAGCTGGATCCTCTCTTCCAACTCATGGATGCAAACCCCGCAGGGCTACGCCATTGAGCCCGGAACAGGCCGCTTTATCCCGGCAGACTGGTGGGCCATTGTCTTCAACCCCTCCTTCCCGTTCCGCCTTGTGCATATGGCGCTCGCCGCCTTCCTGTGCGTGGCGTTTGTGGTCGGTGGTGTAGGCGCATGGCATCTGCTGCGGGCCAGGCGGGCAGGGCATGCCCCGACGGAAGCCGTTAAGGTCATGTTCTCCATGGCCATGTGGATGGCGGCCATTGTCGCTCCGCTGCAAATTCTGGCGGGTGATACGCAGGGTTTGAATACGCTCAAATATCAGCCAGCCAAGATTGCCGCCATGGAGGGGGACTGGGACAGCCAGAGCCGCGCGCCGGAACTGCTGTTTGGTATTCCGGACATGGAGCATGAAACCACGCGGTATAAAGTGGAAATCCCCCTGATGGGCTCCCTTATTCTGACGCACAGCCTTGATGGCAAAGTGCCGGGCCTGAAGGATTACCCTAAGGACCAGCGTGCGCCGTCTTACGTGGTGTTCTTCACGTTCCGCATCATGGTGGCGCTGGGGATGCTGATGGCGGTGCTGGGCGTGTATTCGCTCTGGCTGCGCTGGCGCAAACGCCTGTGTTCGGATGTGCTGTTGCAGCGGTTTGCGCTGGTTATGGCACCTGCCGGGTTTATTGCCATGCTGTGCGGCTGGGTGACGACGGAAGTCGGGCGGCAGCCCTTCACCGTCTACGGCCTGCTGCGCACGGCAGACAGTGCCTCGCCGGTGGCGGGGGGGAGCATTGCTTCCACGCTGATTGTTTTCGTTATTGTGTATTTCATCGTTTTTGCGTCGGGCATCAGCATTCTTCTGCGTGGCTTTGCGCAGGAACCGCATGTGGGTGAAGTCGGACCGGATGCGCATGATCCGCAGCGTGCCGCCTCCATGCAGGCTGCCGTTTCCAACACAGCCGCCGCAGGCGAAACAGGGAAGGATAGCTGATCATGGATATGACCGGTGCGGCCTATTGGCTCCCCATTGTCTGGGCGGTTCTCGCGGCCATGGCCATTTTCATCTACATCGTGCTGGATGGATTTGACCTTGGGCTTGGTATTCTCTTTCTTGCCGAGCCGAACAAGACCTATCGGAACGTGATGGTGCAAACCATCGCCCCCGTATGGGACGGCAACGAGACATGGATGATTTTTGGCGGGGCTGCGCTGTATGGCGTGTTCCCCAACGCCTACGCCACCATCCTGCCTGCGTTATATCTGCCTGTTCTGATCATGCTGTTTGCGCTGATCATGCGTGGGGTGGCGTTTGAATTCCGCTCCCGCATGCACACGCAGCGGATGCGGGATTTATGGGATGTCGGGTTCTGTGGCGGCTCCCTTGTGGCGTCTGTCATGCAGGGCGTTATTCTCGGCACGCTGGTGTCTGGCATTCATGTTGAAAACAATGCCTTTGTCGGCAGCGGGTTTGACTGGCTGGCTCCGTTCCCGCTGTTCTGCGGTCTGGCTGTGGCTTGTGGCTACACGCTGCTGGGCGCGACATGGCTGGTCTGGCGGACGGAAAACACGTTGCAGGACACCATGCGCAAGTGGTCCGGCATTCTCTCCATCGCCATGCTGGTGATGATTGCCGGTGTCTCGTTATGGACCCCGGCGCTGCATGCAACATACATGCAAAACTGGACGGACTGGCCCCGTATTCTCTTTGTCGCTCCGGTGCCGGTCGCGGTGATTGCTCTGGCGGTGGTCATGTTCATGGCGCTGCGCCGCAAGGTGTCTCGTCGCATCCCGTTCTTCTGTGCGCTGGGCTGGTTTTTCCTGTCCTTCTCCGGACTGGGGATTTCCATCTGGCCGTATATCGTGCCGCCGGGTATGACCATCTGGGATGCATCGGCTCCGCCATCCAGCCAGGCGTTTCTGCTGGTGGGGGCTGCGGTGCTGATCCCGCTGATCCTGTCCTACACGGCGTTTGCCTACCATGTGTTCCGTGGCACGGTGAACGAGCATAGTGAGAGCTACCATTGAGGGAGATGACCATGCAGCACACAGCAGAACGCCCCCTGTGGCTCCGGCTGCTCTGGTTTGTGGGGCTGTGGGCAGGGGGTGTTGCCGCGCTTGGCGTTGTGGCCGGGGCGCTGCGGCTCCTGATCCATCCGTGATCTGAGGCAGATTTTTGCCTCTTCAGCAGGGCGCGTTCGCTTTTTCCGGCGGACGCGCCCTGTCTGTTTTGGGCAGACCTGTTGCTTTGTGAAAACTGTCCTGACTATTGTTGCGACACCATTCCCTTTCTCCGAGGCAGGACACACACAATGCGCACAACACAGACAACAGGCCGGTGCAGCACGCTACAAGACGGAGGGCTGCGCAGTTTGCGGCAGGGCCTGCTGGTCTGTGCAGTCTCTTTTGCCGCTCTTGCGGCGGGGCTGGGTGGGCCGCAGGGGCTTTCCAGCGTAGCGCAGGCCGCTGATGTTTCCCCCTCTGTTTATGCGCCGATCAGCCCTCAGCGGATGTCAGATGCCATGAAGGTGCTGGGGTCTGATGCGTTTGAAGGCCGTGCTCCCGGTTCTCCGGGGGAGGCGCGCACCGTGGTCTGGCTGATTGAGCAGTATAAGCAGATTGGTCTGGAACCGGCTGGCGAGAATGGTGGCTGGACGCAGCGCGTGCCGTTGCAGCACACCCGCGTGGGGAAGCCTGATCTCCTGCAGGTGGCCTATGCCAAAAATACCCTGCCGCTGGAGCAGACGAAAGACGTCTATTTCACCACCGGGCGAGGTGTGGACCGTCTGAAAATCCAGAACGCGCCGCTGGTCTTTGTTGGTTATGGCGTACATGCGCCCGAGCGTGGATGGGATGATTTCAAAGGCGTGGATCTGAAAGGCAAGATTGCCGTTTTCCTGATTAACGACCCGGATTTTGACGCCAAACCGGATGAGGCCGTGGCCGGCAAATTTGGTGGCCGCGCCATGACCTATTATGGCCGCTGGACCTACAAATATGAGGAAGCCGCACGACGTGGTGCGATTGGTGCGCTGATTGTGCATGACACGGCGGGGGCGGCTTATGAGTGGTCCACAGTGATTGCACCGGGTGGTGAATCCTTTGACATTGCCCAGAGCGGTGAGAACCAGCCGGTGCTGATGCAGGGCTGGATTTCCACCCCAGCCGCCACAAAGGTTTTTGCGCAGGCCGGGCTGGATCTGCCCGCGCTGCGGGTGCAGGCGCGGCAGGCGTCTTTCAAGCCGGTTACGCTGCCAAAGGCCCGCTTCTCACTCGATGCGCCGGTCGAGGTCTCACATCTGGAAAGCCAGAACGTGCTGGGCAAGCTGACCGGCAGCAAACACCCGGATGAAACCGTGATGTTCGGCGCACACTGGGATGCGTTTGGCATGAGCAAGGATGCGCAGGGCCATGAGGTGATCCGCCACGGTGCGATTGATGATGGTTCCGGTGTGGCGGGTGTTCTGGAAATCGCCCGTGCGTTCAAGGCCGGTCCGCAGCCGGAGCGTACGGTGATGTTTGCCTCATGGACTGCTGAGGAACGCGGCCTGCTGGGTTCGGCATGGTATGCCGCGCATCCTATGGCCCCGCTGGAAAAAACGGCGGCGAATTTCACTATGGATGTGTTGCAGATGGCCGGTCCGTCCCACAACGTCTTTATGGTGGGGGCAGGGCAGGACACCGTGCAGGATGACGTGGCTGCGGCGGCGGAAAAACAGGGTCGTGTCATGCTGCCGGAAGCCATGCCGGAGCGTGGGGCCTTTTACCGTGCCGACCATCTGCCGTTTGCCCGCGCCGGTGTGCCGGTGGCGGCTCTTATGGATATGGCGGGCTACCCCGATCTGCTGAAAGGCGGTGTGGAAGCCGGGCGGAAATGGTTGCAGGATTATATGGTCTGCTACCATCAGGCCTGTGACGCATGGAGCCCGGACTGGGATGTGCGCGGGGCAGCGGAAGATGTGGCGCTGCTGTATACTGTTGGGCGCAATCTGGCATTTTCGCAGAATTGGCCGCAGTGGAAGCCGGGTTCAGAATTTGCCGCAACGCGCGCGAAGAGTGCTGCTGTGCGGGGTGGTCAGTAAGGCGATTTAAAACCTGGCAGACTGTCTTTTTAGCCCGTCTGCCAGTGGTAATCCTGCCACGCAAAGCAAGGAAGCTATCGTGTTTTTCGGCAGCTTCCTGCAACGTTATCAGGCAGGCGTTTTGGCCGTGTGCTGCGTGCCGGACTTGTCGGTAATATACAGCAGAGCGACTGGCCCCTGTGTGTCCTGCCGGTGCCATGAGCTGCCGGGCACAAAGAGAACGTCGCCTTTTTTGCCAATAAGGGTGAGTTCCTCGCCGTCTTTTTTCAGAACGACCGTTGTCTGGCCTTCCACAACAAGCAGAAATTCGTCATGCGGGTGTTCTTCCCACGGGGTCGACGCGGATTTCTCACACTTGAG
>NZ_LHZA01000101.1 GCF_001580535.1 Acetobacter cerevisiae | reverse complement strand
AGATTGAGAGGAAAACGCTCTAGGTTCCTAGTCGTCACATTCTCACAACTCAGGCTACTTGTCGCTCATATCCTCAGATGGCCCGTCTTTCGACGAACACATCAGGCAAACGCTATCCATGCGCGCTCTTACCAGGTTGGCGCTGGCCCTTTGACAATCTGGGCCAGATCATCCGGACGGATCCATTTTCGGAATGCTGCCTGCACATCAGCCCCCGTCGCTTTGTAATACACCTGTGCGGCCCGGTCGGTATTATCCAGCGGCAGCCCCAACTCTTCCAGCCCCAGATACTGCGCGGCAATCCCGCTCAGGCTGGCGCGACGCAGCGGCAGGCTACGCAGCAGTGACGCTTTTGCCAGAGACAGTTCATCCTCCGTCGGAGGCGCTGTCTGCATAGATTTCAGATCCTGCAAGGCAGCGACACGGGCTTTACCAACCTTATCCGGGTCAGACCCATAATCAATGTTATAAGCGCCGCGCGTGCGCCCCCAATCAAAACTGCTACCAACAGAATAGACATACCCCGTCTTCACCCGCAGGTCCCGATACAGGCGGGAAGAGAACAGACCACCACCCAGCACTTCATTGCCAAGCTGTAGCAGGAAATGGTCAGGATGTGAGGCCGTCAGACCCAGCGTTTCCGCCAGCACCACCGTATCCTGCACGCTGTTCTTATCCGGCACATTGGCGCGGGAGGCTTTACTGAGCGGCACCGTCGGCAGATCCACCGCTGGCTTCGGGCCTTCTGCTTTCCAGCCGCCAAAAGCCTGTTCCACAACCGAGCGTGCTTTTCCAGGCGTGACATCCCCGGTCACAACAATGGTGGTGAGGTCAGGGCGCCAGGCTGCCTGATAATATTTGACCACATCATCCCGAGAGACACTCATGATGGATTGTGGTGTCGCATTCCGCAGTTCAGGATCTTTTTCCGGCAGCAGCGCTGTTTTTACAGCTTTGCCAAACAGGAAGCCGGGAGAGACCAGCAGGCCCGCCTGCCCCTGTGCAGCCTGCATCCGCACAATCTGAAACGCTTTTTCCGGGAAGGCCGGATGCAGTTCATTTTCTGCAAGCAGCGCAATCCCTTTTTCAAAATCAGGCGTCAAAACCTGAAGGGAAAAACCACTCCCTGCACTTTCCCATGCCGGGATATCATCCAGAGCTTTCTGGAACCCCAGACGGTCATGCATTGTGGTGCCGTAGGAGAACAGAGATTCCGTCAAATCCCCTACACCTTCTTTACCTGCTGGTTCCTGCAACGCAGCATTTTGACGGATTTCACCAGACAGCTGAATGGTGTGGCTGACATGAGACGGCCAGACAATCAGCTTCAGGCCATTCGGCAGAGTGCTGACAACCGGCTGTGGCGTGGGTTTCGGTTCTTCCAGATGGGACAAGGCCTTTTCTGCCCAGTCCGGCAGCTTTACCGGCTTATCCGGCGTAGACGCGAAGGATTCCGCTCCGCCAAACCCTTTGCCAGCCACAGGCTTGCCGGAGGCTTCCGGCGTCAGAACAGCCGTTACCGCATGAGCCGGGTCCAGCAAGGTTGCAGCCAGACGGTTGACGGCTTCCGGCGTGACGGCTTGATAAGCGGCGACAATATCACCGGGCGCGTCCAGATTATGGAAGGCCAGCGCCGTGGACCACTGTGCCGCCAGACCGCTGACGGAGTTGGCGGAAAACTGAAGCTGGGCGATCTCGCGCTTCTTGGCAGCTTCTACCAGTTCTGCGGGGACGCCCTCTTTGCGGATTTTTTCCAGAACGGTCTGCACATCATTCAGGGCTTTTGCAGAATCTCCCCCTTTGGGGAATGCAGCAAGAGCGAGGCCAAAGCCGGCCTCTTTTTTTGGTGCATATTCAAACCCGGCAAACAGCGCCTTGCCCTGCGGCACCAGATCATACAGTGCCCCGCGTTGGCTGCCGAGCACGTCGGACAGAATATCCGCCACAGCAAAATTGTCCGCCGTGCGCCCCGGCATGGGGTAAGCCAACGTTGCAAACCCCACCGGATAATCTGTCGGGAAGGTCAGCGTCTTCGCTGGCGGCGGCACCGGCGTCACCTTGGGGCGCTCCGGCAGCGTTTTGCGTGGAATAGCGCCAAAGGTTTCCCGCACCTGATCCAGCGCAGTCACCGGATTCACATCCCCTGCAATCACCAGAACGGCATTGTTGGGGGCATACCATTTTTCGTAAAAATCGCGCAGATGGGCTGCATCTGTCTTATCGAAAGACGGGCGGGTCCCTAGCGCATCATGCGCATAGGGCGTTCCGGAAAACAGGATGGACTGCAACTGTTGCAGGTAGAGATAAGCCGGGCTGGACAGATCGCGCGAGACTTCCTGCTCAATCGCCCCGCGCTCCTTGCTCCAGTCTGCTTCTGATAACGTCAGCCCCTTCATGCGCAGGGCTTCAATTTTCAGAAGAACCGGCAGATCCTGCGCCTGTGCGGTATAGAAATATTGCGTGACGTCCTCAGTCGTGTCCGCATTATAGCTGCCACCCAGACGGGTACCCACAGCGGCCAGCTGGTCTTTATCCAGCCCCGCACTGCCACGGAACATCATATGTTCCAGCGCATGCGCCGTGCCGGGAAAGCCCTCCGGCGCTTCTGCCGAACCCACCAGATAATTGATTTCCGTTGTGACCACCGGAGCCAGACGGTTGGGCACAATCACCACACGCAAGCCATTAGGCAATGTCGCGCGGACGACCTGCGCACTGCTGAGTGCTGCTGGCACCAGAGCGGACGGCATCTGCTGCGCACAGGCGGTGGGCGTCAACGTCAGGGAGGACAGTGCGGTACCGGCCAGAATGGCGGCACCCAGAACAAGAGGAGACGCCCCCAGTGTCAGCAACATTGCGCGTCTGCCAGACTGCTTTTTGCGGAACGTTGTGGAAAAGGGAAAAGCCATTCTTAAATCCTTTGTTTTGAACACTGAGCTTACAAAAATAAGGCGTCTCAGCCCGCAAGGCCGGGGAGTGAGATTTTTTTCACCATGGCGGAAAGCTGGTGCCGCCGCAGTTCAGACCGTGCGCGGGCATCTTCCGTCATGTAATTCAGCTGAATGGTGTAACGCTGGCCCACAAACTGACGGTGGCCATGCCATGTGGTGGGACCGTTGGGGAAAATCAGTAATGTGCCTTCTACCGGCGGCACTTCCTTCGCATAATCCTCAATATCATGCGGGCCACGCAGCAAGCGCACGCAGCCTTCCTGCTTGTGCCAGCTCTCCTGTTCCGCCGGGTTGAGATACAGCAGAACAGTCACACGCTTGGCGAGGGAATCCGTATGGATCCGGCCATCCTTCTCCCGTGTGCGGCCACGAATGGTCAGCATGGTCGGCGCATGATCCAGATCGAGGTGGAATTTTTCAGCAATGATCCGCCGCAATTCCGGCCCTTCCATAGCCTGCACCACAGACAGCATCAGCGGGGAGAGTGTGAGGGCCGATGGTGGAAAGGAGCCACCCGACTGGATGTCCGGCAGGCTGGCGAACAGCCGGGGCAGATCATCCTTGCGAATAAAATGCGGGACAACCACATGCGGGAACGGGTCGGCACAGACAGGAGCTGTGGCCAGAGCCGCGTAATCCGGCTGTATCGAGGTGTCTGACATGGTCATGCGTTCCGTCCAGATATGAACACTTTTGCCAGACGGACGGTAGAAGGGAAGTGCGGCAGGAACAAGCCCTGCCGCAGCCACTTACTTCCCCACAACCCGGTAACAGGCGTTCTTCAGGGCAAATTCCTTCACCCCGGCGGGCAGCACATTCAGGCGGTCTGTCTGGGCCATCATGGCCCGCCCCTCGGCAGACCAGCTGGCCGGACGCACCATCGGGCTGCTGAAACTACCGCTGACCCGTACCGGAATATCCAGCGCAAAACGCCCCGTGGTGGAAGCCTGACTGCCAAATGTCAGATCAAACCATTTTCTGTTCAGGTCAAAGCGGGCATTGGCCGCCACAGTCCCATCCCCTGTGCGGATACGCAGAGGCAGCGCCTGCCCGACCCCGCCGCGAGAACTGACCACCCCCAGCATGCAGGACACCGGCGTCATACCCTTTGGTTTGTTGAACAGCATCCGCAAATCAGCAGAGACAAGCCCAATCACCTTTCGGTCCAGACTGCCGTTGATCATGGACACAGCAGCCGCCACATCGGCTGCGTGCACGGCGGCGTTCAGCGTCTTCTGGGTGGCATCGGCCCGCATCTGCATGTCCACCCGGCCTGCAATGGGAACGGGACCAAAACCCAGTGCCTGACGCAGTTTTTCAATATCCGCACCGGAAACGTTCACGGCAGCCCCCACATGCGCCGCGCCTTTGTCCGCACCTTCAATCTTACCGGATGCCTTCAGACTGGCCCCCAGATAATCAAGCGCCAGCATATCCACCGCCACCGTACCGGGTTTGACCGAGGCCGCCAGTGTCATGTTTGAGAAGTGCAACACGTTATAAGACAGCTGTTTGACCGACAGATGCGCATCAATCAGCGGGTCCGGCGCAGAATCAACCGTCAGCGGAATATCGGTTTCGGACGGATTGACTGATTTCTGGTGGCTCAGAAATTCATTCAGGTTTAGCTGGCTGAAAGCAATATCTGCCGTCACATGGTCCGGTTTGCCGTGGTCCCCTTCCACAAGCCGCATGAGCGTAATGGTCATGGGGTTATCCTTGACCATCCCCTTGCCCTGCGTGACGCTCCACAGATCGCCCTCATGCTCAAACTGGCCGGACATCTGCATGGCGATATCCTGCTGGGCAGGCAGGCCGGCAATCTGCATCATCGGGCGGGAGGTCGGGCTGTTGAAGGTGACAACGCCCTTGATGCCATCTGCGTTGATCGGGTCTGTTGCCGTCCCTTTGAACGTGATGGTCATGTCCCCGGACTTCGCCTCCATATCAATCCCGTAGGGCGTTTTGGTCTGCCGCAGGATGGAGAAGGGCTGCATGGTGGCTGTCATGGTCACCGGCGTATCATTATACGCGCCATCAACCGCCAGATGGACGGGCTTGTCCGCCCCATCCGTCTGGAGCGTGACGGTTTTCAGCGTCGTGCGGAATTCCGAGCCATGGGCGGTGCGGTAAATGACCTCCCCATTCTGAACGGCCACATCCAACGCCGTCGGGTAACTGCTCCGGTCATCCGGCCCGGCTGGCGGGTGGCTGGCGGCAGGCTTTGCACCGGCCTCAGCCTGCTTGCCAAAACGCCAGTTGGGCAGGCGCTGCGGCGTGCGCTCCACCATCACATACACATCAGAAATCGCTACATGCCGCACCAGCATCGGACCGTGCAGCAGGGATGAAGCTTTGACCTCCGCCGCCAGACGCCCCACCCGCACCATATCCGGCCCGGTGCCTCCGGGAATATTGGCCAGACGCGCATTGGCAATCTCAACCTTCAGCCAGCGGCCCGGTGTGACATGCAGACTGCCGACCTGCACGGTCCGCCCCAAAGCCGCCGTTGCGCGCCGCGCCACAAAGCCCCCGAGATCAACCTTGTTGAGAAAAATCCAGCCTGCACCGCCGGAAGCCGCAATCAGGGCTACAGCCCCCACGCCGCCCCACAGTGCCCAGAAGCCTGCGCCGCGTCGTGCTTTATGCCCCTCAGAGGTGGCGGGTTTGTCGTTGATCTGATCTGACATCTACGTCCTCAATTGCCCGCACCCTGTTTTCCATAAAAAACGGTGCGCTCTTTTCTGCCCTCTGGCAGTGTCTGACGCTCTTGTAGAAAAAAAATGACGCCTCCGTCATATCCATGATTGGCATGCCCGCAGACCTCCGTTACCTCTACAACACCCAGACAGGGATGAAACGGACGAAATGACGATAAACACTCCCACCCCCAGTGATACACCAGCGCGCCAGACACGCGTCGTTCTGGCGGCCATGACGGCTGTCGGGATGATCCTCTGCTCGCTCTGGGTGGTCCGTCCCTTTCTTCCTGCCACGATCTGGGCCGTAACCATTGGGGTCACCACCTGGCCCCTGCTCCTGCATATCCAGAAACTTCTGTGGGGCAGCCGCGGACTGGCGGTGACCGTGACCAGCCTTGTTGCCATAATGGTCTATGTCCTGCCCTTCTGGCTGGCGACCACCACAGTGCTGACCCACACAGCCGAACTGAAAACTCTTGCGGATTCCGCTCTGGCCTTCCGCATTCCGTCTGAACCGGAATGGCTACAGCACCTGCCCTTTATCGGCCCCAAAACAACCGTCTGGTGGCAGCAGATTGAAAATGTCCGTCTGCCACAACTGGCCAACCGCATTCTGCCTGATACCGGCAAGATCATTGGGTGGGTGCTGGATTATGCGGGCAGCTTCGGCATGCTGGCGCTCCAGTTCCTGCTCACGCTGATTATTCTGGCAGCCCTCCACACACGCGGAGAAGCTGCGGCCAATCTGGTGATGAATTTTGGTTCTGCTCTGGCCGGGGAACGCGGGCGGGAAATGGTGCTGCTGGCAGGCCGCACCATCCGGGGCGTCGCTATTGGCGTGACCGTCACAGCCTTGGCTGAAAGTGCTGTCGGCGGCCTTGGCATGTTTCTCACAGGGGTGCCCTGGGCCAGTATTCTGACAGCCATCACCTTTATTGCCTGCCTGCTTCAGGCGGGTCCGGGTGTTACCCTTATTCCCGCAGTAATCTGGATGTTTTTCTTCCACGGCCTTGGTTCGGCTGTGGTTCTGCTGGTGTTCACCATCCTTGCCATTGTGATTGATAACCTGCTGCGCCCCTTCCTCATCCGCAAACAGGCCAATGTGCCGCTGGTACTGATTATGGTGGGCGTGATTGGCGGGCTGGCTGCGTTTGGTCTGGTCGGCATTTTTGTCGGCCCGATGATTTTATCCGTCACCTACACGCTGGTGAAAAGCTGGCTTTCAGACGCGGAACTGCCGTCCTCTACTGAAGATACGCCACTTCCCTCCCTGCCCCATACGGCACAGGACGCCCCGCACCCGGCAGAGGCCAAATAGCCTCACGCCTTGCTGCGGCTGCGCCCCCGTTTGGGTTTGGGCTCGTACCCACCACCGCCCGGGCCCAGCGGACGCGGAACCTGCTCTTTTTTCGGTTTGCGGCGCGGAGAAGATTTCTGCCCCGCCGTGGACGCCGGTGCAGGCGGTGCCTCCAGCCCCAGTTGCAGCGCTTCCAGCCGCTTGATTTCATCCCGCAGACGGCCTGCTGTTTCAAACTCCAGATCCGCCGCAGCTTCACGCATCCGTTTTTCCAGACCGGCAATCGCCGTATCCAGATCCTGCCCGACAAATTCCGCAACACCCGTGTCCTCATCCGGGGCCACGGTGACGTAATCCTGCTCAAACACGGACGAGACAATTGCGCCGATATTCTTGCGCACGCTCTGCGGTGTAATGCCATGCGCTTCGTTCCACGCCATCTGTTTTTCGCGCCGGCGGGCGGTTTCTTCCACAGCGTATTGCAGGGAATCCGTCATCTTGTCAGCGTAAAGCAACACCCGCCCTTCCACGTTACGGGCGGCGCGGCCAATGGTCTGAATGAGTGACGTACGGGAGCGCAGGAAACCTTCCTTATCCGCATCCAGAATGGCCACCAGCGAACATTCGGGAATATCCAGCCCTTCTCGCAGCAGGTTGATGCCAATCAGCACATCAAACGCGCCAATCCGCAGGTCGCGGATAATTTCGATCCGCTCCAGCGTATCCACATCGGAGTGGAGGTAGCGCACCTTAATGCCGGCCTCATGCAGATAATCGGTCAGATCTTCCGCCATGCGCTTGGTCAGCGTCGTCACCAGCACACGGCCACCTTTGGCAACGGTCGTGCGGCATTCGGCCAGCAGGTCATCCACCTGATGTTCCACCGGGCGAATATCTGTCACAGGGTCAATCAGACCAGTGGGGCGAATCACCTGCTCGGCAAACACGCCGCCTGTGCGTTCCATTTCCCACGGACCGGGAGTGGCGCTGACAAAAACACTCTGCGGGCGGAACTTGTCCCACTCGGCAAAGTTCAACGGGCGGTTATCAAGACAGGATGGCAAGCGAAAGCCGAACTCGGCCAGAATAGACTTTCGCGCATTATCCCCGCGCTCCATACCGCCAATCTGCGGCACGGTCACATGGCTTTCATCCACAATCAGCAGTGCATCTTCCGGCAGATATTCAAACAGGGTCGGTGGCGGATCGCCCGGTTTGCGGCCTGACAGATAGCGGGAGTAGTTCTCAATCCCTTTACACACGCCGGTCGTTTCAATCATTTCCAGATCAAACGTGGTGCGCTGGTCCAGCCGCTCGGCTTCCAGCAGCTTGCCTTCCTGGGTGAACTTGTCGAGCTGCTGGCGGAGTTCCTGCTTGATGCCAACAACAGCCTGCTTCAGCGTCGGGCGGGGCGTCACATAATGGCTGTTGGCGTAAATGGTAATTTCCTGAAGATCAGCCGTCTTTTCACCAGTCAGTGGGTCAAATTCAATAATCCCGTCAATCTCATCCCCAAACAGAGAGACACGCCAGGCGCGGTCTTCATTCTGCACGGGGAAAATATCCACCGTCTCACCCCGCACACGGAAGGTGCCACGGGTAAAGGCGGCATCATTCCGGCGATATTGCAGCTCGACCAGCCCGCGCACCAGACGATCCCGGTCAATCTCCCCGCCCAGCTCCAGTTTGACGACCATGCGGGAATAGGTTTCGACCGAGCCAATACCGTAAATGCAGGACACGGACGCCACGATAATCACATCGTTCCGTTCCAGCAGCGCCTGCGTTGCCGCATGGCGCATCCGGTCAATCTGTTCGTTAATCTGGCTGTCTTTTTCAATATAGGTATCAGACCGGGGCACGTAGGCTTCCGGCTGATAATAGTCATAATAACTGACAAAATATTCGACGGCATTGTTCGGGAAAAACTGCTTCATTTCCCCGTAAAGCTGCGCCGCCAAGGTCTTGTTGGGAGCCAGAATGAGGGTGGGCTTCTGGGTGGCTTCAATCACCTTGGCCATGGTGAAGGTTTTGCCGGACCCCGTCACACCCAGCAGGACCTGATCCCGCTCGTTCTCTTCAATCCCTTTAAGAAGATCAGCAATCGCCTGTGGCTGGTCACCCGCCGGTTCATATTCCGAAACAACTTCCATCCGCCGTAGCTTGGGGCGGGCAGCCTGACGGTCCGGCTCAAACGTAACAGGCGGCAGGCTGGCAGCCCGCTCACTCAGCGTACCGCGCTTCTTACCGCGCTTAGCCGCCGGAGCAGAGGAAGAACGAGACGCGGAATCGGGAGCGGTACGTGTGGCCATGGTTTCCAACATGGTGCGCAGCCCGGCGGCCTGCAAGCCTCATTCCCAAAGGCAAACGAGATGAGAGAAGATACGCCTTACTGCATATGAAACAGAAAACGAGACAGGGGCGTATGGGACAGCACAATCACCACCATCCCCAGCAGGATAATCACCCTGCCCCCTACGTAGGCGCAGGCCTGCGAGAGTTCATCCCGGCTGGCCATATCCATGAAGGCATCCCGCCCGGCATAGCCACTGGCGGCGCGCATGCCGCGATAACGGTTTAAGGCATCAGAGGACAAGCCAGCCCGGCTGAACATCTCAGCACTATACTGATCAAGATCATCTTTACGGAACTGGGCCACACCACCGGACTGGCGGACCCGCTCCGGTCCACCGCCCAGCAGCGCCAGCGCCTGCAGCCGGCGCGCTGGCACACCCAGATATTCCGCAGCCTGCGTCCGGTTCAGCACCTGCTGGAGCGGAAACTGGCAGACTGTGGCCTGTTGGGAAGGCCGGTCAGCGTGGGCGGGCGGCTTTTTCATGGGGGTTAAGCTTGCGAAAAAACGTAGCGTTTCGTCAACGCTTCCCCCTGACCGCCTGCCCTGCGGTCACCACAGGTCTTGTAGTGTGCGTCAGCTTCTGGCGGGTGGCGCCATGAATTCCGGGCCGACAGGGTCCGTAATATCGCGGGCCAGAATGGCATCAATGGCCTTCATGTCGGCCTCATCCAGCTTCCAGCCGAAGGCCTCATCCACACCGCTGATCTGTTCCGGCTTTCTAGCCCCCCACAGCGCAATGGTCGGCCCACGGTCCAGCACCCAGCGAATGGCGAGAGCCAACATGCTCTTGCCATGCTTTTCTGCAATGGCCTTCAGCTCTTCAACGGCCTTCAGATACTGGCCAAAGCGCGGCTGCTGAAATTTTGGATCGCTCTTGCGCAGATCATCGCCTTCAAACTTGCGGTCCGCCGTCATACGGCCAGACAGCAACCCGCGGCACAGCGGCCCATAAGCCAGCACAACCAGATTGTTCTTGATGGCGTAAGGCAGAACGTCCTGTTCAATCTCGCGCTCAAACAGATTGTACGGCGGTTGAATGGTGGCGAGGGGGGCGAATTTACGGAACTCATCCATCTGCGCAGGCGAGAAGTTGCTCACGCCCAGCGCCCGCACCTTGCCGTCCTTCACCAGTTTTTCCAGCGCACGGGCGGTTTCTTCCATCGGGGTTTTAGGGTCCGGCCAGTGCACCTGATACAGGTCGATATGATCCGTGCGCAGGCGACGCAGAGAGTCTTCAATTTCCTGCGCAATCCGGGCCGGGCGGCTATCGCGGAACACGTTGCCATCCTGCCAGTTCAGCGCCACCTTGGTCGCCAGAATGACCTTATCCCGCTTGCCTTCCAGCGCGCGGCCAATCACCTCTTCCGAATGCCCCAGACCATAGACAGGCGCTGTATCAATGACGTTGATGCCCAGATCCAGCGCCTTCTCAATGGTTTTGGCGGCATTCACATCATCCGGCCCCCCCCACATGGAGCCCCCAATTGCCCATGTCCCCAGAGCAATGCGGGATGCGGGCTTGGCCAGCCCCGGAATGGTAAGGGTTTCTGCCGTCATGATCAGACTCCTGAAACGTCAAAGATAACTCTCCTGCCCCGCCAGTCCCGCTACAGAACCAGCCGGGCAGAGTTCACGTAGCTTAAACGCCCTGCGTCCCATGTGTTGCATTCAACCTGCGAAAAGCGGGCATGTTCCTACAGGGATGCACCCGTTCTGCCGCGTAAAATCCGCGCAACACTTGACCATTGCGGGAAAGTTTCTGCATTTTCTGGTTATGACTACTGCAACTCCGTCCTTCATGCCACGTGTCGGCGTTCTGGCTCTTGTCCGGCACGGCCAGAATGTTTTGCTGGTACGCCGGGCCAATGCGCCGGATGCTGGCCTGTGGGGTTTCCCCGGGGGGCGCGTTGAGGCTGGAGAAACATTATTTCAGGCAGCCGAGCGTGAATTACGGGAAGAAACCGGCCTGACTGCACAAGCACTTCAAACCGTTGATGTTTTTGACAGCCTCCATCACACACCAGATGGAACGCTGGCCTTTCATTATGTGATTGTTGCGGTTTTGTGTGAGGAAAACACCCCACATCCTACTGAACCCCACGCCGCAGACGACGCCCTCGAGGCCCGCTGGCTTTCTTATGATGAGGTCAGAACACTCGGCCCCAAAGCCTGTGCTCGCCTGTTTGAGCTGACGCAGAAAATTATACCTGCACCTCAGAAGCGCTGAACTTTAGCAAATAATAACGATTTTTTTCTTCTGAGAAATCTGAGGAGAAAACTCTAACCAGAGCAGATGCGGGTGTGTGGGATGCCATACCAAGACACCCCACAAACCCTCGCCTGTTTTTAGTCTCGCAACACAAACAGGATTTTATCAAAAACTGAGAAGAGCCTTGAGCTGTTCCAGATATTTCTGGTGCGAATGATCATCCCGCATGCGGGCAAGTTCATGCTCACGAATGCTTTCCCAGAGCACCTTATCTTCATAAAGCCGCACAATGGCATCCGCAAACGCCTGCGGGTCTGTTGTGCTCACACTCAGCATATCCTCACCCGGCGTCCAGCCAACCTGCTCACACAGAATGGACGACGCTACAATGGGAAGACCATGTGCTGCGGCTTCATGAATTTTATACGGAATACCCGCCGCAAAGCGCGTCGGCGCCACAAAAATCCGGTGCCTGTCATAAACAGGACCAACATCAGGCACGCGCCCCAGAAGATTGACACGGGGATTTTTCGTCAGCGGCTTAAGATCAACCTTTGGATTGATGTAACCACAAACCGTGAATTTTACATCATCAGGCAGCCGTCCATCCAGAAGCGGCAGAACCTGACTACTAAACCAGGCCAGAGAGTCGACATTGGGAGAATCAATGTCATGCATCGCGCCAAGGAATAGGATATCACGTCGCGCATCCCATCCCGGAGAATGCGGAAGCGCCTTTTGCATATGCCCCAGAACACCGACGTTCGGGAAGCCGTTCTCCTTGAGGATTTCTGCATCCTTTTTGTTCACGGCAACAATTTTCTCAGCCATGAACAGGTGACGGAATTCATGCGTGAGCATCTCTTCAACGGATTGTTCAGGATCCCCCTCATTCCGCAGAACACGCTTCTGATGCTCACGCGGGGCGGCCACGGCCTCGGTGTCAATAATCACCGCACGGGACGAAATGGCGTCCGCACACTGCATCAGTACTGGTGCTTACCACTACAGTTGCATTTTGTGTCGTGA
>NZ_LHZA01000105.1 GCF_001580535.1 Acetobacter cerevisiae | reverse complement strand
TCAAACCCCGGGACTAAACACCTAGTCAGTCTCGTAGGAGGGAGACGGTCGGGTATCGCCTTCAAGTCGGACGCCGGCTGTCCATAGAATCACGCCAGAAGCGGACATTCAGCTGGCAGAATCCGTCATCTAGCGGGCGGACGATATAGGGGGCGTTACGGCAGCTGCTCGGTCCTTGCGGGGAAAGCGGCGCCCGAGGGACTGGTCCTCAAATTCGGCGAGCGCCTTGTCGTCGATCACAACTTCAAGCTGATCATGCCCGAGATTGAACTGCCCTTCCCGCAGCAGATCGATCAGGCCAGCCCTCTCGGCGATGTATGCATCAAGCAGCGGACCTGGGATCGTCGCCATTAGCCGTGCCTGCTCCACCTTGTGGTCCGTCTCGACGACCGCGATGCGTGTCCCGGCCGGACCAAAAATCGTCCGCGCCACGATGAGATAACGCGTCATCATCAGGAGACGCGTGCAGATTGCCTGGTCGGTTTCCAGTGCGCGCTCGGGCGGTACGGCGATTAGAATAGACCCGCCACCCAAGCTGAGATCAATGCAGCGGAGTGCCATGTCCCGCAGCCGGAACTGCTCGGTGAGGATTTCCGTCAGGACCTCGCCCCGCCTTTTTTCGTCTAGCGTCGGGTCCTCCCAGATGAGCTCCAGGTTTTCGTTCAGCTCGGCACGAAGCTCCGCCCGCTGTGCAGGCGTGAAGGCCGCGTCGACGATCTGGAGCAGGCGCGCAAAATCACCGTCGTCCGCTTGCACACAATCAAGCCCGAAGAGTTCGGTTGCGGCATCCAGGCAGGAAACGAGTTCCGCAACCAGGATACCGTTCCAGCCGAGCTCGTCGACGCTCCATCGCACGGTTGAGACCTTTGGCTGCGGCCCGCGATTGATGTTGCGGAACAAAACCGTCCGCCCCTCGACCTCATAGCCGTGGGATCCACCGTGCGAAATCGCATTCCGCACCTTTGCATCGTAGCCTTTGAACATCGGGGAGGTATCACCACGCCTGCGCAAATGGGCCTCGATGAACTCGACCTTGTTGAACTCGCCCAGCTTGAAGTTCGCAGCGTCAATGTCGGTGAATGTGCCGACGATGAATTCACAGCATGCGACCAGGAGCGTGAGGTAGGGATCAAATAGATCACTGACAATCAGGCGATACAGGCCGATCTGATGTTCCGTCTCTTCCGTGCTGCCTTCTTCGGTGTCGCCGATGCGCGCCATCTCCCGCCCGACGCGCTGCCAGTTAGGCTGCAAGCTACGCCGAAACTTGACCCAAGGCAGGAATACCTGTGCAACGAACCGCGCCGAATCGACAGCATGCGCTTCGTGCAGCAGCAGCAATACCGATTGCAGGCGGCTGGCCCATTCGCCAGGAAAGAATGTGCGACGCAGTCGCTCATGAAGCTCGGTCTTGAGTTCCGCATCGAGTTCCGCGAGGTCCTTTCGGACCATGAGCAATTTTTCAGGCTGCAGCAACGCAAGAGCCTGGGCCACTTCTTCGAGCGTGGGTGGGGTGAGGTTCACAGGATCGCCTCTGCCGCGCAGGCCCGTAGGATGTGCGTCCACAGCAGGTGCAGCTTCGTCAGATCATAATTGCTCTTTGCAATGTGTACAAAAAAGGCGTCGACGTAGCGCTGCTTGGCAACGAGCTCGCCTTGATAGGCCTGCAAGTGTTTGTTGAAGCCGGTCCAGCGGATCGCCCGCGCTTCCCGCGGGCCGAAAGCAAGGTCGAGGAAACATTCAATGGCGACGGCGCGCCCGTTAACGTCCTCGACGGTTTCTCCCGATGGGCCGAGCGTCGGAAAGCGGCTGAATTCATCGAGATAGGGCAGCGATACCGTCCGCATATTGCGTGGTAGTTTGAGGGTTTGCAGGCTTTGGAGGGCCTCGTTTCCCGCTGTGTCGTTATCCAGAATCACGACGACCTTGTTCCGCACATTGATGGCGGCTAAGCCTTTGCAGAAATTCACTAGGTTGCCGGTGCCGGCGAATGGGTAATTGTCCTTCATATCTACGAAGTCGAAAAAGTCCGCGACGTCTGGCGCGACCAAGGGCAGTGCGGTTTTCAGAATGTTGGAGTCCGATGAGCCTTCGGTGACGATCAGGAACTTGCTTTCATCGGCGAGAGGCTCGAACACCTCGCCGTTTTCGACATATCCGCCCTCGACGACGTCATGAATGCTCCAAACCAGATCGCGGTCCAGATTGGCGGGATTTTCCGCAAGCAGCCGGAGAATAACGTAAGGATTGAGGTTCTCGAAGAAGGTGCCATCATCCCGGGTCGCGGCGCAGGAATACGAAGCTAGGACGCGTTTGAATTCAGCGTCGCTCAGAACGTGCGCGGCAAACTCGCCGAGATCGAAGTCACCGTCATATTCGTTATTGCACACGCGATCGACGTCGATCGCGGAAAGCGCTTGGCGGAACACGTCGAAGCTGATGTTCACCTCGGGGTAATAATCCGGCACACGCCGCAGCGCCTCGGCATAAATTGTCCGGCAGCCGTCAAGGCTGAACCCGAGCAGTTCGAGGCGCGGAATGACACGGCGGAGTTTCCGGACATAGGCTGGCTGCACGATGACTTCGTCATAGGCATAGAAATATTCGGCTTCGGCGAGGTCGGCCCTGTCGAACAGCGATGAGTAGTTGCGAAAGAAGGAGTTCTTCCCCCAATCCACTTCGAGACGCCCAAGGCGTAGAGTAACCATCGACCCCATCGACATTCCTTCGGGCACGGCTTCGAACGTTGCGTTGTGTACCATGACATAGCGCATTTGGCACGCGCCCGTCTCGACCGGCAGGATATTGTGTCAAGCCTCATACTTCGACCGAACCGCGGCCGTGCTGTCCAGCGGCCTGAGCACTTGGCATTCCTCTTTGCCCGGCAGGGGCGTCCGCCTTAAGCTAAGGTATGCTTCTCCTTCCCGAACTCCCTATAGCGGACAGACAGCTTTCCCCCCATAACTGTCATTCCAAAGGCCGCGGAGGATCGACACAAGCAAGCATGCCATCAGACAAAGGCGTCTGAAGCCGCAGAGCCTCGCTGACAGCCGCATTCATCCATACATCCAGTTCATCTGGCTGCGTCAGAATCACCGGCATGGCTTTCGGATGGATGACTCCAACTTCCCGGTTCGCCTCGGTGGTCAGAAATCCAAACAGGTCATCCGTTGTCTCTCCATCAGCCAGTTTCCGCACGGATGTCCATCGGCACCAGATACCGGCAAAGAAAGCCACCAACTCACCGTCGCTGCGGGCAAACCACACAGGCTGCGATTTCCCGTCAGGCAGACGCTCCGGCTCCGAGAACGCCGTCAGCGGCACCAGACAGCGATGTGCCACACCTTCCCATCGCTTCCACCATGTCGAGGTCGGATTGCGGATATTGGTGACGCCGCGATCGACCTTATGCCCCTTGAGGTAACCGGGCGGTGTCGGCATGCCCCAGCGCGCCATGACCAGTTCGCGACCATTGTCGCCATTCCGCACAATCGGCGCCATCGTGTTCGGGTAAATCTCGGGCAGAGGCTGGAGATTGCCCGTGCGATCCTCAAGGACTTTCGCAATGTCCCGGATCGCCTGCGGGTTCGACGTCATGGAATAGAGATTGCACATCCACCTGCTCCCTTACGACCACATGCCGCGCAGACGGGCGGCCATGTCGATCCGCACCGACTTCGCCGCTTCCTGCCGGGCCTGCTCTTCCGGCTTCACGACCGGCCAAGATACGGACTGAAACAGGGGCAGCATGTCCCGGTCGATGAAACGGGTGCGTGAGGCATAGACATGCCGGTCGCCCCGACTGTACTGGCCGTGCACATAGAAACGCTGCGGCACCATGATATCGAGCCTGTCCTTCGCCCGCGTCATGGCGACATAGAGCAGGCGGCGTTCCTCTTCGATGTCATCCTGCTCGCCGGTGGCCAGATCGGATGGAATGCAACCATCCACCACATTCATCACGAACACGTTCTTCCATTCCTGCCCCTTGGCGGAATGAATGGTCGAGAGGATCAGATAGTCCTCGTCCAGCAGCGGCATGCCGGCCTGATCGGACGTGGCATCCGGCGGGTCCAGCGTCAGTTCGGTCAGGAATTTTTCCCGTGAGGGATAACCGCCAGCGATCTGCTCCAGTTGCACCAGATCGGCCAGACGGGTGGAAGCGTCCTCATGCAGTCGCTCCAGATGCGGCTCATACCAGTAACGCACTGTCGCGATCTCGCCCGGCCAGCCGACCTGATGGCTGCCAAGAGCGGTGAGTGTGTTCACGAAACCCGTCCAGGCCTCGCCACTGCGCGGCGGGGTTTTCACATCCTTCAGCGCCTCGAAGGGATGGGCATTCTCGCCCATCGTATCCAGCACGCGCCGGGCCGAGGTCGGCCCCACGCCCGGCAGAAGCTGCAGGATCCGGAAGCCCGCAATGCGGTCGCGCGGGTTCTGGGCAAAGCGCAGCAGGGCCAGCACATCCTTCACATGGGCGCTGTCGAGAAACTTCAGGCCGCCAAACTTCACGAACGGGATGTTGCGCCTTGTCAGTTCCACCTCCAGCGTGCCGCTATGGTGCGAAGCCCGGAACAGCACCGCCTGCTGCTTCATCGGCGTGCCGGCCTCCCGCTCTTCCAGCACACGATCCGCGATATAGTTCGCCTGGGCCGTGTCATCCCAGATGGTGACCAGTCGCGGCTTTTCATCCGAGGTGCGCTCGGTCCACAGATCCTTGGTGAACCGCTCGGCCGCTTCGCCAATGACGGCGTTGGCCGCATCCAGAATGGGCTTTGTCGAGCGGTAGTTCCAGTCCAGCGTCACGACGCGGGCTTCGGGTTTGAACTGTCCCGGAAAATCGAGGATGTTGCGCACGGTCGCGGCCCGGAAGGCATAGATCGACTGCGCATCATCGCCCACCACCGTCAGCCCGCGCCCCTCTGGTTTCATGCCCAGCAGGATATCCGCCTGCAGCCGGTTGGTGTCCTGATACTCGTCAACCAGCACATGATCCCATTTACCGCCGATATCGGCCGCCAGCACCGGATCGCTGACCATCTGCGCCCAGCACAGCAGCAGGTCGTCGTAATCCAGCACGCCCTGTTCCTGCTTCGCCGTGACATAACCGGCGAAGAGCTGTTTCAGCTGGGCTTCCCAGCCCGCGCACCACGGATAGTGCTTCAGCAGCACATCGGCGAGCGGCGCACCGGAGTTCACCACACGGGAATAGACGGCCAGACACGTGCCCTTGCCGGGAAAACGCTTCTCGGTTTTCGAAAACCCCAGATCATGCCGGATCAGATTCATCAGATCGGCAGAATCCTCCCGATCATGGATCGAGAAAGCCGGGTCCATGCCGATCTGCTGGGCATACTCCCGCAGCAGCCGCGCGCCGATGGCATGAAACGTCCCGGACCAGGCCAGAGCGTCGACCAGTGGACCAGCCTTGTCTCCGAGCACCGTTTTGCAGATGCGCTCTACCCGTCGCGTCATCTCGACACTGGCCCGACGCGAGAAGGTCAGCAGCAGGATGCGCCGCGGATCGGCGCCCGAGGCGATCAGATGCGCGACCCGGTGCGCCAGCGTGTTGGTCTTGCCCGATCCAGCGCCAGCGATGACCAGCAGCGGGGGTGAATCCGCAAGAGCTGACACGCTTTCAGTCCCATGGAGGACGGCCTGCCGCTGGGCGTCGTTCAGACGGGACAGATAATTCTGGCCATTCGGAGCGGGAGAACTCTCTGAATTCAATTCCTTAAGGTACCTTCACCAACGATTTGGGGTGATTATACGCCCTGCATCATCCTGATGTGGTGCGAATTTGCGTTGACTTCCATACCCCAAAAAGAACAAAAGAAGAACATACAATCAGGACATCAGCCTGAATAAAGGATATCGAGCCGTGAAATGACTGCTGAAACCCGGAAAAAACCTGGCCTGGAGACGCTTCGGGCCGAGATCAGCCGTCTCGAAGGACACAGCGACCGACGCCGCAGGATGCTGCCCTTTGGCGTGCGTGAGATCGATGCGCGCCTGCCCGGTGGCGGCTTGGCGCTGGGCGCACTGCATGAAGTGGCAGGCGGCGGGAATGATGCCCTGCACAGTGCCGCCGCCGGTCAGTTCTGCGCCGGGATTGCCGCCCGCACGCGCGGCAAGGTGCTCTGGATCGTCACCCGGCAGGACGTGTTCGCCCCCTCCCTGAAACAGGTCGGGCTGTCGGCACGGCGAACCATTTTTGTCGAAGCGACTTCGGACGTCGATGTGCTGGCGTGTTTCGAGGAAGGACTGCGACATGGCGGCCTCGGAGCCGTTGTCGCTGAAGTAGCCCGTCTGTCCATGACGGCCTCTCGTCGCCTGCAACTGGCTGCCGAGACATCCGGCTCTCTGGGCATCGCGATACGACGCTGGCGGCGGCAGACGGATGCTGCGGATTTCGGCCAGCCGACCGCCAGTATGACCCGCTGGCGGGTGTCCGTCCTGCCTGCTGTGCCGTTGCCAGTGCCCGGTGTGGGACGGCCCCGCTGGCTGCTGGAACTGATCCGCGCCCGGGCGGGCGAATGTGCTGATTTTGAAGTGGAGGCCTGTGATGGCAAGGGTTGTCTCTCTTTACCTGCCGCTCTGGCCGACGGATCGGATCAGGAAACGACTTGGGCCAGACGCGCCCACGCCTGAAACGCCTCTGGCCCTCGTTGGACGGGAAGGACGGCAGCGGCTTCTGCTGTCTGTTGATCTGGCCGCCCGCAAGCTGGGGCTGCGCCCGGGCACGCCGGTGGCCAAGGCCCAGGCGCTGTATCCCGATCTGGTGCTGATGGACGCCGATCCCGAAGGCGACCGGCTGGGACTGGAAAAACTCGCTTTGTGGTTCCAGCACCGGGTCGCGCCCATCGTGGCCGTCGATGCGCCGGACGGCCTGGTTCTGGACACGACCGGGGCGGATCACCTGCATGGTGGCGAACTTCCCATGCTCAAGGATATGGTCCACCGCATGGCAGGAGCCGGTTTTTGCGCTCGGGCTGTAGTCGCGGACACCTGGGGGGCGGCCCACGCACTGGCTCGCTATGGCCGGTTAGCGATTGCGGTTGCCCCTTCAGATAAAACGGCCTCTGCTCTGACTGATCTTCCCGTTGAAGCACTCCGCCTGCCCTCCCCTATCATCGAGGGGCTGGCCACGCTGGGCGTATCCCGCATCGGGCAACTGGCCGCCATGCCCCGTGCGCCTCTGGCGCTGCGTTTCGGCCCAGAGGTGGCTCGCAGGCTGGATCAGGCTTTTGGACGCATGGGGGAAGCCATCGTGCCAGTCCGCCCGGTTGATCCGGTCGAGGTCAGCCGGAATTTCGCCGAACCCATCGGGGCGGCCGAGACCATCGCCAAATATATTGGCAAGCTGGTGCCGCTGCTCTGCCAGGGTCTGGACGAACGTGGACAAGGCGTGCGCCGTCTCGACCTGCTGCTGCATCGGGTAGATAGCCGGACCGAGGCGATCCGCGTGGCGACCGGCGTGCCGGTACGCGACGTGAAGCGCCTGACGCGGCTGCTGTGCGAGAAAATCGAAACCATCGATCCTGGGTTCGGCATCGAACGCATGGTACTGATCGCTTCATTGGCCGAACCGATGGACCGGCGGCAGACCGTGTCCTCCCTGATTGCCGAGGAAGAAGCCGATGTGTCCGACCTGATCGACACGCTGGCCAACCGCGTTGGTACGCCGGCTCTGTATCGTTTTGCCCCGGTAGAAAGCGACCTGCCTGAACGCTCCTTCTGCCGCGTGCCTGCCCTGGCTCCAGAAGAGACAAAGGACTGGCCGGAGCACTGGCCACGTCCGACACGCCTGCTCGCACGACCTGAACCGGTCCAGGCGATGGCGGAACTGCCGGACCAGCCACCGTTGTTTTTCATCTGGCGGGGCGTGCGACGGAAGGTGAAATGCGCTGATGGGCCAGAGCGGGTCTTTGGCGAATGGTGGAAGAATGACGCCGAACTGACCATCGCCCGCGATTATTTCCGGGTCGAAGACACCAGCGGCGAGCGGTTCTGGCTCTACCGGGCGGGTGATGGTGAGCACGTCGAGACCGGCTCGCAGGGCTGGTTTCTGCACGGGATTTTCGGATGATCACCTCGGCGCCGCACTACGCCGAACTGCAGGTCACAACCTATTTCTCGTTCCTGCGCGGGGCGTCTTCTCCAATCGAATTGTTTGCGCAGGCAAAGACGCTGGGCATCGAGGCACTCGGTATTTGCGACCGCAATTCCCTGTCCGGGATGGTGCAGGCCCATGTCGCGGCAAAAGAGGTCGGGCTCCGGCTTGTCGTGGGATGCCGTCTCGATCTGGCAGATTTTCCGCCCGTGCTCGTTTATCCGATGGACCGGGCCGCCTATGGCCGTCTCTGCCGTCTGCTCAGCCTCGGCAAAGCGCGAGCCGGAAAAGGGAAATGTCATCTTCTCTGGGAAGATCTGGTGGCCTGGGGCGCGAGCCTGATCGTCGTCATGATCCCGGACACGGCGGATGATGCCTGCGCCCTGCATCTTCGCAAACTGAAAGAGGCTTTTGCCGATCGCGCTTACATGGCGCTCACCCTGCTGCGCCGTCCCAATGACCAGATGCGGTTGTATGAGCTTGCCAACCTGGCGCATCAGGCGCGAGTGCCAACCGTTGTGACCAATGACGTGCTGTTCCACACCCATGACCGGCGCATCCTGCAGGATGTCGTCACCTGCATCCGCCACAACACCACGATCGACGAAGCCGGGTTCGTCCGCGAACGTCATGCCGACCGTTATCTCAAGCCACCGCAGGAGATGGCCCGGCTGTTCAGCCGTTACCCTGAAGCGGTCGCCCGCACCATGGATATCGTGGAGCGCTGCCGTTTCTCGCTCGATGATCTGGCCTACCAGTATCCCGATGAAGTGTCCGCGCCCGGTCAGACGCCCCAGCAGGCTCTGGAAACCCTGACATGGGAGGCCACAGCCCGCACCTACCCCGAAGGGATTCCGGGCGAGGTTCGCAAAAGTCTGCACCATGAACTGGGTCTGATCGGGCGCATGGAATACGCGCCCTATTTTCTGACGGTGAACAGCATCGTCCGCTATGCTCGCAGCCAGGACATTCTCTGTCAGGGACGTGGATCGGCTGCCAATAGTGCCGTCTGTTATGTGCTGGGCATTACCGCCATTGATCCGGCCCGAAACTCCCTGCTGTTCGAACGCTTCGTCTCTGAAGAGCGCGGCGAACCGCCGGATATCGATGTGGATTTTGAACACGCACGCCGTGAGCAGGTCATCCAGTGGGTCTATGAGCATTACGGGCGTGACCGGGCAGCCCTGACAGCCGTGGTGATCCGCTATCGCGCCAAGGGGGCCTTACGCGATGTCGGCAAGGTCATGGGCTTGCCGGAAGACCTGATCCGCACACTGTCGGGCCAGATTCAGGGCTGGGGGCGCAAGCTGGACGATGACGCCCTGACTGACAGCAGCATTGATTTGTCCGACCGGCGCATCCGTCTGACCATTGATCTGGCCCGCTGCCTGATTGGTGTACCTCGTCACCTGTCACAGCACCCCGGAGGATTTGTGCTGACGCATGACCGGTTGGATGAGCTTGTGCCCATTGAGCCTGCATCGATGGAGCAGCGCCAGATCATTGAATGGGACAAGGACGATATCGACGTCCTGAAATTCATGAAGGTCGATATCCTAGCCCTTGGCATGCTGACCTGCATGAAAAAAGGTCTGGACCTGCTCGGGGAACACAAGGGCCAGCACTTCACGCTCCAGAGCATCCCGGCCGAGGATCCGCGCACTTACGCCATGATCAGGAAGGCAGACACGATTGGCGTCTTCCAGATCGAAAGCCGGGCACAGATGTCCATGTTGCCACGGCTCAAACCGCGCGTGTTTTATGATCTCGTCATTGAAGTCGCGATCGTGCGCCCTGGCCCCATACAAGGTGATATGGTGCATCCGTATCTGCGTCGCCGGGAAGGGATCGAGCCGGAAGAGTATCCCACCCGGGAACTGGAAAAGGTTCTGAAAAAGACGCTTGGCATCCCGCTGTTTCAGGAACAGGCGATGCAGGTCGCCATGATCTGTGCGGGGTTTACCGCCGCCGAGGCCGATCAACTGCGTCGGGCCATGGCAACGTTCAAGAATACGGGTACCGTCTCACAGTTTCAGAGACGGCTCATCGAGGGCATGCGCGCCAACGGCTATGATGAGGATTTCGCCGAACGGATCTACCAGCAATTGGAGGGCTTCGGCTCCTACGGATTTCCCGAGAGCCATGCCGCCAGTTTCGCCATTCTGGCCTATTCGTCGTCGTGGATGAAATGCACGCATCCGGATGTGTTTCTGGCGTCACTCCTGAATTCCCAACCGATGGGGTTCTATGCACCCGCGCAACTGGTCCACGATGCGCGGAAACATGGCGTGGAAATCCGGCCCGTTTGCGTCAATGCCTCGCACTGGGACAGCACGCTGGAAGGACCGGAAAGACCTGACGGGATGTTCGCCGTGCGGCTGGGCATGAGTCTGGTGAAAGGGCTGGCCAATGACGATGCCGCCTGCATTGTTGCCGCACGGGCCTTACGCCCGTTTACGTCGGTCGATGATCTGTGGCGTCGGGCCGGTGTCAAAGCGGCAGCCCTGCCCCATCTGGCCGAAGCCGACGCGTTCCGGCCTTCGCTCGGGCTGGCACGGCGCGAAGCGCTCTGGGAGATCAAAGCTCTACGCGATGAACCCCTGCCCCTGTTTGCGGCCGCAGAAGTAACGCGTGAAGCGGAGGAGCCGGATGTGTTGCTCCAGCCCATGCGAGATGGGGCAGAGGTGGTGCGAGATTACAACCGGCTTGGCCTGAGCCTTCGAGATCATCCGCTGACCTTTCTCCGCGAGGATCTTCGGGCACGGGACATCATAACGTGTCAGCAGGCGTTGGCGGCGAAGGACGGGAAGCGTCTCACCGTAGCGGGACTGGTGCTGGTCCGGCAGCGCCCCGGCTCAGCCGAAGGCGTGGTGTTCCTAACACTGGAGGATGAGACGGCCAACATGAACGTCATCATCTGGCCGGACATGTTTGATGCGAACCGGCGCGTCGTACTTGGTGGCCAGATGCTTGCCGTGAAAGGCATGCTCCAGAAAGAAGGTGAGGTCGTACATCTGGTGGCAAAGGAGATCACCGACCTCTCCGGCCTACTGGCGGACGTCGGGAACCGTTCTTTGCAAAACGTCGGCATAGACCTGCAGGAACCCAGATCCGAACATCTGGTGATAAAGTCACGAAACTTCCACTGACTGATGATCTATCCGCTTCTGCGCAATCCCGGTAAGGGTTGCCCGCCTCGCGACCTGTGAGAAAAGGGGGGCGCCGATCATGAGTTCGTCGGGCTGATGCTGTTTTATGAAAGAAGAAATGCCTGCGGCCACGACATCAGCCGTTCCTGTAAACGTATAACGCAGGGTTCTGTCGATAAGAGCCTGTTCCTGTTCGCTCCATGAAACAGCGCGAGGTGCTGGAAATTGCGTTGGACGCCCTCGGCGTAACGCAACAAAATGTTGCTCCAGTGAAGTCGCAGCATGCTGCGCCTCGGCTGGTGTATCTCCAATAATCGCATTGACGGCCAGCATGGCGTAAGGCGTCTGAAGACGTTCTGACGGTTCAAAACGCTGGCGATAAAGAGCCAGAGCCTCTTCCATAAGGTCCGGTGCGAAGTGACTTGCGAATGCAAACGGTAGGCCCATGATTGCGGCCAGATGCGCTGAAAACAGGGAGGAGCCGAGCAGCCAGACGGGCACATCCAGCCCCGCTCCCGGTACAGCAAAAACCGTCTGCCCCGGTTGGGGTTTCTCGAAATAATGCAGCAGTTCCGCAACATCCTGGGGAAAGCGATCAGCAGAGCCCGGATCACGCCTCAGTGCCCGCATGGTCGCCTGATCGGAGCCTGGGGCCCGCCCCAACCCAAGGTCGATCCGACCGGGATAGAGAGAGTCCAATGTTCCGAACGCTTCGGCGACAGCAAGCGGTGCGTGATTGGGCAGCATGATACCACCTGCCCCCACCCGAATGGTTTTCGTCGCTCCCGCAACATACCCAATAGCCACAGCAGTCGCGGCAGAAGCAATACCGGGCATTGCATGATGTTCCGCAAGCCAGAAGCGACGAAACCCTAAACTCTCCGCATGCACAGCAAGATCCGCGCTGCGATGCAGCGCCTCTGCGGCCGAACTCCCTTCATTGATGAAGGCCAGATCAAGAATTGAGAGCGGAATCATGGGAACAGTCCTCTTATCCAGTCCGTCTTCACATGGGACTGCAGACAACATACTCCAAGCCACCAGATGAATATCCTATTCTTAGCAATCTCTTGAAGGAGGAGAGAGCATTTTAAATGCGATAGAACGAAAAGAAAAAAAACAGCAATTTCATATGCATACGAAGTGTGCGTACGAAATTGCGGTAGCGTGCCCTCACATACCCCCGAAAGGACGAAAAAGAGACAAAAACGGGACAGAAAAGGGAAAAGGCGGCCATTTTTACGGCCCGGACAGTCCCCTCCATTACTGCCACACCGTATGACGCCACTCATGACAGCAGTTTTGAAGTGTCATGACCCCGTCAGGGACGATGACAGGACGGGAAATGGTGTCATTGTGACGTCATTTCCCGTTATTGGCTCAGACTATCGATCTCATTTACGGTCGCAGGCCACGTTCATGATCATGCGGGGATACCCACCAGTCTCAGAATCGTCATACGCCAGATCTCTGGTCAGAACGGCGTGCCCACCGACGTGAATTTGCTCCATGTATGAGAAGCAGGCTGCCACCTGTTGATGACCCACCCGGGATAGGACAGTGCAGACGCAAAATCATGCACACCTGCATTTTCTGTCGGCAGTATGCGGATCTCTGGCGCCTCACTCTCCCACAGCACCTTATGCTGCGCGTCAGTCAGCGCAATATGCGTCCCCACGGCGCCATAATAGTTGGAATAGGCAATCAGCACCGTCACATGAGGCTGCGATGGTCCGAAACTGACATCCACGATACGAGGAGCTTTCTCAAGCACGTGAGCATCTGGATCGGTCGCAGGGTCAGCAGGATAAAATGACCCTTTGGCAAATTTTATTCCCTGCGTTTGTGCGAAGAACGGTGCATCAGCGGACGTCGCCGCCCTCCCCGGCTGCGTTCCCTGCTCATTGCCGTACGCATGCGATGCTGCTGCATCGGCGAGCTTCTGCCAGTCTACAGCATGCGCCTGTTGCGGATGGCTAACAGCCAGACCCAGGGCAACAGAAAGTCCTGCAAATACCTTCTTCATGAAATACCCTTTCCAGAAACGCCTTATTATAAAAAAAGTGCTTTAACTCTGATTTTTCTCAAACGCGCAAAACACCAAGGCACGTTATCCGAACGCTTATCACTCTCCGGTCACGTGCCCTGATTCAGCAAGGTCTTTCAGAAAAGTCAGGTTATTTTTGTGCCAGCCATCGCCATAGCTGTCATAGGTACCGATGCGAACATCCTGAGGCACCACAAAATGGCCTTGCAGAACCTGCAGGATACGAGGATCCTGTGCCCAAACCGGTGCTCCCTCTGGTGTCATGAGCAGAACGAGCGTTATCCGGTCATGCTCTGGCGCCACAGACTGCAACGGACCATATTCCAGAACTTTTTGGGCTGTAAGACCGTAACAGAGCCGGGCTGGCACCCGCACCCCGAACGGCGCAGTATCTCCTGCAAGAGGGGGCGCCTTCAGACTATTTTGTACGCTCTGGTTCTCTGAAGGTCCGTCAAAAATCGCCATGGCTTCTGGGCCTGTAGCCAGGAACAGATCCCCTGCAAAATGCTGCGTGGTTTCTTCCTGACCCGGTGGACCTTCGTCAGGCTTTGGTTCCGAATTATCGTCGACGCGGATTTCTCACACTTGAG
>NZ_LHZA01000090.1 GCF_001580535.1 Acetobacter cerevisiae | reverse complement strand
CCCAAGTGTGAGAAATCCGCGTCGATAAACCCTTCCACCTGTCGCCCCGCAAAGCCGCCAATATCAATCCACGGGCAGGTAATTTGCTGAAAACCCGCTTCGTCCCAATGGGGCATAGAGGGAAGCGAAGCCTCTCCCTGAGGGCGCAGGCAGGTCCAGATCAGCCCATACCGCTCCACAGCAGGATAAGTGTGCAAATTCAGGCGTTTAGGGATGGCGTTGTCGGGTTGCGCCGGGACCTTTACACACCGGCCATGCAGGCCAAACTGGAAGCCGTGATAGGCACAGGCCACGGTCTGTCCATTTCCCTTACCCATACTGAGGGGCACGCCACGATGGGGCAGAGATCATCCGCAATAACAATCTCATTCCCGGCCCGATACAGGACAAGGGGCGCATCGAGCAGCGTTACACCCAGCGGTTTTTCTTCAAGTTCCCGAACAAGGGCGACCGGATACCAGTAAGATGCCAGAATGAGCCAGTCCTCTTCATGAAAACTCACATCACGGGGCAGTCTGGCATCGGTCTTGCTGGCACTGGCTGATGTCGTCACGTCAAAGCTCCTGAGGGGGCGAAAGCGGGGTGCTACAGTCACCCCTTCAGGCAAACTATGTCATTTATTATATTCTTATGGATATACTTGTTTTACGGTGTGGCCATTCTGGAAATGAGAGCGGGCGGAGAAAGCGCTTCTCACTTTCTGCCAAAGTTTCAGTTTCGCACCTGTAAAAGTTCTTTGCCTGCCAGATAGATGGCGGAAAATCCGCAGATAAGCCCTTCAAAGCCCGCAATGGTGGTGAAAATAGCCTGCCCGGTGAATTCTCCGGCTGCGAGGAGCCCGAAGAGAATGACAAGTGTTGCAAAAATAACCTGTAATTCCCGGGAGGCTCTGAGGGTCGCGATAAAAAGGATTGCGGTAAAAAGGCCCCAGATGAGCAGATAGCTACCGATGAGGGCAGGGGAGGAGGCCGCGATCACCCCAAAATGGGGAAGAACAATGAGCAGAACAAAAGAAATCCAGAACGCGCCATAGGAGGTAAAGGCTGTCAGCCCAAACGTATTCCCGTTGAAAAACTCGAGGATCCCGGCAAAAATCTGCGCGGCACCCCCAAAAATGAGGCCCATGGCCAGAATGGCGGACCCCATGGATACCAGCCCGGCATTATGAAGGTTGAGGAGGACCGTTGTCATGCCAAATCCCATCAGGCCCAACGGGCCCGGATTGGCATAGAGTTTTTCGTTGTTCACCGGATTTATTCCTGTTTCTTATTAGTGTTATTCCTTATTCTATGACTGTGTGAGGCGGAAAAGATATTAAAATCCGATGGTATTCTGATCACATTCTGGATTGCTCACAAATCTGTCAGAACGGGGGGGCAGGCTGGGTCTGGCCAGCTTAATCCAGACGCACCGGCGGTCGAATGATGGTTTCAACCCAATCGGCAAAAATAGACGCCATGCCGCGGAAGACCCCGAACAGTTCCATCTGGTGCCGGCGATACAACATGATGTGGCCCATGCGGGCGGAGAGCCCATGCATCAGGCCGCCACCTACCACGCGGCCTCCCGGAAAAGCGGCCCAGCCATTGTAATTGCCAAGTGCGACAATCGCCCCTTTATTGTGGAAAATACAGGAGGGGACGGGTTTTCCTTGTTCCAGCCAGGCAGGCAGGTGTGTGGCTAAGTTGCAGGCCTGCTGTCGGGCAACCTGTGCTGTTGCAGGTAATGGTTCCTCGGTAATGAAGGAGCAATCTCCCATGGCAAAAATCCTGTCATCATTTACGGAGCTCAGATTGGGGTTGACCACAATCTGCCCGGAACGGCTGAGGGACAGGCCGCCATAGGCCTTGGTGACTTCCGGGGCTTTGACGCCCGCTGCCCACACCCGCAGAGTGGCGGATACGTGCGAGCCGTCCTTCAGGGTAAAGCCGGTTGCGTCCGCTGCAGCAACGCGGGCTGAGGTGCGGACATTAACACCCAGCCGCTCAAGCTCCAGCTGCGCCGCGGCAGAGACGGATTCAGGAAAGGCAGGAAGAATGCGCGGGCCGGACTGAAGCAGCGTGACGCTGAGTTTGGGAGGCGCTTTGCCAAAGGCATGCAGGCTGACCGGGTCTACAATTTCCAAAGACTTATGGAGTTCAGCCGCAAGCTGGGTGCCTGTCGCTCCACCGCCGACAATGGCAATATCCAGCTTGGAACTATTGGCAAAGGACTTGAGAATTTCCATTCTGAACTTCTCATTGAAAGCATTGGCTTCAACAAGATTGTCAATAAACAGACAATGGTCTGTCACGCCGGGGGTGCCAAAATCGTTGGCGCAACTGCCGACGGCCAGAACAATGGCATCATACGTCATGGTGCGGCTTTCCAGCACTTTAGTGCCGTCAGACGCATGGAAGGGGCTTAAAACGACCTCGCGTTTGGCGCGGTCGACCGAAATGACCTCGCCCGGCCAGAATTCAAAATGATGCTGGCTGGCCTGAGAGATAAAGCTAATGCGATTATTTTCATTCAGCACGGTGCCCGCTGCAAAGCAGTGCAGCATGGGCTTCCAGACGTGCGAGAAGCTTTTATCAATTAGCGTAATGCGTGCTTTGCCTTGCCTGCCAAGCGTTTTTCCTAAACGTGTTGCAAGAGCCAGCCCCGCCACGCCGCCACCGACAATCAGAATTTCAGACCTGGGTGCCATGAGTTTTACGTGCCTCTTTTGAGAAAGTCAGCCGAAGGGTGATTTTTTGGAAAAGGCTTTGCGCGCAAAGGATCAGTTCATGAAACACAAGGTCTCATGAATAAAAAGAAGACTTAATTTTTATGGAGAATTACTGTGTAAAAAGGCAGGCCCCGTAAAGGAGCCTGCCGGTAAGCGTGATCAGGCAGGAGCGTCGATATCGACGATGTGGGCGATTAGTGAAATAAATGCCTGTTTTATATAATTATTTTCGAAACATAAAACATCTTTGCCCAACCTATGCCCAACGGGCTTACGAAAGGCGGGAAATCGCATCTTGCATATGGTCGGCACTAACGGCGGCGTATCTCTGTACCATGCTAAGGCTTGACCATCCTCCTAGCCTCATGAGCGTGAAGAGATCTGCCCCCGACATCACCATCCACGATGCCCAGTGATGCCGCCACCCGTGCGGTGTGAATCCAGATATGCCAGCCTTTTTGCATGCGGCATTGTGCGGCCTGAGCAAAGCATTCCCGCCTCCAGCATTCTCAGATCTGTCAACAAAGGGCTTCCCAAAATAATTCAAAAAAACTGTACCGCTGTCTGGGTGCCCTCTTTGTTCCCACAAAGCCCTCAATGCCTCATAAACGCGAGGATGGATTGGGATGGATCTCTGCCGACCAGTCTTTGTTTTATGTATGAACAGAGAGCGCCGCTCTAAATCAACATACCGCCAATCAAGTCTAACAGCCTCGCCGCTTCGCAGGCCCTGAAAGCATAACGTCAAAGCAATGGGGCGGGCATAGTCTGCATATGCTGCAATCAGCTTTTCTTGATCTTGTTTAGATAGATAAATGACAGGGTGTTCGTTTGATTTCTTAATGGACAATATTTTTGGTATTGGAATACCCCGCACCTCACAGCCATAATTGATAGCAGCCCGATATCTTCCTCTCCAAGTATAAAGTGTAGTAGGCGACAATCCCCGCCCCCTGATGGATAGCCACACTTTCCATGCCTCGTTTGCGTCCGAGGCTGGATAGTGGCCTATCACTTTTGTCAAATCCATCAGAGAGCGGATTAGGTACGAGCGAGGGCTTTTCGCATCCATATAATCACTGAATAAATCAGCTATAGTAACTCCGCTCTGGGCATTTTTAGGCCCTTCTATCGTGTCAGTTCGGATCTTGGCTTCTTCTGCTGCTCCAACTGCTTCTGCATCCGATCGAGTAGAGCATCCCGTGCAGAATTCCTTGACCGTGACGACTTCACGACCGACACGGACCGTGCCTCGCGCATACCAGAGCTTTCCTCTCTTGCGGTAGGATAGGGACAACGCAAAGCCTTTTCTATCAGTGCAATATCATCATCGTTAAAGTATATCGTGCGGCCCATCCTGATACAGGAAAGGCCTGGGATTGCGGGAAGATAACGGCGGAGCGTGCGCTCGGAGCGTCCTATCTTTTTTGCCAGATTAGCGCGAGATGTTAACTCACCCATCAACCCCTCCCTTATTCCTTAAATTTTCTAAAAATTTCTCCAGATCAATATCGCCGTTATCAAGCAGAGGGGGCGTGGTGCCGTCCTTTGCCCAAGCATAAAGAACACCGGCTCTCAAGAAAGCGTCAGCCCAGTTCTTTCTGTTGAATGAATCCAGTGCGCGGTCTATGGCCCACATGCGTATTTCGGCATCAGTTACTGCCATCAACCCCTCCCAACTCAGCGATGTTTGTGGGCGGAGCGGGCAGGGGCTGCCAGTGGGTGAAAATAACAGTATTATCTGCAATATCTAACCAACGACCATAATACTGGTCATAACCAGCCACCTCTATTATATTGTCTCTTTCATTATAAACTAATACCCTTCCTTCATATATGCTTAAAGAGTCTTTATTCCTCCACTCATATGCGGAATAAACATAATTTTTATCTTCTGTAGCCATTTTGGCGGCGACTTTTGCGCATTCATACCCAAAGTCAAATAGACTTAATTCATCGTAATACTCGCCATCAATCCATTCCCCAACAGTAAACGCCGGGGTATCAGGCTTTTCTATTCTTTCACATGCACTTCTAGCTATGCTATCGTAATTTTCTTTTCCCATCACCCCACCTCCCGCGCTGCGTCGATGGCTTTGCGGATCGTTTCTGCTGACGCAACATACAAGCAACCTTTATCGACGTAGAATTTTTCATACGACCGGCCGATCCCATATTCAGGGATAGATTTCTCCAACCAATCCAACCGCTCACTATCGCGACCAATCTCCGCCCGGACGCGCTGTTCTGCGCGGCGTTCGGCTTCGATAAGCCAGTCCTGAATTTCCGAAAATTCGGGGTAGCAGTTCACGAGAGACAAATCCTCTACGCGCTCTTTAATTTCCTCAATCTGCTCATCTCTCGTCCTCATGGCGCGGCTCCTAGGTTGCGGATGGTCTCGGAACATGAAAGGCAGCCAAGGTATTCAAAATCTCGTCCTGATTTTTCGTATTCGTCCTCACAAACTTTCGCGCACCGTTCCCGCTCCCCTGCCAGCATTTCGTTTATCTGCGTGGGGGTGAGGACGGGGCCGATATATGACCAGCCGATCAGGTCGTATCCTTCAAGCGCATCGTCAGGGCCTTCGTGGTCGTATTCGACCCAGATTTGCTGTTTCGCTTTCCAGTAATAGACCAGTTCATTTTTCGGCGCTTCTGGATCCACATCAATAACATGCTTGCCATCCCGCTCCGGAAACATCGGATAGCCGGGCCGCTCGGGGTTGGGCCAGTTTGTGGGGGTCATATACCGCCTCCGAGCATAATAAAAAGGAAAAATCCCATCACAAAGCAGGTCGCGACTGAATCACCATATCCGTAAATGGTCAGGACAGTAGCGCATATTATAAGAGCAACAATTATCATTGCCCACGCAATACTATTCATCCCTTCTCTCCTGCGCGGGTGTTCCATGCGGTGATAGCCTCGGCTTCAGTTGAACGTGCTGGCCCCCGCGCTCCGCAATTTAGGCATTGCCCCCAATATCTTCCGATCTTTGGCCGGGACAGACCGGTAGGAAGAGGGAATATGTCTACGGGCAATTTTCCACGGCACCCGCACGCCTTAAGTTCCTCGCTCATGCTGCCGGCGCTTTCCGTTCTTCATCTGCAAATCGTGTAGGGGAATGGATTGTGTAAGACAGAGAGCCACGCCCGCTGTATGCGATATGCTTCATGCGCTCATTCTCTTCAGTCAGTTTTGCAATCTCCGCCTGCGCAGCGGCAAGGGCGGCTTGGGCGTCGGATTGGCGGACAACCTTTATGTTGGCACCTTTTTTAATGTCTTTGTTTCGCCATGCGGCGACTTCTGGTTCCACTGCGTCATCGTGCCAGACTATCTGGGCACAGTATTCCAACTCCCCACCCGCAACAGGCGTGCCGATGGCGAGGATAGCGGCGGTAGTTGCTGATCCGCGTGTTGTCCCGGAGCTTCTGGCAAAAGCTGAGCAGTATGCCTCATACATTTTCTGAGCCTGCTCCGTGCTGATGGGGAGCGGCACGACTACGGCTGTGGTTTTTTTGTCTGTATTTGACATATTACTGGCCTCCCACATGCTCTTTAGCAACATCACACGGATTGCGCGGCACACTTTCAACCCATTCAGATCCGTCATAAACTGCGGGGAAATAAACGTGATATTTTGTCCACGCTGTAAAAGCTTTCCCGCATGACGTTCCATATCCGTCGTCAAACTCAATATCCCATTGTTTAGGAGAAAGTGTGCAAGCGATAACGTCATCCCAGGTTTCGCCATTCTCTTTCAGAGCGTAAGTTATTTCTTTTCGCCATGTTGTAATCATGCGCCCTCTCCCGGCAGGACTTCGCGGACGTGGATGCACTCAACTCGGTCCCTGCCCGAAAAACTGTCAGCCATTCCTTTTGTAGGATAGGCTCCGGAGAGTTCGCGGAATTTGTATTTATTAACCCAAAACTCCCGCGCCACAGGGGCTTCGCGGGCGTTCATGAGGTCCAAGGAGTGAGGCGCTTTTCCGTAAGTCGCTTTGCCATCCGCGCTATAATTGCAGGGCGCCTCCACACCATCCTCGTTAGATATAATCCCTATGATGGGGGAACCATTTTTCATATCGCTGCAAACGATCCGAATAGGCCGCCCATCCCGCGTGCAAAATGGCCCCTCATGCTCCGGCGTGTACGGACCGATGATTTCTAGTTTGGTTTTTTGGGTCATGCCTCTGCCATTTCTTCAACAGGTGTCTGCGCAACTTCGGCTTCCAGTTCGGCGCGCCGCTCTGCAATCATGTCCTGCACGGCAGACTGCACTTCTTCGCTTATTGCGCGGTCAGCCTCTTCAGCGCGCTTGATGGTTGTCTGCCAGCGACCCCATTCACCATCAACGCTGCGCAGGTCATCGCATTTGGCGAGGCGGTCACGGAAAAGCGCGATGTGATCGACGGGTGCGCGGGTATGCTCTGCGCGCTGCGGCTGAGGGGTTACGTCAATCGTTTGAGGCGGAATGTCCTGGGCCTCTTCGCCAGAGATCAGACCCTTAAGCACATCAGGATAACCATCGCGGAGAGCAAAACCGCGCGCCCGCATCTGTAGCATCCGGCGCAAGTACTGCTGCCATGGACCCTGCTTACCGAAGAGGCCTGCTTTCTTTGCATCCGCAACACTGAATTCAGAGGTAATTTCATCTCCATCTACGCGTTTAGTGATGCAGACAGCTTTGAAATTATCACCTTCACCCTCGAAGTATTCGCGCACCGAAGCGCATTTCCCTGAGCTGCGCACAAGCCCGAGCATTGCATCCCCCCAGATGCTCGGGCGTCCATTGATCACTGCGATGTTCTGGATTGCCTGCATTGGCGCAAGGCCAAGTTCAGACCCCATCTGGACAGCAATCATGATGTTTTCAGGCTTACCCTTGTAGTCTTTCGGCATAAGGTCTGACCCAGCAGCCATCTTTGCAAATCCAACCAACTCCTGAAAGTTGGATGGCTGCAGGACCGGGCTGTGTGTCGTTAGGGAATTACTCATATCAAACATCCTTCCGAGCGCTGACCCGCAGTGTGGGAGCGCCGCCATTTGTGAGGGATGCGCCGGGCACCGGCCCGTTGCGCACCAGTTTGTTCAGTTCCGTCCGGTCCAGCTTGTCCGGCTGCGGTTTCCACAGTTCTGGCCGCGCCGCCTTGAGCGCCTTTTCGTCAGTGATGTGCGCTGTCGAAGCGGGGCGCATCACCGTCGCTTTCCAGTTCGCGGATTCCAGACACACGACGCCATCAGACTGCATCTGGTTGGACAGTTCAGCCCGCAACAGATCCCGCGCATGCTTTGCGCGGCGCTCGAGATTTTCCAGAACGCCGATCAGTTCCAGCGCTTGCCCATCTGTGTTTGCACCGGGCGCACGAATTGCCTTCATGCACTGGTTCACGTCGCTGATTTCCTGATGGAGATACTCGGCATAGACACGATTGACGGCGGTTAGGATGGGGTCACTCACGACATGAAATCCCAAAGATAGGGAATGTCGGACTTGTCGGTGTCCGCAATGGCATTTGCCAAAGCCTGAACGCTTTCCGGCAACCCCTCCAATTCCTTGGCGAAATACAGGTCACTCATGAGCTTCATACCAAACTTGTGGCACTCCTTGAGCATGTCACTGAATTTCACCAGATCCACTTCATCAGCCCGCGCATGCCGCTCCATTTCCGCGCAATACGGAACGGGTGCGGGTTCAAGATGCGGGTTAGGTGCGAGGCGCACCGTCAGAAATGGGCGTTCTAATGTCTCAGACATTTCAATTCTCCCTAAGGAAATCATCTGCCGCCAACACGGCCACTTCACCGGGCCTCGTGAGACCCGATGCGTGCGGCGGTGTCAGTAATTGATCGAGACGTGCGGGACTTTTCCGAGGGCAATGGCTTTGATGACAGCCTTGCCAAGGTCCTCAGGCATGCCAGCAGCTACAAGTGCCTTCAGGGCCTCGTTGTTGACTGCGCTCTTGTGGTCCTTGTCCGCAGCTCTACGCTTTGCCTCGGCCTCTTGCTGCCTTTTCTCTAATGCAACACGCTCACGCTCCGCCTGTACGGCGCGCTCTTTCTCTTCTTCCGCCCGCCTTGCGGCTGCAATCTTTTCGCGCTCAGCACGAGCTTGCGCCTCTTTCATCGCATGCGCAGCGGCACGCTCTCTTTCAGCAGCAGCATGAGCTTCACGCTCAAGGCGCTCACGCTCCGCCTGCGCCGCTTGCTCGGCCTGTATGCGGCTGCGCTCTGCGGCCTCCTGAGCAATTCGCTTTTCACGAGCAATGCGCTCCGCCTCAAGGCGTTTACGCTCTTCTTCTGCGGCCAGCGTTGCTTTGCGATCAGCTTCCTCTTGCTGAATGCGGCGAGCCTTAGCCGCCTCGGCATGAGCGGAAAGATTCACGCCAGACTGCTCAAACGCCACCTTTGCGCGCTCTTTGAATTCCTCGAAATCGCGGGCATAGAGACGAGCAAGCTCAGCCTGACGCGCGGAAACGGTCTCTTCATCCGGAGCAAAATCGAAACGGGCCAGAGCCTCAATGTCACGGATTGCGATTTGATGCCCTTCAACACGGGCAGCCTCGCGCTGCTCAAACTCGACAACCGGGGCTTTTACTTCATCGCGCAAAGTATCTAGGCGACTCTTCACAACCCGGCGATCAGCATTGACCCGGTCAACTATTGCTTTTGCGGATTCCTGCACTTCCTTGCCCATATTATCCAGAGCAGTCTTGGAGCGTGCTACGTCATAAGCCACAGACTTGATATGCTTGCGGCCTTTTTCAGTTGTGGCATCCAAGGGCAGGGCGCGCACATACGCCTCCAGCTTTGAGACGACATCTTCAACACCTCCCTCAGCAAAGACAACGGATGGTACAAGTGTTTCCACAGTATCCAGTGTGAGTTCTTTTTGCATTATTGCCTCGATCAATATTTATAGCCAACACGGCCACGAAGCCCGGTCCGCAAACCGGGTGACGCGGGGGTGTCAGGAAAAAATCATGAGAATGAGCATCACCGCAGAATGAGTATCACCGCATTGGCTAATGCCAGGACGGCGATAGCGATCATGAGCTTGCTGTCGCTATCCATCACACTAACTCCCCAACCAGCTGACAAACCCCCAGCAGCAGATCGAGCAGGTCGCCCGTGATGCGCTGCCCGGCATCAGTGAACATCAGGACGAACGTGATGCCGCCATAGACCAGCAGACCCAGAAACGCCTGCACAAAGGGGTTCTCGACGATCATGCCAGCGATGTAGCCCGCGTTGGTTTGGAGTGCTTTGTTGAGGCTGGACATTATGCGGCCTCCACTTCAGAGGCCACGCCCTTGTCATTAAGGGTGTACCATGCATCCGCTTTAATGCCGTCTTCGCCTTCGTAGATCGCGACAAAGCGCGCACGCCTGCCATCATGCCAGCTCAGGCATGCAGCACCGCCTTTGCCGAGTTTCACTTTTGCGAATTTTCCAGAGCAGGAAACAATAGAATTTTCGCCAGCTGCTTCGATCCGGGCACCGTCGCCGCTGGAGCC
>NZ_LHZA01000080.1 GCF_001580535.1 Acetobacter cerevisiae | reverse complement strand
CCTTAGCGTATATCTGTGCCCGTTTTATGTAACGACCCCTGATGGCCTCACGAGACACGGCAGGCAGATCTACCCCGCCCAGCCTGGCAAAACGCTGGTGGATGGCCTGACCGGCATCTACCCCCTGGGACACTTCAGCAGAAAGAGCGGAACGCAGGATATCGCGCACCTCTTCTTCCATAGAACGCCCATGCTGGGCTGCGCGCAGACGAAGCTGCTGCTTGAGACTGTCGTCGATATTGCGGATGGTCATCACGGCCATGGAAACCTCCTGAAAGCAATGACAGCATTGTAGTCATTGACTTCGCAGTTTGCAATCATCAGGTCGGATTGGGGTATTTGGGGGAAGAAACGAAATCCCACACCAAGCTGAAAACGGAAGCGCAGATCCAAACTGACCTGAAAATCCAGACGGAAACAGAACGCGGGAACGATCCCTCATTCCCGCGCTGAAAATTACCAGTAATATTCGTGGGGTCGCCGGGTGCCGGTATACGGAAAGACCGCCTCGACAGGATCGAGGTCGCCCTTGATGATCAGGCGGGCAACATGCCTGTCATGATGACGGCCAGGACGGATATCGTGCAGATGACTGTACCAGTTGGGAGATTCAGAGGCTTCACGTGAGCCTCCATAGCCACAGCGATCCGGCTGGTTGGCCCAGCGATGATTGCGACCGTATTTGCGGCTGTGATGATAGGTGCGAGACATGGGAGCTTCCCCTCCATGACGCGCGGAGTGATTTCCGAGCGTACCTACATCGCCCGATCTCCTCTGTTCTGGTCGGAATATACTTTACCGCGTCTGTGCGACATCGGTCTCCAGCAGGGACGCCGGCAGGCGCATGTTGAGGGCAGCCGCCTTGGGTTCGATCTCAAAGCGCATGGGCTTGAAACCGGACAGGTCATACCGGGTCAGATCGACGGTCGCGACGAAATCCTCGGCCGCTTCGTCACTGTGCAGCGAGGGCATGGACCTATTTTTGTAGCTCATACTGGTCGATCTCCTTCAGACTGCTTCGATCGGGCCTGGATAAGCCTTTACCAGCGGATCATGGGTCAGCAGAAGCACTCCTTCCACCGTGGCCTGTGCCACAAGGATCCGATCAAAAGGATCCCGATGCACATCTGGCAGTTGTCCGACTGCCAAGGCGTGCTGGCTGGTGATCGGTAACTCCTCATAACCGTTTTCGATCAGACCGCGTCGCAGCAGGTGAGGATCGACCTGGAAGTCTGCCCGTCCCAGCCCAACCTTGATGGTGATCTCCCAGAGACTGGCCGCACTGAAGACCAGATCATTACCCGGATCCTCCATCAGGGTTCTCGCCCGCGCTGACAGCCTGTCAGGCTCTCCTGCTGCCCAGAGCAGCAGATGGGTATCCAGAAGAAGCCTCATGCCGGACCGTCGAACAGAGACACAATATCGTTCTGTCCCATGCGATCAAAATCTTCGGGCACCCGGATTTTTCCAGCCAGAAACCCCAGACGGCGTTGCTGTTGTTCTTCAGGAGCCGTAATCGGACTGACCCGCACCATCGGCCGGCCGGCTTTGGCAATGATGAAGCTTTCCCCTTTCATGGCCGCGTCAATCAGCCGGGACAGATGGGTCTTGGCTTCGTGGATGTTGACCGTGCGCATGGCGAAAGCCTCCTGAGTTTACTCAAAAAAAGACTTAGCCATATTAGTCTGGTCCATCAAGACAAATGTCGCCAGAACCACCTCAGGAAACGAAAAAAGCACACTCATCGCGTTCCTCGCCTACTGTCATACCCTTTCGGATGCGACATTGGCGGTCAGGAATGCCGCATAGCCCAGTTCGTCCATCTGACCTGCCGCCAGCGCGAGAACCGCATTTGCTGCATCTTCCTGGGCTGCCGTGAAACGATAGCCGTTCAGTTCCAAAAACAGCACACCGAGCACAAAGCCCGTACGCTTGTTCCCGTCGATGAAAGGATGGTTTTTGACGATACCCGCCGTATAGACGGCCGCCAGATGCACTGGATCCAGCGGATCCGCATAAGCCGCATGCTGCTGTGGCCGGGCAAGCGCGGATTTCAGAAGACCTGCATCCCGTACGCCGGAAGCGCCACCATGCACCCCCAACAGCCGATCATGCAGGATCAGGGTATCCCGTTCGTCTATCCAGACGAAGGCTGTCATTGAGCCAGAACATGCAGCGTATCACGGTAACGCCGCATAATATCTTCAGCCTTTGTCATTTTGGTTTCGAAGTCAGGATCATAGGGCACGAGCCGATATCCGCCTTCTGGTGCTTCGGTCAGATACAGGGGCGCGCCATCCTGGGTGTTCAGCCGTGAGATCACTTCCTTGGGTAGTACGACCCCGAGTGAGTTTCCGAATTTTCGCACTTTCAGTTCGACCATGACAGCCCCCTTTATGTTATTATTATTGTAATAACTTTTTGCGGTTTCAGCAACCACCATGCTCACCGGCCTGTCTGCTCATAGTGGTAAGCAGTCTTTCTTACGCGACGTTCCTTGGCCGACCGCCTTTAGCACCATTCCGGCGTGCTGCCGCTGCCTTTTCCTGGCTGGCGGACGATCCGCCCACGCGTCCCATCTGTGCTGCCATCCAGCTTCGGGAACCGTAGATACCGTGGATCAGACCTTCGACCAGAACATCGGCGTCGAGACGGGGCCAGTGAAGGCCATTACCCAGCGGAGTGATCTCGATATCGGCCAGATCATTCAGGGAAGCGTCCTGCAAATCTTGTATCAGACTCACAGGCACGCTCATCTCAACACCGTTGGAGAGCGTGACGTGAAGAGCGCGGCGAGCACGGATCAACCGTGCGGAGACCGCATGAGGAATTGTCGCTCTATGAAGCGCGTCTGCTTCACGAGCGGCCTGATAGTTCATGTCATTCGCCATGTATCGTCTCCCATGCTTCAGCCAACATCTCAGCGTGGTCCTGCACGATGACAAGGGCTTCCTGTATGACCTTATCTTTCATGCCACCTGCTCGTATCAGTCGGGCTTTCCTGCCAATTTCGATCACGGCTTCTCCATCCGCGCTTATGACGTGAACGTGCATTGGCACATGATCTGCTGTGTAAATCACGACACGAAATCCATTGATGCGTAGAAGCGTCGGCATAATGCACCATATCCCTAACGCTTGGGTTTTTCAATCAGAACCATCCCGCTGAAAGTCAGGAGGAGGATATCTGGACGGACGAACAGGAAATGGCCAGCCTATCAATCCCCGGCAAGGCCCGCAGAGCGCCCTGGGAGGCCGCACAAAGCGCAAATCCCGTTACCATCTCCAAACCCGCCACCACACCTGATAACGTCTATACGGCCATCCTGTGGCGTCTGACGGGCATACTGCGACACGTGAGCTGCTGAATGTTCGCCTGAACTACCGTATGCCTTGAGCAGATTACGGTCTTGCCCGGTTCTTCTGGTGTTGCAGGCGTCGGGCGAGCGCGGAGCGGGAGCCCCGTAAGGGCGCTGAAGGCGCCGATGTGGGAACGCATCGTCAGATTATGATTTCGCGCCGTAGGCGTGTCCGTTTAGCGCAGCCCTGAAAGGGTGAGCAGGGGGATGCTGGGTGGGAGATCGCGCATAGCGCGATCGGGGCGGCCGTAGGCCGCGAGCCGGCGGGGGCGTAGCCCCAAGAGGCGGTGCTTAGATTCAATTTAGCTGGAAATTGCAAGAATGAAAAGTTATCCACAGGATAAGAGTGTTTAATAGGTGTTTAAGTAGTGTTACGGTTTTTCAGAGCCAAAACAACACACTGAATAATAACGGTTTTATTGAAAGATTTTATCGTCTTGTGAATCCACTATGACGATAAGCTGAATCCACTATGACGATAAACTGAATCTAATATGACGATAGAAAGTATGCGTAATTGAAATGACGATAAGCTCAGACTGAATCTAATATGACGATAATTGGCTTGCGTATGTGAAGTGACGATAGTAGCTATCTGTAATTGAAATGACGATAGAATCTTCTCCTTCCTTGTTCGACATTGCGCCTTCTTTGGCTATGGAAGGTGAGGATCGCACGCCCCTCCTGCCAGTCCGCCATCCAAATCAGGATCTATTCATCTGTGACGTACTCGATGCCATTCCCAAAGATGATATGGCGTCAATGGAGCATCCTGTTTTTTCGCTCTCGACCAAGCCTGACAACCGGATGCGACGCTATGAACACAATGGGAATATCATAGAGATCATCCCGTCTGGCAAAGGGCTGGCAACGATCCATGACAAGGATATTCTGATCTACTGCATCTCTCAGCTCGTTGCGAAAATGAATCACGGCGAACAACCAGGTCGAACACTCCGCCTTCAAGCTTATGACATGCTGGTCGCTACCAATCGTCAAACCAGCGGAGCAGGCTATAGGCTACTGACCGACGCATTGACACGCTTGCGCGGAACAACCGTGCGAACAAACATTCAAACAGGCGGCATTGAAGAAACGCGAATTTTCGGTTTGATCGAAGAAGCTAGAATCACTCGTAAGACGTTTGATGGCCGAATGCTTGATCTTGAAATCACCCTGTCAGATTGGGTCTATCGTTCAGTCATCAGCAAGAACGTCCTAACACTTCACCGAGACTATTTCCGACTTCGTAAACCGTTCGAACGACGCATGTACGAACTAGCCCGCAAACACTGCGGTATGAAAGATGAATGGAAGATCGGATTAGAACTGCTGCAAAAAAAATGTGGCTCAAATAGCCCGCTTCGCGTATTTCGATCCTTGGTCAAGAAAGTTTGTGCGCATGACACCAGCCATGCTCATTTTCCTGACTATGCCATCACAATGACCGACGACATCATTCTGTTTCGCAACCGTTTGAGCCTTAAAACAACGGCCGATGTTATCGTCCCTGTCAGGGATGCTCCCTACATTGACCCTGAAACCATGCATGACGCTAAAACCGTTGCGCCAGGATATGACATTTATGCTCTCCATGACGAATGGGTTTCATGGTGGCACGACATGGGGAAACCCGAGCTTAAAAGCCCTGCCGGAGCCTTTATTGGCTTTTGCAAAAAACGCCACGAGCGCAGCCCAATACGCTGATTCCAGCACACGCCAGCATGTGTTTACGCGCTTGCATGCAAACATGTACACATGCTTACTTGCCCACAGGACTTTCTCCCATCTTGCGTAGCCAGTCGTTAAACGCGTCGGCCATCGCATCTTGTAAACTCATCCCATGCTTTCTAGCGGTCATATGCATGGCAAATGACATTTCCGGGCTAAAATAGCCCGTCATGGCTTTCTTGCCCTGACGGCTCGGCGCAACCTTCTTGCTGAGTGTGCCAACAACATTGGTGGCAGAAACCTTGCTTTCTGATGTGGCTACAACCGGCGATATTGCGGAATCACGGTCCCGCAACGACAGTAGAGACCCCTTCCGGCTCATGCACTAGGCTCAGGACTCATAGCCAGAACAAGACGGTTGCGGCGAGGCAGACTGCGGAGAAGAAGACGGTCGGGCATCTGTCATAGCGTGTTGCGACCCGTCTCCAGTCCTTGAGCCTGCCGAACATGATCTCGATACGGTTGCGTCTTTTGTATTTCCGTTTGTCGTATTTGACCGGTTTTGCGCGAGATTTTCGACCAGGAATACAGGGTTTGATCCCTTTCTCCTCCAGGGCCTCTCTGAACCAGTCAGCGTCGTAGCCCCGGTCTGCCAGCATCCATTCGGCTGATGGGAGACTGTCCAGAAGGGCAGCGGCACCAGTATAATCACTGATCTGACCTGCTGTCATGAAGAAGTTGAGCGGACGTCCGTTCCGGTCAGTGACAGCATGCAGCTTCGTATTCATCCCGCCTTTGGTCCGCCCGATCAAACGGCCTGGGCCCCCTTTTTTAACCGCAGGCTCGAAGCCGTGCGATGGGCCTTGAGATAGGTCGCATCAATCATGATTGTCTGAGGCTCTGCCTTGCCAGTAGCCAATCCCTCCATCATGCGGATGAAGATCCCCATAGCACTCCAGCGCTTCCAGCGGTTGTAGAGCGTCTTGTGTGGACCGTATTCCCGGGGGGCATCACGCCAGCGCAGACCATTTCTGTTCACGAAAATGATCCCACTCAACACACGACGGTCATCAACGCGAGGTTTGCCATGGCTCTTCGGGAAAAAGGGCCGCAGACGATCCATCTGTTCCTCGGTCAGCCAATACAGGTCACTCATCTTCAGTCTCCTCACAGAGGCTGAATCAGATTTCCGCAATCAAATCAATGGGTCCTGAGCCTAGCTCTCCGCTTTCTTGATGATTGCATGTTTACATGCTTGCATGTCCACTTGTAAAGCAGCCTTACCTCATCAGATGCCTTGCTTTTTGGTTCTATTTCCATTGCTGTTTTCCCTTCCGCCGCAGCATGACGAAAAACTGCACGATCAGCGATAATATATGGACATGCGTTCAGCCCGTAGCTTTCTACGAGTTGCGTGGCCTCCTCATACATACGCGGAGCGGTCGGACTTCCTGCTGTAAAAACGACAAAGGCTGGTTTGCCACGCATTTTTATAAGGCTGGCAGTAGTTTTAATCGCTGCCAAATCGAATGCACTCGGCCGACATGGAATTAACACCAAATCAGCAACTTCAACGGCAGCACTCGCCGCACTATCCGCGTGAGGCGGAGTATCAATCACTATGAACTCAGCCCCCTGACTCATTGCCTGTTCGATCTTAGCCGCGAGGCGCGGCGGAGCACTGTCAATCACAACTGGCGGAGCATCCTTACGCCATGCGGCCCATTGGCTCGCAGTCGCCTGTGGGTCCACATCAATCACCAATGCCGTATGGCCAGCATCCTCAGCCGCAGCCGCCAGATGCAAGGCCAGACGCGGAAATCTCACAGAAGGG
>NZ_LHZA01000133.1 GCF_001580535.1 Acetobacter cerevisiae | reverse complement strand
AGTATTCTGTCTGTACTATTCCGCTTCCTGTCCTGTCACAACTCGATATTCAGGTCAGTGGTCTGCTAAAAGCGGCTATTGCGGCGGTGCCTTATGCGTCATCTGTCAAACTTGCCTTTGAGTTCAAGCGCCGTTTTTGGGAGGAGGATGAACAGATTTACGGTGGGATCAGTTTTACAGATCAGCCTATCAGTCAGATATCCTATCCAAGCCATGGAGCCCTTTCAAAAGGCCCAGCAGTTTTGCTGGCCGGTTATATGTTTGGGCCGGCAGCCTATGATTTTGCGGGCATGACCCCAGACCAAAGGGTTGCAGAAGGGCTGCGGCAGGGTTCGGTCTTTCATCCAAAATCCTATCGCAGTGAATTTCTCAATGGGATAGGTGTTGCATGGAGCCGCATGCCCTGGACGCTGGGGTGTTGCAGTATGTGGTCTGAACAGGCACGCAAGACCCATTATAAAACACTGGTTTCGATGGATAACCGCATTGTGCTGGCAGGTGAGCACGCGTCTTATGTGGGGTGCTGGCAGGAAGGGGCAATCCTTTCGTCGCTTTCTGCCGTTACTCAATTACATAAGCGGGCAACAGGAGCGGCATGATGCGTTTTGTTCTTTTGTCGGCGGGAATGTTGCTCACTTTTCCTCTCATGTCGCACGCAGCACATGCCGATACGGCGAGTGGAGAAACAGGTAAGGTGCAGGTTATGCAAACAGGTGAGGCTGTCTATCACCATGTCTGCCAGTCGTGTCACATGCCGGATGGTAAGGGGGCCCGCAACGCGGCTGGCGCAGGTTTTCCGGCACTTGCTAATAATGCAAGACTTCAGGATTCAGGTTATCCTATCTATATGATTCTCAACGGGCGTGGGGGGATGCCCTGGTTTTCTGGTATTCTGACCGATAAACAGGTTGCCGATGTTGCGAATTATGTCCGGAGCCATTTTGGAAACCATTGGACAGACACAGTCTCCCCTCAGACTGTTGAAGAATTAAGGCCTACAGTCAAACTCGAAGAATAAAACACGGCCCTTCTGATAGCCTGATCGACGTTCTTAAATATCTTCAGTTCGCAAACCGCGCAAAAGCCGGACGGGTGCGCTGCTGTTCCAGAAAGGTCAGCATGGCGGTGCGGGCGCGTCCGGCGTCTTTACCAAGGCCGATCAGGCCGGAAATCTGGCCGGGGTGGCGCAGGAGGGAGCCGAGCAGCGCCTTGATGTTCAGGCCGCCATCCGGGGAGAGAACGGTGCCTGCAACTGGCGGTAGAGAGCGGCTGGCGGGGTCACACACCACGCGCAGCACGGCAAACGGTAATCCGGCTTCTTCCGCCGCGCGGGCCAGAAAGCCGCTTTCCATATCCAGAGCAGCACACTGGCTTGTTGCAAACAGATGCGCTTTTTCGGCAGCATCCAGTACAACGGTGTCGCTATGCAGCAAGGCGTTGCCCAGCACACCCGGCTGGCCTGCCCCCAGAATGTGGCGCAGTGTTGGGTCACACGCATAAGACGCGCCCCATGCCATCACGCGTTCTGGCAGGATGAGCGTGCCGGGAGGCAATGCCGGGTCCAGCCCGGCGGCCAGACCGAAGGAGAGGAGACAGTCTGCTCCACAAGCGGCCAGTCGGGCTGCTTCACGCTGCGCGCCGGTGCGTGTCGCCCCGCTGGCGGCAATCGCGGCATGCGGGAACACGTGCCGGATCAGCTTCGCTTCGGCTTTCAGGCCAACAAGAATACCGGGGCGGCTGGGGGAAGGCTGTGTGGTGTTCGTCATGTTTCAGAACCCAAAGGCGACGCGGCGCGTGTTGCTGCTTTCCAGATTGCGGTAGCGCGCCACAGCCATCAGCGGGAAAAACTGCTTGTAACCGTGGTAGCGGAGGTAAAACACTTTGGGGAAACCGACAGCGTTATACGGGTCCTCATGCCATTCCCCATTTTCATCCTGCTGAGCCGCCAGCCAGCTGATACCGCGTGTGACAGCCGGGTCATCCCGTCGGCCAGCGGCCATCAGGCCCAGAACAGCCCATGCTGTTTGAGAGGGCAGGCTTTCCCCGTAGGTGCCATGGCTGCCGCCTTCATAGGACTCGCAGCCTTCGCCCCAGCCGCCGTCCGGGCGCTGGACGGAGCGCAGCCATTCCACAGCTTTCACCACAGCCGGGTCATCATGCGAGATACCGGCGGCATTGAACGCGCACAGCGCGGACCATGTACCGTAGATGTAATTTGTACCCCAACGGCCAAACCATGACCCGTCTTCTTCCTGCTCTTTGCGCAGGTAGGTCAGGGCGCGTTCCAGCACCAGGCGGTCTTCCCCATGGCCCAGCGGGGCAAGGAAGGAGATGCAGCGCGCCGTCACATCCGCCGTCGGCGGGTCCAGCAGGGCGCCGTGGTCTGAGAAGGGGATATGGTTCAGTAGTTCTTTGTTGTTATCAATATCAAAGGCACCCCAACCGCCATCGCGGCTTTGCATGCCGAGTATCCACTGGCGGGCGCGTTCGATGGACTCGGCGTTGGCCGGGTCACCTTCACGGTGCAGCAGCATGCCGACCACGGCGGTATCATCCACGTCCGGGTAATAGTCGTTCCCATACTGGAAGGCCCAGCCACCGGGCGCAACGTTCGGGTTGTTGACGGCCCAGTCGCCTTTAACATCCAGAATCTGCTTATCCCGCAGCCATTTGCTAGCCTTACGCAGTTCTGTCAGCGTTTCTTCCGGGGCAATGCCTTTGGGACCGGAGGCGGCCTCAAGCATGGCGTGGCCGGACAGCCCGGTGTCCCAGATGGGAGAGACGCAGGGCTGGCAATAGACTTCATCTTCCTTATGGACCAGCAAACCCTGCACGGCTTCCCATGCGGTGACGGCGCGTGGGTCTGTATCCGGCACGCCAAGGGCGCGATACATCATGACCACATTGGCCATGGCTGGATAAATGGCGCCCAGACCATCCTTGCCGTTCAGGCGCGGTTCAATGAAATCAATGGCCGCCTTGAGGGCTTTCTCATGCGTTTTGGACGGAATGAGGCCAAGGGTAGGCCGCAGCACGCTATCCAGCCCCTTGAACACGCGGCCCCATACGGAGCGGTAAGGACCACGAATCCAGTCTGTCACGCGCTCTGGGGGCGTGACGAACAACTCACGAATATGGATCTGGCGCGGGTTGATGGCGATGGGCCGCAGGGCTGCCAGCACCAGCATGGGAGCAATGACCGTGCGGGACCAGTAGGACATGTTCCAGATGGAGAAGAAGGCCTTGCGTGGCAGAAGCGTCAGTTCCACCGGCATGACCGGCGTTGCCCGCCAGGGTACATCCCCAAACAGGGCCAGCTGAATGCGGGTGAACACATTGGTGCGCTCGGCCCCGCCGTGGTCCAGAATGGCTTCCCGCGCACGGCGCATATGGGGGGCGTTGATATCCTCCCCGGTCGCTTTCAGGGCAAAATAGGCTTTGACGGAGGAGGACAGGTTAAATCCGCCGTTATGATACAGCGCCCAGCCGCCATGCTCCTCGCTTTGCGTCCGGCGCAGATAGACCGCAATCTTCTGCTCAAGCGCATCATCAATCCGGTTCAGATAATGTTCCAGCAGGATGTATTCCGCCGGGATGCTGGCGTCGGCTTCCAGCTCATACACCCAGTGTCCGTCCGCCTGCTGGCGTTGCCCCAGAGCGGCATGAGCATTTTGAACCACACGATCCAGATCCTCACCGGAAAGCGGGGTCTTAGGATGTGCGCTGCCATCAGCGGCCATGGGGTGTTCCTTGTTACTGGCGTCTTGTTTTTATTAAGGACGACGCAGGCCGAGTGTGTGTACGGCCTTCACGCCTGATCTCATTGCGCCTTCAAGTGTGGCGGGGAGTCCGGTTGCCGTCCAGTCCCCGGCCAGAGCGAGGTTGACCAGTTGCGTTGCCGCACCGGGACGCAGGCGGTTCTGTTCCGGCGTTGCGGCAAAGGTCGCGCGCTTTTCCCACACTACGCGCTGATGCGGCGGAGTGGCGCGCAGCGGCTCTTTCAGAACCGGGTCACACGCGCGGCGCACGTCATGCCAGATGGCGCGGGCCAGATCATCCGGGTCCTGCTCTGCAAAGCGGTTCGCGGCGCTAACGGTGACGGAGAGGATATCGCCGCGCAGGAACACCCACTCTGCAATGCTGCCGACCAGTCCCATAAATCGCGCACGGGCAAAAGAGCCCAGCGCCTGCGGGGCGGCGTCCAGACGGAAATGCAGGTTCAGAATGCTTTCAAACGCATTGGGGGTCTGAAAGCCGGGTACATGCGGCGTGAGCAGGGTTTCCGCCACGGGAGCGGGGACGGCCAGAATAACGGTATCGTCTTCCGTCAGCGGGATAACGCCGTCCGGGCCATGCAGAGCGGTCACGCGGCCCCGACTGACATCCAGCGCGCTGATGCGGCTTTGGGTGCGGACTTCTGCCTGCAGAATGGCCAGATGCGCCAGCGCCGGGTCTACCAGCGTTTCAGAAAGCCCTTCCCTGGGGAACCACGGTACGCAGGCCTTGCCGCCAAGGGAGAGCGATTCTTTCACCACCGCGCCAAGCAGGGCGGCGCTGCCCGTCTCACAGGAGGTATTGAGAGCAGAAATTGCGAAGGGTTCCAGCAGGCGGCGGCTGAGTGCACCGGGCAGCAGGCAGTCTGAGACGTGCTCGTCTTCGCCTGCCTGCATCAGCTTTTGCAGGCTGCGCAGTTCCACCACCCGCATGTCTGGCACGCGCCGATGCGGCTGGAACACCCACCAGGGCATCCGCCCGCGGGAGAGGTCCAGCGTCCAGCGCGCGTCTTCCGCCAGATCAACAAATGGGAAAATGGGGATGCCGGGACCGGTCAGCGTATCGGTACCGCCCGTCATGGCCAGATAACGGAAGACCGTCTTGTTGGCGGACAGCAGCAGGTGGTTGCCGTTATCAATCCGGCAGCCCAGCTGCTTGTCTTCATAAGACCGGGCACGGCCCCCGCAGGCGCGGCCTGCTTCATGCACAATAACGCGGCGGCCTGAGCCAGCTACTTCCACCGCGGCGGCCAGACCAGCCACGCCGCCGCCAATAATGTGCACACAGGATGCCATGCTGTTGGTCTCTTTCTGGATCAGGGGCGGTAGGAGCGGGTCAGCCAGAACACCTTGTTCAGAGCTGAGGTTTCCGGACGCTCATGCAGAGCATTGGCAGACCAGCCGCGCTTGCGCAGGGCGACCAGAACGGCCTCGTAGCTCGCCCCCATGATCCGTGCGGGGAGCATGGCTTTGGGGCGGCAGGACTGCATGGTGATGAAGGCTTTCCGGAAATGGTCCAGGGCCCGCACAGAAAGGATGTTGGCCACACCCTGCAGACCGGGAGCGGAGAGCGCCTTGATGGGGTCATGCGGGACATGGAAGCGGTCCAGCAGGTCACCCGGCAGGTAGAGGCGGCCACGGGCAGCATCTTCCGCAATGTCGCGCAGGATGTTGGTCAGCTGCAGGGCGCGGCCCAGATGGTAGGCGACCTTGTCAGCGTCTTCTGTGCTGTCCCCAAAAATCCGTACGGAGAGGCGGCCCACGGCGGAAGCCACGCGGTCACAATACAGGTCCAGCGTTTTCTCATCCGGGGCGACGATGGTGTTTTCCGCATCCATCATCATGCCGTCGATAATGGCGTGGAAATCATCCTGCCGCAGCGCGAAGAAATGGATGCAGGCCAGCAGCACGCGGTCCAGCGGGTCCTGCGTGGTCCCGTGGTCATACAGGGCTGCAATGCGCTGGTGCCAGGCATCCAGAGCGGCCTTGCGCTGCTCCATGGGTTCATACCCGTCGGCAATATCATCCACCACGCGGCAGAAGGCGTAAATGGCATACATGGCGTAGCGGCGCATGGGGGGGAGGATGCGCATGCCAGCGGCAAAGGACGTGGCGGCCTGCTTTACCGTGCTTTCCACCCATGCCAGATCCGCGGGGTCACACCCGAGGGGGGTCGGCTCGTCATGCGTCTGGATGTTTTGAGCTGTCACGCGCTTTTCACCTGTTTGTTCATTAAATCGTCATATCCGGCTCTTTTTACAGACCTGCGGACATTCTGAAAGCTCAGGACCATGCCCGCAGGGCCGCACCTGCTGCATACATGATATCTGTGCGTTTCAGGGCAACGCGCCCGGCCAGCGGATCTTCCCGCCGCAGGCGCTGCGTCAGCCGGTGTGCGAGGCTGACAATGGCGGCGCATTCCATACGGAAGCGCCGGTCCCGCACCAGACCGGGCAGGGCGGAGGCTTCCCTGTTCAGGGCATCCACACCATCCAGCAGAGTATTGAACACCCGGCGGAGGTTGGGTGTGGCGCGGCCAGCCAGCAGGTCATCCTGCGTAGCACCAGCCTGAGCCATCAGGTCCGTTGGCATATAGCACCGGTGCAGGCGCTGCAGGTCGCCCTGACAGTCCTGCAAGTGGTTGAGAATCTGCAGCGACGTGCAGAGTGCATCTGCGGCCGCAAAGGTGTGCGGCACTTCCCCATGCAGATGCAGCAGAAACCGCCCGACTGGGTTTGCGGAGTACCGGCAATAGTGCAGGAGATCGTCCCACGAGGTGCAGGGCGTGCCACGGGAATCGTCCCGGAAGGCAATCAGCAGGTCGGTCGCGGTTTCAAACGGCACACCTGTTTTCAGGAAAGAGGCGCGCAGTTTGGCGGCACTCATGGCGTCCGCGCGGGGAATGGGGTCGCGCTTGCCCAGAAGCACGTCTTCCATCGCGTCCAGACGGGCAATCTTCTCATCCGCGCTCAGCGTTTCGCAGTCTGCGATGTCGTCAATGACGCGCGCATAATCGTAATACGCATGCACATGCGGGCGCAGGGCCTTGCTGAGCAGAAGGGAGCCGACGGGGAAATTCTCGTCAGACGCACCTTTGCCGGAAGAGACATCGTCTCTTCCCCAGACGGAGGCGGTATCAGTCATGTCAGGCTCTGCGATGAGAAAGAAGGAAGCATAGCCCGGAGCTTTACACGCTCTCTCCCGGTGTGCCTACTCCCCTCATGGGTAGAGAGGGTCTGGCACACAGGGTTGGCGGAAGGCCGGGTTTTCACGCACGCCCTCCGGGCATCTGCGCTGCTTTGGCCTCTTCCGGCGCGGGAGAAGGAGCAGCCGGTGTGGTGCGGCCATCATTGGGGATGGCGTCCGTATAGGCTCGGTTTTTCCAGACAACACCCCGCCCGCGATAGTGGTTGACGGCAGATCCGATGGTCGCGGCCGTGTAGAAAATCGCTACAAACGGCAGCGTTAACGCCCAGAGCGGCGAGATACGGAAGCGGCGCAGGGTGGGCACAAAGGAGCCGATGGAGACCAGCCAGGTCACCAGCCCGATCCACTGCGTCAGGCCGTGGCCGAACAGGGCGATCAGCCCCGGTGCGATCCAGACCACACCCATGGCCAGTACCGTCAGCACCAGAAAGAGCGGGGAATAGCGCAGCTGTACAAATGCTGTGCGGGCAATCATCCGCCAGACGTCAATGGCGTAAGGGTAGGGGCGGATGGAACGGGCCAGACAGGAGTGGCCCAGATAGAGGCGTCCCCCGGCCTGCTTGACGCAGGTGGCCAGCGTGCAGTCATCAATCAAGGCGCCCTTCAGGGCTTCAATCCAGCCGATTTCGGCCAGCGTGTCCCGCCAGATCAGGATTGTGCCGCCAGCGGCCCCGGCGGTGCGGCTTTTGGGATTGTTGACCTGTGCGAAGGGGTAGAGCAGCGCAAAGAAGAAGACAAAAGCTGGCACCAGAGCGCGTTCCGCCAGACTTTCACACTGGAGTTCCACCATTTCGGACACCATATGCAGGGTGTCTGTCTGCGCTTTGGCGACCAGTGTGGAAATATGTTGGGGGGCGTGCACAATGTCCGCGTCTGTCAGCACGATGTAGCCGCTGTTGGCCTCCTGCTGGCGGCGGGCTTCGGCCACGCCCTGTGCGACGGCCCAGAGCTTACCGCTCCAGCCCGGTTCCGGGTCTGCGCCGTCCAGCACGGTCAGGCGGCCTTTGGGGTCTGGCAGAGCGCGGGCCAGAGCGCCGGTGCCATCCTCACTCCGGTCATTCACCAGAATGAGGGAGAGGCGACCGGCATAATCCTGTGTCAGCAGGGAGGAGAGGGCGACCTCAATGGACTCGGCCTCATCTCGCGCGGGGATGACGACCGTGACATTCGGCATGATGTCTGCCGGTGCCTTGCCGGGGCTGGCAGGGCGGAGGATGGGACCGGCCTGCCAGAACCACCCGTGGAAAAAAATAAGACCGAACCAGATGAGTGCTGAGAGAACAGCCAGACCAAACAGCATCATCCCGCCCCTTACTTCAGCATGCCATTGTTACGGAACCAGGTGATGGCGTCCTCAACAGCCTGCCGGGCAGGGCGGGGGCTGTAGCCCAGTTCCCGAATGGCTTTGTCCGAGGAGAAGAACATCTTCTTGCGGGACATGGCCAGCATCTCCCGCGTGACACGCGGTGAGAAGCCAAAGGAGCGGGAGAGCCACTCCGAGGCCACGGCAACCGGCCAGATGATTTCCTGAGGCAGGCTGATGCGCGGCGGGGGCACATGGGCAATTTCAGACACCATGGCGAACAGGTCGCGCAGCAGATAATTTTCGCCACCCAGAATGTATTTCTCGCCAATGGTGCCGCGTTCCAGTGCCAGCGCGTGGCCTTCCGCGACATCATCCACATGCACAATGTTCACGCCCGTATCGACGTAGGCGGGCATGCGGCCAGCAGCGCAGTCCAGAATCATCTGCCCAGTGGGGGTGGGTTTGATGTCCCGCGGGCCAACCGGGGTGGAGGGGTTGACGATCACGGCGGGGAGGCCCTGCGTCTTCACCAGATCGAGCACTTCCTGCTCGGCGCGGTATTTGGAGCGTTTGTAGATGCCGATCACACCGTGTTCGTGCACCGGAGTCGCTTCATCAGACTCCGTGCCATCCCCAATCAGGCCGAGCGCTGCGACGGAGGAGCAATAAACAATGCGTTCCACACCGGCCTTCTGGGCCGCCAGCATCAGCAGGCGGGTGCCTTCCACGTTTGCGGTCATCATCGGGGCGGGGTCTGGCACCCACAGCCGATAGTCCGCTGCAACGTGAAAGACGTAGCGGCAGCCTTCCACAGCGCGAGCGAAGGTATCCGGGCGGGAGAGATCCCCTTCCACCAGTTCTGCAGGAATATCCGCGATATTGCGCCGGTCACTGCCCTCGCGCACCATGAGTCTCAGCGTGTGTCCGCGTTCAAGCAGCGTGCGGGCAACGGCAGACCCGACAAAACCTGTCGCGCCGGTGACGAGCGTATGGGCGGTCATATAAAGTGCGCTCCCATAATGGGGATGAGAAATGGAAGGGTGTGAAACCCGAACGGCTGGTTTGTTTCTTTATCCTGCCCCCCAAGGTGGCGCCAGACCCCGGGCTGGTGTAAGTGGTCGGATCACTCATGAATTCAGCCCCTCTGGTCAGGTGTTCTACGCCAGGGAGCAGGGAGGCCCAGGGGGGCATCTCGGGCAGGTAGAGCTTAGGCCTTGAAGAAGCTTACGATTTTTCTGACTTTGCTGGGTCTGGTTGCCATTACGGCGGCAGTTGCGTGGAGTGGCGTTGGCTCCGTGGTGCACGCTGTCATGCGTATTGGTCTGGGCGGCTTCCTTCTCATGGTATGCTGTCAGCTTGCCGTAAACGGCGTGCTGGGCCTCGCCTGGCATGCGGCTCTGCCTGAAATCGGGTATTTGCGCCTTCTGGGGGCGCGCATGGTGCGCGATGCAGCGGCGACCTGCCTGCCGTTCTCGCAGCTTGGCGGCATTGTGATTGGTATTCGCGCCACTTGCTCGGGCCATGGCCTGCATGGGCGGGAAGCGCGCCAGATTGACTGGCCGGAAGCAGCCAGTGCCAATCTGGTCGATATCACAACAGAAGTGATGGGGCAGGTGGCGTTTGTGCTGCTGGGTGTGGCCTTTCTGGTTGCCCACCAGCGTTCCAGCCCGTTTGTGGTGCCCGTTATTATTGGTGCGGTCTTCCTGATGCTAGGCACCGCCGGGTTCATCTGGACGCAGCGGCATGGGGGGAGCATTTTCCGTAGGTTTGGCGGCATGTTCACTCGCAGTCTGGCGTCCCAGTGGCATGACAGCATGCTGAGCGGGGCGGACACCCTGCAGGAGCGGATGGAGGCTATCTGGAGCCGCCCCGGCCGGATCTGCCTCTCTGCCGCGTATCATCTGCTTGGCTGGCTGGGTAGCGCGGGTATGCTGTGGATGACCGCCAATATGCTGGGTGCGCCCCTGACTTTGCCGAACGCCGTCGCGATTGAAGGTGTGACCTGTGCCGTCATGTCGCTCGGCTTTCTGGTGCCCGGCAGTCTGGGCGTGCAGGAAGGGGCGTATATGGCGCTCGGCCATGCGTTCGGGATTGATTCCTCCGTGTCTCTGGGCCTGTCCCTGCTGCGTCGCGGGCGTGAACTGGCTATTGGCATTCCGGTCCTGCTGCTGTGGCAGGTGATGGAAATGCGTGGGCTGCGCCAGCCTGTGACCAAGAAAACGGCCGATGTCAGCTACGGCCCCGCTCCGACTGTGGTGAAGGATTCCTGAGAGTGTCTTCAACTGTTTCTGACGCCTCTGGTCCGGATGCCGAGATGGCATCGGCTCGTGAGGCTGCAACGCCCGTATTTGATACACTTGTCGTTGTTGGTCCCGGCCTGATCGGCTCTTCCGTGCTGCGTCGTGCGCAGCAGAAAGGCACGCTGGCCCGCGAGCTGATTGCGGTTGATGTCTCGCCGGAAGCGCGGGCGCGGGTGGAAGAGCTGGGGATTGCGGACCGGGTGATGGCTGACGCCGCCGAGGCCGCAGCGCTGGCGGATTGTGTCATGCTGTGTGTACCAGTGGGAGCTATGGGGCCGGTGGCAGAGAAGGTGCTGCCCGTCATGCGGCCCGGCTCTATTCTGACCGAAGTTGGCTCGACCAAAGTCTCAGTTATTGAGGCTATCAGCCCGTTTTTACGGCCGGACGTGGCCTATGTGCCTGCGCACCCCATGGCAGGCACGGAGTATTCCGGCCCGGATGCCGGGTTTGCGACACTGTTTGAAGACCGCTGGTGCCTGTTGACCCCGCTGGACGGGACCCCGCCGGAAGCCCTGAACGCAATCCGCACATTGTGGGAGCGTTGCGGTGCACGCCTGCGGGAGATGACCCCTGCGCATCATGACCGCGTTTGCGCCATCGTGAGCCATCTGCCGCATCTGCTGGCCTTTACCATCTGCGGGACAGCGGATGATCTGGCGGATGAAACCCGGTCAGAAGTGCTGGATTTTGCGGCGTCCGGGTTCCGGGATTTCACCCGTATTGCGGCATCAGACCCCGTCATGTGGCGGGATGTGTTCCTGTCCAACCGTGAGGCTCTGCTGGAAATGCTGGCCCGCTTTATGGAAGACGCGCAGGCCATGGCGCGTGCCATTCGATGGGGCGACGAGGACTATATTGTGGACCGTATCCAGCGCGGCCGTGCCATTCGCAAAAGCCTGATTGAAAACCGGCAGGCTTAAAAGGCCCCGTTTAAGTCGGTTGGCCAAATGCCTTGATGTGCAGGGCATCCAGATGCTTGTGGTTTTTGTCTGCCATGGGGTTCAGCTCCAGCACTTTCTGCCAGGCTTTGAAGGCAGCGGGGCCGTCTTTGCGCTGATCTTCCACCGTAGACAGCAAACCCCAGCTTTTGGCGTCCCGGCCATCCCGTTGCAGGGCTTCACCCAGATCGGTAATCGCGGCGTTAAAATCGCCTGCGGCAAGGCGCATCTGGGCGCGGCTGCGCCATAGGATGGCGTTGTCTGGCTGAAGAGCCAGCGCGTCGCTGAGATCTTCCACAGCATCATCCGGCTTTTCGGCCTGACTATCCTTTTGTGCCCGCCGCAGCAGAAGCTGCGTGGTGGGGGAAAGACCTGCGGCGCGTAAAGCCTCCAGACGCGCTTCCAGCATCTGGGCATCTTCAGGCGTTTTGGCCTGTGCAAGCTGGTCCGCAAGGGCGGCAATCTGCTGTGGGCGAGTCAGTTTTTTATGTGGGGCGGCAGCAGGAGCTTTTCCGGCGGAGGGGCCTGAGGATGTTGCATCGGGTGCAGGAGACTCCGCTGGGGCTGCGGGCTGTGTGGCGGAGGAGCCGGGAGCAGACGGAGTCTTGCCAGACGCGGAGGGGGCTGCCGCATGGGGCACCTTGTCGCTGTGCGTCGGCGGTGGGGCTGTGTGGGTTGTATGGCGGGAGGTCGGGGACTGAGTTTGCCCGGCAGGGGGCTCTCCTGTTTGCGCAGCCGCGAGACCGGCAACACTCAGGCTGGCCAGAAGGCATGGGGCAATCAGAGCGCTAGAACGCAAAAACCCGCTTCTCCGAAAACCGGAAAAGCGGGTTGCACGCATGTCATGCGCCAGAAGCCAGCCGGGAAAGGCCGGACCCTGCATAAATCAGCCCTGACGAGCTTTCATGCGGGGGTTCTTCTTGTTGATGACATAAACCCGGCCGCGACGCCGTACGACACGGCAATCTTTATCGCGCACCTTGGCCGATTTCAGGCTGTTTCTGATTTTCATGGCCCGCTTTTCTCCGCCGATGCTCAAGAATTGAAATAAGGTGTGTCGGCACATACCGGCCCCGCCAGTACGAGTCAATGTTTTCCACGGAAAAGGGCCATAAATTGTTTATTCGTGTGTATTTTTACCGCGCATTTGTGCGCCTCTTCAAACAAAGTCCTGATTGAGGGGCTGTGTTGGGTGAGGCGCCAGGCTGGAAAAGGCCGTGGCCAGTGTTTTGAAATCTTCCGAGCGCGGGGAGCGGGGCCGCCAGCCCAGCCCGATGGTGCGCCATACAGGGCCGCCGGAGAGGGGGCGGCTGATAACGGGGTGTCCGCGTAGAATGCCGCCCTCCAGCGCCAGCAGCGGCACGACGCCAATGCCCAGCCCCAGCCCGACCATTTCCGCCATGGTGTGCAGGGACGTGGCGGAGAAGGTGGAGTCGCTCTCGCCCTCGGTTCCGTGCCATTCCCGGCCCTGCCGGCAGACCGCCAGCGTTTGTTCCCGCAGGCAGTGGCCATCTTCCATCATAATCATGCGCTGGTCGGCCAGCCGTTCTACCGGTACATGGCTCAGCCGGGCCAGAGGGTGGTCTTCAGGCATGATGACGTGAAACGAGTCGCGCCAGAGGGGCAGGGTTTCCGCCGTGTCACACAGACAGGGCATGGCCAGAACCAGCATGTCCAGCCGCCCGATGCCGAGCTTTTCCAGCAGATGCTCCGTTGTGTCTTCCGCAAGGGAGAGGGTGAGTTGCGGAAAGCGTGTGCGGATGGTTTTGACGAGCGGCTCAATCAGAAAGGGGCCGATGGTGGGAATAACGCCTAGCCGCAAGGGGCCTGTCAGCGGTGTGCGGGCCGCGACGGCAAGCTGCGGCACGGCTTCCAGCGCTTCCAGCGCCTGCCGGCCTTTCAGCGCAATTTCATGCCCTAAGGGGGTGAATACCACCTTTTTGCCCACCGTGCGGTCCAGCAACTGAGAATCGAGTTGGCGTTCGAGGGCCATGATCCCTGCGGAGAGGGTGGATTGCGTGACCGAACAGGCTGCCGCCGCCCGCCCGAAATGGCGCAGTTCAGAAAGGGCGATCAGGTAACGTAACTGCTGGGCAGAAGGCAGGGGAAGCACGGTCGGACCTCGGTCTTTTCAAGGGCTGAAAACGCATATCTGGGACGCTCTGATTTTTGAAACGTCTTTGTGTGGTTAATCGATCATTTCGATGATTTTGATATAAAATATTCATTGGCATGAATGGACACACCGCGCCATAGATAATGCCCGACGACGGTATTGTGTGCCGTCGGAGCTTTTAAGTAACCCAAGAAGGAGCAAGCTTATGCTGACCGTTGGCGATAAGTTTCCGAGCTTTGATCTGACCGCCGTTCCCGGTGGTCCGGAAGGCCTGAAGGGCGATTTCGTCCAGATTTCCGACAAATCCGACGCTGGTAAGTGGAAGGTTGTCTTCTTCTGGCCGAAAGACTTCACGTTTGTCTGCCCGACCGAAATCGTGGCTTTCGGCAAGCTGTCCAAAGACTTTGCTGACCGTGATGCCGTAGTTTACGGCGTGTCCATCGACAGCGAATTCGTGCACCTCAACTGGCGTCTGCATAATGCCGATCTGAAAGATCTGCCGATTGCAATGCTGGCTGACATCAAGCGCGAGCTGACCGAAGGCACGGGCGTTATGCACAAAGAGGCTGGTGTTGCTCTGCGCGCCACCTTCGTTGTCGACCCGCACGGCGTGATTCGTCACGTCTCTGTCAATGACCTGTCCGTTGGCCGTAACCCGCAGGAAATCGTGCGTATTCTGGACGGGCTGCAGAGCGATGAGCTGTGCCCCTGTAACTGGAAAAAGGGCGACGACTTTATCAAAGTCTGAGCCTGACGCTTCCCGTCTGGCCCTGCGGGGTCAGACGGTTTTCTACTAGACCGGGTTCAGCCCGTCTGCGGCGCTCAACTGCGCCATTCCTCCCCTTTTCATACGGATTATCTGATGTCGATCGAAGCTCTGAAGGATCGTATTCCCGACTATGCGAAGGATCTGAGGCTGAATCTCGGGTCTCTCGCCAATGATGTGACCCTCACACCCCAGCAGCTCGCCGGAACGTTTGTGGCGTCTGCCATTGCGTCCCGCAATGATGTGGTGACGAAGGCTGTTGTGGCCGAATTTGCCGACAAGCTGACGCCTGAAGCCCTGAATGCCGCCAAATCTGCTGCGGCCATTATGGGCATGAACAACATCTACTACCGCTTTGTGCATATGGCGGGTGGGGATTACGGCAAGATGCCTGCGCAGCTGCGCATGAGCGTTATTGGCCGCCCCGGTGTAGAGAAAACGGATTTCGAGCTCTGGTCTCTGGCTGTTTCCGCAATCAATGGCTGTGGTCTGTGTGTGACCAGCCATGAGAAGATTGTGCGGGAAGAGCTGGGAGCAGAAGCTGTGCAGACTGCTGTGCGGATTGCGTCCACAGTGCATGCTGTCGCCGTCACGCTGGAAGCCGCTGCGGCTCTGGGCGACTGACGCTGACAGATCAGGCTGGCCGCATGCCTTGAATGCGGCGCTTCAGGTCCGGCGTCTGCACATCAGCAGGGTCCGGGCTTTTTTTATGGGGGGAAATCGCTAGTGGCCCCGAGGGCAACACGCGCCACTTTCTTGCAATTGATATTTTTTGAAGAAAAGTGGCGCGAGTGACGGGGCTCGAACCCGCGACCTCCGGCGTGACAGGCCGGCGCTCTAACCAACTGAGCTACACCCGCAGTCCAGACGCTCACCAGTGGTGTGCGTCGGTATGTCGCGTCTTATAGCGATGTTTTCAGCTTTGACAACCGGGGTTGGCGAAAAAAATAACGCATTATGAAATTTTTTTCGCAGTGTCCGCTTGGGCCTGATGAGAAAGGGTCGGTCACCCCTTAACGCATTGGAGGCTCTGCACTTTATAGAGCCACGCTGGACGGAGGCGCCCTTCCGGGGGCCTCCTTATGATGCGGGAGCAGACGTGCCGGAGAGTGGCGCTTAGTTCTGCTTTTCGAAAGCTCCGGCAATAGAAAGGGTCACGTCATCCCCCACCATCGGCACATAGGTTTTTACGCCAAAATCGCTCCGTTTGAGGGTGCCGGTGGCCTGAAATCCAAGCGTGTAGGCTTTATCCATCGGATTGATGCCAGCGCCCACGTAACGCACCTGCAACGTGAGCAGCTTTGTGACGCCATGCAGCGTGAAATTCCCGGTGACATTGGCCGTGCCTGCGCCGGTCGGGACGACTTTGGTGGAGACGAAGGTGGCCGTCGGGTAGTGGGCTGCGTCAAACCAGTCCGCACCGTGCAGTTCATCCGTCAGTTTCGCGCTGGTGGTCTGCACGCTTGCAACCGGAATGGAGACGCTCAGTTTTGAGGCCGTCGGGTGGGCCGCGTCATAGGTGAGGGAGCCCGTCGCACCGGAAAAGAGGCCGGAATATTCGGTAAAGCCGAAGTGGAGCAGAGAAAAAGTAACCTGCGTGTGGGTGGTTTCCACCTGATAGGTACCGGCCTGCACATCCTGGGGTGCTGTGGCAGCCTGCGCGGTGGAGAGTGTGGCCACAAGGCCGAGTGCCGCAAGAGCGGGAGCGAAAGACAGAGAGGTCATGAGGGATGGTCCTGTTTTTGAAAGGGAAGAAAAACTCTGAAAGCAAACGCGGGTGAGGGGATGGCGGTGCCCTGAAGGCTATCTGGCTAGCCGAACCGAAAGCCGGAGAGTGCCTTACCCATCACCGTATCCTGATAGATCTGCAGACCCCGGTCTGGCCCTGCGGCTCCGGCGGCGACCATAAGGGGCAGCAGATGCTCTTCTCTGGGGTGGCAGACGCGCGCACCGGGGGCTGTGTCCCAGTGTTGCAGAGCTGCATTCCGCTCGGCTTCGGGCGCACACGTGGCGTCCGTAAGCCAGGCGTCAAAGTCATGGGAGATGGCATTGGAGGCCGGGTTTTCGCCCATGAAGTGCCGGAGATTGTGGTAAGTCAGGCCTGTGCCCACAATCAGCACATTCTGGTCCCGCAGCGGGGCCAGCGCCTGCCCGATGCGCAGATGCACTGCGGGGTTCAGAGCCTGCTGGAGTGAGAGTTCCACGACCGGAATCTCAGCCTCTTCAAACGCCAGCATGAAGGGGATGAAAACACCGTGGTCCAGACCTCGTTCCGGGTGTGCGGCGTTGGGGATGCCAGCTTTGCTCAGCAAGGCCTGCACCTGTCCGGCCAGTGCCGGAGAACCCGGAGCCGGGTAGCGCAGGTGATAGGTGTGTGGCGGGAAGCCATAATAATCATAAATCAGCGGCGGCTGTGCTGCGGCTGTCACGGTGGGGATGGCAGTTTCCCAATGACCGGAGACAACCAGAATGGCATCAGGCTTTTGCGGTAACGTCTGACTGACACCGCGCAGGAAGGCCGCCATACGGTCCCACGTGTCTGGCCAGTCCATGAAAAAGCATGGGCCACCGCCATGCGGCAGAAACAGCACAGGCTGCCGGGGCAGGGACGTGTGTGATGTCTGAGGCGGGAGGGGAATCATGCTGTGAACCGTGTCTCTTCAAGGGGCGGGTTGCCTGAAGAGTCGCCTCATAATCGCGGTTTGATAAGCCCGTATTTTGGGAAGAGATTTCACACCCTGAGCATGAAATCCGGCTTACGCGTTACGCATAAAAAAAACCGGAGGCCGCATTTCTGCGGCCTCCGGCCTGAAACATCCTGTGTTCCTCTGCATCGGGCCGTAGGGCCCGTTCAGGGAGAAGCAGGATTATTTGCTGCCAGCTGTCAGAGCGCTGCGAATGAAATCGCCAGCTTCTTCCTTCGTGCCCCAGCCTGTCACCTTCACCCATTTGCCGGGTTCCAGATCCTTGTAGCGGGTGAAGAAGTGCTCAATGGCCTTCACGGTGATTTCCGGCAGGTCTTCCACCGTCTGCACCTTGCTGTACTGCGGGTGAATCTTGTCATGCGGGACGCAGATGATCTTTTCGTCCTGACCGGATTCATCTTCCATTTTCAGCACACCGATGGGACGGGCGCGGATCACGGAGCCGGGGACCACATTGCTCGGTGTCAGCACCAGAGCGTCGGTCGGGTCACCATCCGCAGCCAGCGTGCCGGGAATGAAGCCGTATGCCGTGGGGTACGCCATGGGCGTGAACAGGAAACGGTCCACAAACAGGGCACCGCTTTCTTTGTCGATCTCGTATTTAACGGAAGATCCCTGCGGAATTTCAATCACAACGTTGATGTCGAACGGCACGTCTTTGCCGGGGGAAAGTTTTGAGACGTCCATAAGGGTTGCTCCAGCACTAAAAATACGGATGGGCAGACCCTATCTGTCACACTGCAACTTGCCAAGTCGTAACAGGATAAGGACTGTTCGGGTGGTTTTTCGGGCTCTGTACCCTTGCCAAATGTGTCTGATTGCGTAATCAGGAAGCCGCCTGCGCGCCCGTAGCTCAATTGGTTAGAGCGGGCCGCTCATAACGGCTTGGTTGCGGGTTCAAGTCCTGCCGGGCGCAGGCGCTTTTCGCCTCAGTCGCGTCCATCCGACGGTTCCTATCCATTCCACTTCACGGAGGTCATCTCATGGCATCTTATCAATACGTCTATGTGATGAAGGACCTTACCAAGTCCTATCCGGGTGGGCGTGAAGTCTTCAAAGGCATTACGCTGTCCTTCCTGCCGGGTGTGAAAATCGGCGTGCTCGGTGTGAACGGCGCGGGTAAATCCACGCTGCTCAAGATCATGGCCGGGATCGACAAGGAATATGGTGGGGAAGCCTGGGCCGCTGAAGGTGTGCGCGTTGGTTACCTGGAGCAGGAGCCCCAGCTCGACCCCAAGCTGACGGTTGGCGAGAACGTGGCTCTGGGTTTTGGTGACCTCAAAAAAGCCGTGGATCGTTTCAACGAGATTTCCATGCGCTTTGCCGAGCCCATGACCGATGAGGAAATGAACACCCTGCTGGCCGAACAGGCCGAACTGCAGGAAAAAATTGATGCGGGCGATGGCTGGGAGCTGGACCGCAAGCTGGAAATCGCACTGGACGCCCTGCGCTGCCCGCCTGCTGACAGCCCAGTGGACAAGCTCTCGGGTGGTGAACGCCGCCGTGTGGCCCTGTGCCGCCTGCTGATTGAAAAGCCTGAAATCCTGCTGCTGGATGAACCGACCAACCATCTGGACGCAGAAAGCGTGGCATGGCTGGAAAAGACGCTGCACGATTATCAGGGCACCGTGATGGTCATTACCCATGACCGTTACTTCCTGGATAACGTGACCAACTGGATTCTGGAAATCGAGCGCGGCCGCGGCATTCCGTTTGAAGGCAACTATTCTTCCTGGCTGGAACAGAAGCGCAAGCGTCTGGCGCAGGAAGAAAAGGAAGAAAGTGCCCGCCAGCGTGCGCTGGCTGCCGAGCAGGAGTGGATTGGCTCCAGCCCGAAGGCGCGTCAGGCCAAAAGCAAATCCCGTATTGCACGGTATGAAGAAATGCTGGCCCAGAGTGCTGAAAAGCAGAACGGCGTGGCGGACATTGTTATTGCCCCCGGCCCGCGTCTGGGTGGCACGGTGATTGAGGCCGATCACCTCAGCAAAGGCTTTGGTGATCGCCTGCTGATTGACGATCTGAGCTTCAAGCTGCCGCCGGGTGGCATTGTGGGCGTTATCGGTCCGAACGGTGCGGGTAAATCCACCCTGTTCAAGATGATTGTCGGGCAGGAAAAGCCGGATGCCGGTGAGCTGAAAATCGGTGATACCGTGAAGCTCGGCTATGTTGATCAGTCCCGTGATGATCTGGACCCCAACAAGACCGTGTGGGAAGAAATTTCCGGCGGCACGGATGTCATCTATCTCGGCAAGCGCGCTGTGCCGTCCCGCGCTTATGTGGGGGCGTTCAACTTCAAAGGGTCCGACCAGCAGAAAAAAGTCGGCATCCTCTCCGGTGGTGAGCGTAACCGCGTGCATCTGGCTAAAATGCTGCGGCAGGAAAGCAACGTGCTGCTGCTGGATGAACCGACCAACGATCTGGACGTCGATACCCTGCGTGCGCTGGAAGAGGCTCTGGGCGAATTCCCGGGCTGCGCCGTGGTCATTACCCATGACCGCTGGTTCCTTGACCGTCTGGCAACCCATATTCTGGCGTTTGAAGGGGATTCTCACGTCGAATGGTTTGAAGGGAACTTCCAGGCTTATGAGGAAGACAAGCGCCGTCGCCTTGGCCCGGATGCCACGGAACCTGGCCGCATTCGTTACCGGCCAATCTCCCGCTGATCAGGCTGGGTGGATGTCTGATGCGGCATCCATCATCTGAAGCGCTTTCAAAACAGAAAAACAGGCCACGCTGCCGGAGAGTACTCCGGTGGCGTTTCTGCGTTCTGGCGAAGGTCTCGTCATGCTGACGGCGCGCTCAGTCAGAACAGGACGGCTCATGCTGCAACCTGTCACATGGCGCGATATGGATGACATGGCGTCATTGAAAGCTGATGGCGGGGCGTTTGGTCAGATGCTGGGGGGTGTGTGTACCCGCCAGCAGGCCGAGCGGGAAATGGCCGATGATATCGCCTTCTGGGCCTGCCACAGGGTTGGGATTTTCACCATTCGGGAAAAGGATCGGTTTGTCGGCATGACCGGCATTCATGATCGGCCAGACGGACGCGGCTTCGGGCTGCGCTTTGCCCTGTATCCGTGGGCCAGCGGGCGTGGCATTGCGCGGGAAGCGGCCAATGCGGCCCTGAACTTTACGCATGATGCCGGGGTAAAACGGGTGATTGCTGTTGCCAAGGAAAGCAATCTGGCCTCCCGCACCATTCTCGGCGGGATTGGCATGCATGTGTATGAGACCTTCCCGCGGGATGGCCAGACCATGCTGGTTTATGAGAGCGTGCGCGGCTAAAGGCGCGGACTGTGCAGGAAGTTGATGACAGGCTGTGAGCCATAAAAAAGGGCACCCCGAGAGGTGCCCTTTTTAGTCATTCCTGTTCCTACCGCTTAGTTGGCAGCAGGTGCGGAATGATGCTCAATCTGGCGCTTCAGGGCGCTCAGCAAGGCATCAATGTTGCCGCCGTTGCGGGCGATGTAGGAGGAGTAATCCTGCCGCTGCGTCAGACGCAGGCTGGCACCTTCCCCAACCACATCCACCACCTTCGGGCTGCCGCCGGCATGGCCGACAATCCACTGCATGGAAGCCGGGGGCTGCTGCGGGCGGATCAGCGTGGCTTCCACAGAGTCATCGTCACCAGATTTGGTGATGGTGCCAATGGTGAAGCTCACACCGCGATAATCGCCCAGCTTGTCGGTAATGGCGTTGACCAGAACCTCATGGAACAGCCCGAGATACTGCTTCTGCTGTTCCGGCGTAGCCAGCTTCCAGTAACGGCCCAGGCAGTAGCGGCCAATGGCATCAATATCCACATCCTGCTGGATCAGCGGCAGAACACGGGCCTTTTTTTCCGACAGGGAAACCTGGCTGTTCACGATCGCAACCAGCTTGGAGCCGAAGGATTCAATGAACTGACGGGTGCCTTCAGCGGCACGGGCAGGCAGAACAAAAAGACTGCCAGCACAAAGGAGCGCAAGGGCGCCTGTCACAAGGCGACGGCTGGAAAGAAATTTCATGTCGGCGCTATCCTTGTTGCTTTTTAGTGGTACCAAGCTGGCACGGTGGCGCGGTTATCATTCTTGATCGCCTCAGCCTGTGCCTTCCGCTGCTGCTGATAGGCGCTGCGGATTGTTGCGTAAGGGTCCAGTGCATCACGCTGCAGGGCATCCAGCTCATCCAGATGCGTGGAGCGACCATGCACAACGCCCATCATGTTATAGGCCCAGTTGAAGCTGATCAGCCCATAGCCACGCGGGACGTAGTTCCAGGGGGAGAGGCCCTGATCAATCCCGTAGCCGATCCCATCACGGATGGAGGAGGGGCCCATAGGCAGGAACAGATACGGGCCTGAGGGGATACCCCAGTTGGCCAGTGTCATGCCGGCATCATTATCATGATGCGGATACCCGGCCATTTTGGCGACATCGATCAGCCCGCCAATACCCACGGACATGTTGATGCACCAGCGTACGAAGGAATCACCCGCACGGCGGGGCTTGCCTGCACCCACGTCGTTAAAGAACACGGAGGGTTCATTCATGGTGGTGATCATGTTGCCCAGAGAATTCCGGACAGGGCGCGGCACGGCCCACACATAGGCTTTGGCGACCGGGCGCAGCGCCCAGTGGTCGAACGTCATGGTCAGGTTATAGACCTTGCGGTTCAGCGGCTCGTAGGGGTCGTTTGCCTGCTTGTATTCCTCAAGGGCGTCCGGGTCTTTGGGGACGGGGGCCTTGATGGCGCTGCACCCCGTCAGGGCGACAAGAGTTGCGACCAGTAAAGAGCTGCGTGAGGAAAAACGGCGCTGGGCCGAAGAGCCTTCCCGAGTCTGACCCGCATGTGTCTGACCGCGAGGGCGGAGCCGTGCACCGTTCCGTCCTGAATTCATTGCCGCGTTTACCTTCACCCTGTGACGCACCAGTAAAACCTGACCTAAAGGCAGGAGTCTTCTGCTGCCCTCTCTACCACGAGAAACGTTCTGCGCAATGCAGGTCATCCCTGCATGAGAGGCAGGGGAGCAGAAAAGAAGCGCTGCTTAGGCCTTTTGGTTTAACGGATGTGTCAATTTTTCCAATATTGTTGCGCGAATGCCGCACCGCTGGCACTTACAGGCCACGATCCCGTTTGATCATATCCCATGCGGCGTTGATGCGGGAAATTTTGGCCGAAGCTTCGGCAATTTCAGCTGGCGAGGCCTTGCGAGACGCCATCACATCCGGGTGATATTGCCGCACCAGCACCTTCCAGCGGGCGCGCAGTTCCTCGTTGGAGAGGGAGGCATCCACGCCCATCACCACGTAGGCGTCTTCTTCCGCCATTGCCGGGCGGGATCGGCCTTGCTCGGCTCGTTCCCACGCGCCACGGCTCAGGCCGAAAAGTGCATGCACGCGCTGCAGGAACTTGGTTTCTTCTTTGGTCAGCGGTTCATCAGCAGCCAGATCCGCGCGGGCAATGCCGAAGAGCACGCCCATCAGGTCTTCCAGCGGCTGCTTATCCTGCGCGTAGGCTGTGCCGAGTTCCCGGGCGAAGGATTCGTAATCGTCCGTTCTCTGGCGGGCGAGGTCAAACAGGCGGCCAACTTCGCGCATGTTTTCATCCGGCACCCGGAAGCGCATTTTGAAGGCGTCGATTTCCCGACGGTTCACCGGCGCATCGCACTTGGCCAGCTTGGCGCAAAGAATGATGCTCGTCAGGCCGTAGAGCTGTTCTTTCTTGCCCAGAGCCGCTGCCAGCTTGGCGGCCATGAACGTCGCCGCGCCATTTGGATCGGGATTTGCACGGGCGGCCCAGCGGTCACTCCACCCCCCGGTAGGAGGCTGAAGCAGCGTGCCTTTATCTGCGGCATGCCCCAGTGCTGTGCCCAAAGCTGCGCCAACAGGTCCGCCCATGGCAAAACCTGCGACACCACCAAAAATCTTACCCCATATCGCCATGTTGCCTGCTTAGCATTGTCTGGGCTGCGGCCCAAATTGGACCCGCCTGTGCTCCGTCTGGGCAGCATAGCAGGTGGGGACAGGATGCGAGAAGATGAAGGCTGGGCAATTCAGCCGTGAGGCCTTTGAAGAGGCGGAAACAGACGCGGGGAACACCAAGGCAGGCTGGCGTAAATCCTGGTGCCAGATCAATCTGCAAAACTCTCAGGTTGCGGCGTCCGAGCCCTGAGCGGCGCTCTGTTTTTGCAACCAGAGCAGGGCCTGCACCCTCAGGAAAGAGGCCAGAGACTGAACGGGGCGACGTTCCGTATCCAGTTGCGTGACCAGCACGGGGAGAGGCTGATTATGGTCGCGGGCCATGTCTTCCAGCACCTGCCAGAACTCCGGTTCCAGCGCCACGCTGGTATCATGACCGGAGAGAATCAGGCTGCGTTTGCGCAAATGGGCACTCATGCGCAAAGGCCTTCCAGACGGGCGACGGCCCATTGGGCGGCCTCGGCCACGACGCTGTCCGGGTCCTGCGTGAGGCGATGGGCGTGCGGGCGTAATTCTGCGAGTCCGGAATTACCCATGGCGATCAGCACATTTCGCACAAAGCGGTTGCGCCCGATGCGTTTAATGGGAGAGCCGGAAAATTTCTGACGGAAGGCGGCATCATCCAGCTGGCTCAGGCTGACCAGATCCGGGGCCATCAGGTCAGGCCGGGGTTGCAGTTTGATTTGGCGCGATGCCTGCGCAAAGCGATTCCATGGGCAGACAGCCAGACAATCATCACACCCATAAATATGCGTACCAATGGCAGGGCGCAGGTCCAGAGGAATGGGGCCGGCATATTCAATGGTCAGATAGGAAATACAGCGTCGGGCATCCATACTGTAGGGAGCCGGGAAAGCCTGTGTGGGGCAGGCGGTCAGGCAACGCGTGCAACTGCCGCACCCTCCGCCCGAAGGGGGCGAGGTGGGCAGAGCCAGTGTGGTGTAGATTTCCCCTAAAAACAGCCAGCTGCCATGACTGCGGGACACCAGATTGGTGTGCTTGCCCTGCCAGCCGAGTCCGGCCTGCTCTGCCAGCGGCTTTTCCGCAACTGGGGCGGTATCCACAAAGACTTTAACGCCGGGAGGCTGGGGACGCAGTTCTTTGGCGGGGTGTTGGTCGGGTGTGTTATGCTGGTTGCTGTGGGTATTTCGGCGTTGTGCGGCGGTAAGCGCCCGCGCCGCTTCCAGAGTGCCCTCCCGGACAACAAATTGCGCCAGATGCTTCAGCATGCCTTTGATCAGGTCATGATAATCGCGGTGGCGCGCGTAAACGGAAATATTGCCCCGGTCAGGCTGGCTGAGAGTGGCGAGCGGATCGCCCTCCGGTGCGTAGGACAGGCCGAGCGCAATCACGGTGCGGGCTTCCGGCCAGAGGGTGGTGGGTTGGGTGCGCTGGTCGGCTCTGTCGGCCAGCCAGCCCATTTCGCCGTGATAGCCGTTGGCCAGAAAGTCCGTCAGACGGTCCCGAACCTCCGGGCCAAGATGGGCGGGGCAGAAGCCGATGGCGTCAAACCCCAGTGCCAGAGCTTTTTCCCTGATCCGGGCCGCCAGTTTTTCTGCTCCGCTCAGGGAGGACATAGGGACTGCTTTCAGGGGACCGGAGGAATGGTGGGTTGAGGCATTTCGTCTTCCGTCCAGTCTTCCGCCGCCCAGTTGGCGCGTAGCGTAGTGGCGAGTTCGTCCAGGCGGCCTTCCACAATGGCTTCGCGAATCTGGCGCATCAGGCGCTGATAGTAGGCAATGTTATGCCATGTCAGCAGCATCGGGCCGAGAATTTCATTGGCTCGGAACAGATGGTGCAGATAGGCGCGGCTGTGGCGGGAACAGGCCAGACAGTCACAGTCAGGGGAAATGGGACGGGCATCCGTCGCGTGGCGGGCGTTGCGCAGGTTGAGCGTGCCGCGTTCCGTATAAGCGCGGGCAGTGCGACCGGCGCGTGTGGGCATCACGCAGTCAAACATGTCCACGCCGCGCTGCACGCTGCCCAGCAGGTCATCCGGCGTGCCAACGCCCATCAGATAACGCGGGGCATTTTGCGGCATGACGGGCACCGTGGTGTCCAGCGTGGCGAACATCAGTTCCTGCCCTTCGCCTACAGCCAGACCGCCAATGGCGTAGCCTTCAAACCCGATATCCGTCAGGGCTTTAACGCTTTCCGCCCGCAGGTCCTGCTCCGTGCCACCCTGCACAATCCCAAACTGGCCATAGCCGGTGCGCTGCACAAAGGCCTCGCGTGAGCGGGCGGCCCACCGCATGGACATCCGCATGGAAGCGGCAATGGTTTCCGGCGGTGCGGGCAGGGCCGGGCATTCGTCAAAACACATGGTGATAGTGGCATCCAGCGCGTGCTGAATGTCGGTCGAGATTTCCGGTGTCAGTCGATGGTAAGAGCCATCAATGTGGGAACGGAAGGTGACGCCATCCTGATCCAGCTTGCGCAGTGCGCCGAGGGACATCACCTGAAACCCGCCGGAATCGGTCAGGATCGGGCCGGACCAGTCCATAAAGCGATGGAGGCCACCCAGCGCACGGATACGTTCCGCACCCGGCCGCAGCATGAGGTGGTAAGTGTTGCCCAGCACAATGCCGGCTCCGGTGGAGCGCACGGCATCCATCGTCATGGCCTTGACGGTGCCGACGGTGCCCACCGGCATGAAGGTGGGGGTGGCGACGGGGCCGTGGGCGGTGTGCAGCATCCCCGCGCGGGCAGCGCCGTCCGTGCTTTCACAGGTCCAGTGGAAACGGCTCATGCGGACTCTCCGGTGCGGTGGGCCTCAATAGGGTTGGCACAGCGCAGCAGGCAGGCGTCCCCGTAGGAATAAAAACGGTAACCCGTCTGGATGGCATGGGCGTAGGCCGCACGCATCCGCTCTTCCCCCGCAAAGGCGCAGACCAGCATGAACAGGGTCGAGCGCGGCAGGTGGAAGTTGGTCATCAGCATATCGACAGCGCGGAAGCGGTAGCCGGGCCGGATGAAAATGGAGGTGACATCATCAAACGGATGCACAATGCCGTTTTCATCCGCAGCACTTTCCAGCAGGCGCAGGCTGGTGGTGCCGACAGCAATAATGCGGCCTCCGGCCTTGCGCACGGCATTGATGCGATCCGCTGTTTCCGGCGTGATGATACCGCGTTCGGCATGCATATGGTGTTTGGAAATATCATTTTCACGAACAGGCAGGAAGGTGCCTGCGCCGACATGCAGCGTCAGGGTGCAGCGTTCCGCGCCGGTGGCGTCGACGGCTTCCAGCAACGTGGGGGTAAAATGCAGCCCTGCGGTGGGAGCCGCGACAGCCCCTTTATGCTCGGCAAAAATGGTCGCGTAATCCTTCGCGTCCTGCGCGGTGGGGCCGTGCGGGCGATGGATATACGGGGGCAACGCCAGTGCGCCGACGTCCTGCAGGAACGTATCAAACGCAGAGCCTTCGGCGGAAAAACGCAGCACTGCACCGCCGCCTTCTTCCCGTGCCAGAACGGTGGCGGTGTGGCTGCTGCCGTTAAAGGTCAGGGTGTCGCCCACCTTCAGGCGGCGGGCATTGCGCACCAGCACATGCCATGAGGTATCGGGCAGAATCCGGTCCAGCGTAATCCCGATATGCGCTTCACCGCGCAGGCCATGCAGCTGGGCGCGGATGACGGCGGTATCGTTCGCTACCAGCAGATCACCCGCTTTCAGCAGGCTGGGCAGATCGCTCACATGGCGGTCCATAAAGGGGCCGTGTGGGGGGACATCCAGCAGACGCGCGGCTTCACGCGGTCGGGCTGGTTCCTGCGCAATCAGGGTTTCGGGCAGGTGGAAATCAAAATCTTCGGTGCGGTCGCTCATGTTGAAACGGGTTTACGCAATAGGGTGCAGCGACGCCAGAGGGGAGTGGCGTCTGGAGGGGGCAGAATGCCGGATAACGCACGTTTTTTCAGGATAAGGAGGCTTGAGGGCGGTGTCTGGCCTGACGCTTACTGTCCGCCGAAACGGCCAGACATGGGTGCTGCGTTCTCTCGCGGGGTTGAAGAAGGCGCTCTGCGGGGCCAGATTTCGCTTTGCAAACAAACCCATATGGAGACCCACTATGTCTTATGCCCTGCTGGATGCTGCCCGTGTTGCCAAAGCGGCCAAGGTTTCTCTGGATGTTCTGAAGACAAACCCGGAAACCACGGAAGCCCACCAGCGTAAAGTGATCATGATTGAACGGATTGAAGTGCTGGCTGCTGCGGCTGCGGATTCTGACGCAGGCAAGGCTGTCACGCTGACATCTGAAGAATTCTGGCTGATCAGCCGCAACTGGTAAGAAAGGCGCACCCATGGCTTTTGTTCTGACAAGTCCCGCGTTTACGGACGGGGCCACTCTGCCGCAGGCTCAGGTTTATAACGGCATGGGGCAGACGGGGCAGAATTTATCCCCGGCTCTGGAGTGGAAAAATGCTCCTGAGGGCACCAAAAGCTTTGTGGTGACGATGTATGACCCTGATGCCCCCACCGGGTCCGGCTGGTGGCATTGGGTTGTCGCCAATATTCCCGCCAGTGTGACGGTGCTGCCCGAAGGGGCCGGGTCTGGGAAAGGCGGCTTGCCGGAAGGAGCCGTGCAGGTGCGCACCGATTTTGGCGCTCCCGGCTATGGCGGGGCTGCACCTCCTCCGGGTCCGGCGCATCGCTATATTTTCAGTGTCTATGCGCTGGACGTGCCCAAACTGGATATTGCTCCTGACGCCAGCCCGGCCATGGTGGGTTTTATGGTGCACCACCACAAACTGGCCTCTGCCAGCCTGACGGCTCTTTACAGCGGCGAGAAACCCTGACGCCTGTGCGTGATGGCTTAGCGTTCTGTTACGGCATAAAAAAACCGGCTGTGCCTGCTTTTGCAGAGGCACAGCCGGTTTTTTGTTTGATGGAAACTTATGACCCGCCGCCAAATAACACGCCGGAGTCTTAAAGGCAGTCAGGCCGTTAAGGCCTCCATGAGCGGCGGCAGATACTGGTCCAGTTTGACCCGTAGCGGCATGAGGTAAGCACAGCCCAGATCCTGCGAGAGCTGGCGCAGAACGGACTGGGCAAACTGGATGTTGGCGTCCAGCGTTGGCTCAAAATCCCTGGGGAAGACCACATGGTTGGTGGTTTCCCAGTATGAGCGGGAGCGCGGACCGATAACGGGGGAAAGTCCCCAGAAAACCTGTTCATCCTGCAACCATTCGCGGCAGAGGTCGAACAGCTTCAGGTCAAACACAGGCTGGGTGAAAAACCCTTCGGCTCCTGCGTCTTTCTTGCGGGCAATATCTTCCAGTTCCCGCCAGGGGGCGCGGCGATACGGGTCGAAGGCTGCGTAAATGCGCAGATGCGGCGCTTCCTTCCGGTAGCGGCGGATAATGCTTTCCGTGCTGTTGGGATAAGTGCGGTGGGCAAGGTCAGCCGGCGGGTCACCATGCACCACCAGCACTTCCTTCAGCCCCGGCAGGGTGCTGCCGGGGAGGGGAGCGCCGGGGGCGATATCAATGGCCCGCACGTGCGGAACAACCGTGCCAAACTGCGGCATGGTCAAAGCCGCAGCGTCCCAGCTCCGCAGCGGGAAGCGCATCAGATCCGGGATATTCAGCGTGTCTGCTGCCGGGAACAGTGTTTTGACACTGGTGACGTCCTGCGCAAGCGCGTCCTCGCTGCGCGGGATCAGTTCAACGGAAAGGCGGGACAGACTCATTCGGATTTCCCCGTTACCAGCAGGCGGGCGGCCATCAGGGTGTTTTTCAGCAGGCAGGCAATGGTCATGGGACCAACACCGCCCGGAACAGGTGTGATGCGGCCAGCCACTTTCACGGCTTCATCAAACACCACATCGCCGACCAGACGGGTCTTGCCGGTCTCGGTCGTCACGCGGGTAATGCCCACGTCAATCACGGTGGCACCGGGTTTGATCCAGTCACCATGCACCAGTTCCCGGCAGCCGGTGGCGACCACCAGAATATCACCCTGACGGGCCAGAGCCGCCGTGTCCCGCGTGTGGATATGTGCAATAGAGACCGTGCAGCCTTCTGCCAGCAGCAGCAGAGCCAGCGGTTTGCCCACCAGATTGGAACAGCCAATTACCACCGCGTGCTTGCCGCGCATATCGCCCAGCTGGTCCCGCAGCAGCAGCAGGCAGCCCAGCGGTGTGCAGGGGATCAGGCTGGGCAGGCCAATGGCCAGACGTCCGGCATTGATTTCCCCAAGACCATCCACATCCTTTTCCGGCTGAATGGCATTGGTCACCCGGCGGGCATCCAGACCGTTCGGCAGGGGGAGCTGCACCAGAATACCGTGAATTTCCGGGTCATGGTTAAGCCGCTCAATCAGCGCGAGCAGTTCTTCTTCCGAGGTTGTTTCCGGCAGCATGTGCATGAAGGAGCGCATACCGGCGTGGTGCGTCTGAATGGCTTTGTTGCGCACATAGACTTCACTCGCCGGGTCATTGCCCACCAGAATAACGGCCAGACCGGGGGTGACGCCATGCTCGTCATGAAACGTGCGCACATCTTCGCGGATCTGCTGCCGGAGGGTGGCGGCAAAGCCTTTGCCGTCGATGAGGGACGCCTGATGGTCAGACGGAAGGGAGGGGGATGTGCTCATCGTCACTGCTGCGGTCAATCCGGAAAAAGGCGGTTGGAAGACCTGTCTGCCATACGCAAAAAAACGGGCGCCGACAATGGCAGGGCCTGCATGGAGGGCGTGCGGAAGAGGCGGAAAGCTGCCGAATATGAACAGGGTGAATGACGGAGAGGCCGGGAGAGAACTAACGTATAGGGCAGAGCCTCAGGGCTGACCCGGCTCATCCTTCTTGTAAGGCGAGAAAGCGCTCAGGGCTTCTGCTTCTGCCCGTATGGCTGGGCGTTCTTCCGCCAGAAAAGCGGAAACGGCGGAACGGAGCGACGTGTTTTCCAGCCAGTGGGCAGAATGCGTCAGGCTGGGCACATAGCCCCGCTGAATTTTATGCTCACCCTGTGCTCCGGCTTCTACGCGCTTCAGCCCGTGAGCGATGGCAAAATCAATCGCCCGGTAATAGCACAGCTCAAAATGCAGGAACGGCCAGTCTCCGGTACAGCCCCAGTTACGGCCATAGAGCGTATCGCCCCCGAGCAGATTAAGAGCGGCTGCGACGGGTGTGTCGCCGTGCCGGGCCATCATCAGCACAACCTTGTCGCCCAGCCGTTCGGAGAGCAGGGGGAAGAAGGCCGGTGTGAGGTAGGCGCTGCCCCATTTGCGGTCCACCGTGTTGCGATAGAACGTATAGAAGGCCTGCCAGTCAGCCGGGGTAATCTCATCGCCACGGAGGGTATGGAAGGTCAGCCCGGCAGCGTTGGCGTCGCGCCGTTCGCGCTTCAGCACTTTGCGTTTGCGGGAGGCGAGGGTGGCCAGAAAATCGTCAAAGCTGCTGTAGCCGTGATTATGCCAGTGATACTGCACCCCAAGGCGGGGCAACCAGCCGCGCTGGCTGAGCAGGTCGCTTTCCTGTTCCTGACAAAAGGTAACATGCGCGGAGGAAAGACCGGTTTCTCCGCAAATCTGACGCAGGGCATCCGCTAAAACGGCGGCTGTTTCTGGCGGAGCAGAAGGAGCGCACAGCAGGCGCTGGCCGGGGGCTGGTGTGAAGGGGACAGCCACCTGTAATTTTGGGTAATACTGGCCGCCTGCGGCTTCAAACGCACGGGCCCAGCCCTGATCGAACACATATTCGCCCCAGGAATGGCCTTTCAGGTAGGCCGGGCAAACGGCGGCAAGGGTGCCGTCCGGAGCGTGCAGGGTGACATGCCGGGGCAGCCACCCGGTGCGCTGGCAGACAGACCCGCTGTCCTCCAGCGCAGAGAGAAAGGCGTGGCTGACAAACGGATTGTCAGCCCCCGCGCAGGAATCCCACGCGGCGGCATCTATGGCATGAAGGCCGTCATGCAGAGAGACAGACCAGTCAGACATGACGGTGCCTCTTCATTCACCCGATTTCAAACAGGCCTTCAACTTCAACCGGGGCATCCAGCGGCAGGGAGGGGACGCCAACGGTGGAGCGGGCATGGCGACCGGCATCACCAAACACGTCAACCGCCAGATCGGACGCGCCGTTCATGACGGAAGCGTGTGCGGTGAAGTCCGGCGTGCAGGCAATAAAGCCACCCAGACGCACGACGCGCTTCACGCGGCTGAGGTCACCTACAGCGGCTTTTACCTGTGCGATCACGTTGATCATGCTGTAGCGCGCTGCTTCCACAGCGGTATCCACAGCAACAGCGCCACCGAGCTTGCCCGTCGCAAACAGCTTGCCATCAGCCAGCGGAAGCTGACCGGAGACAACCAGCAGATTGCCGGTCTGCACGCAGGCCACATAGTTGGCTACAGGGGCTGCCGGTGTGGGCAGGGTGATGCCGAGGTCTTTCAGGCGGGCTTCAGGCGTGGTGCTCATGAGATGCGAGTCCTTAATTCAAAGGGTTCTGGCAGGCCCGGGCTAGCTGACCAGCCGCAGGCTGCCACGTTTGCGGAGAGCAGGGTCGCTCTCCTGCGCCGGGAAATCAAGCGGCAGAAGCGGGTCCGGGTCCATCTGGCTGTCCTGATGCGGGCCATCGGGCAGCTTTTTATCCAGATACGCATCAGACAAGGCGCGGAATGTGTAGTCCAGCATGGAGGTGGCGTAAGAGGCCACAGGGTCTCCCTCCACCGTGCCGGACGGGCCGAAGCAGGAATAGGCAAAGCTGCTGACATACGCTTCCAGCGGCGCGCCATATTGCAGGCCAATGCTCACAGCTTCCCCAAAGCTTTCCATCAGGCCTTTGACCATGGAGCTTTCCCGGGTGGGGTTCAGTGCCAGTTCACCCAATGTGCCGTCTTCATACTCACCTGTGCGCAGGAACAGCCTGTGGCCGCCAATGCTGGTTTTCTGGGTAAAGCCGCCGTGCCGCGGGGGCAGGGCGCGGCGCATGCCACGCTCCAGCTTGCGGACCAGCGTTTGCGCAGTCGGGTCAGGTCGAGCTGGCATCCGGTCAATAAAGCCGGTCAGAGCGCGATACATGGCCATATGGGCGTTCGGGCCGGGGAGCGGCAGCACCGGTTCACCAGCCAGTGCGCCGGCGAGGGCTGTTTCTGTCGTAAAGCCGCGGGCGTCCAATCGGTTGCGCGTGCTGGGGGATAGTCGGCCATCGGGCCGAAGCAGGGAGAAGACCGGGGCCATCCCGCAGGCTTCCACCCCCAGAAGCCCATCTACTGCGCTGCATGTGGAAAAGCCGGTTTCCACCGTAGCCAGAGGCGTCTCGGTCGCCACGGCGGCTTCCCGCCACACGGCGCGGAGTGTCTCGCTCAGGCCGGGCAGCACGGTGCGCACGGGCGGCAGCGGTAGGGACTCGGGGCCTGTTCCGGAATGGGCGGTCAGGGTCGCCAGTGTGGCAATGGCGCAGGCGGCGGCGCGGCCATCTTCACTGTCATAATCCAGACCAACTCCAGCCAGACAGGCATCGAGGTTGGTGAGCATAATGTCACCAGCGATGACGGGCGGGGCGGGCTGTTCATCACTGTCTTTTGCAGCCGGTTTGACCGGGGCTTCCGCCTCCGGGGCCGGCGCAAACAGGTCGGGCAGAGGCAGTTCACCATTCCGCTGGTCTGCCGTGGTGCGGGCCGCACTGCGCAGAACAGAGGAGAGCAGGCGGATAGCGGCCACAAAGGTCTCAGCCGCAAAGCCCTCGCCGGGAGAGATAAAGGCGGCCAGATTCACCAGAAAGCCGGGGGGGCGATCAAACTCGCAGGACCAGACGGGTTCCGTGGGGGCAGCCTGCCGCAACAGCAGCAGCCACACCAGAGAGCGGGCCGTTGCATCATCCTGCGTCAGCGCATCCACCCAGCGGGAGGCGACGGTAGCAAGGTCCACGGCATGTGTGCCGGGCACAAGCTGGGCCAGAGCGGAAGCTGCGTCTGCATCCCACTCAGCGGGCAGTGTCACGGAGCGAAGGGGCGCATCCGGGTCAGCTGCGGCCTGTAGCGTGCTCATAAGCACGCCGTTCCAATGGCGTCTGGCTCTTGTCATGGGAGGGAGTTTACGCGTGCTCCAAACCCCGGTGGAACCCGTGCCAAGCGCCATTTGCGGTATACAATGCCCGGTATAACGAGGATATGGGGGATAACTTTTCAAACGCCCGGTTTTGCTGGCACTCCGGCAGATCTGATCGAGTGGAGTTGATCGCTTATCCCCCAAAAAACATGGACCAGCGGGGCTGTGGAGTCTTATCCTCAGACCCATGGCAAACTTCGGAACATGGCTGCATACCCGTCGCAAAGGTCGCCTTATTGGCAAGGATGGTGACGGTCGATGCTATTACGAATCCACAGGGGCCGCCCGGCGTGGCGGCGGCGTGGACCGGCCCGAACGCTGGGTGATTTATCTGAAGGGGGAAGACCCTTCCGCCGTGCCGCCGGAATGGTGGGGCTGGCTGCATCATACGCTGGATGCGCCGATCCCGCAGGAGGAGCGCAAGCCCTGGCAGTTGCCACATCAGCCAAACATGACCGGCACCGCGCAGGCTTACCGGCCAGCGGGCAGCCCCTATAAAACCGGCCAGCATCCTCCCGCGACAGGAGATTACGAGTCCTGGTCTCCTGAGGCGTGATCTGAAACGCATTCCCTGCTAAGGTGCGTGTCCAGACAGGGAGTAGACAGGACGCATGGCTTCAGTAACGGCAGTAAAACCCCGGCGCACCTCTATGGAGTTGCTGACCGGCGTTCTTGTTCTCGGCCTGCTTGGGCTGATGCTTGTTGCGGCTGTGGTAGGGGAAGGCCGCAAGACCGACACCACCGGATACCGGCTGCATGCCGGTTTTTCCCATATTGACGGACTGGGCGTTGGCTCGGACGTGCGGCTCGCGGGTGTGACCGTAGGGCAGGTGGTTTCCGCGCGTGTGAACCCGCAGACCTTCAAGGCAGAAGTCACCTTTACCGTACGGCCAGATATCAAGCTGCCGACGGACAGTGCTGCCATTATTACCAGTGATAGTCTTCTGGGCGGCAAATACATCGCCCTTTCTCCCGGTGGTGACGACCACATGATGGCGGCTGATGCGACTATCAGCGAGACGCAGGGCGCTATCAGTCTGGAACAGCTCCTCAGCAAATTCATCTTCTCGGTGACCGATACGCTGACCCGCGCGAACAAAGATGCCGTAGGGAGCAAAGCGCCGGCTGCCGGGGATGCAGGCAAGGCCGATCTTCCATGAGCCGTTCTGATCTGACGCTGACTGCTTGAAGAGGACGACCCCGCATGGAAAGCCCCAAACTCTGGCTGCAGGATGATGGGCAGCCTCTCTCCTGTCAGGAAAAATTGCGTGTGCTGGATGAAAACTGGCAGGAAGTGCAGGAAATTCTGCAGGATGCGTTTGAGGATGCCGTGTTGATGGGGGTGAGTGAGCAGGGGATGCGTGCGCATCTGACCGACCTTGTCGCCTCTCTTCAGTCTCCGCATCAGGGAAACAAAGCATGAGCATGAAGCATTTTTCCCGTCTGGCCCTTCTGGGCGGCATGATGGTTACAGCGGGTGGCGGTTGGGTCGTTGCAACGCCTCACGCGCAGGCCGTGGGCACACCTCTGGCTCCCCCCGCCGTTTATGGGCAGGGTGTATGGCAGGGCAAGGGAACCGCCGTGGTGCGGGTGCTCGACCGGCTGGACGCGCATGTGGAGATGATTTCGGTCCCGACGGGAACCACAGCGCACTACAAGAGTTTGGATATTAGCGCGGGCCGGTGTCTGGAACGGCCTAAGACACTCTCCCCCGATGCGGCCGGGTGGCTGGAGTTGCATGACACGCATCCTGATGGGGCAACCTTTAAGGGCTGGATGCTGGCCGCAGAGCCGGGTCTGGGTGTGTTTGAAAGCGCTGTGTATGACGTGCGGATGGTGCGGTGTGAGGGGGCGGATGTTGCCCCCATGGCGCCTCCGCTCCCAACGCCCGCTGTGCCCGTGCTGACGCCGTCTGCGGGGGATCAGTCTGCACCCACGGGTGATGGGGCTGGCAACGGCGGCAGCCATGCACCGTCTGGTTCTGGCACGCCACCTGCGGGAGATGCTCTTCCCGCATCTCCTGAATCCGGTGGAGAATATTAAGCCGGGCGGGCCTGACCGTTCATAACGGTGCGGTCTGTCTTGCTTTTCAGGGGAGTTGTCGGGCCGGGCAGGCTCAGGCATCGTTTCATGAAGCAATCGGGCGTCAGCACAGGGGCTGGCTGATCCGATCTGTGGCAAAACAAGACGAGGTGTACGTGATCGGTTCTTCTTCCAGTCAGGAATTTCGCTTTCAGGTTCCCTCTCTGGATCAGGCGGCGTTCCTCCTAGATTTTGACGGCACTCTGGTTGATATCGCCCCCACGCCAGACGCTGTGGTGGTGCCGGAAGGGCTGCCGGAAACTCTGCGCCGCCTGCGTGCGGCCTGTGGGGATGCGCTGGCCATTGTGTCTGGCCGGTCGATTGATCAGATTGATCATTTTCTGGGGGATATCCCGTTTGCCGTGGCCGGTGAGCATGGCATTGCCGTAAGGCATCGCCCCGGAGGCCCGATTGAGCGGGCAGCACTTCCGTCAGTTCCGCAATCATGGTTTGCCGAGGCACGCGACCTTATTGCAGCGTGGCCGGGTGCACGGCTGGAGCATAAGCCGGGTGGGTTCGTTCTGCATTATCGCGCTGTGCCGGAAGCCGGAGCGGCCCTGCGTGAGGCCGCTGAAAACTGGGTGAAGGGCACCAATGGCACCTTTGAAGTCCAGACGGCAAAAATGGCGTGGGAAGTCCGGCCTGCGGGTGTCGATAAAGGCTATGCCGTCAGCATGCTGATGAAATCTCTCCCCTTTGCTGGCCGGAAGCCGGTTTTTGTGGGCGACGATGTGACGGATGAAGACGGCATGGCCGCAGCAAAGCGCCTTGGTGGCATTGGGCTGCGTATTCCCATTGATTTTCCAAACCCGACGGCATTTCGTGCATGGCTTGCTTCTCTTGTTGAAGGGAAGGATTAAGCGATGGGGCGTCTGGTTGTTGTTTCCAATCGTGTTCCTGCGCCGCGGGACCGATTGCAGCCCGCTGGCGGGTTGGCTGTTGCCCTGCGTGCGGCGTTAAAAGAAGGCAGTTGCCTGTGGTTCGGCTGGTCCGGCCAGCAGGTTTCTGAAAAAGAGGGGCATGACCCGGAAGTCAGTCTCGATAAGGTGGAGAACGTCACCTACGCTACGATCGACCTGACACATTCGGAATATGACGGGTTTTACCAGAAATATTCCAACGGCATCTTATGGCCGCTCTGCCATTACCGCGCTGGCCTTATGGATTATGACCGGAAAGATCAGGTCATTTACCAGAACGTCAATGAGCTGTTTGCCCGCAAGCTGCTGCCGCTTTTGCAGCCGGGTGATCAGATCTGGATTCATGATTATCATCTGTTCCCGCTGGGGCAGGCGCTGCGGGATCTGGGGGTGACAGCCCCCATCGGGTTCTTCCTGCATATTCCGTTCCCGCCATGGAGCCTGATGCGGGCTTTACCGGAAGCTGACGCTCTGCTGCGCGCCATGCAGGCGTACGATGTGATCGGTCTGCAGACGGAGGACGATGCCCGGAATATGAATGACGGGTTCTCCATCGTCGGCGTCAAGGCAAAGGCTGAGGTCTTCCCCATTGGGATTGATCCGGACAGTTTTGCCAAACAGGCCGAAGACGGGCTGAGCAATCCGGACGTGCAGCGCCTGAAGGAAAGTCTGCACGGTAAACCATTCATTATCGGGGTGGACCGGCTGGATTATTCCAAAGGCCTGCCGGAGCGCTTCAAAGGGTATGAAATCTTTCTGGAGCGTTACCCTGAGCATAGGGGGAAGGTCGTCTATCTTCAGGTAACACCGGTCTCCCGCGGAAATGTGCCGGAGTATCGCGCCCTGCGGCGGGAGCTGGATGAAGCTGCCGGACGTATTAATGGCACCTATGGCGACTTTGACTGGACGCCCATCCGGTATCTGACGCATCCTGTGCCACGTGCCCTGCTGGCCAGTTTCTACCGGCTGGCAGATGCAGCGCTTGTTACGCCTTTGCGGGATGGTATGAATCTGGTCGCCAAGGAATATGTGGCGGCACAGGATAAGTCGAACCCCGGTGTGTTGATTCTCTCGCATTTTGCAGGAGCCGCGCCGGATATGGTGGCAGCTCTGATGGTTAATCCGCATGATGCGAATGATATTGCGGATGCCCTGCACAAAGCTCTGACCATGCCTGATGGGGAGCGGCGTGCGCGGTGGGATCATCTTGAGCCGGACGTCTGGCGCGTTACGGCGGTGACGTGGGCGCGTGATTTCATTCAGGCTCTTGGGAAGGCCCGTTTAGCGTGAGATCAGCATTTTCTACCAGAAAAATGGGTCTCTTTCTGGCGCTGGCTGGCGCTTTGGCGCTGGGTGTTGTGTGGTGGGTGGAACATGTTCTGCACATCATGCCCTGTGAGTTGTGTCTGGTTGAGCGCTGGCCCTGGCGCATTCTGATCGTTATTGGCGTGATTGATGTTCTGCTGCCCGGTGCCGCAGGGGGACCTGTGCTGTGGCTTTGTGTGCCGACTCTGCTGGCTTCTGTTGGTCTGGCGTTCTGTCATGCCGGGGTGGAGTGGGGCTGGTGGCCCAGCCCGTTGCCGGGGTGCCATGCTCCCGATATTACTGGCACCACCATGGCGGAGCGGCTGGCTTCCATGCCACTTCTGCCTTCCAAACCATGTGACGCCCCGACTTATCTGATTCCGGATCTGCCCTTGTCCATGTCTATCATGGGTGGGCTGTATGCGGCGGCTGTGCTGGGCGTGTTTGGTGTCTGGCGCTATCGGCTTAGCCGGACTGCCCGTAGAATATTTTATTAAAAGAAAAAAGCTGGAAGCCGCCTGTGTATAACATGCAGGCGGCTTCCAGCGTGTACCGTGCAGGGTATTTTGTTCCCTGTCGTCAGTTAAGCCCTGAAGAACGTAGCCCCCGTCATATGCATACTGCGCAGAAGCCAGCCGAAGGGCACGCGCCGCTCCAGCGTTTCGACAGAGGTAAAGGCCAGCGA
>NZ_LHZA01000032.1 GCF_001580535.1 Acetobacter cerevisiae | reverse complement strand
TCAGGCCAAACAATGGTTGGTATAACGGCCGCTTTCTTTACGTGAACAGCAAGGCCTACATCTCGCTCGAACAGTTCACCGTCACGCTGTTTCAGTTGTATCCGACTCTCTATCTGCATAAGCGGACCCGGGGCGTCGAATACATGTTTTCGCTCTTGATGAGCCGGGTCTTTGAACACATCGCCGCCGGAGACGAACAGCGGGCCGGTCTGACGCATAACCATCCTCTGGTTCGCTTCTTTCAAAATCCGGACAATCTTGAAAACGCGCTTTTGTTGGACGACAGCTTGTTCTGGGGAACTCTACATCTCTTCCAGGAAGCCAACGACCCCAATATTCAGACAGTTGCCAATCGTATCGCTTCCCGAAATTTCTATCCAATGCACGACGTCTGGAAGCTTACAGAGGAGGTCGCTGCCGACAATACGGTGATGAAGGGGATCAACGCTGGACGACGGATGAAAATACTCAACGAGGTTTGCGTGCAAGTCGTAAACGATCTGCGGGAGAAAAAGGATATTTGGGGGGAGGCTTGCTATTACGACACGTATCCCCGACATCTTTACAAGCCGAGCACCACCGAAGGCGGTCATCCTCAGCAAATCAACGTCGAGGTCGGAGGCAAGATCATAGATATCGCCTCGATCTCGCCGATCGTCGCCAGCGCAGCACGCTTCAGCATCCATCGCATCTACTATGACGATGCCAAGGATGGGCTTGGCAACCGGCTGGAGGCGGCAATTCGTGACAGAGTGAAGGTCAGGCTGGACGAACAGTTGAAGAATGGTGTCCACGGCTGACCCACAGGAGGCTGGGCGGAACACCGCTCGGTCTCACACCCAATCGCCACGCCGAGTTCACTTACAGCATGACCGTCAGCAGGTTGATGGTGGGCTTAGACTTGCTTGAGCAAGCCCATAGGATTTGGACGGTCGGAAGCGCTGGGCTGCGAGGACCGCGACAGCGCATTAAAGACGTTATCGACTGGGCCACGATCACCCTCCCTACCTAATCAAGTGTAAGGGGCGTTGCGTTGGCGGCGATTTCGACGCGGAAATCTCACAGAAGGGTTGTACATCGGGTTAGATTATGAAAAAGTCTGTTTTGTGCAAAAGAAATTTTCGTAAGCTATAAGAAAACC
>NZ_LHZA01000051.1 GCF_001580535.1 Acetobacter cerevisiae | reverse complement strand
AGATTGAGAGGAAAACGCTCTAGCGGCTTCTCATTTCTTTTCAGACATCACTCCCTTGGAGGCTGTTTGAAAAACGCCAAAACAGAGCAAGCATATTCCAAAAAATAACAGGCTGTTATCCCAATACTGAAAATAGAATAGCTCTTTATTTCTCAAAAGATTTCAGTAAACATCAGAAAAATGAGCGGCTAAAATCAGCTCCAGCTCCAGCTCCAGCTCCAGCTCCAGCTCTCGTTCTCGCCTGTGTGCTCATAGTCTCACATCACCCTCTAAAATTACCAATCTTCAGCAACACGCAATAAAAGCCGCGCTGTTTTTCCAAATCCATAAATATCCCCTCCAAGCCCGTATAACCGGAGTGGCCTCCCCATGCTCTCAGCCACACTGCAACCGTTTCTTTCCACCACCACTCAGGCAACCGCTCAGAGCAGCACGAACAACACCAGCCTGTCTCTGCTCACGGTACCCCTAACTGCCGTCCCGGCGCAGACGCTGAAAGTCGCGCTGTCCGGCACCCTGATCCAGATCACCCTGCGTCAGCGCAGCACCGGCCTGTATGCAGATTTCGATGCCAACAGCACGCGGCTTCTGTCCGGCGTGCTGTGTCAGGACCGTACATGGCTGGTGCGGGATGCCGCAATCGGCCTGCCTGGGGACTTCCTGTTTGCCGACACACAAGGCCAGCAAGACCCGGACGCCACCGCCCTCGGCTCCCGCTTTCTCCTCCTCTACCGTCCCGGCTGGACGTCCTGACGACAACCACCACACAGTCCTGCGCCCGCCACTTCCTGCATTTCGGAAACTCCCGCACCATGTCGCAAACAACGCTTCAAAACCGCGCCGTGGATGTCACATTCCGGCTGCTCTCACAGGCGTTCGGCCCCAATGGGGAAGATACGGTCACTCTCTCCGGCCTGCGCGTGCATGCCGAGGTCACACAGGCCCGCTTCCCCACGGCAGAAAGTGCAACGGTGCGGATCGAAGGCATGACCCCGGATGTCATGAACCGCCTGAGCATGGCCGCGCCGGACCCCACGCGCCAGAGTGCGAGTGAACTCATCCTCACAACGCAGGACGGGGCAGGGGGGAACGCCCTCGTCTTTCAGGGCGGTGTCACGCTGGCCTATGTGGATTATACAACCGCTCCCAATGTCTCTTTTGTTGCACAGGCGTTTTCAACAGTTCTGCCGAATGCCATGACGGCCACCCCCACGGGCTACCGGGGTGCTGTCTCCGCCGGGCAGGTGCTTGGCACCATTGCCAGCAAGGCCGGCCTGAGCCTGCACACTCAGGGTGTGGGTGCCACGCTGCATGATCCCTATTTCCACGGCAGCCCCGGCCAGCAACTCAGCCAGTGTCTGGAAACTGTGCCTCTGTGTGCTGGTCTGGGGCGCGGCCAGCTCTCCGTCTGGCCCGCAACGTCTACCACCTCACAGCCGACGCCCCTCGGCACCACACAAGCCCTGTCCCTCTCCGCAGAAACCGGGCTGATCGGCTACCCCGCATGGTCCGCCGGCGGACTGGCTTTGCAGATGCTGTTTAACCCGCTTGTCAGTTTCAACAGCCTGATCGCCCTGCACAGCCGCTACCAGCCTGCGGGGTGGGGGCAGCAAAACGGCCCGGTGCCGGTCGGCCTGTGGCGTGTCACACAGGTGCGCCACACCCTGCAAACAGAAACGCCGCACGGCGCATGGTTTACGGACATCGTGGCGCAGGCCTATCGGGAACCCACCGCATGACCCAGTCCAACACAGCCGCGCAAACTGCCAGCCAGAGCGCACCGCAGGCGCCCCCCAGCGGCTATCCCATTTTCAATCGGGCCGATGCTGCTGCGTCAGACTTTAATGCTCTGAACACCGTCATCACGCGCCTGCTCTCAGGCCGCCGAACCATCGTGCCCGTGCAGATCAAGGCCGTTTCCGGAGCCGGGCTGAACCCGGTCGGCACGGTGGATGTGCAGCCCATGGTGCATCAGCAGGATGCCTCTGGGCGCATCATGCCGCATGGCGTGTTGTATAATGTGCCGTATTTTCGGCTGCAGGGCGGATGCCGCGCCGTTATTCTGGACCCGATGGAAGGCGACATCGGCCTCGCCCTTATCGCGGACCGCGATATCTTCAACGTCAAAACTGCCCGCGCCAGTGCTGCCCCCGGCTCGTTCAGGCAGCAGAACATGGCCGACGCCCTCTATATCGGCGGCTTCCTCAACGGCACGCCGCAGGAGTATCTCTGGTTCAGTGAAAACGGTATCACGCTGAAAACGTCTGGTACCGTCAGCATCGAAGCGCAGAACACCCACATCACCGGCCCCGTCTCCATAGACGGCAGCCTCACCGTCTCGCAGGACGCCACCGCCAATGGCATCTCCCTGACCCAGCACACTCACCCCGGCGTGCAGCCCGGCTCCGGGATCACGGGCACTCCGCAGGGGTAGCTGCATGGGACTGTTTGGAGACTTCCGAGACGCATCCATAAAAAAACGCGACCACAGGCATATCCATGGTCGCGTTTCTCATCGTTTTCAAGGTGTGGATTCAGTATCCAAACCTGACTACAGAATTTGGCAAGGTCCTTATACCAACCATTGTTTGGCCTG
>NZ_LHZA01000066.1 GCF_001580535.1 Acetobacter cerevisiae | reverse complement strand
CGATAGCCGACTGTCTGTTCCCCCCCCTGGTCTGCCTGTCCGCTCAGTGGAATAGGAGCAGACAGGCGATAGTCGCCTTCAAGTCACACATCGAAGTGGTGATGCTGGCCGCCCGAAAGCAGACATTTTTAGGTGAACCGCGATAGACCGCGTTTGGGACTTTGCTGTGGGTCAGTGCTGCGGCCTGAAGCGTCCTGTACCTCCGAAACCGACCATTCGCGGAGCCCCATAATCCGCCTCTCTTTTGTCCGGCCTTCTAGACGAACCGGAACGCCTCCTATACGCGAGTAAATTTAGCTAGCTGCTGTACAAATTATGCTGCTGCAAGCTCGGTATGTGCACCGTGCTCACAGCTTTCCGAAGTCACGCTACTTGCCGTTAAGTCACTCATCTGACGCTCCTTCTCCTCGCTATTGTCGCCAGCTTGCGTTAGATACAAGCCATGCATCCTCACAAGACTGACAATATTCACAAGATCCGTGTGCCCATCCGTATCGAGGCCTCCCCTGGCATGGATGTAAGAGGCTTTTCCTCTAGCAGCACTGGTTTTCTCTGCACACCATCGGCCACAGGGCAGCATGCGCCTGGCTGTATCCTGACTAGCGTCACGATTTTGGGCGTAACGATTGCTCGGCTTGAAATTGGCGCGGTTGAAAATGATTGGCAGTCGATGGAACTCGAATTTTCTGCGCCAATGAAGCTCGATGAGATTGACAGCTTTTTGACCCGCTTTGCCGATTCCTTTTCAGTCGATATGGCGAAGAAGCAAATAACCCCACTGCACGGGATGTTGACTGTCACTGTCCGATTGACAGAACTGGTGGTCCTTGATCCCAATGACCAATCGGGCCAGATCACCATCACTGATGATTTGAACATCACGAGCAAGACGGCAACCCCCGTTGATCCCCTATGTTTGCAAACCTTCCAAGGTAGCGCCTTGTCCCAGATTTTTGCCGAAGGCATGCGCAATCCAGATCCTAAGATGAAATATATCTCGTGGTTCGTGGTGCTGGAGGAGTTGGAAAAGCTCTTCAGCTTTCCATCGTTGTTTTCCTCCTCTGAGATTTCCCAAATCACCGCTGCAGTCACGCTGACACCGGCCCAAACGACGCGCCTTAGCAATATGATGAAAGGGCCTGGCGTCACGGTCCTCAGCCGGTCTGAGAAACTCTACGATATCCTCTCCAACAATAATATGGGGACCGTCATTAATATCAATGGGACAAAAACTATTGATATTAATGACTGCAAGAAATTGATCAAGCAACGTAATTTGGTGGCGCATAAGGGCACAACTGTCGACACGCATACCCTGTACGACATCCTGTTCCCTCTGGCGATCGAAGCACTGGCCTATATTGAAGGGCGGAATCGGCCCGTCCGGATTTAAATCGCATGCCCTCGGCATTCCCGCTCAGTCTAGGCAGCTTTTGACGGATTGATCTGAGCTTTTCAACGGCAGGTATGCGGGCGGCTTCGCTCGAAGCGTAATGGAACGCGAAATAGCCGATGTCGTCATAAATCGACATTCTCTGCGCCCCATCGGAACGATGTAAGTTGGTTGGTAAGCACCATGAGCCTGAGTGTTGCAAATGACTACTTTCGGCTATCGCTTGCCGATATCGGACCTTCCGCTCCCCCCCCCCATTGCGGTCAAAGAGCGCTATTTTTGCAGCATCATTTCCGCCATCCCGTCCAGCCGTGCCTTACGGCGTTCCCAGTCCGGCATCACGCGCTCCAGAAGTGACCAGAAGGCTGGGCCATGATTGTGCTCCTTCAGGTGGCACAGTTCATGCAGGATCACGTAATCAATGCAGTCACGCGGAGCTTTGACCAGATGAGGGTTCAGCGTGATGGTCCCGCCCGGTGAGCAGTTTCCCCATTGGGTCTGCATCACCTGAAGTTTCAGGGCTGGGGACGTGCTGACCCACAATGTTGTTGGGAGAAGGGCAGACAGGCGGTTTTGAAACACCTCCTGCGCCCTCGCGAAATACCAGAGTTCCAGCATCTTCTGAATCCGCAGAGCGTGACGTTCCTGCACGGAAACTTCCAGCCGCCCACGCAACATCCGCACGGTCTCTGGCGCATCGGGCTGGTGATGCACTTTCAGCAGATGCCGCCGCCCCAGATAGAAATGGCTTTCCCCACTGACATAGGCGCGCGGCGTGGCATGTTCCTGCACCGCCCGAAAGTCCCGCAGTTTCTGCCAGATCCAGCGGGTCTTCTGGTGTAGCGCCTTGTCCAGATCAGCCTCTGTTGTACCTTCGGGAACAACCACCTGCACAGTCAGGTCCGGATGCACCTTGATGCGCAATGTCGTGCCGGGGCGGGGACGCGGGATCAGGTTCACGCGGATCTGTTCACCGCCATAGGTCAGAACGCGAGAAGGGGTTTCTTCCATGCTCAGCCGCGCAGGGTATCAGCAGGCCCAGCCCGCATGATCTGAATGACCTGCTCGATGATCTCCTGTGCCTTGTCCACGCCAAAGCCCGCTTTCTGGCCCGTGCTGAATAGAAGCGGCAGCAGTTCTTTCTTGACCGCTTTTTCCATATCCGGGCGGCTGAGCGAGTTCTCCCGCACGGCCTTGTCCACGATTTGGTTAATCTGGAATGCCAGATCAATCCAGCGCTGGTTCTCTGCATCTGTCTGTTCGGAATTGATGGCCGCCAGCGTTTTCAGGAACACACCATAATAGGCCTGCGCATGCCGGTGCCCGTCAAAAACAGAGGGGATATTGTCCAGCTTGCGGTTGGCCACCTGGTCCTCAAACTCCTGGAACAGCATGAACTGCTTGAGGGGATGGTCGAACAGGCTCTCGGCCTCTTCAATCACCTTGCGCAGCAGGGCCGAGAAGGCTTCCTTCGCATACGGGTCATCCTGCATCTCGTGCTCGATCATCTTCGTCACACGGGTGCGGATCAGATCCGTCTCGTTGCGGGTTTTCTCCTCGCTCCAGGTCTCCGGCTGGTTGTCTTCGGGCTTCTGACCCATCTTGCCGACCGCATACAGGCCGCCAGACTCATGGACCTTCACGCCCGCCACATGCCGGTCCAGCAGCTTCTTCACCTGCTCGGCATACTGGTCAAAGTCCACGGTTTCACCGGTATCCTGCATCACCATCTGGCGCAGACTGGTTAGTTGCTTCAGCGTTTCCTTGTAGGTGGCGCGGTCCTTTTCCGTGAAACTGGTGTCTTCAAAAAACGCCACGGATTGCAGCGCGACCTTCAGGCAGGCGGCAAACTTCGTCAGCGCCTCATAGAAATCATCCCGGCGCTTGAGGTTCACGTCCACCATCTGGCCGTGCTCCTCCACCATGCGGGGCATGAGCACGGCGCGAAGTTGCTGGAGGTCGCTCCTGTTCTTCACGCCCTCAAAAATGGCCCACAGCGCTTTATGCAAGGCGGGGAGTTCGCGGTATTCCGTGCTCATCTGGCTATACAGACCGGCAATGTCCTTGGGGTCATATCCGCCGACATTTTCGGCCGCCAGTTCGTCATACCGGGCCAGGGTGGTGTCCAGTTCCGCCAGAATGCCGCGATAGTCGATCAGTAGCCCGTGCGTCTTCTGGTCATGCAGCCGGTTCACGCGGGCAATGGCCTGCAACAGATTGTGCTGCTTCAGCGGCTTGTCGATATAGAGCACTGCGTTCTGCGGTTCATCAAAGCCGGTCAACAGCTTGTCGACCACGATGATCAGCCTGAGGTCCGGGTCCTTCTCGAAGCGCTCGATGACGCCGCGCGTGTAGTCGTCCTCACTCTGGCTGCCGACATTGTCCTTCCACCAGTCCTGAATTTCCGGCTGTTTGCGCTCATCGACTTCCGTATGGCCTTCGCGCGTATCGGGCGGGCTCATGACGATGGCGCTTTCGAACAGACCGACCTCATCCAGATACTGCTTGTAGCGGATGGCGGAGAGCTTGCTGTCACAGGCCAGCATGCCCTTGAGGTCCTTATCGATGTTGTTGTCGAAATGGGTTGCCAGATCCATGGCGATCAGCCGGATGCGGTCATCGGCCTT
>NZ_LHZA01000087.1 GCF_001580535.1 Acetobacter cerevisiae | reverse complement strand
AGAGAGGGATTCGAACCCTCGGTACGCTATTAACGTACACACGCTTTCCAAGCGTGCGCCTTAAGCCACTCGGCCATCTCTCCGGCGCGGGAGTGGTAATAGCAATTCTGACGGATCAGGCAAGAGGGAAAACGAGCGTTTTTGCCCGTCAGGCCGAAAAAGTGACCGATCGGGCATTTTGGATGAAGCGGGCAATGGCATCCGGGCTTTTGATACCGGGCGCACTTTCCACCCCGGAGGACACATCCACCGCGGGAGCTCCGGTTATCGCCACAGCCTGCGCCACATTAGCCGGGTTCAGGCCGCCCGCCAGCATCCACGGAAAAGTCGGCATCCAGCCCTTCATCAGCCCCCAATCCAGTTGCTGGGCATTGCCTCCGGGGCGCGTCGCGCTGGCGGGCGGCTTTGGCTCAATCAGCAGTCTTTCCACTCCGGCGGGGCAGTGCACCGGCAAATCAGCGCGCGCAGACACTGGCTGAGAGAGCCAGACAGGCAACCCACAGCGCGCACGCACCTCAGTGGCCCGCTCAAAAGAAGCATAGATCTGCAAAATATCCAGCGAGACACCCTCCAGCACACGGGCAAGCGTCTCATCATCAGGATGTACAAACAGCCCGACGCGCGCTGGGCCTCCGGCATGCCGGGCAGAAAGCGCATGGGCCTGCGCGGGGGTCACGCAGCGGGGGGAGCGGTCAAAAAACACGAACCCCACCCAGTCCGCGCCATGTGTGATGCAGGCATCAAACCCGGCCTCTTCCGTCAGCCCGCAAATTTTAACACCACGAGCACCAGAGGCCTGATCATGTGCCATGTTACGCGGCCAGTTCTGCCGCAATGGCAGCCGCAGCGGCGGCCGGATCTGCTGCCTGCGTGATGGGACGACCGACTACAATCCAGTCGGCCCCGGCCTCACTGGCCTGCCGGGGTGTCATAATCCGCTTCTGGTCTCCCGCCTGACTGCCTGCGGGCCGGATTCCCGGCGTGACCAGCAAAGGCGCATCACCCAGCGTATCCCGCAGGGGAGCAAGCTCATGCGCAGAGCAGACCAGCCCATCAATCCCGGCCTGCATGGCCAGCTTGCCCAGACGCAGCACCTGCGCCCGTGCGCCGTCCATCACGCCGGTTTGCGCCAGAGCGTGATCATCCAGACTGGTCAGCACTGTAACAGCCAGCAACGCGGGCCGGGCATCAGCCGGAAAAGCCTCGTCACACGCTTTGCGGGCAGCTTCCATCATGGCCAGCCCACCAGAGGCATGCAGCGTCAGCATTTTGGGGCGCAGGGTAGACAGGGATTTAATGGCCGCAGCAACAGTATTGGGAATGTCGTGCAGCTTAAGGTCCAGAAACAGCGGGGTTGCGCCCGCTACATCGGCCACAGCCTGAAACCCTGCCGCATAGGCAAATTCCAGCCCCAGCTTTACCGCCCCGGCGGATGGTGCCACCGCCTGCGCCCATGCCTGCGCCGTCGTGGCATTTTGTGTATCGAGTGCCGCAATCAGGCCAGTCTTACGCTTCATGTCAGATACGATCTTCCTGCACGGGAGAAGGAGAGGCATGACCAGCCACGGATGGTGCGGGAGCCACAGCCTGCGGAGCAACGGCAGAGGCCGCCTGCACCTGCGCCAGCTGGGCCTCCAGCTCTTTGATCCGCTGTTCCGCCTTGCGGGCGCGGCGGCGCTGCACCAGCTCGGCTGCCCACAGGCAGAACGCCCCCATGATAAAGCCCGTCGCCGCGACGATCAGGGCCAGCACCCCAGCTGAACACTTCCAGCTATAGGTGAGCAGCCACATATCCAGCGGGTCCTGATTACTGGCGCTGAAAATGACAAGAGCCAGCAGGAAGGGGATAACAACAGTGAGTCTGATCATGGGTTTCTCGTAGCCTTCCAATGTACGGAGAGCAAGGAATCAGATGAAAGAAAAGACGCAAGAGCCGACTACCTCGCTATACCCCAAATTTTTGTTAAGGTTTGATATTTTAATACTGTTCTCATGTGGCAATAAACGGACTACCCCCTCGCACATCAGGCACTAATCTGTTACTCATCCCGTACTTTGGCGTTTTTCTTCCTTACCCACCATAGATTGAAATTTGACGACAGGAGCCTTTGCACACCATGGCTGACCAGAACGATTTTATGACAGATTCTATTGGCGGCGCTGCAAGTTCCTCCGCAAAACCCAGCGTTTTGATGGGAATCCAATACGTCAAGGCCGTCACATTTCAGGTTATTGGCGCCCCGACCGTTTATGCCCTTGCTCAGGAACGGCCGCAGATTGCCATTATGGTTGATGTCCGCGCCAATCAGATTGGCGAAAACATGCCGAATTTTGAGGTCGAGCTGGTCATGCACTGTCAGGGCCAGACGGCTCCGGGCCCGAATGGTGAAGAGCCGGTGCGTTTGTTTGAAACCAAGATGACCTATGCCGGGATTTTCACACTCAATCATTCGACGGCGGAAACATTTGAGCCGCTCCTGCTGATTGAAGCCCCGCGCCTGCTGTTCCCCGGCGCGCGGAACCTGCTGGTTACGTTAAGTCGTGAAGCCGGCTTCCTGCCAATTGTGGTCCAGCAGATCGATTTTGCAGAACTCTGGCGCAACCGCCGCGCTCAGGGCTGATCAACTCCAGCGCCCTGCTCTTCTCGTTGGTTTGAAGAAAGGCTGATGCGATGACGTCTCTCCAGTTCCCTCCCCTGTGGAAAGCCTTTGACCCAGAGTGGTACCGGCAGGAATATAAAACTGTTCTGGGAGACGTCATCTCGCTCCCGGATGCGGATCTCAAGGCATGGTACGAGGATCAGGGGGCGTTTTCCGGTCATTCCCCTAACCGCTATTTTGATGAAGAATGGTATCGGCGGAACTGCTCGGAAGCACTGGCTGAGATTGCAGCCAACCGCTGCCGGTCAGGCTTTGAGCATTACTGCCGCAGCGGGTTCAAAACGCAGTCCCCCCACTATCTGTTCTCCGAACGGTATTATACGTCCCGCTCCCCCGATATCAGTCTGGCCAACCTGGAGAAAAACGGGTTTGCCAACGGCTATGACCATTTCCTGCGGTCAGGCGACAAGGAACATCGGTCCGGGCACCTGTTTTTCAACCCGGAAATCTACATTCGCAACAGGCCGGAAAACCCGGAACTGGCGCATCTCTCCCCGTTCATTCATCTGCTGCATGCGGACAAGAGTATGCCGGACACGGTGCCGCTTTCCAGCCAGTTTGATCCCACTTGGTATCGTGTCACCCAACCGCAAGCGGTGCAGGCAGTGGAATACGGTTACACGCCCAACCTGCTGTATCAATTTCTGGCTGATTTCACCCCAGACGGTTTCTAACCTTTCCTCTGCCTTCAAATCGTGTGATTGCATGAGCATCACAGGCCGCTGAGCCTGACGTATTTGAGCCCTACGATGCAGAGGATGAAAAAATGACAGAACAGGCCGCTCTTGATCTGGCAGACAAAGGGCTGGATGACAGCCTGAAGCGTCTTTTTGACCTGCTGCGTATTCCCAGCATTTCCACCCAGCCCGACCATGCCCCCGACTGCCGCAAGGCAGCGGAATGGCTGGTGAAGGAGCTGAGCGAGATTGGCTTTGACGCCAGCACGCGTGAAACCCCCGGCCACCCGATGGTTGTGGCGCATGCCAAAGGGCCGGAAGGCTCCCCGCATGTGCTGTTCTACGGCCATTATGACGTGCAGCCGGTTGACCCGCTAAACCTCTGGACTTCTGCTCCGTTTGAGCCGGTTCTGGTCAAAGGCCCGACGGGTGACATGGAAATCACAGCCCGCGGCGCTGCCGATGACAAAGGGCAGGTGATGACCTTTGTGGAAGCCTGCCGCGCCCTGCGCGCTGCCGACGGCACGTTGCCGCTGAGTGTGACCATGCTGATTGAAGGCGAGGAAGAATCTGGTGGCGTGAACCTGCTGCCGTTTCTGGAAGCCAACCGGGATGAACTGAAAGCCGATGTTGCGCTGATTTGTGACACCGGCATGCTGGGCCGCGGCATGCCCGCCATCACCACCATGCTGCGCGGCATGGTGGGCGAGGAAGTCACCATTACCTGCGCAAACCGTGACCTGCATTCCGGTATGTATGGCAACGCGGCCCGTAACCCTATTCAGCTTCTGTGCGATATCCTGTCTGACCTGCGCGACGGCGCAACAGGCCGGGTCACGCTGCAAGGCTTTTATGAGGGCGTGCCGGTCATCCCGGAAGAAACGCGTGCCCTGTGGCGCAAGGTCGGTCCGAGTGACGAAGAAGGTCTTGCTCCGGTTGGCCTGAGCCTGCCTGCTGGCGAGATTGGCTATACGGCTCTTGAACAGACATGGTGCCGCCCGAGTTGCGAGATTAACGGTATCAGCGGCGGCTATGAGGAAAAGGGCTTCAAGACGGTTCTGCCCTCCAAAGCCATGGCGAAAGTCTCCTTCCGTCTGGTCGGCGATCAGGACCCGGAAGCCATTCGTGCGGCCTTCCGTGCCCATGTTGAAACCCGCCTGCCGGCAGACTGTAAGGCAGAATTCACGGCACATGGTGGCTCCCGCGCCAGCATTGTCTCTGCCGACATGCCGCTCCTGCCCCCGGCCCTGAAGGCCCTGGAAGAAGAATGGCAGCATCCGGCAGCCGTCATCGGCTGTGGTGGCTCAATCCCTGTGGTGACGGAAGTGCAGGAAGCTCTGGGCATGGACTCCCTGCTCATCGGCTTCGGGCTGGAAGATGACCGCGTCCATTCCCCGAATGAGAAATATGACCTGACCTGCTTCCACAAGGGCATGCGCTCATGGATCCGGGTGCTGTACGCACTGGCTGCCCGGAAAACACACTGACAAACCACTGAGGGACTGACCACCATGCTGGTGCTGACACAAGGTGACCCGGCAGGCATAGGCCCGGAAATTACCGTGAAGGCCTGGCAGGCGCTCCGGGAAAGCGGACCGGCTTTTGTGTTTCTGGGAGACCCGGCTCTTCTGGAAACAGAGGCTCCTGTTCGTGTTCTTGGAAACATTTATGAAGCCCGAACGGTTTTTCGGGATGCCATTCCGGTTTTACCGTTATCTCTGGCTGTGCCGGTCACCCCCGGCGCGCCAGACAGCCGAAACGCAGGCAGCGTGATCGACAGCATCACGCAGGCCGTGCGTCTGGTGCAGGCTGGTGAGGCCTCTGCGGTGGTCACTAACCCCATCAGCAAGGACGTGGTGAAGCAGGCCGGGTTCACGCATCCCGGCCACACGGGGTATCTGGCCGAACTTTGCGGCGTGCCCGGTCAGGATGTCATGATGCTGGCTGGCCCGTCGCTCAAGGTTGTGCCGGTAACCGTGCATGTGGCGTTGCGCAAGGCGATTGAGCAGCTGACGCCAGAGCTGATTATCCGCACGGCCCGCACCACGGTGCAGGGATTAAAGCGCGATTTTGGCCTGACCAACCCGCGCGTGGCAGTTGCGGGCCTCAACCCGCATGCAGGCGAAGGCGGACTGATGGGCCGTGAAGAGCTGGACTGCATCATCCCTGCCATCCGCACCTTGCAGGACGAAGGCATGACCATTTTCGGCCCCCTGCCGCCGGACACCATGTTCACGCCGGACGCACGTGCCCGGTACGATGTGGCGTTATGCATGTATCATGATCAGGGTCTTATCCCGCTCAAGACGCTGGATATGGCGGAAGGCGTGAACATCACGCTGGGCCTGCCTATTATCCGCACATCGCCTGACCACGGCACAGCTTTTGACATTGCAGGGACTGGACAGGCTGACCCGAGCAGCCTGCTGGCCGCACTCAGGCTGGCTGCAGAACTGGCCGAAAACCGAAGGAAGGCATCATGACGACCACATCCCGCCCTGCCATTCGGCTTGGAGTGAATATTGACCACGTCGCCACTGTTCGGAATGCCCGTGGCGGCGCTCACCCAGACCCGGTTGCCGCTGCTCTGCTGGCTGTGCAGTCCGGCGCGGATGGCATTACCGCGCATTTGCGGGAAGACCGCCGCCATATTCGGGATGCCGACCTCCAGCGCCTGCGCGCAGAGGTTGAAGCGCCGCTCAATATGGAAATGGCTGCCACGGATGAGATGGTCGCCCTCGCCTGCAAACTGCTGCCGCATGCGTGCTGCATTGTGCCGGAACGGCGGGAAGAGCTGACCACGGAAGGCGGCCTGGACGTTGCCGGACAACTCGCCGCGTTGAAACCCCGTGTTCAGGCTTTAGTGGAAAAAGGCATTCGCGTTTCTCTGTTTATTGACCCGGACCCCGCGCAGATTGAGGCCGCCGCTGCCGCAGGCGCACAGGTGGTGGAACTGCATACCGGAGCCTATGCTGAAGGTCGCGCAGGTGAGCTGGAGCGTTTGCGCGCCGCAGCAACACAGGCTGCCGCAGCAGGGCTGGAAGTGCATGCTGGCCATGGTCTGACTTATGAAAATGTCGGCCTCGTTGCAGCTCTTCCCGAAATCATGGAGCTGAATATCGGGCATTTCCTGATCGGGCAGGCCATTTTTGATGGGCTACCGACTGTGATCCAAACCATGAAGCGCCACATCCAGACCGCCTCGGCGCGCTGAGCAGAGACAAGCAGGACAGACTATGGAACAAACGCCGGGCACGCCCAAAGCACTGATGGCGGCTGTCATCGGGATGGGTATTCTGATTGTGGTGGGCACCCTTGGGCTGGTGGGCGTGATTATCCACCGGATGGGGGCTCATACGCCCCCCACCAGTGCCGCTCTTTCTGCCCCGGCTGTTCCCTTGCAGGATGCCCCCGCGCGTCCGGTTCTGCCTGCTGGCACACATCTGATCAGCATGGCCCGTGTGCGGGACGACCTTCTGGCCTTGCATGTGTCCACCAATGGTGAGGACCGTATTTTGCTCTGGCAGGTCAGCACGGGGCGCATTTTGCCCGGCATAGACAGTGCAGCACCCTCCGCTGGTGCTACACCATGACAGAGACTGCTTCTTCAGCTGATCTGTCTCTCTCCGCACAGGATGCACAGGAAGAGACAATGCGCACGCCGCTGACAGCCATCGGCCTGATGAGCGGCACCTCTCTGGACGGCGTGGATGCCGCGCTCATTACAACAGATGGTATCAGGGTTTTTCATCACGGACCGTCTCTGACAGTCCCTTATGATACCGCCCTCCGTGCCCGCCTGCGCGATATTCTGGACCGCGCAGCCAGCCTTTCCGCGGATGATGCGGACCTGCTGGACGCGGAACTGGCGCTGACCGACGTGCACACGCAGGCCGTGCAGGCTGTGCGTGCCAAAGCAGGAAACACTCCTGTGGATGTTATTGGCCTGCATGGACAGACCATTCTGCATGCACCGGGCCGCACATGGCAGATTGGCAACGCGAGCCGCCTCTCTGCCGCGACGGATCTGCCCGTCATTCATGATTTCCGCACCGCTGACGTTCAGGCTGGGGGCGAAGGCGCACCACTTGCTCCGCTTTACCATGCAGCCCTGCTGCACGGGCACGCCACGCCCGCTGCTGTACTAAATATTGGCGGCGTCGCCAACCTCACACTCATGACCCGCTCTGGCGACGTACTGGCGTGTGACACCGGGCCGGGAAACGCCTTGCTGGATGACTGGATGTTCCGCCATACCGGCCAGCCCTGCGATTTTAGCGGCACCTGTGCTGCGCAGGGAACGGTTGATACGGGCCGCCTCTCAACCCTTCTGGCGCATGACTTCTTCCACAAACCGCCGCCGAAATCGCTCGACCGGCTAAGCTTTCATCAGGCGCTGGAACAGATTTCCACTCTGAGCGTTCAGGACGGGGCTGCCACTCTCACCGCCTTTACTGCTGCCGCGATTGCCAGCACCCCGCTGCCAGAGCAACCACTACACTGGTTTGTCTGCGGCGGTGGGCGACACAACCCGACACTGATGCATATGCTGGCGGAAAGACTATCCGGAACGGTGCAGCCCGTCGAAACTCTGGGATGGGATGGTGATGCACTGGAAGCTGAATGTTTCGGGTTTCTGGCTGTGCGTAGTCTGCGCGGGCTGCCCCTTTCCCTGCCCGCGACGACTGGCGTGCCCTGCCCGATGCCCGGCGGTCGGCTGACCTGTGGCGGCATCAGCCCCGCAGGCCGCAGGCTGTAACCCTATCTATCCCTTTGCCAGAACAGGGCGGAATTGATCTTCCTGTTCTGGCAAGGCACCATGCGCCCAGCATGCAAGAAGGACCTGACCATGAAACGTGCCCTTATTCTTTGCCTGAGCCTGCAAGGCCTGTGTCTGCTCCCCTCCGTGGGCGCAGCACATGCGCAGACGGTGGTTGATGGCAGTGACAAGAATGCAAGCCCGTTTGTAAAATCTACCCTGCATATGCTGAGCACCCGCTTTGCAGAGGACCACCCGAAGTTCCGAAAAATCAGCACCCATAGCTCTGGTGACAAACAAATTGTCTGCGGTGAAATCAGCCTGCAGGGCAGTAAGGTGCCAGCGGCTGAAAATTTCATGCCGTTTGGCGCCACACAGGGGGAAGAAAATCCGCTGGTGTTTGAAGCGCACACCATCCCCCCCGCGCTGGACTTCCGGGAAGTGAATACATGGATCAACCATGGGGCAGACCTTGAGGATCTGGAAGAAATGGGCTGTGTGCCGGAAGGCAGCTACCGCCAGTACAGTGACCGCCTCAATACAGTGTTACAACACAGAAAAATCAACTAACGCAGCCTTCCAATATTACTGGTCTTTCAGAGCGCTCTGCTGAAAGACCAGAACCGAAAAGGGGCCAGCTATCCCCTTTGTGTTATGACAAGGCTGGCAAAAATACCGCTTTCCTGCTGGAAAAACGCACTCTGGGCATCAATTCCCCCTGAGCCCGCAACAAGCAATTGACACCCCCGCGCCTGCGTGCATGACTATTCGGGTCCAAAATAAAAAATAACAAACCCGGTCGTTTTAAGGTTCTTCCGCACTTTTCGTGATGATGTTTTTGGTTATGCTGGCTGGAGGACACGAGCCCTGAGGAGTTCGAAGCCTGCTCTTCCGAACATGGTGCGCTTGATCATTTTCAGTCGGCTGATCTGTCCTTCAACCGGGCTGGTTGTCCAAGGTGTGACAAGAGACGCTTCAATGGCAGCCGCATCCCGTTCAAGCGCGGGAATCAGACGTGACAGCAGCGTCGTCTTTCCTTCTTTGAGCAAAGCCTTCAGATCGCCTTCCGTGCTGGTGTCACCCTTTTTACAGAGCAGGGTCTGCATTTTCCTGAGCCAGCAGAGTGTGACGGCAAGGTGCGGTTCGGCTTCCAGAAGGGCAGGAACCAGCAGTCCCTCCTGTCCGGCAGATAGCGGATCCTCTGCAAGGAGAAGCCGCGCAAGTCTGCGTCCCAGAGGTGGAGCGACATGCGCGGAAGAAACGGGTTTCGCGGAACATCCCTGTCGCGTTACCACCCATTTCCAGACGGTGCCATATTGTCCTGCAAAGCCCTGCTCCAGGAGTTCCCGCCATAGCTGACGACTATTGCGACATCCTTCGGACCATCTCTTTTCCAGGTGGGCTGCGTAAGGCACGAGTATGCTGCGTGGCGGAACCGTCCTTTTCCATGGTGGTGCATGGCCCCG
>NZ_LHZA01000088.1 GCF_001580535.1 Acetobacter cerevisiae | reverse complement strand
AAATCTGTAAGGGGAAAAGAAACTTTGATAGCCTGACGAATAGGTTCAGACATTGCGCTTCCGCCTTCATGTCGGACATAAAAGTGGGTTGGCTCGCCTTTCGCATAACGGACATAGTCCGCGCAGTCCCCCGCTATCACTTGGAGCCGAGAGTGGGGTGATCGTTATGGGAAATAACCAGCAAGAATACAGGCGCTTAGGTTGGCCGTAGCAAGACACGCCCGAAGCCACTGGGCAGGGAGTATAAATCATTTGGATCGGGCAACGATGCTTTCGGTTTTCGGCCTTGACACGATGATGTTCGGTGCGGGCGGCAATCCAGATTTTATGGACAGCGTCAAGATTCATGAAGGCAATTCCGAACCCAACCAGAAGGTCGAGCCAGACCGAATGGTGGCCGAGCGTGATACGGAAGCAGTTTTCATTCTGGGTTCTATTGGCATATCGGACATAATCTTCAAGTAGTTCTGTGCAGCAGTGGCCCATACCTGTCACTTGAACAAGGTTTCCGGAACTCCCGTTTCGTTTTCAGAAAAACTACCAAATTTGACAGCAAGAATAGGCAAAACAAACAGGTTAAGTATCATTGATGTCATGAGCCCTCCAAGAATGACAGCTGCCATAGGTCCTTCGATTTCCCGCCCAGGCGCATTCATATCAACAGCCAGAGGCGCCAGTCCAAGCGCCGTAACGAGCGATGTCATGAGTACGGGGACGACGCGGTCTCTGGCCCCCCGGAGCGCTGTTGTTACTCCCCATGTGAGATGTTCCCGCTCGACCAAAGTCTCAAAATGCGAAATCATCATCACCGAATTCCGAAGCGTAATCCCGAATAGAGTAACGAAGCCGACTGTTGCCCCAAGAGTTAGCGTTGTGCCGGAAACAATGATTGCCAGAATGCCGCCGACAAATGCGAAGGGAAGATTGACGAGTATCAGAGCGAGATTGCGCCATCCTTGTGTGATTATTGAGAGCAGAATCATGACCGCTATGGCAGCGAGCCCGGAATTTATAAACAGTTCCTTGCGTGATTGTGATTCAGCTTCCGCTGCGGATGTAAACTGAACGTAGGTTCCAAGAGGCAGTTTGATATTTTTTGCTATAGTCGTGCGTGCGTCCTGAACGAAAGATTGAGCTGATCGTCCTGTAACATTTGCGGTGACAGTCTGTGTTCTCTGTGCTCCCAGATGTGACACCTGATAGCGACCGTTCGTCTCATATATGTCTGCGACAGCGCGGAGTGGTACGTAGTTTCCGTGAACAGTATGCAGTGGCAGGAAGCCGACAGACGCAACATCATTACGACTTGCGTCATCAAGACGAACCATAACATTAAAAGCCGCAGAACGCTCGTATATCTGCCCCACGGTTTCACCCTGCCAGGCTGTATGGATGGATCGGAGTACATCCGCCGACCGAAGCCCCCAGCGCTCCAGATCAGCAGGGCGTAGCCGAATAGCAAGTTCCGGAACACCAGGGGGTGCTTCTATCCGGACATCTGTTGCGCCATGTATCTGATGCAACATGCGGACAATATTATTTGCCTGGATATCCAATACATCCAGATCATCGCCAATAATATTGATTGCCACAGCCGAAGACGAACCAGAAAGGGTTTCGTTTACGCGCATCGTCAAAAAACTACTGACAGAAAAACTGGCCCCAACGAACCCGTCAAGCGCTTTGCGAACGCGGGCATCAATCTGTCGGGAAGCCTTCCCATCCACCTGATTCAAATCAACCTCAAACTCGCTGGTATGTGGTCCATACGTGTCCTCATCCAGCGAGGCGCGTCCGACTCTCTGAGCAACCGAACGGATTTCGGGAAGCTGACGAAGTTTTTCTGTAACCTGTCTACCTAATTTCAGAGACTGTTCCAGGGAAGTCCCCGGAGCAGCCGTCATATGAATGATAAGGTGACCTTCCTTGAAATCAGGAATGAAATCGCTTTCAAGGAATGGAAGGGCCGCAAACCCTATCAAGGTGGTCAGGATCATCCCGCCTATAACAAATCGGGGATGGCGCATTAATCTGGCCAGAAGACGTTCATAAGCTCTGGCGGTCCATCCTGCCAGGGGGGGCTCTCTCCGGGTTTCTCCAGGCGTCGCCAAGAGCCATGCGCAGAGTGCAGGTACAACGGTTACAGCAGCGGCAAGAGAAGCCATGACCGCAAGAACATAAGCTGTTGCCAGTGGAGCAAACAGTCGTCCCGAAAGTCCGGGAAGGGCGATGACAGGCAAGAAAACGATAATGACAGCAAAGGTCGCGTAAACCACTGCACTGCGGACTTCAACGCATGCATCGAGTACGACGCGCGCTGTAGATGCGGGCTGGACCAGAAGCCGGTTTTCACGCAATCGGCGTGTAACATTTTCGACCCCGATCACGGCGTCATCCACGACCTCGCCGATGGCGATAGCAAGCCCCCCCAGGGTCATGGCATTCAAAGTAACCCCGAGTGTCTCCAGCAACGACAGGGCTATCAGAATAGCCAAAGGTATGGTGGCGCAACAGATTGCAGCGGTTCGCAGGTCAAAAAGGAAAAGAAAGATTACGGCAACCACCAGAAAACCGCCCAGAAGCAATGCTCGTGTGGCATTCCCCAATGCGGTCGTAATGAAATTGGCGGGTCGGAACAGGTCCGCATGCAATGTAATCCCCTGTCCCTGCAATTGCGGGCGGAAATCGGTAAGTGCCGCCTCGATTTCCCGGGTCACAGCCATCGTATTGGCACCGTACTGTTCCCATATATTAACCACAATGCCTGTCTTTCCCTCGATACTGGCCGCGCCGAAGGCGGGAATAGGGGCTTCAGTTACAGTGGCAATACTGCCCAGTGTGACAGCACCATTATCAGAGCGGACAATCACAGTGCGGGCCAGACTTTCTGGCGTCAGGGCCTGACCGTCAGACTGAAGAACGACTCTTTGGTTCGGGGTATCAATAAAGCCGGCCCCCTGTATGCCAGTTGCTTCCTGGGCAGCCGCAAGGACGTCATCAAGTCCGATATGATGCAAGATGAGTTGGTCTGGATGTACCTGTATCTGGAGTGACCGACGCTCCCCGCCAAACACACTGACTCCAGCCACACCAGGCAACGCCAGCAGACGCGGCCTTAATGACCAGTCAGTAAGCGTGCGCAACTGCATGAGGGACTGTTGTTCCGACGTCAGACCAATCACCAGTACCAGACCGGCGGATGAGGTCAGTGGCGTCATAGTCGGAGCATGAACACCGGCTGGCAATTGCTGTGCAACAACATTCATTTGTTCCCCGACCAGTTGCCGGGCGCGATAAATATCGGTCGATGTCGCAAACAGGACGTTGACGACTGACAGTCCCTGAATCGAAGTCGATTGCACGCGCTGAATACCCGGGAGGCCGGTCAGGGCAATTTCCATTGGGCGACTAACCAATGTTTCGACCTGTTCCGGCGTAAAACCAGCGGCTTCGGTCTGGATCGTGACCCGTGGCGGAATGAATTCCGGAAACACATCATAGCTGGCATGTCTCAAGCCATACAGGCCATAGAAGAACAACAGACATGCGGTTGCGATAACCACGCCCCGGAAGCGGATCGAAAACCCGATAATAGCTGCCTGAAGGCTGAAAGAACGTCCCGTCATCAGTCGTCATCGTCTCCTGATTCAAGCTGAGCTCGGAATTCTTCAGACAGAAGTAATTGCGTACCCTCTACGACGATTTGCGTTTCGTGTGTGATTTGTCCTGGAGTATCTTGGATCAGGTAGCCACCTTCTCGGTCCGGCACGTCGGTCGTAAGGGGTCGGCGTGTAAATTTTCCGTGTCCGTTATCACGGTATATCCACGACTTACCTTGCAGCCAGATAATAGCTGATGCAGGTATCCGGATACCGGGACGTTCCTCTTCGGTAGGCAGGAGAACGGAAACATTCATGCCCGCGACAAGCTGACTTTCAGCCGACGCAAAATAGAAAAAGCTACGCCCCTGAAGAGCAGGATCGGTCATGGTTACAGGAGACAAATAGTGGAGCATTGTCCCGTGTCCACCCGTGTTTCCATAATCGGTCACATCCGCCTGACTTGGTGGGGTTGGTAGATCCGTATCTGGTGGAAGGGTCACCTTGACCAAGACCACTTGTTGTTGAAGTAACTGTGTAATGAAAATTGTATTTTTTTCGGTAGCGTCAGATATGACCGAACCAAATTGCTGTCTGATAATATTAAGTGCGTTATTCACCCGGACCTGTTCTGCTTTTACCATAGCTGAGTTGGACTGAAATCTGGCTGTTGTCTCCTGGAATTGTTCCTGAGAGATATTCTGCCGGTCGCGATACAGTCCTTTGTCACGATCGAGTTTCGCACGGGCAAGCGTCTGCTGTGCCTGCATGCTCTCCAGCCGCGCTTTCATGTCAGCATAATCACTAACAAGAGTGATAAGTTGTGTTGCGTTCAGAACGTAACCATAGGCGGGAACCAACTTTCTCCAAGGCACGATGCTGGGTCGTGCAGAAGCGATGCCACTCTTCGTAACTGCTTCCGGGGAGACCGTCACGGTCGCCTCTGCGCCAAGAACCGAAACTGGTGGATCATCATCATCTGCAATAGCAATGTTCGCCACGTTTAGAACTAGGAAGACAGAAAGACCTACAAGAGGCAGCCAGAAGGCCCTCGCTTTCATGGTGAGTTCCTTTGGTTATTTTCAAGCAGGCCGGAAACCTGCGCGGCACTGGTGTGATCAAAAATGGGCTGCTGCATGCCATCTTCGATCTGACCTATGGCTTGCCGTTGCTGAATTTCTGCTTCAAGAAGAGCGGTCTCTGCTTGAATCTGCTCTATATGAGTCATAACCATCGTTGGTCGGTCGATTGCGCCTGACTGAAGGCGGTGCTGCATCTGGTTCAGCCTTACCCGTACGGTTTTGGCAAGTTCATCCGCCTGTAGCAGAATTGATGTCGTGCCGCGGTAATTGGCCGTAGCCTGCGAGATGGACTTAAACACCGTGTTCTCTGCACGCCGGAGACGAGCCGCCGCCTCATGCTCCTGCCCAACAGCTTCAGCTATGGGGCCTTCGTTCTGATTGAAAATCGGAATTTGCAGAGAGGGATTTACCTCAAAGCGATTTGAAATATCCCAGTTATAGGCGGGACTGATGGTGACATCGGGATAGCGTCGGGAAACTTCGACCCGTAGAGCCTGTCGGGCGGCGTCATAAGACGCAAGAAGTTCCCGCAGATCCGCGCGTTGCATTACGGCTTGGTATCTCATGTCCTGTGAATCGCGGTATTCCATGAGGTCGGGACAGACATCAAATGCTTTTGTATCAAGAGCAATGGAATCAAGTGCTTCGGCAGGAACCCCGATTGCTCCTGCCAGAGCTGCCTTACGGACGGCATACTCGCGCCGCAGATCACTGACAGACAACTCGGCATGGATCATTTCCGTCCGTACCTGCGATATTTCGAGAGCGGATGCTCGCCCCTGATCAAAACGTGCCTGTTCCAGGGTAAAGAGTTCGCGTTTAGCTGCCGCAGTCTCTTCCACAAGCTTGAGGCGCCCGGATACAGCCCAGACGCCGAGAAGAGCAGACCGCGTGTCGCTGCGTAGTTTCCATGCAGTATTGATGACTTCCCATTGCGCGACGGCAGCCCGATATCTGGCTTCTTTGATACGGTGATAACGCCTGCCGAAAAATTCGATCAGTATTGACGCGCCGTAGCCGACGTAATGAGCCGATGGGCCACCCAGCACCGTGAAACTGGGATTGGGCAGTTGACCGGCTGTCTTGATTCCAGCGCGAGCCGTTTCCAGTTCAGCTTTAGCTACAAGGATATCGGGATGAAAATACAAGGTAGCAAGCGTCAGGCGAGTGATGCCCCATGCGTTTTCCTGACTCGATACGTTTGGTCCGAGAACTTTTGTAATGAATTCTTGCAATCCGGCATCCGTAAATTGACGGCTGGAAAATTTCTGGACATCTGATTCCGGCGAAATATTTGAGTGATCACTATTTGTACAGCCACAGAGCAGGGGAAAAATCAGGAGAATGAATGCCGCATTATAGCGTGTGCGTCTCCTTACCTGCTTAATATATTCTAGAGTATTATATGATTTATACATTGATATGTCGTGATATATCTGATTTGTTATCTGTTAGTTCTACTCTCGATTGTCGCATAATCTGCACACCTCCACTAATACCAAGCATCGCAAGGATGGCAGCTACCGCAATATCCGGCCACGCAGAACGAGTGCCAAACACGCCCAGAGCTGCCAGCACAACGGCAACATTTCCGATCGCATCATTACGAGAGCAGATCCATACAGAACGGCGGTTGGCATCACCTTTCCGGTGTGTCCATAATATGAGGGCACAGGCCAGATTGACCGCGAGGGCAAGCAGACCAATGCCGCCCATTGCGTCTGGGTGAGGCGGATGGTTGCTGTTCATTACTATCCACCCAGCATTGGCCATTACCCATAGCCCAGCCATGAACAGGGTCAGGCCTTTCAGAAAGGCCGCGCCAGCTCGCCATCGCAATGCCATTCCGGCAACACTGAGGCTTATTGCGTAGTTGGCGCTGTCGCCAAGGAAATCAATCGCGTCCGCCTGTACGGATGCAGATCCAACCGACACGCCAGCCCCAGCTTCAACGGCAAACATGCTGGCATTGAGAAAAAGCGCGATCAGGAGCGCTCTCCGCCATGATTTATTGATTGGTAGCGGCGTATCTGTGCATCCACCACAGCATCCTCCTGCCATCCAGCGCCTCCCTGACGAATCATCTGTTTTAATGTATGCTCCCTGTAGCAACTACAGGGTCAAGAGGCAGGGAATGCGATCGATTGGTGCCTTGGGGAAGGCGACGAATACCAAAGTCGAGACGATCCGCTATTACGAACGGATCGGTCTTCTGGCTCCGCCACAGCGGACCGATGGCAATTATCGCACTTATGATGATGAGGCACTCGCGAGACTGTCTTTTATTCGTCGATCTCGGGATCTGGGTTTTTCATTAGACCAGGTAAGAGCTCTATTATCCCTAACGGATCAGGGAACCCAGGATTGTAAGACAGTTGATAGAATTGCTCGTGACCATATGGCAGAAATTGAGCGCAAAATTGCGGATATCATCGCATTGCGCCATGAACTTTCTACGATGATAGAATCATGCGGGGGAGGTAATATTTCAGAATGCCGAATTATTGAAGCACTTTCTCCGTTTGATAATTAGTTCTCCTGACTTTTTTCGCAGCCAGTCGATTCTGCATTTGACGGAAGATTACCCGAAATAGTTATACGGCCTCATCCTCACGTGTCAGAATCTGAAAAATCCTCATGGAAAATTCAAGGACTATACGTGCTCCCATGGTGGCAGTTTATGATCAGGCCAGTTCTGAAGCAGACATTCGGCTTCCCCCCCAAAGCAGCCCACGATTTCTATACGCGATCTGTGCAGAATTGCTCCCATTGCTTCATCATCTCCTGTCGCTTGTTGAGTAGATCTCCTCGCCGATAGGCGGCTTCAACCTTGTTACCAATGGCGTGGGCCAGCGCCATTTCTGCGACTTCTCGCGGGAAGTCGGTTTCTTCTGCTGCCCAGTCGCGAAAGCTGGAGCGCAGTCCGTGGATGGTTACGTCTTTAGTCCCAGCTGCACGATGAAGCGCTTTGGAGATGGCAACGTCACTGAGCGGTGATCCGATTTTGCCTCCGGGGAAAATCAAACCATCTGCGGAGGGCAGGGGGCGCAGTATTTCCATTCGTCGGAGCACGTTCAGGGCGCCCGTTGTCAAGGGTACGCGATGTTCCCGCTTTGCTTTCATGCGTTCCGCTGGGACGACCCAGATTTGCTTTTCGAGGTCAATCTCAGACCACCGTGCATGACGCACTTCACCAGAACGAGCCGCCGTCAGGCAGAGAAAACGGGCGGCAAGAGCCGCAGCGCCGTCTTGTCGCTCAAGTTGCGCAAACACAGAAGGAAGATCGCGATAAGGCACGGCCGCATGATGCACGACTTTTGCCACGGCTGTTGGTTTGGGAAGAATGTTGGCAAGATGACCGCGCCAACGCGCAGGGTTGTTACCTTCGCGCCAATGATGACTGTGCGCATAATCCAGAATACGTTCAATGCGCCCACGCAGGCGACTGGCTGTCTCCGTGGTGGTTTCCCAGATCGGGCGCAGTACGGCGAGAACATCCTCAGTCTGGACCCGGTCAATTGGAAGATTTCCTATGAGGGGATAAGCATGCCGAGCGAGAGAACTACGCCACATGGGCGCGGAACGCGGATCTTTCCAAGCTGGTGTCTGTTCCTTGATATAGTGTTCGGCAACCTCCTTGAAGGTCCGCTTCTTGGTGGCACTCTGCTTTCTTTTGGCCTGTTCTTCCAGAGGGTCACGTCCCTCCAACAAAAGACGGCGAGCCTCGGCAGCCTTGCTGCGGGCTTCAGAGAGGGACACATCACGGGCAGGACCCAGTCCCATTTCCCGGCGCTTGCCGGTCAGAGGGCTTTTATAACGAAAGGTCCAGGCGCGAGTCTCACCCCGAATCGTGATCCATAAATTTCCGCCATCGCCATAGACGCCATCTTTCAGGCTGGCGATCTTGCGGACGGTCAACTGGTTCGGCGGAAGCTTGCTCATTGATTTATGGTCCCATCTTCAATCCCACCTTATATCATACGGTTCGACGCGTCTATCTGCGGCGTTAGGTGGCGACAGTGTGAGTTAATTGACTGTTTTAAAATGGAAAATATATCTTCAGGCGTCGTGTGGTCTCTTCGTGTTGGCGGACACCCCTTCCGCCATCAGTAAAATCCCCAAACTTGCCAAATAGTCCCAAAAAGTGCAGAAAACTGCTGTTTAAAGCGGTTTTGATTATGCCACAAAGTGCCGCTTCATACCGCTAAATTGCAGGTGTGTTGTGTGTATATGTCGGGGTATAATTTTCGGGGTCGGGGTATCGTATGCTGACCGATATGCAGGTCAGAAGGCTGCTTCCTGCCGGGAAATCTTACAAAGTATCCGATTCCGGAGGTCTGTATTTGCAGGTCTTGCTACCGGCTTCAGGCTTTGGTGTCTGGCTTGTGAAGTGACGCCATAAAAGCGGCAGTATTTCCTGAAAATTTCTCTGCATGCATGAACGGGTGGGGCATCCTTTAGTGGCGTGGCCCCCATGATTTATCCGTCTAAATAAATGGAAAAAACGGACGCTTGTTGTCAGGTTCCATTTTGAAAAGACCCGAAAAGATCGTGCTGAATTCTCAGTCAAAGCCTCAGGAAGCAGATTTGGGAATAAGGGATATATCAAATCTTTATAAGCGGTTAATGTTTGTTAATAACTAATGTTTTTCTTGCACTAACTTTTTTAGAGACCTAACTGTTTTTTAGTTACTAACAAACCCGTTGAGAGTGTCGTGCGGGTTTATTTGAAAAATCGAGAGAGGCTTCCATGGTCGCATCTGTACATCTTACAAACAACGACACCGGCGATGATATTCTGCTGAAGGCGAATAGTGACGGAATAATCGAAATCACCGCAGATTATGACGGCTGGACCATTGACGCGGATTTCTCACATTTTGTCTGAA
>NZ_LHZA01000081.1 GCF_001580535.1 Acetobacter cerevisiae | reverse complement strand
GCAACCCGTGACTTGAACTCTGCCGCATACCGTTTCCGCGTAACCTTGCCCATAAAACCCGTCCTCGTTCAGGCCAGATGATAGCTTATCGCCCTGTCCGAAAAATGGGGACCACCTCTCAATGCGTGGATTTGGAGAATCGTCTTGAGGTACGATTGGAAACGCATCGACTACTGCCAGTTAGTGTCAATGTGATGAGGGATTCTTGATGCGTTTCACTGCCGAGGAACTGCTCTCTTATCTTCTTGAAGCGACACCGTGCTCAACCTCTCGGGCGCCACGTGATTCGCGCGGCCTATACGGCCTCGTCGATCACCATGGCGATCTTCGTTATATTGGATCGACAAGTTCGACTGATCAGACCCTTTATGAGCGGATCCACCAGCGCCATCGCACCGGTTCCGAAGGGATGAGCCACTACTTCTCGCAGATGTACAACACGGGCCGGATGTGGCGCGATCGCAAGAATCCAATCACAAAGACCGATGGCGATATTGCCAAGACGCTGCGCAACGAATTTATCGTCGATCATTGCCGCGCGGTATGGCTGCAGTTGCCCGACACTCTGGACATCGCCGCGCTGGAGGCTGAGGTGCTTTCTTTGGCACCTAGTCATGCTATTGCTTGGAACCGGCGTGGAATGCTGCCTTACGATGAGCCGGTTCACTTGGTGGAAGCTACGCTGTCTCGCCTTCGGTGGGGGACACGTGAGCGTGATGCCATCGAACGACAGCGCGAGCGTTTTCTTGCAACGATGACCGATCGTGTCGCAGCACCTATCTTGACGACAGCGACTGCCGGACAGATCTATGTCACACCGTTTCCGAAAGGGCCATTCTGCTTCTTTGCGCTGGACGTCGAGACTGCGACCCACGATCGCGGCAGCATCTGCCAAATCGGCATTGCTTGCGTGCGTCCCGATAATTCTATCGAAATTTGGACTACCTATGTCGATCCGAAAGTGGACCGGTGGGTGTTCACCTATCTACACGGGATCAGTGCGCGCATGGTGCGAGGCGCTCCAACCTTTTCTGACGTGCTGCCTGTCCTGAGGGATGCGCTGAAAGATGCGACTGTCTATCAGCACTCAAGTTTTGATCGCAGTGCGATAGCGGCGGCCTGTGGGAAATGCGGACAGCCTGTTCCTGAGTGGAACTGGCGTGACAGCGTTCACGTCGCCCGCGCTGCTTGGCCGGAACTGAAGGGCAATGGCGGTCATGGCTTGGCAAGCCTCAAGCAGCATCTCGGCCTCGTGTTCGAGCATCATCATGCAGGTGAGGATGCTCGCGCAGCAGCAGAGGTGGTCTTGCGAGCCGAGGAAGTTCGACCTGCCTGTGTGCAACGGCCGACACAGGCAAAACAGATACAGAGCGCTAATTCAGGAGGTTTAGACCTGAGAGAGGACCGCGGGAACTTGGAAACTGAGGTGCTCAAGACGGCGATCGCCCTGACGTCTCAAACTCCTGCCCCGCACGAGCACCTTTCTCACCACATCGGCACGACCGAACTCACTCAGGGTAATATCGACAATAACCACATCTACCTGAATAGCTTCTTCGACAAATTCCCCGCCGACGTGATCGGTGGATCAAACCGTGCCTCTGCTGCCTTGCGTGAGATTACCGTCGACTGGGGAGATGATGCGACAGTCACAACCGACCTTGACGGCACCAAGCGATTTTTTCGCAAAAGAGGGTGGATTCGTAAATTCTTCGAGCAGAAAAATGCACAAGCCGGAGACATCGTAGTTATAGAGGAGATTGAGCCCTATCGGTACCGCGTCGTTCTGAAGAGACGTCTTTCTTAGGAAGGATCATCTGTCGTGACAAATCGATGTCGAGCTAAAATGAGACCTTAGATGGTATAAAATGCTCTGAATGTGGTTCGTCTGGCTAAGCTCAGAACACAAAACCAGAACATGACGGCACGGCACTAAAACTTACTTTGATGCCCGATAGGATTGATATGTCATCCGACTGATGACCCAATCGATAGCTTTATCTTTTATATATAGCATATTGACGTTGCAAATGATCGGCTGCCGGAGCAGCGCGCGCCAGTAGTCTTTCTCATTCCAACGACGTTTGGCAAGCTGACGGTGGGAGACCAAACGCCACCCCACCTGTGGCCGTTCCAGACACCACTAACCATCTCTCCCATCAACATTGCCCAGCTCTGTCAAAAGCAACTCGAACTGCTTGAGAAGCTTCGGATTTTTAGTATAGCTGCACCCCTCGGCAATATCAGTCGTCGGATCATCGTTGAGTGCAATCTTTACCTTTGCGCTCTGTAGCAAGAAACTGCTGCGATACTTGAGGTTCGTGCCCACTGCCCCCGCAACAGACTGTTTAATAAGGTCAAGTGCCGGCTCTAGCTTGCCTAGTGCAAGTTTCACCTGCGACAGATTGTGCGTGAGCCAGATATATCCGCTTTCGTCATTAATTTTCTCGAGTACGGTTTCTGCCTCGATATAGCGACCGAGCTTGAAGAGCGTTTCCCCCCATTTACGCCGTTGGTAGCTGTCCGGTGCCTTCAAGGCTTCATAGGCTTCGAGCGCGCTTGCGAGACGGCTCTGCTCTTGTTCGACACTCGCCGCATGGAACATGATTTCCGCATAGTTGCCGCGACTTTGATCGTCATCAAGCATCAGAGGTATCGGGTCAGGCAAACGTTTCAGGACGGCCCCAACTCGCTCGGGCGCGTGCCAGACCAACGCGCGTACGAAGCTCGCGACCGAATGGTAGCCTTGGGGCACGCCGACCGAGGCGGCATATAACGCTTCTGACAAGAACAATTCCTCATGCTTATCGATAAGGTCGCCCGCCCAAGTCTGCCTCGCGCCGTTCAGGGTGTCGCCCAACGCCATAAGCAATGAGGATGAGACGCCGACGTCATCCTGTTTCGCTGCAATTATATCCATCGCATATGCACGTGCTTTGTCGTAATCTAAGGCTGTGCGGCCTAGCGACCGGATGAGTTGCAATTTGGCGTCATTCAAGGGGTATTCGGCGACAATTTCCTCAAATATCTGCTTGGCCTTATCACTACGTCCGACAAAACGAAGTGTCTTCGCGAGATGATGCTTGATCTCGGCGCGCTGGCGCGGACTGAGATCGGACATTCCTGCGAGATGATCGTAGGCGGGAAGAATGTTCGACGCCCATTCCTTCGCCGAACGTGAACCAAATCTCTGCCTTAGATAGCGATTCTTTGCCTCTATCGTCTCCAGCACGACCAGAATTTCGACCTCGTGATCTACACCGCTCAGAGAACCGAGGCGCTTTGCTTCATCCACAGGATCGGGAAGCATGTCGATCTGAGCCGCACTGCCTACCCAAATCATGGCCAATGCGTACAAGAAAGCAGGACGGCGATCCCCTCTCTCGACATTCTTGGCTATTTTCGTGCGAAGCTGGGAGGCAATCATTTGCAAGCCGTGCCCGTCGTCGCGAATGTGTCGTAGAATAAAGTTCTCGAGGCGCCGATCGATTTCCCGAGACTTTTCAACCGTAAGCCAATTCTGCGATTGCAGCGCGGCGAAGACGATGTCGTGTATTCGGATCGATGAAAAACTTTCCGGTGCCATGAGTCCATGGCGCTCGAATGCCTTGAGGCGCAATGTACCGACGACATACTTGAAGAAGGCACGATCGCAGTGGCTTTGACCTGCCCATAGGAAAAGGCAAAGCTCTTCCATCAAAACAGATTGCAGACGACCCAGGATACGATCGGCAAGCCGAACCTCGCCGTCCGACAGCTTTGCCACGTTAGCGCAGTCCCCAGCCAGTTCGTCCCAAGGCTCATTCTCACGGGCAGCCATGTTCAGCATCACAAGACTGAGCGGATGCCCGCCAATCGTGCGCCATATTTTTCGAAACGCTCTATCTGTTGGCTGGGTGAGGACGTCCTTACCCAACAACTCCCGTGCCTGTCGTTCCTCCATCGTCGGCATTGGAAAGGCTCCGGGAGAGGCAGCTTGCCTAGTGATCAGAATACGAGAGTCCGGCCCGCACAATGTGGCAAGTTGGTCGACAGCGAGAGTTCCCTTGGCGTCGTCGATTACAAGGAAGGTCTTATTCTTACGCAGGAGCGCGCTGACGTTACGTTCTGCACCGCCGCGTCGAATTGGGACCGAGGAAAGCTGCTCGATCCCGTCAATATCGCGGCCACTCACCCAAAAGCGATATTCGAACTGATTCTCGTGCCGCTTGAGGCACGCAGCAGCAGCTTGCGACTTTCCTATGCCATCGATACCGCATATCTCGACACATACGTCAGTGGCCAACCGCCGGTCCAATTCCATGTCGACGTTCTCATTCGCGACATACAGCGCGTTAAGAGGGGGTGCTCGCAGCGATGCGGGATGATCGTCGCGAATCTCATCTAAAACGAAAAGATATTGAGCCAGCGCGTCGATCGTGTCGTCCCGCAACATCAATGTGTCGATAATGGTTTCGGCGATGGACCGGCTGTCCATCACGTGAAGGCGACGTTCGCCCATACGCACATGCTGGAGCGCCTCGTTCACCATCCGCTCGATCGCGCCCGTTTCCGCGCGCTGGGAACTCAGGAGGTAGATATCTTCTGCGCGCGGCGCCAACTCAAGGGCGTGATTGAGGTCTCCCCACGGCTTGCTCATCGCCCCAGACAAATAACCCTTCTGGATCGAAGCCTCGACGACGACGGTGCCGTCCTCGGTCGTGGCGTCCAATGCACCACCAACAGGGCTGCCACCAACCGACGACCCCCGCTGTATGAGCGTGACGTCGAGCAGTTGCTCCAGGAGGACAACGGCAAAGCGCTCAAATATCGAGCCTGGGCCCAAAGCCGCTAGTGAATCGATCACACGCTGGATAAGCAGACTACGGGTCTGCGGGTTCACGATGAAGGCTCCGGCATTAAGGGATGTCCCAAATTCAAGCTGACCTGAATTCCACAGCTGCACCGACCATCATAGCAATGGTTCAATCAACTGCCAGATGTCGTGAGCGACGCGCGCCACCGGCCGGTTTCCGTCGACGATTCGACAGCGTTCCGTATCCAAGCGGGCTGCAGCGAGAAGCCCATTCCGGATAGCGAAAAAGTCCCTATCTGCCTCCGCCGGATCAAGCGCGGCGTCGTTTCTGCAGCTCCGTCGAGTTCGAGCGACATCGACAGGCAGGTCCAGAACAATCGTGATGTCTGGCGTGGTCGCTCCAACCACGATATCACGAACGGATCGGAACATCTCCTCGATATCGATATCTGACACCACGACTTGAAACGCGTAAGTCGAATCGATAAAGCGATCGGATACCACCCAATGCCCGGCAAGGAGGGCTGGTCGAATCACACTACGTACATGATCGAACCTCGCCGCGCTTACCAGCAAGAGCTGCTCCGTCGGCGAAAGACAACGTTGCCCGCGCGTCAGTATCTCTCTGATCTCCGCGCCCAGCTGCCCGCCATCCGGTTCCTTTGTCTGTAGCACTGTTCGGCCGGTGGCCCTAAGATGTTCGACCAACAATCGGACCTGCTCGGTCTTTCCGCTACCATCGATCCCCTCAATACTGACAAACGGCACGTACGCACTTCCCTGTTCTACGAATGTAAGGCTATGAATCCCATGAAGCGTTCCAGCACGGTTGCGTTCATATCCGCTGGCATGCTCTCGCCCAAAAAGCGGGATCATGCATTGGCTCGCCGGCAGTTGTACCTAAATTATGGCGCGCTGTCTTTGGCTACCAAACTCGAGCTAGCGGGCCATGATGTCTCTCTGCTCCACGGGGAGCACCGTTCTCCCGAGGAGGTGTTCCGACAGCTACAGGAGTCCGGTCGATTTCCGTCGATCTACCCGCTGATGGTTTCGATTCCTAGCTTTTACGCCCTACCTTGGGCACAGACGTTTTGCAAGCTCGCCAAAGCTTTCGACCCTTACTGCCGGATCGTGGTCGGAGGCCGTTGGGTTGTCGGCCCCGACCCGAATTGGTTTCGTGGTCTGTTGCCGGAAGCCGACACAGTTGCTCCTGGCCTCAGCGAAAGCGTCATCGAGCAGCTTCTAACGGAACGTCCTGTGCTCTCTCGCATCGCGGAACCGACGCCGGGTTTCACGCTCAACCATCGCCTGGTAGACGGCTTTCGTAAGTATCAGCCAAGCATTGAGGCATCGCGCGGCTGCGGCATGGGCTGCGTGTTCTGCGAAGAGCGCGACATCCAGGTGGAAAAACTCGGCGATGGCGCTGCGTTGGCAACATCGATGGCTCTTATTCGCCAGCAATATGAAGGCGAGGAAATTCGGCCTTACCTGCAGTCCTCAATGTTCCTCCCGACTGCCCATTGGGCGGCAGGTTTCGCAGATGAGATGCACCGCCGCGGCCTTGATATCTCATGGCGCACCGAAACTCGGGTCGACGTAATGACGCCCCAAACCCTTGAGCACCTCGCTCGAGCGGGGCTGCGGGTTATCGACCTCGGGCTAGAGACAGCCTCTCCGCACCAAATCCTGGCGATGAAGAAGGCCCGCAATCCCAGCCGCTACCTCTCCGCCGCTTCCGATCTCTTGACGGCGTGCCGCGATAACGGCGTGAAAGCCAAGGTCAACGTTCTACTCTATGCCGGTGAAACCCGTGAAACCCTCGAAGAGACGACTGCTTGGCTCGAAGGCCACCGCGATGCGATCGCAGGGGTTTCAGTCGGCCCAGTGCTCGCTTACGGGCCGCCCAAGACGGCCGACGTTTTAATCCAAGAGTGGTGCAGGCTCGGCGCCCGGCCAATCGATAAACATGCTGCGGCCACGTCTGGCATCACCGCTATGCATCTGAGCTCGGACTTCCCTGCGGAAGAGGCGGAAGCGGCAAGCCTTGCTCTTACCCGCCATTTCATGGACCAAGATGCATATTTCGCGCTGAAGAGCTTCTCTTATTACCCGCGCGATTATGATCGTGAAGATTTTGACCGCGACGTGTCGGCTTCCGATCCGTCCTTGCTGCCTTTTTCCGTCAGAGACACGTCGACACCCGAGGTCATGCCTTCCCACAATTTCGATACCGCATTTCAAGACTAAGGATAACCAATGACTATCAAGATGATCAAAGATCCGATCCACGGTTCCATCGAGTTCGAAGGAGAGGCCGAACTTCAGCTCAAGGCCGTGCTATCGGATCCTTATTTTCAGCGGCTACGCCGCGTGAAGCAGCTAGGTTTCGCTGACTATGTATTCCCGTCCGCCACCCATTCGCGATTTGGTCATTCATTAGGTGTTTATGCGGTAGCCAAGCGCTTACTGTCGGTCGTCGAGCCTGAAGTCAGAAATGGCGAATGGTCGGAAAAAGGCCGCGCTTGTCTAGCTGCGGCTCTTCTGCACGACATCGGCCACGGAATGTTCAGCCATGCGTTCGAAAACGCAATGAAACTATACGTAACGCGCAATGGTGAGCCGGAGGACAGCCCTCTCACGGCTGCGGTGAACCACGAGAAGATCAGCCCCCGGATCATCAAGAATACATCTATTGGTCGCATGCTCGAGAACATGGGCGGTGCGGATTTCCCCGAGATGGTGGCGAACATGATCGCCAAGAATGACGAGCAGTGCATATACACATCACTGGTGTCGGGCCAGCTCGATGCGGATCGACTGGACTACGCAAAGCGTGACCCTTACTTCTCCGGCGTCTCCTCGGTCAGCATCGACCTCGACTGGCTCATGCGGAATTTCCAGGTCGGAAACGGCCCTAATACCAACCGTTGATTGCTACA
>NZ_LHZA01000076.1 GCF_001580535.1 Acetobacter cerevisiae | reverse complement strand
CTCAAGTGTGAGAAATCCGCGTCGACTGGGTAGAATGCGTGCGCAAATCCGCTATCCGCCTTTGCCGGCAGAGCGTCGGATGGATTCATGTCGGCTTTCGGGAAACTCTCCCAACCGCCTGTATGATCGGGATGAGGCGAATGCCGCCTGTCTGTTCTGGTTCTCTTGGGCCGACAGGCGAGTTAGGGGGGTGGAATGTCCGTTGTTGGACGCTAGGATAGAGAACCAGATATTGCCACATGAGTAATGTTCCGGGAGTGGATTGATAGCTCACGGAGCACGGCACCCACATGCAATTCCTTTCAGCGCACCGGTCGAAGCCTTTTTTCGTGGGGCAACATGTGACAGGCGTGAACTTCATGGACGTTGAGATGGTCAGCCGCAGCGGCGGTATACTCGCATAGCCGACCGTCGGACGTCATCGCGGGAACGGCAAGCAACTCGTCCGCCACATAACGACTCTGACCGGTCTGAAGCACGCGATTCCATCCTCCCGCTGCCGTACCTGTAGCTTTTCGAGAATGATGATATCAAGCGAGCGACCAAGAGCCTGATCTTTGGTGAACCCGAAGTTTCTTACCGCGCCCGGGTTCCAGAATCGGATGATCCCCCCGGGTCGGCGGCGAGGATCGCATCAGCGCGCGTTTCAAGCAACGCCCGAGTGAGGCGTTCTGCGAAATCAACGTGTTGTGTTATGACTGATCCCCTCGTCCATGGCTCGAAGATTTAACCGTCGCGACATCGCACAGAAAATCCCGAAGAACGAGTGCATGGTTATGGAGAGGATCATGCGCCGCATAAAGAAGCGTGATCCTGCTTTTCTCCGCCAGTCCCACAAGACGGGCGATCTCGGCATTTCCGTTTGAAAGCTCATGACGGTATCGCAGCCGGAATTCGTCCCAATGCGCCGGATCATGGCCGAACCAGTGACGCAGGTCCGGACTTGGCGCCACGTCCTTCAGCCAAAAATCCATCTTCACGTCGGCTTTGTGCAGCCCTCGCGGCCAAAGGCGGTCCACCAGCACGCGCAGGCCGTCGCTGGGCGCGGAGGCATCGTACACGCGCTTGAGCCTCACATCCGGAGTGTCATGTTGCGCCGTCATGACACGTTCTCCACCGGACGGCTCGCGGCAAGTGTCCTCGAACCGGGAATGAACCGCCGCATCCAACCAGGATAGACCGGCGTAAGCTTGACAAGAAAATCCCACGCCATAATCAGTGCACCAGCCGCAAAGACAACGTCGCCCGGCAGCCGCATCCATTGCCAGAACAGGGTCTTGTCATAGAATTCGGCGCTGCGGGCGTAAGCATAGCCATGCTGATAGACTGCGAGCAGTTGAGGCCAGCCGATTGGGAAGAAATTGAGCAGCGTCCACAAAACCAGTCCCGCATTGTAGAGCCAGAATGCCCACAGGCCAGCTCGTTCGGAGAAACCGGCTTTTTCAGCATGAATGTAACGCAGGCAGAAATAGATCAAACCGATCGCGAGTTCGCCAAACGCGCCGAAAAGAGACGAGTGCGCGTGGTTGAGCGTCAGAAAGGTGCCATGTTCATAATAGTTCACCAGTGGCGCATTCAGTAGACCGCCGCCATAAACCCCGGCGCCCACGAAGTTCCAGAACGCAGCACCGATGACATAGATGGTCCCGAGACGATAGCGGAAATCCTTCTGCTTCCTGATTATTCGATAGTGGCTGATTCCCTCCATGATAAGCAATACAAGTGGCAGCACCTCGATGAAGGAGAACATCGTGCCGAATGGGATCCACAGGCTCGGCTCGCCCGCCCAGTAAAGATGGTGCCCCGTGCCGATCACGCCACCGAGGAAGATCAGGATGACTTCGAAATACATGCCTCGCTCGGCGAGGCAGCGCGATATCAACCCCGTGGCCATCAGCGTCCAGGCAGTCATCGCCGCCGCGAAGAACTCGAAGGACTGTTCAACCCACAGATGGACGACCCACCAGCGCCAGAAATCCGAGATCGTGAAGGATTTCTCAATGCCCGTCAGCGGAATCATGCCACAGGCATACAGCAGTGCGACATTAACGGTAGACGCCCAGATGAGATGTTCCAGCCGGATATGACCGGACCAGAAACTGCGCGCCGCACGAGTCCACAATGAAACCGATGGCCACAGAGCCCGCATCACAAGGACGCTCCACAAAAGCAGTCCTCCGAAGAAGCCAATCTGCCAGAAGCGGCCGAGCTGGATATAGGACAACCCCTGATTTCCGAACCAGAACCAGTTGCCGTCGATCACCCCCATGACACCGAGATAGTTTCCCACCAGGCCACAGACCACTACGAAGACCGTTGCCCAGAACAGCGCGTCCACGAGCCAGCCCTGACCTTTGGCTTCTTTTCCATCGGCGATGACCGGTGCAAGAAACAGCGCCGCACCGATCCACGACAGGCCGATCCAGACAATAGGCGCCTGAATATGAAGATCACGCATGACATTGAACGGAACGTATCGATTAATATCGATACCGTAAAAACTCGTCCGGTCGTAATACATATGGGCCATGACGGAGCCGACCAGAATCTGCACCAGCAGCAGTGCCGCAACCAGAAGGAAATATTTCCAGACTTTCCTCTGACTCGGTGTCAACGGATGAACGACGAGAAGCTCCGCGTCCCGAGCCGCCGTGTCTGCGTCGTTGAGCCAATATTCGTAGATAAAGAGCACGGCACCAAAAGCCAGAAAAACAAAGCCAAAGCTCGCCCATGTCCAGATGAAAGTCTCGCCCGTCGGAGCGTTCTCCACCAGCGGCTCGTAAGGCCAGTTCTGTGTCCAGGAATAGTTCGTGCCAGGACGCCATGCGACGGTCGTCAAAGCCGAATAGATCAGAAAGTCGGCCGTCTTGACCGCGAGCGCGGGTGAGAGACTCTGTGCTGCGGTCCAGCCGGCCTTGCGGTTCGGATGGAGCAGACCGTCCGCGGTTGCCATGCGGACGGACACGATCGCCGCCACAAGCTCGCCAGGCAGCGTCACAGTCGAGGCAGTTAGATCGAGATGATGAAGATCGTCGCGCATTTTCGCCGTAATGGCGTCCTGCCGCTCTTTCGGAAGATATGCGAACGCCGCACCATCGTCTGCGCTTGCGATGTTATCGCGCGTGGCGAGCGCCAGTCGCTTCATGATTGAGGCAGTGTAATCCTCGCCATAATAGGAGCCCATGCCATACAGGCTACCATAGTCCATCAGATCGGCTTTCTGGAAACCGCCCTTTCCTGAAACGATATCCGCACCTGTCATGAGAATGGAGCCGTCGGCCGAGACGAATTTCTCCGGCTGCGGAGGCGCACCCTTGTAGGTCGCTTGTGTCGTCCAGATGAGAAGCGCCGCAGTCAGAAGACCGGTCGCAAGGAGAATCCATTTCAGGACGGTACTGACCGGATCCGCGACCGGCCTGACAATGGAAGATGAGTCCGACATCGCACTAGCTCCTGATAAGGTCGTGTGAGGGGGCGCGCCCCCTCACTGTGAACGCCCAAAAAAATATCAGGCTGCGGAGAGAACCAGATCGGGGTCGGCGGCGGAGCCGAAGAACTCGTAACGGATCTGCTTCGCCGGCAGATTCTCGGTCCGTAGCGCGTCGACCATATCTCTCATGAAGGAATCCGGCCCGCAGATGTAATAGGTCGCGGAACGGTCGAGGTTCTGCTTTACCCAAGCGGTCGTGACACGCCCAGCGTGGGCGGCAACACCATGACTGACAGCGGGCACGCTCTCTTTCGCATAGAAGAAATCCGCCGCCAGAATACCTCGGCTGGCAAGGTCTTCGATTTCCGGACGGAAAGCTGCCAACGCCTCGGTATCCGCGCCGTGAACGTAGTGAATCTTCCGCTTCACGGATGTCTGCGCCAGCTCTCCGAGCATCGACATCACGGGCGTAAGACCAACACCGGCCGTCAGGAACACGACAGGAGATTCACTTGTCTCGTCGAGGAAGAAATCACCGGCGGGATTGGCAACCTGGAGCATGTCTCCCTCCTTCACCGTCTCATGCAACCATGTCGAGACGACGCCGCCATCCTGTTGTCGCACGCTAATGCGGTAATGATCCGCGCCGGGTTCCGAGGAAATGCTGTAATTCCGGCGCTGAGAGCCATGACCGGGAACATCCAGCTTGAAGCTGAGATACTGTCCCGCCTTATGGCGAAAGAGCGCGCCGCCGTCGACGGGAACCAGTTCGAACGAGGTGATTGTCGGAGTCTCGGCGCGACGTGAGCGAACGCGAAAAGCGCGCCATCCGGCCCAACCTCCCGGTGCGTCCTTATGCTCGTCGTAAATCTGCTTCTCACGGCCGATAAGGATATCCGCCAGAAACCAGTAGGCTTTGCCCCACGCCTCGGCGATCTCCGGCGTCGCGGCATCCCCGAGAACATGGCCGATCGCGCCGAGTAGCGCCTCTGCTACATATGGATAATGCTCGGGCAGGATGTTCAGACCGACATGCTTCTCAGCAATTCTCTCGACCATGCCGCCGAGCGCGCCGAGGTCGTTGATATGTTCGGCATAGCACAGCACTGCCAGCGCCAGCGCCTTGGGCTGTTCGCCATCCTGCTGATGGGAGAGATTGAACAGGTCGCGAATGGCCGGGGTGGAGAGCAGGCGCTTGTACATTTCTGTCGTGATGGCCGTTCCGTGCGCCTTCAGCGCGGGGACGGTCGCGGAGATGATCGCGCGCGTCTTGTCGTCGAGAGGAGCGGACATGGTGCCCTCCTTTAAGGTTTACGATCCGCACATATTTTGACCGTAATTGGAAAACATGTCAAGTTGGTGCATCTTTACCCGACCATGAAACTTACGTTGCAAACCGACTATGCCTTGCGCGCCCTGATCTATCTGGGCGCCCGGACCGAACGACTCTGCTCCATTCGTGAAATCGCCATGGCGTACGGGATCTCGGAGGCACATATGGTCAAGGTCGTCCACAAGCTGGGCCAGGGGGGATTCGCCGAAACCCTGCGCGGTCGTAACGGTGGCCTACGGTTTGGACGGCCAGCGAAGGACATCATGATCGGCGATGTCGTATGCTATTTCGAAGAAAACATGGCTCTGCTAGGATGTCTGGAAAAGAGCGCTGAGACGACGCTCTGCAAGTTAATGCCCGCCTGCCGCCTGCGGAGCGGCCTTAATCAGGCAACGCAGGCGATGATGGCGGTTCTGAATGACTGCACTCTGGCAGACGTCATTACGCCCTTCGAGATCGCCCAACTGACGAAACGTGAAACGTCTTAATCATTTATTATTATTGGCCAGATGTTGAGTGTTAGATGGCCCTCAAGCGAATTGCAGCAATCAGATATATCCTTTGAACCAGGAGCATGGCGCCAAGATTCAAAAGTCCCGTTTACCTATAGCGACGCGTTCGCGAAGCTGCAGGACAGCGAAGTCGAGAAAGCCCCTGATCTTCAATGGCAGTAGATCATGACAGGTATAAAGAAGGCTGACTGGAACGGGGTTTGACTGTAAAGCCGCAAGCACAACTTGCAATTTTCCCTCTTTGACGGCCTCCATTGCCTGATAGAATAGCAATCTTGTCGCACCCACCCCGCTGTTATCCCGCATATCTCACAGAAATCTTGAGGACATGGCCAACGCTACACTCTGTCTGCATCGGGTCTCCGATCTCGCGCGCGGATTTTCCTTTTTCAACAAGAACTTTCACCAATTTCAGAGCCCGATGCACCCACTCGTGTGAGATATGCGGGCTAGTCCGCCATCGCCCCAAACTCGATAGTAAAGTTTTGAACCAATAATGTCTGCTTTACGAAAGGCCAAACTCTTACCTAAGTGTCCGAGAAGAGGCGGAAGCGCAATGTCTGAACCTATTCGTCAGGCTATTAAAGTTTCTTTTCCCCTTACAGATTT
>NZ_LHZA01000061.1 GCF_001580535.1 Acetobacter cerevisiae | reverse complement strand
AAAGGGAAATCAATCAACGGTTCTTCGAACCCTCCAGGTCCAGTAATAAACCGTGACAGGTCCATTTTATAGAATCGTTAATCAATACCCACAAACTCCAAATCAAAAATATTACGGCTTTAATCAACGGTTCTTCAATCCCGTCATTTTTCAAACAGCCTCTTATAGTTTCTTCTATAATTTACTAATGTAATGGGTGGCCTAATTCCATCGGTCGCCAAGCACCCATTTCATAAATGACCGGCACGTGCTGGTTGCTGTCATTTACGATCATTCCCTCCTTAGGCTGAGGAATGGATAAAATTTTTTTTTCAGGCATAGATGCAATTTGTATTATATCATAAAAAATAGTGATATTTTTATCGTTTATTTCCAACGCAGGGGGAGAAATGACACCTTTTTTTATCGAGGATGTCCCTAATATGAGACTTTTTTGTGAAGCCAAGATATCAGTATCATTTTTTTCTTTTGACCATAGACCTTGCCCGATAATAATAGCGTTATTACTATGATCTTGCATTTTATTTATATTGCTGGTTGTGCTGTTCTTTATAAAAAATGGCCCTGAAATACCAAAATTACCGTTGTCATGTATCTCTAAAGCACGTCCAATATTATTGATATATTCTAATGAGGCGTGAGAAGAATTATAAGTCAGTCTCCGTTTGTTTAATTCTTCTTTTGTACCGTTTGCCGAAAAATCAATATTCTGATCTGCAGCCATTCTAAGTGCAGCTCCATACAAAGAAGGTGTATAATTATATTTGAAGCTCCCAGTTCCATCTGGAATGGGGTCACCATTTCTATCTGTTTTCAAAACAAAGCTTTTTTCAGGATCTATAAAATGCACAGCAGAGGTATCGATAAATGCACCAGAAAAATTATCATTTGATGTTATTCCAATATCAAACCAAGAGTCTCCTGTTCCAAAATAATTATTCCCGTCGAGAAATATTGCTTTTGAAAATCCAGCATTAAATAAACCTAAATGTTTCCACTGTATGTTTCCATCAAATATTATTTGATTTTTTCCAATGGACCAAGTTGGATTTTTATTCGAAGTTTTTCCATCATTGGATGCAGAATATAAATGAAATCTTCCATCAAAAGAAACTACTCTAATACGATCATTTTTTTTGTAATATTTGTTGGGCATCCAAGTGGAATTTTCAATTAATTCAGAATTTTTCCCAACGCCATGCACGTAAAAATTTTCTGATCCACTTTGAATCCAGATGCCTTTTCTATTCCCATCGCCAGGTAGAAAAATAGGATGACCTGTATCAGGGCCATTCCCTGATCCGTCCAATTCAGCAAAAGTTTCTGAAAAAGGTTCTGGAGAAACACCTGTTGTATCTCTCTGAGAAATAGAGATACCCCACGTGGATGACCTCCCATCACGAATAAGCGTTCCATCAAAAATCTGGGATTGGTTAAGAAGTGGTGCTTTTTCGCCTTGTGATTGATCCATTAACCATAAAGAAATGCCCGTTAAACTACCATACCCCGATGGTGTTTGATAGGAATTTATCATCACGGGAGGAATTTTGCTAAACATTCCTCCGCCCCCATATCGATCTATATTTCCAGATGAATTTTCATATACAATATGAACAATTGGACGAGAACTCTGTGCGTGTTTTGTATGTTTCTCTATATTAATAGACCCATTGAAAGGTGAAATGGTAGTGTCATTATCAGCATCTATAAAAGATCGATCATAAATTCTCTCATTTTCGCCTAACACTTTAATTGTTTCTTGAGAGAAATAAAATATATTATTGTTTGTAGAGTTAGGAGAAGAAGGCGCCAAAATATCATAATTATTCAAATTAGAAGGCATAATTGCCCCTACAGGGATATTAATGATTTCGTCTCCGACCAATGCACTACGGAAGTTTTGCCACATTTTTGATTTTTGTAAATTGGATTGTTGTAAATCTTCTTTCTCGGAGACTTCATGTTTTCTTTCTTCGTTAGTGAGGTCAACATATTTTCCTAAATCCAGCGTTGAAAGACCACCAGAAAAGTTTATAGTGGCGGGTTCTGCATGAAGTCGAAAAGTAGTCAAACAGCCCACAAGGAATAAAAGGGTCAATTTATACAGCATGCATAATTCCGTGAAAACTAGGTTAATAACTCAAAGAAGATTTTTAATATCTTTTTTTAATTTATATTCTTTATAAAATCCTTTTAAATTATACTCATCTAAAATGTAATCTAGAAGACTTCCATCCCTGGGAAGAATATTTTTATCAATATCTGCACTTCTTAAGCATTCATTCCATAAATGAATACATACGGCACCCATCTGACGGAATTCTGTAATTTTATCGGCGCTAACTTCTTCTTCTCTGACGTTAAATGCCCACCAAAACTGCGCTGGATAAAATACTTTTTCCACTTGGCTATATTTTTCAAGGTGATATTTTTCGACCAATTTTGTAAGAAGAAGAGGTCCAGTTTCTCCCCACAGACAGTATTTCCCAATATCTTGAGAAATACGAGAAGCTTCATGTAAAAGCTCATGATCTTTAGGAAATTTCATAATTGCATTATTAATAATTACATTATCTTGATAGCCAAAAAATATTTCTGTATCAGGCCAATCTCGAGAAATACAAATAACATCAGTATCAATCCAGATTCCGCCTTTTTTCTTCAAAAGTTCCCAGCGGAAAATATCAGAAAATATAGCAAAAGAACCTTTATGGTCGCCATTTTCCAAACTGAAAAGCATTTCTTCTGGAAGAATTTCTCTGGCATCTCGTCCATTGATAAAAGAGGGAAGATGTTTGTAAGAATACGAATACACAACGACTTCATGCCCATTCTTAACAAAAGAAGTTAAGCAAGCAAGTTCCTGTGGCCCAAGATTACCTTCATAAAAAGTCTGAAACAGCATGATTAGGGCCTGTTAGGGCTTGATCCAGTCTGCTGCGGCAGCGATGTGGATGACCGCGAGGAACGACGTTGCTGTTTTTTCGTATCTGGTTGCGACAGCGCGCCACTCCTTGAGGCGAGCCCAGAGGTTCTCGACAAGATGTCGACACCGATAGGCCCATTTTGGGCAGGCGACCGGCCCATCGCGTCGTTTCGCAGGAATGGCGGGCCGGGCTCCCATGTCCCATATCCGTTCACGAAAGGCATTCGACGCATAGCCCTTGTCCGCCACTACCCACAGGGGAATGGCGGGAAGGTTGTCGAGCATGGCTGGTGCCAGGGGCAGTTCATGAGCCTGTCCGGGGGCCAGCGCAAAACCGAAGGCTTTTCCATGTCCATCAGCGATCACGCAGACTTTCGTGCCATAGCCGCCGCGAGAGCGGCCAAGTGCTTCACGATGGTCCCGCTCTTCGAAAGAGGCCCCTTTTTTTGGGCTCCCGCCGCCTTGTGGTGAGCCCTGATGTTCGTACCATCCAGAAAAGTCATTCCGAACGCCACTCCCTGTTGTTCCTGAACCAGTTCGAGCAGGCGTTCCCATACGCCGAGTTTCGCCCAGCGGATGAAAAGCTGCGCCGCCCGCCACCATGGACCCAGTTCAGCGGGGATGCTCCGCCATTTCGCGCCATTCTCATGGCGCCAGAAAATTGCTGCTATCGTACGCCGCAGATCATGGGGCGGCGTCTTGCCCCTTGGGCGAACCGCCTCAATCAGAGGTTCCCAGATCGCCCATGTCTCGTCCGTAAAGGTGCCTGTTCTGTCTCCTTCTTCCATCCCTACAATATGGGAAGAAATTCAAGATCTAACAGGCCCTA
>NZ_LHZA01000137.1 GCF_001580535.1 Acetobacter cerevisiae | reverse complement strand
GTACGGAAGGGGAACGCCGAAAGAGAGCTTTCGTGCCCACCCGGGGAACAGAGCAAAGGGATGGCGTCAGGGCCGGGGGGGGGGGGGCGGTCAGGCAAAAGGGCGGAAGACTGCGGTTTGTTACCAAAACAGAAATTCACATATGCGTGCGGTGTATTATTTTGCCGAGCCAGCCGGCAACGGGGCATGGCACGCAAGCGTTTGGGGAGGAGCTTTCCTCGGTTAGCCACACAAGAAAGAAAAAAGGACGTGGTCTATGCAGATTTCCAGAGAGACCCTGCTTCGGTCCTACCGTGCCATGCGTACCATCCGGGTGTTTGAAGAACGCCTGCATCGTGAATTTGCGACCGGGGAAATCCCGGGCTTTGTGCATCTCTATTGCGGGGAGGAAGCCTCCGCCGTTGGGGTCTGCGCCAATCTGACGGAACAGGACACCATTGCCAGCACCCATCGTGGCCACGGCCATTGCATTGCCAAGGGCGTGGATGTGGGCGGCATGATGGCTGAAATTTATGGCCGCAAAACCGGCGTGTGCCGGGGGAAGGGCGGTTCCATGCATATTGCCGACCTTTCCAAAGGCATGCTGGGTGCCAATGGGATTGTGGGCGGTGGCCCGCCGCTGATCTGCGGGGCCGCGCTGTCTCATAAGGTTCTGAAAGATAACGGCGTGGCCGTGGCTTTTTATGGTGATGGTGCCTCGAATGAAGGCACCACGCTGGAAAGCCTTAATCTGGCGTCTGTCTGGCATCTGCCTGCCGTGTTTGTGGTGGAAGATAACGGCTATGGCGAGGCCACCGGGTCTTCCTACGCCTGCGCCGGCACCCAGAAGGACCGCGCCGCCGGATTTGGCATGCCGTATATGGAATGTGATGGTTCGGACTTCTTCGCCGTGCATGACGCGGCGCGCGATGCCATTGACCACGCCCGCTCGGGCAAAGGCCCGGTCATGCTGCATGTGCATCTGGAGCGCTGGTATGGGCACTTTGAAGGGGATGCCATGAGCTATCGCGCCTCCAATGAAGTGGCCGATGCCAAGAAAAACCATGACTGCCTTGAAAGCTTCCGTGAACGGGCTACGCAGGAAAAGCTGCTGGACCTCAGCGCGCTGGATGACATTGATGCCGCCGTGGCGGACGAAGTGGAGAGCGCCGTGCAGGCCGCCAAACAGGCTCCCTGGCCGGAAGATGCAGATCTGATGGCGGATGTTTACGTCAAAATCTGATGGGATTTCGGGCGAGGGCATGTCGCCTGTTGCCCTCAACGTATTTGGGGAAAGACCAATGAGCAAAAAGAGCTTTCGTCAGGCGATTAATGAAGCCCTGCGTCAGGAAATGCGGCGTGACCCCACGGTTGTGCTGATGGGTGAAGATGTGGCCGGGGGGCAGGGCGGCTCCTCTGGCGTGAAGGACGCCTGGGGCGGCGTGCTGGGTGTCACCAAAGGTCTGCTGACCGAATTTGGGGAAAGCCGTGTGCTGGATACCCCGATTTCTGAAGCCTCCTATATCGGGGCGGCGGCGGGTGCTGCGGCGACAGGCCTGCGCCCGGTGGCGGAACTGATGTTTGTTGATTTTGTCGGCTGTTGTCTCGACCAGATCATGAATCAGGCTGCCAAATTCCGCTACATGTTTGGCGGCAAGGCGCGTACGCCGCTGGTCATTCGTGCCATGTACGGGGCCGGGTTTAATGCTGCGGCTCAGCATAGTCAGGCGCTGTATCCGCTCTTTACCCATATTCCGGGGCTGAAGGTTGTGGTGCCGTCTTCTCCTTATGAAGCCAAAGGTCTGCTGATTGAAGCGATCCGTGATGATGACCCGGTGATCTTCCTTGAAAATAAGGTCATGTATGATGACGTCGAGGAAGTGCCGGACGAGGCCTATACCATCCCGTTTGGGGAAGCCAACCTGACGCGTGAAGGGGATGATGTCACCATTGTCGCCATTGGTCGCATGGTGGGCATGGCGAACGAGGCCGCAGACCGTCTGGCAAAACAGGGCATTTCCTGTACCGTGCTGGACCCGCGCACCATGTTCCCGCTGGATGAGCAGACCATTCTGGAATGTGTGGAAGATACGGGCCGTCTGGTGATTGTGGATGAGTCCAGCCCGCGCTGTAACATGGCGTGCGATATTTCCGCCCTTGTGGCCGAGCAGGCTTTTGGCGCGCTGAAGGCTCCCATCCGCCGGGTGGTGCCGCCGCATACACCGGTGCCGTTCTCCACCCCGCTGGAAAACCTCTACATGCCCAATGCGGATAAAATTGAAGCGGCGGTTAAAGCCGTCATGATGCAGAAAACGCGTGAGGTTGCCTGAACAATGACAAAGATCCTGACAGCCCTGACGATGCCCAAATTCGGTCTGGCCATGACGGAAGGCAAGCTTGCCTCCTGGACCCTCTCCCCCGGTGATACCGTGCGGGAAGGGGATGAAGTGGCGGATATTGAAACCAGCAAAATCACCAGCGGGTATGAAAGCCCGGCCTCCGGTATTTTGCGCAAACAGGTTGCGCAGGCGGGTGAGACACTGCCGGTTGGTGCTCTGCTGGGCGTGGTGGCGGATGCGGAGGCCTCAGACGAAGAGATTGACGCGTTTATTGCCAGTTTCAAGGCCGACACCGACGAAGAGGGCGGAGAAGAGGCCGAGGCCGCCAATGCGGAACCGCGTGTGATTACGGTCGGTGAGCATAGCCTGAATGTGCGTGATGTCGGGCGGGGCGACGGCGCGCCTGTCCTGCTGATCCACGGGTTTGGTGGTGATCTGAGCAACTGGATGCTGAATCAGGATGTTCTGGCCCGCTATCAGCGTGTGATTGCGTTTGACCTGCCGGGGCATGGGGCATCGTCCAAGGATGTTGGTGATGGATCTGTTACGGTTCTGGCTGAGGCGGCGTATGAGCTGCTGAAGGCGCTGGATATTCCCAAAGCGCATATTCTGGGCCACTCACTGGGCGGGGCGATTGCGCTGGCTCTGCTGCGGGATTACCCGGACGCCGTGCTGACGCTGACACTGGTTGCGCCTGCCGGCATGGAGCGCGAGGTGAATGCGGAAAGTCTGCGGGAGATGGTAGAAGCCGACCGCACGCGCGATATGCAAAAAGCCTTGCAGGTTCTGGTGCATGATAAATCTCTGGTGGGCCGCAGAATGGCGGATAACGTGTTGCGTGTCCGCCGTCTGGATGGCGCGCGGGAGGCTCTGCGCACCATTGAGGCCGCCTGTTTTGCCAACGGGCAGCAGTCGATTGACCTGCGCCCGGTGCTGGATGCGGCCCGTATTCCTGTCACCCTCTTCTGGGGTGAAGCGGATGAAGTCCTGCCGGTGGCCGGGGCAAAAAATGCTCCCGACCATGTGGTGAAGCACCTTCTGCCGCAGGTGGGCCACATGCCTCAGCTTGAAAAAACTGTTGAATTCAACAGGCTGGTTGAGGCGTTTTTAGAGAAGGCTCAGGTGACGGCCTGACCTCTCAGAATACTGACATGTGCGGCATCGTGCGGAAGCAGGGTGCCGTACTGGTCTGCGTAGTGGGTGGCAAAGGCTTCCCGCTCCAGCCGTTCACAATAATCCAGATAGCGGATTAACGCGCGCTGGCCACGGAGCGTGTTGCCATAGGTGCGCTTGTAGTGCTTCCACAAAATCAGCACGTTAACGGACCACGCATCATACGCGTGTTCCGCCACGCGCTGGCGGACTAAAGAGGGCAGCTGGTCAAACGCCTGCCAGTCATCCCCGGTGTAGCGCCGCCACATCTCATCTCGCAGCGTGCGCTCGTTCGAGGTCTCGGCCTTAGGCATAGGCGTCTTCCTCCTCCGGCTGGCGGTGCCGCCATACGGGGAAGGGGTCGGGCAGGTTGGCGTAAAGCTCCGGCTGAAAGCGCCCGGTATCCTGCGGGGCAAGGCAGGCATCCAGAGCGGCGCGGAGGGCGGGTTCATCCATTTCCGGCGTGCCGATAAAGACAATTTCCTGCCTGCGGTCCCCGTAAACCGGGTCCCATTTGCCGACCAGCATCGCCTTCCAGTCGTCATCCTCCGGCCAGTGCTGGGTGGGGATCACGCACCACCACAGGCCCATGGCCTGCGTGCGGACCAGTGCGCCAGCCTGCCCGAGTTCGCCCACCCATTCCGGGCGCGTGGCCAGCCAGAAATGCCCTTTGGCGCGCACCACGCCGGGCCATGAGGTATCAATAAAGGCCTTGAATTTTTCAGGAATAAACGGGCGGCGCGCGCGATAGACAAAGCTGCTGATGCCGTATTCTTCCGTTTCCGGCACATGCTCGGCGGCACCATAAAGCTCTTTGTACCAGAGCGGGTGTTGTTCGGCTTTGTCATGGTCAAACCGGTGGGTGTTCAGCACGCGGTCCAGCGGCACGACGCCCATATCGGTTTCAATCAGATCGGCATCCGGGTTCAGGGCGCGGATAATCTGTTTTGCAGCGTCCCGCTGCTCCGGCGTGGCGGTGGACACCTTGTTGAGAATGACAACATCAGCAAACTCAATCTGCTCCACCAGCAGGTCCACCAGTGCGCGGTCATCCGCATCCCCTGCGGTTTCGCCCCGGTCTTTCAGAAAATCGGTGGAGGCGTAATCCTTGAGCAGATTAACCGCATCTACCACAGTGACCATCGTATCCAGCCGGGCAATATCCAGCAGGCTCTGGTCGTCCTCATCCCGGAAGGAGAACGTGGCGGCGACGGGGAGGGGTTCCGCAATGCCGGTGGATTCAATCAGCAGATAATCAAACCGGCCTTCATCCGCCAGCCGACGCACTTCTGTCAGCAGGTCATCGCGCAGGGTGCAGCAGATGCAGCCGTTGCTCATTTCCACCAGCTTTTCATCCGTGCGGGAGAGGTCCGAGCCCTCACGCACCAGATCGGCATCAATATTCACGTCGCTCATATCATTAACAATCACGGCCACGCGGCGGCCTTCACGATTGTTCAGAATATGGTTGAGGACCGTGGTTTTTCCGGCTCCCAGAAAGCCGGAGAGAACGGTAACAGGAAGCCGGTTTGGCATGGTGCTCTTTCCTTCGGATTGCGGTTCCGATGTCGTATATGATACGTTATATCATAACGTCACGATAAAGCGAAACCCCATGCCGCACACGCCCTTATCCTTCCGTTTCCCCACGCCAGACGCTGCGTTTCAGGCCATTGAGCAACCCACGTGCCATATCGCGGTCGCAGACCGTGCTCTGGGGCAGGATCTGGAAAACGCGGCGCAGACCTATCTTGAAGAGGGGCCTTCCCTGATCCTGACAGCAGGCACCCCGGACGAGCTGGCGCAGGAGCTTGCGCCGGTTTTTACGCCGGCCACACGGGCCTTGCTGGAGGATGCGCTGGGGCTGGTGGACGGCTATTGCGCGGCGACAGGGATGGACGCCGTGCGCTTCCGGCTGGAGCGGATTACGCATGATAGTTGTCGTCGCTTCCATGTGGATCACGTCGTGCTGCGTCTGTTGTGCACCTATGTAGGGCCGGGGGTGCAGTGGCGTGTGGCGGATCTGGGGGAAGAGGCCGCGGTGTATCAGGCGGACGCAGGCGCTGTGGCGTTACTTAAGGGCGGTTGTTATCCGGGCTGGCAGCCGGAGGGGGCGGTGCAGCATCGTTCGCCACCGCTTTCTGCGCTGGCAAAACCCGTCACCCGCCTGTTGCTGACGCTGGATGCCCCACAGGCCTGCGGGATGTCAGATGATCAGCGGCGGATCGTGCGGAAGGAAGTGGCGCACTCTTAGGCGTGCGCGTGCGGGAAAGGAGTGTGAGAGCTTCCGTTCAACGGCGTGAAAAGGTAGAGTTTGTTTTTCATCATGAACCCTTGAAGAAACGGCCATGCAGAAATCAAAGCTCTTCTTTCTTGCGGTTCTGGTCATGCACCCTCCTGTCGCCTGGGGTGCGCAGGAGGACAAGGCTGCGATGGTCTTTCGGATTACGCCGGTTAAACCCCTTGAGGTTTTAATGCATGAGGCGCTTGCGGCCTCACCCCCGGTGCAGGATAAGATAGTGCGTGCGCCGGATCTGGTTGATCTTGCAACACTTACACCGGATTTTAAATTCGATATCCGCTATGCCACGACAGAGAATTTTCTCAGCACGCCGGTTTATTCCTCATCCCACGCCTTTTTGGAAAAACCTGCGGCGGAAGCGCTCGCCAGAGCCTCGGAATATTTAAAAACAAAAGGCTATGGTCTTCTGATTTTTGATGCCTATCGCCCGTGGTTTATTACCAAACTGTTTTGGGACGCAACGCCTGCGGACAAACACCAGTTTGTCGCTAACCCCACACATGGGTCCAGACATAACCGGGGCTGTGCGGTGGATCTGACCTTATATGACCTGAAAACCGGGCAGCAGGTGACCATGCCCAGCGGGTTTGATGAAATGACGCCCCGTGCCTATTCCAACTATCCGGACGCGCCGGAAGAGCAGAAAAAGGCGCGGGATCTGCTGCGGGACGCCATGCAGCAGGAAGGCTTTATACAGCTCCCCGCTGAGTGGTGGCATTTTGATTACAGGGACTGGAACAAATACCCTGTTCAGAACATCAGATTTGAAGACATTAAATAATCGGGTTTAGCTGTGTGTTACGGTGTGGCGGCGTCTGCCGTATGCACCGTAAGCCAGCTTTTTGCCGTATCAATGGTAATGGTGGCGGGCTTATAGGCTTCCGGCGGTGCGGTGAAAATGGAGCTGACATAGGTTTGCGGGTTGCGGTCATACAGCGGGAACCAGCTTGACTGCACCTGCACCATAATGCGATGGCCGGGCAGGAACGTATGGTTCATGATCGGCAGCCGGAACTGGTAAAGCTGGGCCTGATGAGCCGGAATAGCCTCGGGGTGTTCAAAGCTTTTGCGGTAGCGCCCGCGCAGAATGTCACTGCTGATCATAAGCTGATAGCCGCCCAGTTCCCGCTGTTCGGGCACTTCATCCGGGTAGACATCAATCAGTTTCACAACAAAATCGCCATCCGTGCCACTTGTTGTGGCGTTCAGATGCACAAGCGGCTGGCCGTCCAGCGCCACCGGCTGCGTCAGCACGGGGGAGGTAAAGGTTGCCACATCCGGGCGGGACGCCGCATTGCGCTGGTCTGTTGAAAGCCAGTTATCCCATGCGGAATTTGCGGCCCCTCTGGTAATAACGGGACGCTGCACATACGGCACCGGGTGTGCCGGGTCAGACAGATAACTGACAGAGCCGGACGTCTCGGCAGACCCGTTCACAGCAAGCTGGTATTTGGCCGTAAGATGCAGAGTGGTGCAGTCGGTTGTGCAATCCCGCGCCGGGAGGGCCTCTCTGGTTTCCCAGTCATCAGAGCCACTGCGGTAGGCGGACACGCGCTGCGGCAGGGCGACGGCGTCATCTTTCAGATAATGGGCCAGAAAGGGTTCAAGAATTTTTTTACGGAAATACAGGCCGGTATCGGAATGGAGCTTGATGGGGCCAAGCGTGCTGGCCTCTTTGATCTCGCCGCCATGGTTCCACGGCCCCATCGCCAGCCAGAGGTTGGGCTGATCTGTCTGCTTCTGTTTGAGCGCATAGTAAAGGGCAATGGCCCCGTAATTATCTTCCTGATCCCACAGACTATGCACGAGGAGCGTTGGCACTTTCAGCGGCAGGTCCGCAAGCACATGGTCCATTGCCTGCTGCTGCCACCAGCTATCATAGGCCGGGTGGGCCAGAAGCTGCCGGAAAAAGCCGATCTGCTCCATACCCCGTTCTTTCCCCTGTGCGCCGGCAGAAACGGAGTTCAGGAAAAGATCATAATTGTCATACTGGTTGCCCCACCAGATGGCCGTTTTTTTCGCCGTGGCATCCTGATTGTAGATGTAGGACAGCATTTCTTCACGGAAGGCTCCGTTATGGAACCAGTCATCGCCCATCCAGCCATCCACCATCGGGTTCATAGGGACGGAAACTTTCAGGGCCGGGTGGGGGTTAATCAGGGCCGTGAGGGAGGTATAGCCGTCGTAAGAGACGCCGATAATGCCGACCTTGCCGTTGCTTTGCGGCAGGTTGTGGACCAGCCATTCAATGGTGTCCCAGGTGTCGGTGCTATGATCTACTTTTGTGTGGTTCAGCGCCCCGCGCAGAGGGCGGTTCATCACATACTGCCCCTCGGAGCCATATTTGCCACGCACATCCTGCACTACGCGGATATAGCCGCCATCCGCGATCACGTCCGGCATGTTGTCATAGCCCTGCAACACAGAGCGCATGGTGCCGCTCTCTGCCTGAGACGTCATGTGCTGGGCGTTATACGGGGTGCGGGTCAGCAGAATAGGGGCGTTATGGGCGGATTTGGGGATAAGGATGACGGTATGCAGTTTGGCGCCATCACGCATGGGGATCATCACATCCCGGCGGATGAAGTCAAACTTGTCTGTATTCACAGTAAATTTTGCAGGCATATCAGGGGCGATATCAGCATTTTGCGCTGCATGATCCTGCGCGAAGGCGGGTGTTGAAAGCGCAGTCATGCAGAGCAGAAGAAGAGTATTTTTGAACATGGAACCCCTGAGTATAAACAACCGTGTCGTCTATGGATCCGGCTTTTGCCGGGTGATGAACCTTAGAATTCTGCCGATACGGTACCAAAGAACTGGCGCGGAGACGCAACAAACAGATTGGCGTTATCATCCCCGGTGACGGCAGCGGACCCGTAAACGCCGCCAATATAATTTTTATCAAACAGGTTGGTGATGCCGAAAGTCGCTTTCATGTTCTGGGCAAAGCCAATTTTTCCAAAATTATAGGCAAAATTCATATTGGCGAGCCAGTAGGCCGGAATGCTCTGATCATTCATATACGTCATCGGGCGGGAGCCGATATAGTTGACGTTGAAGTTAAACATGGCCCGTTTGTAGGTGTAGTTCAGGTTGGCTTTATACATGAACTTTGGGTAGTAAACCTGATGCTTGCCACGAATGTTGTAATTCTGTCCGCTGTAATTAATGGAGCGGCTTTGATATTCGGCATTGTTCCAGCTGAAGCTGTTGGTAATTTCAAGCCCTTCTATGGGGCGAATGGTGGCCAGAACGTCGGCCCCATTCATAGTTTCCCGGCCCACGTTCAGATAGGCATTGTTCGTGTTATTGGCGCTGCCTTCACTGATTGAGGCAAGGCGGTTGTAATAGTCCGTATGGTAGAAATCAGCAGAGGCTGAGAAAAAGCGGGAGTCATAGCGGTAGCCCACAACGTAGTTCCATGTGCGCTCCGGACGCAGGACCTTCTTGCTTTCATCAAACACAACCTGCGCGGGGCGGCTGGCATTGCCCAGCCCACCCCAGGCGTTGTCCCCGCCTGTTTGGGCAAAATAGTCATAGGCCCGCATATTTTCTGCAATATCCCAGTAGAATTCATGATGGCTGAGGAAATGGTAATCAAAATTGAAGTGCGGCAGGAACGCAGCAGAGGCCGTGAGTGACCCGTTAACAGGGTGCCGGTAATATGTATTCCAGCCTTCCGCCGCCAGCTGATCGGTATAGTCGGCTTTTGTGCCGCCGTGTGTGGTCTGGGTCAGGGATTTAAAGCCAGCAAGAAAGGTCATGCCAGGGGTAATGGTCCAGCGGTCCTGCAGGAAGAACTGGAACGTGTTGGTGTTGAAGGTGTTCTCAAACCAGGTGTGACCCGTGCCACTCTTGAAGTCAGACAGCCAGTTATGGGCGGAGTTCAGGCCATCTTCATAAAGTCTCTGATTATAAATCCACTGGTTGTTTTCATACCAGATGCCGGTTTCAATTTTATTGTGGTGCGGGGCTTCAATGGTGAATTTTTGCGTAAAGCCCAGACGGCGCATGGCCGCATGCGACATGCCGAGCGCCATGGGGACGCCTGAGACACTGCCATCCGCGTTCAGGCTTGGTGTGCCATAGCTTGGCGAGGTGACAAAGTTGTTTGTGCCCCCATAGATTGCACTGTTGACGTTACCGTAAGCGACCGTGTCAGACTTCACATTTTTAAACAGGTCGTAGTGCATGTTGACAGAGGAGAGGTAGCTTCTCTGCAACTGGGCGGCATCCCACGCGTAGTCGCCAATTTCATCATTGGAGAGGACGCCTGCGTAACCCGGAGGCACATCAGACGTATACTGAGCATAATAGGCCCACTGTTTTGCTTTTTCGTAATCGGGCTTGAGATAGGTTGAATCACGCCCCATCTTTTCCCACATGTTTTTGGTCATGGACAGGTAATTGCCCTGTGTAAAATTACCGTAGCCAAAAAAGGCGGTAATCTTGCCACGGTCCCCAAGAGGCTGCACGACTTTTGCATTGGCCTGCAATTCGCTCTGATACCCTTGGCCTTTCCACAAATCTGATTTGGTGCGGGCAAAGGATGCATAGAATTTTGTGCCGGTGGAATTCAGGATGCCACTATCAACGCGACCATAGGTGCGGAAGGCATTGAAGCTGCCAAATGTCTGACTGACCTTGCCGCCAGCCTTATCCTTAGGGTCAGACGAGGTATAGGTCATGGCCCCGCCAAGGTTCTGGGCGGAGAAGGAGTCCAGCGCGCCAGCGCCCTGAGACATCGACATGCCGCCAATGTCATCCTGAATCATGGCCTGTGTGATGGAGACACCATTATCGTTAATAAAACCCTGTGTGCCTAAGGGCATGCCATCAAGGGTTGCGCCAATCTGCATTTGCGTAAAGCCGCGCAGGTAAAACGTGTTTGCGTAGGTATCAAGGCCAAAGGCATCTGTGGAGGTAAAGTTGGCCCCCGGCGTGGTCTGGGCAAGGATCTGCATCGGGTTGGTGCCCGCAACAAACCGGTCCATGACCTTACGGCTCACGGTGACCTCTGCGCCATGACTGGCAACACGGTGCGTGCTGACGTTGACTTCCTCACTATCTTTGCTGACCAGAGGGCCTGTACTGCGTTTTTTGCGCGGTGCCGTATGGTCTTTGCGTGCAGAAACAGAAGCAGGCGGTGTATGGGCAGCAACCGTGTGCGATGAGCGCTTTTTGGGGCTCGTGCCAGCGGCGGACGGCGCGGCTGCGCCAGCAGTTGTATCAAAAAGCAGACCTGCCAGAGCAGTACCAAAGAGCAAAAGTGACTTGCTATATCGTTCTTTTACAACCTTGTTACGCTTGCCCATCGTCAATCCCTGCTCCGTGGTCTGTCTCTGTTCTGATCAGTGCGCAGTGGGCCGGTTGTCTCTGGAGCACCGATTTTGCGCATGATCCTGTGAGAACATGTTGCTGACCCGGAACTAATATTGTCAATAATCGATAATGAGGGGGTCTGATAACCCTGGGTTAAGGGCAGCTGTTTATCGCACGCGCCCCATGAGCGTCGAACCAGACCGTGCCATTGGCAATCATGGCCTGCCCGTTATGGACAAACATCTCATGCGGAATAGCGCCCCGCAGGCTGTTGAGGACACAGGGCGTGAAAACCCGCGACCATGATGTGGAGAGCGCTGCGGGCGTTTTAAGGGTGAAGGCGTGTTCTGCATTCACCCTCAAGGGCCATGAGACCAGCTTTGCCGTTTCTGCCTTGTTGCCGCTCAGCACGCTGCGCAGGAAGCGCTGCACCATAGCCTCGAAAACCGCAGGGGGAGCGTCTGTGACGTCCTCATACAGGGCGTTGGGGGCGAGGTGATCTATGGAGGCAAGATCCAGTTTTACGGGATAGGTTTTTGTGCCGTTGGTCCAGGTTCCGGCCAGTGCTGTGGAGGTCTGGAAGGTGAGCGGGGCATGAGCGTCTTTATCACTTGTTTCAAAATGCAGGCTGAAGCGGCCACCACCGGGTTCGCTCAGCGTCATCTGCTCTCCTGAGTTCTGAGCAGACAGGGGAATATCGACCAGATTTTTTACATAGAAATAATGCGCGTTTGCCACTGTCTGATCGGGCCGAACGGAGAGCGTCGCCCCGATAGGATACGGGCCAAGGGTGCCGGAGAAGCGGTAATTGTCCGTCGTGGGCTGTGGCATTTGTGTAGGAGAAGCGGCTGTGTCCGGGGTGCGCTCGGTTGGGTGGGTTGCTGTGCTGGCGCTTGTGGCCAAGGGGGAGGACGATGCGGTTTGCGCAGGTATGGGGGACGGCGCAGCGGGAGGTGCAAGGGGAGCCGGAGCGGCACCTGCCGTGGTGGCTGGCAGGCTAAGCAAGCTGAAGGCCAGTAGCCGTATGGTAATCTGCTTCATTCCTCTGGCCCTTTCGGCGTGGCGCGATCCTGACGGGCAGCATAGCGGCAAAAGAGCAGCTGTGCAGCGTGTGGCGGCGCGTTATGGTGTCTTGCAAACAGGATAACGCGGGACGGGAGGCAAGGCTGCGCATGAGATGCGAAGAGTGCGGAACGGAGTTCCCCTGCACGGCAGACGCCCGGTGCTGGTGTATGCAAAAACCCCATGATGTCCCTCTGCCTGCGGATGCTGCGACGGGGTGCCTGTGCGCAGCCTGCCTTGAAAAGCGGCTCCGGCAGCAGCAAGGCATACCGCCAGCCTCCGGAAGAAAGCGCTGAGGCCAGAGGGCTGCGGTATCTATTGAGAAATCGTAGAGGCGAGTTTCAATAGGGTGTGAAATGATAAAAGGTTTTCAGGAGACGCAGGGCTGCTCCGCATGAGGTGAGCGCATTGCCGTTGCGCGACATCAAGGGGCGGGAATTTGATTTAGATCAAGGGCCGGAGGCGCAAAGCTGGAGACACTACTTCCGGAAAGCGCAGAGGGACCTGTGGGGTCGCTGCGCGAAAAAGGAGGATGTTCGGATGACCATTTATACAACAAACGGTCGTGCCCCTGTTGTGCGTGTTCCGGTTGGCAATGTTCGTGTAGCGGACCCGCTGACAGCTCTGGAACGGCAGATGAGCCGCCTTTTTGAAGATTACAAGGTGCCGGAAAGCGGTGCGCCTGCCCATCGTCTGGGGGCCACGGATATTACGGAAAATGCTGCGGGCTATGTTGTGGCGACGGAAGTGCCGGGCTGTGCCGAGAGCGATATTAAACTGAGCACGGCCAATGGCGTGCTGAGCATTCGCGGTGAAAAGAAGAAACCGGAAGTGGAAGGCCCGGTCAAACAGCATCTGGCGGGCCGTCAGTTTGCTGCGTTTGAGGAAGCCTTTACGCTGCCGGATGATGTGGATGTCGAAAAAATCAGCGCGTCTCTCAAAAATGGTGTGCTGAGCGTGACACTGCCCAAAAAGGCGGAAAGCAAACCTGCGGAACGGCATATTGCTATTAATGCAGGCTGAGACTGTTTTGAAAATTTAGCTTTCCAGAAAGGAAAGACCATGACCGCTAAAACAAACAAGAGCGTTGAAATTGCCGGCACCCGTTATGAAATGCTGGGCACGATGAATGATGGTGACTGCAAGGTGCGCCTGAAAAACACCAAAGGGGAAGTCGTGGAAATGACCTGTGACTCCTTTATTGACCAGCTGAATAACGGCACTGCCCGCTATCTGTAAGGTCTCTGGTTTGCCTGCTCGGAGGTCCTGATTAGGCATTTTCAGACCCCTTCAGGTGCCGCAGGCCGGAGGGGATGGGGACACGGTTTGGGCGCTGCGTAAGGCAGGCCCGGCCCTGTTGGCCCAGAGAGAGGGCGGCCCGGAAGCGGGAGCCGGAACGGGATCATCTGGTCATAAGCCGCCAGCCAGCGGGGTTTGTGCCAGAGAGGCCTGAAAACACAAACGCCCCCTGTGGTGACGGACCGCAGGGGGCGTTGCTATGAGAGACACCGTGCGCCGGAGCGTAGCGGGTGCGTTGCTCACACAGAGGGCATGCCGCTGTATGAGCGGAAAACCTCAGTCCATTCGGACAGACGGGCGGACAAAGCGGTCCAGCCAGTCGGTCAGGCAGGCAATCGCACCGCGAGGGACGCCGTAGAGTTCAAACTGATGCTGGCGATACAGAGCGGTGTGCCCCAACCGGGCGCTCAGGCCATGCAGTGCGCCACCGCCAAACGTCTTGCCATCCGCAAACGCGCCCCAGCCATTGTAATTGCCGAGGGCGACAATCGCGCCTTTGTTGTTGAACTTGAAGGGCGGGACCGGCGTCTGGTTCAAAATCCATTGCGGCAGATATTTTGCCAGATGGTGCGCTTCCTGCCGTGCAACCTGCGCCGTGGGGGGCAGGGGGCTTTCCGCAATAAAGGAACAGTCGCCGACTGCAAAAATCCGGTCATCCAGTGTGGTTTGCAGGTTGGGTTTGACCACCAGCTGGCCGCCACGGCCACATTCCAGACCGTCCATTTCCCGCGTAACGTCCGGGGCTTTCACACCAGCTGCCCAGACGCGGAACTGCGCATCTACGCGGGAGCCGTCCTTGAGGATAAAGCCTTTTTCATCCACGCCGCTGACCATAGCGCCAGTGCGGACGGAAATCTTGAGGGCTTCCAGCTGCTGGCGGGCTTCCTCGGACACTTTTTCCGGGAAGGACGGCAGAATACGCGGCCCGGCTTCCAGCAGGGTAATGCGCATTTCCGGTGTGGTGGGCGTAAAGTTGTACAGGGAGCCGATATCCAGCGCCTTGTGCAACTCAGCAGCCAGCTGCACGCCGGTCGCCCCACCGCCGACAATGGCGATATCCAGCGGTGTGCCGCGCCCATAGGCCTGCAGGACGGCATGGCGGAAGCGTTCATTAAAGTTGTTGGCTTCCACCACATTATCCAGAAAAATGCAGTGGTCTTTGACACCCGGTGTGCCAAAATCGTTGGCGCGGCTGCCAATGGCAAAAATCAGGGCGTCATAGTCCACATGCCGCTCTTCCAGAATGACTTCATCCTCATCCTGCTCTGTCAGCGGGGCGAGGATCAGCCTGCGGGCGGCACGGTCCAGATGGGAAATTTCCCCATAGCAGAAGCGGAAGCCATGCCCGGCGGCGTGGGAGACAAAGGTAATGCGGTCATTCTCATTGCGCGCGGTGCCAGCGGCAAAGCAGTGGAGCATAGGCTTCCAGACATGGCTGAACCCTTTATCCACCAGGGTGATATCCAGCTTGCCAGAGCGGCCCATGCTGTTTCCCAACCGTGTGGCGAGTGCCAGGCCGGCAATGCCGCCCCCTACAATAACCAACCGAAACCGATCACTCATAACGTCACTATCCTTTCGTGTTCCGCAAGTATCGGCGGCGGAACAGAACTGCGCAACACACTGCCTCTTGAGGTCACGCAATTGTCTCTTACGCAGGCGGATGCCCGCTTAGCCTGCGGACAGATCCACAAGGCCGATCAGCCCCTCTTCCGTGCCAAATCCCAGCAGGCATCCGTCCGAACTATAGGACAGCGCGCTGATGGCACTCCCCCCGTTCAGGCAGACCGGCAGAACCCGTTGCGATTCCGGTTCGATCATAATGACAGACCCATCCGCAAATCCAGCCGCCAGAATTTCCTGCTCGGGGTTGTACGCCACGCGGGTGCAGAGCGCACCGCCCATTCCCGGCAGTTCCGCAGGGGGTTTGCCCATCGGGCCGCCACCAAAGAACGGCCACAGCACCACAACATCTGCGCCACTGGTGGCCAGCCATTTTCCCGTGCGGGAGAAGGACATGGACTTCACTTTGGTGGGGTAGCCGCTCATGCGGATATTGTGTCCGTCGGACAGTCGCCAGCCGTGCAGGTCATTATCCTGCATGGAGGTGATCAGAGCCTCGCCAGCCGGATGGATTGCAATACCGGTATGGCTGCCCTTCCATTCAAGCGAGCGTACGCTCTCACTTTTAGGCTGCGTATACCACACGGAGGCCCCGTTATAATGGGAGGCCGCAATCCGCTTGCCCTTGGTATCAAACACAATGCCGGTCACGGAGGAGGGGTGCTCCAGCGTTTTCAGCACGGTCTCACCGCGGCCATCGCGCAGTTCGACCTGCTTGCCGGAGGCGCTGGCAATGTAGGCGGCCTTGGCATCCACATGGCTTACGACATGCTCCACCCAGCGACGGGTCTTGCCCAGTTCCTCAATTTCCCCGTGCATGTCCAGACGGCACAGGCGGCCATCATCACCACCGGTCAGAAAGCCGCCGGGGTCTGTATCCGGGGCCAGCGCAAGGGCAGCGCCATCATGCACGGCGTAGGTGGCCCAACTGGCAGGTTCCGCCAGATCGGCCCGGTGGGCGACAATCACGTCCCCTTCCGCCGTGGTAAAGGCAAAGCGCATGTTATCGCGGGAGGCGGCGCAAGCGGTGATGTGGCCTTCAACCGTGCGGGATGCCCCGCGCTTTTCAATCAGGCCGCGGAGTTCGGTAGGAATGCTCATGCGACAGCGCAGCTTTCAAACCCGCGCCGAAGCTGGGGCCGGTTGAGGTTGCGACCAATAAAGACAAGACGGGATTCCCGTTCCTCCCCGTCTTTCCACGGACCAATGTCATTGCCATCCGCCATCATGTGCACGGCCTGAAACGCAAAGCGGTCGGGCTGGCCTTCAAAATTCAGGATGCCTTTGGTGCGGAGGATATCGGCCCCCTTTTCCTGCAGCAGCGCGCCGATCCACATCTGGAAGCGGCCTGCATCCAGCGGCGTTTTGATCGTAAGGGAGACGCTGTTCACGCCTTCCTCATGATGGTGGTGCGTGTTTTCCAGAAAGTCCGGCATGGTGGAGAGCGTGCGCTGGAGGTCAAACCCGCCGACATCCATCACATCCGTCAGCTTCACATTGCCTTTCTGGGCTTTATGCACGGGCGCGAAGGCGTTGATCTTGCGGATGGCGTCTTCCACTTCCTTGAGCTGAGCGTCATCCACAAGATCGGTCTTGTTGAGGATGATGACATCAGCAAAAGCAATCTGCTGGTGGGCTTCCGGGCTTTCCTTCAGCGTTTGCAGGATGTTCAGCGCATCCACCACCGTCACCACGGCGTCCAGCCGGGTTTTGGCGCGAACGTCTTCATCCGCAAAAAAGGTCTGCGCGACCGGGGCGGGGTCTGCCAGGCCGGTGGTTTCAATAATAATGCCGTCGAACTTGTTCCGGCGTTTCATCAGGCTGCCGAGAATACGGATCAGATCTCCGCGCACGGTGCAGCAGATGCAGCCGTTGTTCATTTCGAACACTTCTTCATCCGCATCGACAACCAGATCGTTATCAACGCCAAGCTCACCGAATTCGTTAATGACCACAGCATATTTGCGGCCATGTTCTGCTGTCAGGATGTGGTTGAGCAGCGTGGTTTTTCCGGCACCCAGAAAGCCCGTCAGCACCGTGACGGGTACCAGCGTTTCCGCAGGCTCGGAAGAAAGGGACGCATCAGACATGAAGACAGGCCTCCGTTAAGATTACATTCGTGCCTCTTCATATAGGGAGGCAGAGCGTGGAGGGCCAGAGAGCGCGGGGGAATAAGGCTGAGCCTTTTTTTATATTAGTATTTAAATAAATTAATAAGTATTTAAGGGATATAATTTAAATAACAGAGTCGGTTCAAAAGATTTTTTCTTAAAGAAAGATTAAGATATGACCGACTATGTGAATGATTCGGGCGTTGTCTATTCAGTTGTTCCCAATACCTTTCTGGGGATTGTCACGTCCTATGCCGTCAAAATTACGGATCCGGACGGAAATGTTACCAACCTCGGGAATGTCGGAACCGGGCAGGTTCTGACAAAAGATGGAGGTGCGCTCTCCATTATTTCCATTCTGGGGCTTGGTGGCGGCACATACGTTGTTCCGCCGGGGGTGACAGGGTCGGTCAACACGGTGCTTTCTGCGCTGAGTGGCGTGACAGTGTATGTAGGCGGCACGGCGACTATTAATACAGATATCTCCGCCCTGAGCGGCGTGACGGTGAATGTGGATGGCGGCACGGCCACGCTGGGCAGCAATGTGGTGCTGGGGGCGCTCTCTGGTTCCACCATCAACCTGACCAATGGCGGAACATTCAGCAATGGTGGCGGGTTGATCGGACTTTTGACAGGCTCCACCATCAATTTTGGCACTGGTGGTGGCAATTTTATTGCCAATGCGGGTGGGGCTTTGCTGGACCTGTCTTCCACTACCATCAAGGGGTTTGATACCGCCAAAGACTTTATTTCTTTTGAAAACCTTGCTGCTGCGCCAGCAACCTATTCGATTGCAAACTCCTCCGGCTCTCAGGTCATTACAGTCTTTGATGCCAATAATAAGAAAATTGCAGATGTGACCGTCTCCGGGCAAAATTTTGCGACCGGTAACTATTCTTCCAGCGGCATTGGCCCGCTGACAGTATCGAGCGATGGTACATCCCTGAGCATTGAAGCCGTGGGCTCCGTCTGCTTCCTGTCCGGAACCCTGCTGCGCACGCCGGATGGCGATGTGGCGATTGAAGAGGTGCAGATTGGCGATAGCCTGCTGGCGTTTGAGAACGGCAAGCCTGTTGCGCAGCCGGTGGTATGGGTCGGGTCCCGACGGGCAGAGGTGCGGCCCGGTCTGCCGCTGGATGAAGCCGGCTGGCCGGTGCGCGTGCGGCAGGACGCTCTGGCGGAGGGCGTGCCCAGCAAGGATCTTCTGATAACCCCGGAACATTGCCTGTATCTGGATGGGCAGTTTGTGCCTGCGCGTATGCTGGTGAATGGCGAGACCATTGCTTATGACCAGACTATCTGCACCTACACGTACTATCATGTGGAAACTGCACAGCATGCGGTGATTATGGCGGATGGTACGCTGACGGAAAGCTATCTGGATACGGGTAATCGTCGGGCTTTCCGGCAGGCGGGCACTGTGGTGCGAATTCCCGGGCTGGCGCGCTGCTGGGCGGAGGATGCTGCGGCCCCGCTGATGACGGCGCGCGAGGCTGTAGAGCCGTTGCATCGGCGTCTGGCCCAGCGGGCGGAAACGCTGCGGACGGCGCAAAGTGAGGTGTCCGGCGTGGAGCGGGATGAGGCGGAATTGCTTCCAGATGCCGCAACGCTGACGACTGATCCGGACCTGCATCTTGTAACAGAAGATGGTGCTGTGCTGCGCAAGGCGCGGACGCATAACGGATGCGTGGTCTTTATGGTGCCGCCGCATGTGCGGGCCGTGCGTCTGGTATCCCGCGCCAGTCGTCCGGTGGATACGATCGGCCCGTTTGTAGATGACCGCCGCATGCTGGGCGTTCTGGTCGGGCGTATGATGGTGCAGGAGGGCGCGGCGGAAGCTCGTGCGCTGGAACCTGCGGTGGGCACACTGGCGGGTTCGGGCTGGCACGCGGCGGAAGCCGGGCAGGCAGCACGCTGGACCAATGGCCATGCCGCTCTGGCTCTGGGTGCGCGGCAGCCGGGTGCGCTGGGACTGCTCTCTATTGAGGTGCTGGCCGGTGGGCCGTATCGGGTCAACGCGCAGTCTGCGGCACTTCCCCGCGCGGTGTCCTGACGTCGCCTTGTTCAAAGCGCGTTATGCGGTTCGGTGCAGATATGCCGGACCGCAGACGGCTGATTGAGGCATCTGGAGAGACAACATTCTGCACATCATTTTGTTGCGTTATTGCAATTATTTTTGATAGCCTATCTTTTGTACCTGGAAGACACACCTGCCCCAGAGAGGACTGAAAGGACGAACCATGCGTAGCGTCTGGCCCCGTAAAAAGACTCTGAAGCTGAGTACTTATACTGCCCTGAAAATGGGGACCTGCATTGGCGTCCTCTTTTTTGCCGTCCTGCAGCTTCTGCACGGTCTGGGGGTGACGCACCTCTCCCTGATGGCGCAGGAAATGCTGGTGGGGCTGATTGCCACCTCCGTCGTGGCCGGGCGCTTCCTGCTGGTCCAGTAAACAGGCGGGTTATTCACGGCTGTTTACTGGGTGCGCCCCATGGTGTCGGTCGCCGGGGTGGGTGAGGAGGACGAATTGGGCTGTGGGTCTGCCGTGCGCAGGAAGCGGACGGCCAGCGCGCCATACAGGGCGTGGCTGCACAGGGCGCGGGAGACACCAAACGCCAGAAAGGCGCTGGCCAGCAGGGCAAGGGTGATCTGCTGGTTGTCACACATTTCCATAACAATGACGGTCGCGGTCAGCGGAGCCTGTGTCACCGCGGCAAAATAGGCCACCGTGCCCAGCAGCACCACAGCCCCCGGCGAGGTATGCGGCAGATACTGCGCCACCCAGCCGCCCATGCCGGCCCCGACGGACAGGGACGGGGCAAACAGGCCGCCCGGAATGCCGGAACAGTAGGACACGATGGTGGCCAGAAATTTTAGTACGAAGAAAGAGGCCGGATAATCCCCGGACCCCATGATGATATCGCGCGCCTGCACATAGCCCGTGCCGTAGGTCATGCCGCCGGACAGCAGGCCGATAATGGCCAGAACCAGTCCGCAGAGTGCGGAGAATGAAATGGGATGCCGGGCAATGAACAGGCCCATGCGACCGGGAACGCCGCGGGAGATACGAATAAGCAGGGCAGAAAAGGAGCCACCGCTCAGCCCGCCCAGCACACCGCAGGCCAGCACCGCCAGCCAGCTGACACCCACCGGCACTACGGAACTGGTATGACCGAAATAGGTATAGTTCCCCACCATGGCGATGGCCGTGACACCGGCAATCACCACACAGGTCAGCATGGTGCCGCTGGTGCGCTGTTCGTAGGAATGAGCCAGTTCTTCAATGCCGAAGACAATGCCCGCCAGCGGCGTGTTGAACGCAGCGGCCACCCCGGCTGCGCCCCCGGCTTTGATCAGCGCACGCTGTTTGATGGGGTCATGCACCCCCATAAAGCGCCCGACGGTGTGCATGATGGACGCACCGACCTGCACTGTGGGGCCTTCTCGCCCGATAGAGCCGCCCGAGAGCAGCCCGAGGCAGGTGAGGAAAATTTTGGCCAGCGCGATTTTTAGCGCCAGAACCCTGTCAATAATGCGGAAATCATTCAGATGCATGCAGGCAATGGCCTGCGGAATGCCGCTGCCCTGCGCGCCCCGGAACCATGTGCGCGTCAGCCATGTGGACAGGGCCAGCCCGCCGGGGGTGACAATCAGCATCAGCCAGGGGCTGAGGGCGATAATCTGGTTGCGGAGCCCCGCCGCCTTATCTGCCAGAAAGGCGAAGGTGACGGCGACCACGCCCACCATGACGGCACCGGACCAATAGATCAGCTTCCGCCGCCAGTTAACCGTGCCGGCCTTCGCCTGGTCCCGTAAATGGCGAAGCTGAGCGGACGTGACGGGCACGCTGGCAGACATGGATAATCCTGATTGGCTGAGAAGACGTAAGGCGTTCTAACACGTCTTTACAACGAGGAAAGCATTGTCTGGTTTTATGCGCGCTCTGTATTAATAAAATGCATGTCAGCCCCGAGTAATATGCGCAAAACGGGACGCTGAACGCGGATCTGGCGGGCAAAACCTATCGTAAAACTGAAAACGCGTTAAACAGATTTTCCCGGCGCGGCGGACTCGGTTGCAGGGCGAGGCCAGAACACAATGCCTTCATGCTTGGCCATGTTGTCCGGCTCGACATGGATATGCACCAGCGTATCCCCCATTTTGGTGCGCAGACCGGATTCAATCCGGTCACAGATCTGGTGGGCTTCCTCCACCGTCATGCTGCCGGGCACAACCAGATGGAATTCCAGAAACGTGATGGCGCCCACAATGCGGGTGCGGATGTCATGGGCTTCAATCGCGCCGCGTCCGTTGGTGGCGATAATGTCGCGGATATCATCCAGCGTTTCCGGGGCGGGGGCCTCGTCCATCAGGCCTGCGATGGACTCCCGCATCATCTCCCAGCCCACGCGCAGCACGTTGATGGCAATCAGCCCGGCCAGCACGGCATCCAGCCAGATCCACCCCGTTAGCGGGATCAGCAACATGCCGACCACCAGCCCCACGCCCGTCCAGACATCAGACAGCACATGCTGCCCGCCTGCCTGCAGGGCGGGGGAGCGACGGCTGCGCCCCGCATGCACAAGGGTCAGCCCCCACACCAGATTGACCACTGTGGCGGTCGCGTTGAGCAGAATACCCACATAAGGCGCGCCGGTAGGGTGCGGGTGCAGAAAACCTTCCACGGCCTCGCGCCCGATGACAAAGGCGGTGACCAGCACCAGTGTGCCCTCGGCCACAGCGGAGAGATATTCCGCTTTATAGTGTCCGTATGTGTGGTTGTGGTCTGCCGGACGTTCCGCAACGCTTAGCGCCCACAGCCCCCCTAAGGCTGAGACCACATTGATGATGGTCTCCACCGCATCGGAATACAGCGCCACGCTGCCACTGGTGGCGTAGGCGGCGTATTTCAGCCCCAGTGCAACCAGACTAACGGCCAGACTGCACAGGGCGATGCTTTTGTTACTTTGGGGGAGAGGGAGCTGCATGGGCAGAGCGATACCAGACCTTGACCAAAAACGCAGCCGCTTAAACCGTGTGTGGGTCCACCAGATGGCAGGACGGATGATAGTCCGCACTTTCAATCTGCACGGTGGGGTGCACGATGCCAAAGCGGGTGCGCAGGGTTGCCACCGTGTTTTGCAGCAGCAGGGTCTCTGTCTGGCCGGCAGGCAGGCTGGCCTCACGGACCAGATGCACCGTAAGCGCGGTTTCCGTCGTGCTCATGGGCCAGATGTGCAGGTCATGCAGGTCCGCAACGCCGGGCTGGGTGCGCAGGAAAGTCTCCACACTGTCCCGGTCCACGGAGCGGGGGACGCCATCCAGCGCCATATCCAGTGAATCCCGCAGCAGCGACCATGTGGCCAGCACCACCACAACGGAAATGGCAAGACTGATGGCGGGGTCGATCCATGTCAGGCCGGTCAGCAGTACCAGCCCGCCCGCAATCACCACGGCCAGAGAGGTCACGGCGTCCGACGCCATATGCAGGAAGGCCCCACGAATATTGATGTCGTTTTTCTGGCCGGAGGCAAACAGCAGGGCCGTGCCGCCATTCACCAGAATGCCGATGGCCGCCACAATCATCATGGTCTTGCCGGCCACCGGGGCCGGGTGGAACAGCCGCTCGATGGACTCCCATGCGACCCCGCCCGTCACCAGCATGAGGATGACGGCATTAGCGAGGGCCGCCAGAATGGAAGAGCGTCGCAGCCCATAGGTAAAACGGGCGGAGGGGGATTTGGCGGACAGATGCTGCGCCAGCCATGCCGCCGCCAGTGCCAGAACATCGGAGAGGTTGTGCCCGGCATCCGCCAGCAGGGAGAGCGAGTTGGACAGAATGCCCCACAAGGCCTCTGCTCCCAGATAGACAACGTTCAGCACAATCCCGATGGCAAAGGACCATCCGAACGAGGCCGGGGTATGAACATGTGCGTGCCCGAACCCGTGGTGGTGATGGTCGTGCCCGTCATGATCGTGGTCATGGTCATGGTCATCATGCGCATGGTCTGCGGAAGCGTGAGCGTCGTGCGTATGGGTATGCCCGCAGGACGGGGCCGCCGACTTCTGACCAGCCTCACCGTGGGCGTCATCCTGCGCATGCGTGTGGTCATGCGTCGTGCAGGCGGAATGGTCCGTGTGCGGGCCGGAGGAGGCGGACGGCGGCTGAGACATGTCGGGTCCTTGCGGGTTGGCGGAGGCGTGCCCGTTGCGTCAGAACGCTGTCCGGCATAGGGAAGCCCCTTAACTGTCTATCACATGTGATAAAGGTCGCGCCATGCTCAGACTGACCGAACTGCGGCTTCCGCTGGACCATCCCCCCGAAGCGCTGGAGGAGGCCATCCGGGCGCGCCTTGCGATTGCGCCGGATGCGCTGGAGCATTTTACCGTGTTCCGGCGGGGGCATGATGCACGGCGGCGCAGCGCGATCATGCTGGTCTACACGGTGGATTGCGCCGTGAAGGATGAGGCCGCCGTGCTGGCGCGCTACCGGGCCGAACACCCCAAAGACCCGCATGTGAATATCGCACCCGAGATGGCCTGGCGTCCACCGGTGACGGATGGTGCAGCACTGGCCAGCAAGCCGGGCTATCTGCGTCCCATCGTAATCGGGGCCGGGCCGTGCGGTTTTATGGCCGCCCTCACGCTGGCGCAGATGGGCCTGCGTCCGTTGATTCTGGAACGCGGCAAGGTGGTGCGGGAACGCACGGTGGATACGTTCGCGCTGTGGCGGCAGGGGGTGCTGACGCCGGAGAGCAACGTGCAGTTTGGCGAGGGCGGGGCCGGGACGTTCTCGGACGGCAAGCTCTATAGTCAGGTGCGTGACCCGCGTTTTCTGGGCCGCCGGGTGCTGGAAGAATTTGTGAAGGCCGGTGCCCCGGAAGAAATCCTGTATCTGGCGCACCCGCATATCGGCACGTTCCGGCTCGTTTCCATGGTGGAGCATATCCGCGCCGAAATTGAAGCGGCAGGCGGTGAATATCGCTTTGGAACCCGTGTGGACGGTCTGGTGCAGGATGAAGGCACGGGCCGTATTAAAGGCGTGCGCACGGCAGAGGGCGAGGTGATTGCCGCAGACCATGTGGTGATGGCCGTCGGCCACAGCGCGCGGGACACCTTTACCATGTTGCAACAGGCAGGCGTGCAGATGCAGGCCAAGCCGTTTTCCATTGGTGTGCGGATTGAGCATCCGCAATCCGTGATTGATACGGCGCAGTTTGGCACCAGCGCGGGCAATCCGCTGCTGGGGGCGGCGGAATACCGGCTGGTGCATCATGCCAGCAACGGGCGCGGGGTGTATTCCTTCTGCATGTGCCCCGGGGGCACCGTGGTCGCCGCGACATCCGAAGAAGGGCAGGTGGTCACCAACGGCATGAGCCAGTATTCCCGCGCGGAACGCAACGCCAATTCCGGCATGGTGGTGGATCTGCGCCCCGGTGAAGATTACCCGGATGATCCGCTGGCGGGCATGGCGTTCCAGCGCCACTGGGAACGCAAGGCGTTTGAAGCCGGTGGCCGGTCTTACAAAGCCCCTGCCCAGCGCGTGGGGGATTTTCTGGCGGGTCGTCCGTCCACCACACTCGGCGCGGTGGTGCCGTCCTACAAGCCGGGCGTGACGCCTGCGGATCTGTCCACCTGTTTGCCGGACTTCGCCGTCGCCGCTCTGCGGGAAGCGCTGCCGTTGTTTGACCGCAAGTTGAAAGGCTTTGCGATGGAAGATGCGGTTATGACGGGTGTTGAAACCCGCACCTCCTCCCCGCTGCGCATCCCGCGCGGCGCGGATGGTCAGTCCCTCAGCACCCCCGGCCTGTATCCTGCGGGCGAGGGGGCAGGGTATGCGGGCGGCATTCTCTCAGCCGGAATTGATGGCATCCGTATTGCGGAAGCCGTGGCGATGGATATTTCCGGAAAAACAGTAGACGGGCTGGGGCTTTAACGGCAGGCAGGGGGCGAGGGCACCGCTTTTTAGCGGCCCCCAAATCAGTGATGCAGGGCTGGCCTGCCATATTATTGCCAAATGGTATATTGCAAATAATTCGCATCTTCATGTAAGCGGCTCCTACTTTGTGGGAGAAAGAACGCCGTGTCTCGTACTGCCTGTCTTTTCGTCGTGTTGGGGGTGACCTGCGCCAGCCAGCCTCTTCTGGCCGCTGAACCTGAAAAAAAGGATGCGGCAGGAAAGTCGTCCTCCGTCAAAACATCCTCGCAAAAGCCTGCGGCGAAGTCGGCAGCGCATGCTGCGGCTGCCGAGGCTATCAACGTGCAGGGGCGTCGGCTTTCCACATCTGCATCGTCCGCCACCAAAAGCGATACGCCGCTGATTGAAACGGCCCAGTCTGTTTCCGTCATCACCCGCAATGAGATGAATGTGCGCGGCGTGCTGAGTCTCAATCAGGCGGTGCGCTATACGGCAGGCATCACGCCGGATCTGCGTGGCGGCATTGGCACGCGGTATGACCAGTTCCTTCTCCGTGGTTTTAGTGTTCCCACGTTCCTTGACGGCCTGAAGATGCAGGACAGCCCGACAGGCTATGCGGTGGGGCAGACCGATACGTTCCGGCTTGACCGGGTTGAAATGCTGAAAGGCCCGGCCTCTGCGCTCTATGGCCAGTCCAGCCCCGGCGGTCTTGCAGCACTTTCCAGCAAACTGCCAACTGCGCAGCGCTCTTATGGTGATGTCACCACAACGGGCGGCATGTTTGACCTGTACCGTGTGGATGCCGATGTTGGTGGCTACGCGACTGACAACGGCTCGGTGCGCTATCGTCTGTATGGAACAGTGAACGGCCAGCACACGCAGTTGTCCAAAACGGGCAGCCGGCGTTTTTCCATCAGCCCGTCTTTCAGCTTTGGGGGCGATGGCCCGACCACGCTGACAATTCTGGGCAATTACCAGTATGACCCGGAAAGCGGGACCTATGGCGGTGTGCCGCTGGAAGGCTCCCTCAGGCGCGCGTCCTTCGGCTATCTGCCACGTAACTTCTATGATGGGGACGTCGGCGTTGAGAAATTCAACCGCAAACACGGCTCCTTTACCTATATCTTCTCGCATCGCTTCAATAACGACTGGAGCTTCAACTCCCGCGGGCGTTACGACGATATCAAGGTAGATCAGAGAAGCACCTATGATGCCGGCTATTACAGCAGCCCGGATACGGTGCCGCGTTATGCTTATGGCACCAATGAACACGTGCACAATCTGGCATTTGACAGCCAGTTTAAAGGGCATGTGAACACCGGCCCCCTGCGGCATACATTGATGTTTGGCTACGACTACATGTGGCAGCAGGCAGGGGAACTCTACAGCGAGGGTGATGCGCCGGACCTGAACGTGCTGCATCCCAACTACCACATGTCGTTTCCTGACATGGTTGCGGCGGCCCGGTATAAAGCGGACTCTCACCAGATTGGCGCCTATGGGCAGGACGAAATCCACTGGGGCGGACTGGTGCTGAACGGAAGCCTGCGGAATGACTGGTATCGCTCTCATCAGATCGAGCGTTTTAGCGGGTCCGATACGCGGCAGCGCTCCAGCCAGATTACATGGCGCGCGTCCGGCCTGTATCACTTTGACTTCGGGCTTGCGCCGTACATCAGCTATTCAACATCCTTCCAGCCGCAGTCCGGCCTTGTGTCAGACAATGGCGGCAAGACAATGCGGCAGGCTGACCCCTCCATCGGGAAACAGCTTGAAGGTGGCCTGAAATATCAGATTCCGGGAACACCGGTTCTGCTGACTGCCGCAGGCTTCCATATTGAGCAGACCAATGTTCTCGTCTCTGTCGGCAGCCTGCCGTACAGCGTGCAGAGCGGTAAGGTGCATTCCGACGGGTTTGAGTTTGAAGCGCATGCGGATGTTTACAAAGGGCTGATGGTCACTGCGGCAGTCAGTGTTCAGAAAGTGCATGATGATTCAACCGGCAAACCGCTGATCCAGTCCGGTAAAGGGAATGCCTCACTGTTTGCCTTCTACACCATGCCGTCTGGCCCCATGAAAGGCTTCGGCTTTGGGGGTGGCATGCGCTACACCGCCAAAGCCTATGGGGGCGAGGGCGATAATGGCAGCGTGTGGGTGCCGAACTATGCGCTGTTTGATGGCTCCATCCGGTATGACCTGTCTAACCTCTCCCCCTCGCTGCATGGGTGGACGGCCTCGGCCAGTGTCCGTAACCTGTTTGACAAGCACTTCGTTTCCAACTGTATGGCGTATGCGTCCTACGGTCAGGCATTCTGCTATTACGGGGAACGACGCAACGCACAGGGTAGTATAGGCTTTTCCTGGTGAAATCTGCCGCGGTCATCTTTCTTGCATACGCCGGTGCGGCGCTTCTGAGTTTTTTGACCGCGTATTGTCTGCCGTTATCGCCGGTCAACGCCGTGTTGACCGGCATTTTTGTCGCACTGGTCGGCTGGCCAGTGCTCGCCATGGTCGGCTTTTCTCGCGTGCGCACAGGCTTTCGGGCCGCCATGACGCAAGTGCACGATATGGCGGGCATTTTTACCGGATGGCTGATCTATGTGATCACGCTGTCCGGCACGCTCAGCGTGTTTCGGCCTGAAATCAGCCTCTGGGCACGCCCGGAACTGGGAGTGCGCCCGGTGGACCCGGTCAAGGCGACCGAGGCCGCCATCGGCTGGCTCAGCCGCCATGCCCCGCAGTCCTCTGCATGGTACATCACCCCGGCACGAGCGCGCGCGCCGTTCAGCTGGGCGGCATGGGATCAGAACGGCGCATTTCTGCAACGCGCGCTTGATCCTGTGAGTGGCTCCCCCGACACGATCCGCGATACGTTGGGGGGAGACTTTTTCTATCGGTTCCATTTTGAACTTCAGTTGCCCTACCCGTGGGGGCGTCTGCTTGCCGCGATTGCAGCCCTTGCGCTGGTGTTCGTGCTGCTGACAGGAATTGTTGCGCACAGGCGGATCTTTCTGGATTTCTTTACCTTCAGACCCAAAAAAGGACAGCGCAGCTGGCTGGACGCGCATAATCTGGCGGGGGTTGCAGCGCTCCCGTTCCACCTCACCATTGCGCTGACTGGTGCGGTCACGCTCGGCACGCTGCTGATGCCTTGGGCCGGACTGGCGCATTACCGGGATGCCTCTGCGTTTGAGGCTGCTCTGGCTCCATCCCTGTCCGCCCGCACGCCTACCGGCACGGCAAGCACACTGGCTCCCATTGGTCCGGTTCTGGCGGAAGCGGCCGAGCGTTTGAAAACGGAGGGGATGAATCAGGTCTATGTTTACAACCCGTCCGACAGCGCTGCGACGATCGTCATTATGGGGGATAATAATGACCGGATTGCCTTTGGCACCCATATCCTCCGCTTTGATGGAAAAACGGGAAAACTGCTGGCGGACACGCATGAGCAACGTCCTGTTGTGACGGCCTTTGCCGTACTTTACGGGCTGCATGTTGCGCATTTTGCACCACTTGCCACCCGCTGGTTGTATTTTGGGTCCGGTATTCTGCTTCTTATTGTCACGGGAAGCGGGCTGAGATTATGGATCAGACGCCGCCTGCGCCGAGGAGATAGCATCCGTCTTGTCCTGCTTGACCGCGTTAACGCCGGGATGGTGGCGGGCACGCCTGTTGCCTTCGCCGCATTTTTTCTCGCTAACCGCCTGCTGCCTGTCACGCTGGCTGACCGGGCTACGCGGGAGATACAGGTGGTCTTTGCGGTATGGTTTCTGCTTTTGCTGTTAGCCGTAGTAGTGCCTGCCCGGACAGGTTGGCGGATTTTTGTCGGTCTGGGTGTGGCGGTTTCTGGCTGTATCGTGCTGCTCAGCGCGCCCTGGGCAGATGGTGTGGAGCGTGCTGTGTCTCTCGTCGCACTTTGTCTGGCAGGCTGTTGCGTTCTGGCACTTCGGTCCATGAAGGCGAATCAGAATGGGTTCTGACGGACTTTGTGCAGCCCTGCAATTTTGTGGGGTTTTCCTGATCTCCCTGCACCCTGCAGGCGCAAAATGGACCGGCATCTTGCTGCTGTGCGCCAGCCTGTGTCTGGAAATTATGCGGGCAGACAATGCGGCTTTTGCTGTTGTGTTCTGGGTTTTAGGGCTGGGCTTTGCTGTGATTGTGGCGGCTTTGCTGCGGACTGGGAAAAGGATGGTGGAGACACGGGACGGGGTTTAATGCCCGGTTCTGCTACCGCTCAGCAAACTTCTCCACCAACTCCGCAAACCGCTTCGGCGCGTCAACATGCACCCAATGGCCCGCGCCGCTGATGGTTTCCAGCGTGTAGTGCGGGAACAGGCGGCGCATGGCGGGGTAGTTCTTTGGCTGGATGTAGGGAGAAATCTCACCCCGGATAAACAGGGTCGGGCCATCATACTGTGTGCCCGGTGGCAGTTCCGGCCAGCTCATAATGGTGGGCAGGGCCGTCATGATATCCGCAAGGCCAATGCTCCAGCCGGGATTGTCGCCCAGCCGCATGTTCTGCACCATCATCTGGCGGATCGCTTCACTGGGGATCAGCGGGCGCAGCAGGGCGTCGGCTCCGGCGCGGTCTAAGTGCGGGGGGAAGTCCAGCGTTTCCAGTTCGGCCGGTACGTCCATGCGGGTAAAGCCACCCTCGCCGGGGGCAATGTCCACCACCAGCAGGCTATGCACGCATTCCGGGTGGCGCAGGGCCAGCATCATGGCTGTCTTGCCGCCCATGGAATGGCCCAGCAGCATGGCGGGCAGGGCGTTATGATGTTCCAGCGTTTCCCGCACATCATCCGCCATAATCCGGAAGCTCATGGGGCCGTGGGGGCTGTCCCCGTGGTTGCGTAAGTCCAGCGCCAGGGTGCGGCGGGTGGCGGCCAGCCGGCGCTGCACAAAACCCAGATTGCGGGCCCGGCCAAACAGTCCATGCAGCAGAACAACAGGGGGAAGAGGCGTTGCCTCGGAGGACACGTCGGGGCCCCGTTCAATCACGTTCAGCAGCACGGCGTGTTTTATCCTTTCAAAAACAAGACTCTGGAGAGCTGGTCCGGCGGAACTTTCGCTTATCTTTCCCCCAAAGGCGAGGGGGCAGGGGCAGTTTTTTCTTCACCTTCCTGCGAGACTTGCAATGGTGAAGAGGGTGGCATGCGCTGGGCGGGAACTTTTGGGCGTATGGAGGTTTGAACCGGAACCGTCTCCATGAGGCAGAGCGCGTCTGCCGCATGTCTGTGCGCCAGGGACGGAACAGAAGAAGGACGGTTTTTATGCAACGCTGCCTCGTTATCCTGAACCAGCCTGATCAGGCTGTAGTCCTGCTCTCTCTCGCGGCGTCCCTGATCAAACAGGTGGGAGGGGACCGGATTGATGTGCTTGCGGCCCGCGAGCCACCCCATGACGGCCGGGGCCCGATGGGGCTGACCGATGAGGGCGCTTTTGTCATGCGGCAGGACCAGCGGGAGTGGGCGGCCAGCCTGCATGCCACCTTTCATCAGTGGCTTGAGCAGGAATATGGCTCCCCGGCGGACCGGCTTTCTGCTGTGGAGGTCAACTGGCTGGACCCGGAAATTGCCGTGGAGCGGATTATCAACGGCTATGGCAGAGATGCCGGGCTGATCCTCCTGAGCTTCCCCGACCGCAGGGACAGTGAGCAAAAACACCGGGCGCTGCGGTCTGCCATTTTTGAGACAAATCGCCCGCTGCTGCTGGTGCCGCCATTCTGGGACCGCCCGTGCGGGCGCACGGTGCTGATGGCCTGGCGGGATTCCCCGTGTTGCCGCAGGGCCTTTACGGCCTCCCGCATGCTGCTGGCCCATGCGGAAACTGTAACGGTTCTCTCTCCGGAAGGGGAAATCATGCCGCCGGATCTGTTGCCTGGCATTGCGTATGAAAGTGCGCATCTGCCGCATCGGCACGGAACGGATGCCGTGGCGCAGCAACTGCTGGACATTGCGCAGGATGAAAAAGCCGATCTGCTGGTGATGGGCGGTTACCAGCATGGCATGTTGTATAACCGGATTATGGGAAGCGTTACCGAGTATATGCTGCACCATCCCAATATTCCGGTCTTTCTGCATCATTAAAGGCGATGGGCTGTGTAGGAGAGTGGCCCGCTTCTTGCTAAAGTGGAGCTATGGATATCGCTTTTTCCCGCCCGGCGTCGCGTCGCTGGCCGCTCTGGCACGTCGCGCTGCTGGTGCTGCTGCCTGTTCTCGTTCACCTTCCTGAACTGATCGGCCCCGCCCTGTTCGGGCAGATGACGTCCGACCCGCTTTCCGTCCTTTCCGTGGCGACTACCACCCGCCGGGACTGGCTGGAAGGCGGCCTGCTGCCCGGTCTGCCCGGCTGGATTGATGGCTGTGCGGGTGTGATTGTGCAGGCGCTGGGGCATCTGGTGACGTCTGACTGGCGGCAGGGTATCCTGCCCTGGTGGAATCCCTATAGCGGGGTGGGGATGCCTCTGGCGGGTGAGTATCAGCCTGCCGCGTTCTTCCTGCCGTTTGTCCTGCTGCTGGGCTTTCCCGGTGGTTTACTGCTGATGAAGATTGCTCTGCAGATTGTCGCCGGGCTGGCGATGTACGCCTTTCTGCGGGCCTTGCGTCTGGATAAGCGGGCCGTTCTGCTGGGCGCATTACTCTATGCGTTTAACGGCACGTATGCATGGGCTTCGGATGGGCCAAGTCAGCCGCTGGCCTTTTTGCCATTGGTGCTGTTTGGGATCGAGCGCGCCAGAACGCATGTTGGCGTGGGTGGCTGGGGCTGGCTGGCTGTAGGGCTGGGCTATCTGTTGCTCTCCGGCTTTCCGGAAACAGCGTTTCTGGTCGGCACGCTGGGTTTGTGCTGGGCGGTGTTGCGGCTGGTGCAGCAACCGGCAGCAACACGTTGGCCGTATGCCCTGCGCATTATGGCCGGTGGGGCTGCGGCCCTTTTGCTGGCAGCGCCGCAGTTGGTAGCCTTTGCCGACTTCCTGCGGGACGCATGGATTGGCCCGCATGCAGGTGTGCTGGACGCCGCTTTACCGCAGGCTAGTTGGGCTATGGCGCTGTTCCCCTACATTAACGGCCTGTTTTTTTACGGTGGCGGAGAGCAGTTTGGCGCATGGTGGGCCATGGGCGGCTATACCGGGCTGGTGGTGCCCTGGCTGGCGCTGGTTGCCCTGTTTGGCAAACGCGAGCGCCCGGCACGCCTGATGCTGGCGGGCTATGTTCTGGTGTGTATGGGCAAGCAGGCCAACCTGCCGATTATCACCGGGCTGGTGGATCTGTTGCCCGGTGTGGGCCGCACCATTTTCTATCGTTTGTGTTTTCCGTCGGAACAGGCCGCGCTTATTCTACTGGCGGCCTTTGGGCTGGATGATCTGTTCAGTCTGCCTGCCGCGTTTACGTCCACGCAGATTAGGACTGTTTTTAAAAAGCCTGTCGCGTGGGCGAGTGTGGCACTTGCAGCGGCAGCCTTTGGCGCATGGCGGCTGAACGGCCCGACGCGTGACGCTCTGCGCGGTTATAGCCACGGCCCTGTGCCAACATGGGGGTATGAGACCGGGTCCGTTCTGCTCGGGGTCGGCGTAGTTGCGCTGTGTGCTGCGGGTTTTCTGGGGTGGGGCCGCTGGCAGTCCGCGCGGGCACGCGTGGCGCTGGTGAGCGCGGGGGTGCTGGGTGAGGCGCTCCTGCTGTTCTGCATCCCGTTGCTCTGTGTGCGTGCGCCCTTACCGCGCAACACGCCCTTACTGAACACCGTGCAGCGGGAGCTGGGTTTACAGCGTTTTGTGACCATGGGGGTGATTGCCCCTAACTACGGCGCGTATTTCCGTCTGCCGTCCCTCAACCATAATGGTGTGCCCATGCCCAGCGCATGGGTCGAGCGGATGAAGCATGATTTTGGCCCGGATGTGGATGCGGTGACGTTTGATGGCATTACGCCCAACCGCTCCGGCGGCCAGTTCTTTCTGGCGGAAACACTGGCCAAAAGGCCGGAGGTTTTTGAAAAACTGGGTGTGGCTCTAGCGCTGGTGCCGCATGGCTTCCCGTTGCCGGGCAGTGAGGCGCTGGCCCCGGAAAACCGCCTGAAGCTGATTTATGCTGACCCGACAGCCGACGTGTATCGCCTCCCCAATGCTGCCCCGTATTTTGAGGCTGGCCCCGGATGCAGCGTGCAGGCGCGCACCCAGACCGAGGTGCAAACGCAGTGCGCCGCGCCGTCTTTCCTCATTCGGCGAGAGTTGATGATGGCGGGCTGGACAGCCAGCGTAAATGGCCAGAGCGTGGTGCCGTCGGTTGAGGATGGTTTGTTTGAGCGCATTGCCCTGCCTGCGGGGCATGCCGATATTCGGTTCAGCTTTACGCCGCCCTTCATGGCGTGGGGCTGGGCTGGTTTTCTGGCGGGACTGGCTTTGCTTGGGTTGGGCTTTGCCGGTGGCCGACAGATGCGTGGGGATGTTGTGGCCCTGCGTGATGCCAGTGTGCTTGCAAGAAGAGCGTAAGTGGTGTTGCGTGATGAAGTGTCCTCAGGAAGTATAAAATAGTTTTTAACATCTCCCTGCTGTCCAGTTTTTTGTATTCGGCAGGGGGATGTTTCTTGGTGGTAGAGGCCTTCCGGGAGAGCATGTGAAGGCACGGAGCCTGTGCTTCCTGTCTGCTCTGAGGGTGCCGATTTTAAGGCGCTCGGTTAACGCCTTCTGAATTTCATAATGAAATTATCAGCAGTCTTTAAAAGAGTGCGCCGCATGGCAGATGCGATGTGGGCATCGTAAAACGGGAGGGGAAGGAAGCCTTAATTCCCCCCTGATAACGCCCCCCGTTACGGCTGAGTGATGACTCGCAAAAAGATGTAAGCGGGACTGCTATGCACAAGCTGAATTTGCGAATCATTATCATCCGCTGTTATGGCAAAGCATCTTCATGCTCTTAATTTGCAACAGGCTGCTTCATCCATGAGTAAACACACTATTCGGCGTCGCCTTCACCCGGCGCCTCTGGCCTTTGGTCTGGCTTTGGGATGTGGTTCGGCTTTCCCGGCCATGGCGGCGGATGACGCTACGGGAAAAGAGCCTGTTCTGCCCCCGCGCGCACCGGCTGACGCTACAAAAGCCGCGACAACAAAAGCCGCACAGCCGCAGGCCGTTCTGACCAACCCGAAAGGGAAGGGGCCGGAACTGGTTAAGGAAAATGACGGCTCAGAGTCCGAACACTGGGTTGTGACGGCCTCCCCCATGAACACGCTGCGCACGCCCATTGGCATCAGCCGTATGCCGCAGGATGTGCTGCACACGCCGCAGACCATTGATGTTGTGCCGCAGCTCCTCATGCAGCAGCAGAACGTCAAGTCACTGGATGAAGCGCTCAAGAACGTGCCGGGCATTACGGCGTCCGTGGGTGAGGGTGAAGGCGGGATGGCGGGCGATCAGTTCCTCATCCGTGGTTTTGCCGCCCAGAATGATATTTATGAAAACGGCTTGCGGGACTTTGGTGTTTATACGCGCGATTCCTTTGATTATGACCATGTGACGGTTATCAAGGGGCCATCCTCGCAGGTGTTTGGTAACGGCACCACGGGTGGTGCGATTAACATCACCACCAAAACGCCGAATGATCAGAATCATATCGGGGCCAGCTTCTCCGGCGGGAGCGGGGCTTATTACCGTGGCACGCTCGATTTCAGCCATAAGATTACCGACACCATTGCCGTGCGCGTAACCGGTATGGGGAACGAAAATGATATGGTCGGGCGGGATGCCGTCTACTCCCATCGCTGGGGTATTGCGCCGTCTATTATCTTCGGTCTTGGGAAAAAAGTTAATTACACCATAGAATATTTCCATCAGACGGATAACCGCATTCCGGATTATGGTGTGCCTGTGGTGACAAAGCCGGGGGCCTCCTACGGTAAACCGGTGACGGAATATGGCGTGCGGCGCACCACCTGGTATGGCACGACGTTTGACCAGGATGATTCCAACGTTGATATGCTGACGGGCCGCCTGAAGTGGGAAGTTAACCCGCACATTACCGTCTACAATGATACACGCGGCGGGATGTATAGCCGGTATTTCTCGGCATCTCAGGAAAGCTGTAACGCGACCTGCACCAGCGCTCTTTTCTCATCCCACCCGGAAACGGCTCTTGTTTCCCGTATTGGCGGGGTCGGTGGGCCTAACCCGTACCAGCAGGATGACTGGTCGGTGCAGAACGTGTCCTCTGCGGTGGCCAACTTCAATACAGGCGGCATCAAGCACCAGATGATTGCCGGTGTGGATATTGAGCATATTTATGATCGCCGCAGGAACTATGCGTATAACAATCCTTCAGCACGCCAGTGGGCGAGCCTGCTGAACCCGACGGCCTATGTTCCCGGGCTGGATGTGGGTGTGGGCTCCCTGAACCCGAACAATCTTGTGAATATTCCTAACGGCGTGGGTAAAAAGGAATGGAAAACCAGTGCAGCGACGGATGTTGGCGCGTTCTTCTCCGAGCAGGCGTGGCTGACGCCGTGGTTCTCGGTTAAGGCCGGTTTCCGGTGGGACCACTGGAGCAGCAATTATAGTGCAACGGGCGGTGTCGCCACGACGCCGGATACGCATCTGGGCCAGAAGCAGGATACGTTCAACCCGAATGTCAGCCTGATGTACACGCCGAACGACCATGCAATGGTGTATTTCAACTGGGCTGAATCCACCACGCCGATGGGCCTTTACGTCACCAACAGTTCTGAGCCGCTGTCTCCCAAGAATTCCAAATTTCAGCCGGAGCGCAGCAGATTGTATGAACTGGGGGCCAAATATTCCGCGTTCCATGACCGGATTGGCTTTACGGCCTCCGTCTTCCGTCTGGAAAAAGGCAATTCCATGCTGACCGACCCAAGCACCGGGACGGTGACGGACTCTGGCGATACCCAGCGCAACCAGGGTGTGGAACTGAGTGTGTCCGGCCAGATCCTGAAAAACTGGAACATGATTGCCACATACGCCAAGTATGACAGCAAGACGACAGGCGGCACTGCGGCGGATATTGGCAAGCAGGTGCAGTATGTGCCCCGCAATCAGGCAACCGTGTGGACCACGTATGAAATTGCGCCCAAAAAGCCCTATAACCTGACTATGGGCGGTGGCGTAACCTGGCGTGAAGGCGTGTTTCTGGACCCGGCCAACACGGCTCGTGTCCCGGCAAACGTTGAGTTTGACGCAGTGGTGTCCCACCAGTTTGGCCCGAACTGGAAAATAGCCATGAACGGCTACAACCTCGCCAACCGCCTGAACTACGGTAACCTGTTCAGCAACCGCGTAACACCTTCGGTTGGCCGGTCGTTCCTGTTTAATCTTTCTATGACTTACTAAAGGGGAGCTACTCTGCCCCCTTTATCCGTCATGATCGTAAAAGGGGTCAGATGTGCTGAGACGCGAACTGTGTGATCTGTGCTACGTCTCAGTTACGGCGTGTGGCACAGGTTTTTGATTTTGCTCTTCATCGCGCGATAAAGCGGAATATCAATGAACGCAGCATACAGATATGAGATAACGATGGAGAGACCTCCAGCCATCAGGATGGACAGCACAGGACTGTCTGATCTGTATTGCAGGCCAATAATGATAGCCGATGAATGGATCAGGTATAACGGAAAGCTGATAAACCCGAAAAACTGCACTGGCTGAGACAAGAAAACCTTTTTGATCAGTGAGGACTCAGGCTGAAAATCAATCAGCATGAGGGGAATAAACGGCAGGATATACAAATAATCCAGTTTGTTGTGGAACTGCCCGTAAATGCCAACCAGACAACTGGCTAAACAGATCCACAGGAAGACTTCAAAACTGTTTTTTGTCGTGATTTTGGTAATTCGTTCCGGCGTCAGAAGCGCATAGACGGCAGACCCCAGCATGATAGCTGATGAGGCAAGCAGGAACGGGAACATGCCGCGGAAGGACATATCAATAAATCCGGCAGCGGACTGGATGCACAGAAGAAGAATGAATGTGCCCGCAATCAACAGTCTTTTGAACGGCTCTATTCTGATAAAAATCAAGGGAATTAAAAGAGACGCCCAGAATTCAATGCTGATGCTCCATGAAGGATCATTGATGAGCGGAAACTGGTGTGGTGTCACGCCATGCAGGAAGAACAGATTTTGCAGGATGACTTTCCAGTCAAAAATATAATGCCCTGCAACATAGCCCATATGCCTGCTATTATAGGCATAGATTAAAATCATCGTGAGGGTTGTTACACAATGAAGAGGCCAGAGGCGGGCGAGCCTTAAAAGGAAGAAATATAGAAATTTATGATTGGTTTTGTGGGCATAAGTCAGCACAAAGCCAGACATAATAAAAAAGTAAATCACGCTGATATAGGCACCAATTAAAGGCCGTTGTTCACTCCAGCCTGTGACAACGCCAACCATGTGGCTGAGCATGACACTGAGCGCCAGAATGCCTCTGAGGCCATCTAAGGCATAAAACCGTCTTGGGGTATTCTGTTGTTCAGGCAGAGCCATATTTGTTTGCTACCGTATAATATTTCAGGATTAGTTAAATTTATATATGAACTTCTCTGAAATGCCAGCAAGGAAACAATTTGAGATGCTTTTCTCAGACCGTTGCTGTCTGAAATCTGGCGATATGAGGATGAGTAGTGTGGGATGAGGCCAGTGATGCCCATGCTCGACCTAGCCTGATGCAATCAGGCGGCCCGGGCAGGCGGTGGGAGAGGACTTACTCTATCATGCCGGCATGGTTCCATTTCCATGCGGGGTAACTGTGGTTCAGTTGCTCCTGTATCCACTCGATATCCGCATCGGACAGCGGGCGTGTACGGCGGTAGATATAGGCCTTATGCCCTTCCGACATCACGAAGGGACCGGCCACTTGCTGATACGCTGTTCCAAAATCATGATGATTGAAAATACAGTCGTTCGGCAGGGTAATAACCTGCTGATCTTTGGGGGCGAGATGCGTGATGGGCTGATCGGTCACAATGGCGAGGGGGGCTTCCAGAGGCGCAAGAAGCATGTGATCCCGTGCGTCAATCTGGGATGGCCATGCCAACTGGGGTTCCAGAGAGTGGTCAAACGCAAAAAGTACAGCGGTTGTCAGTTCTCCGCCTGATGAAAAGACGGCAAATTTTTCGCCATTTTTGGTCTGCGCTTTAATCTGCGCAATAAGTTTTGTATATTCCGGCATATTTTCAACATGCAGCGGGAAAAGACGCTCCATGGGGAAAGTGGAATGAAACGGCTGCAACCGGGCGCTGAGAGCGGGAGAAAAGACAATGCCCCAGGATAACGCACCATAAACCAGCAGCGCGGCTGTCCCTATTTTGACGGTCCAGCCTGAAAGATGGGCAAACAGCATTAGAACAGTGTAACCGCTGACAACCACCATCCAGAAGAAAATGGGCAGGAGGTGATGAATGCCGGGGGCCTGTGTGCGGGAAAACAGTACGAACGTCAGAATAGCGCAGCTGGCGCAGAACAGGACGAACTGATTTCTGTTTATGATCGCCAGACCAATGCCAACAATGAAAAGCAGAGTGTATAACGGCCCGATACTATAAAGGACCGTATTGAGCTGCGACATGAAAGGCGCCTGATAGGCGATATAGGCCTCCTGATAGGAGGTGACGAGAATTCTGTGGACCAGCGTATGCTGCAGAATGGTCAGCAGGATGACAATTACGATGCCCGTTGCCGCGTAGGCTTTGACCAGATGGTAAAAATGCTTTTTCCGGTCCTGCTGAGTGATGAGCGTTAGGGCTGCCATCAGGCTTGCCATGACCATCATGGAGACGATGGAAAAAGCATACCAGCGGCGGAGAGCAAAGGTGAGCCACGCCAAAAGGGCAAAGCACAGAATGGTGCGCCATGATGCCTGAGTGAGAAATTTGCTGCGCATGAGCAGAAGGGTGGCAAGTCCGAGCGGAATAAGCCCGACAATATCTGGCAGCCCGCGGAGTGTTGGTGCCCAGTAATGATGGAAAATAAGTGCCGCGAGAAACAGCCCGGCAAACCCGGCCTTGCCGGGGAGTGCTGTGTTTTTATTCTTGTTCCCCGTGACACAAAAGGCCGCGCATATGGCTGTGACGGCGGCTGCGGGGATGAGATAGAAAATGGTAATGCCGGCAATATAGGCCCAGCGGCTGGTTTGAAACGCTATTGAAAGCGGGGCAAGAAAAGAGATGGGCAGCAGATTGTAATCATCATTACGGATGGTGACGAGCAGGCGGGCGAACCAGCGATTATTATGGCGGACAGTCTGTCCAAAATTCTGATACATGTCAAAATACGCGCCCCAGTCCCAGTAATAGGCTGGATCTTCATGTTTCAGATAATATCCTGTTACAACGAGAGCTAGAACGACGGCCCCGGAGAGCAGTATTAGTAAATTTCGTAATCCAAAGCAGTTTTTGAAATTTGGAAAAACGGCATCTGTATTGTTGTAAGACATGGCGAACGAATGGCTCCTGACGCACTTACAGAGGCTGTAAGAAATTGCGAAAGGCTTTTTTCATGGACGAGAATATAAAAAAAGCCCGGTGAATGAGGTTTTTAATGGTCTTGAGAGGGAGGCTGGATCATGCTTTCCACATGAAAGCGGGGGCGCTGTTTGGTTTCCAGATAAATCTTGCCAACATATTCCCCAATAATGCCCAGAGAGAGCATCTGCACGCCGCCCATGAAGAAAATGGATAGGATGATGGAGGGCCAGCCTTCAACGGTGTTACCGCTGAATTTTCTGACCAGCACATAAAATGTCGCCGCTACTGAGAGCAGACAGATACAGAGTCCCAGTGTGGCAATTAGCCGCAAGGGAGTGATGGTCATGGAGGTAATGCCCTCTACGGCCAGAGCGAGCATTTTGCTCAACGGGTATTTGGACTCACCAGCGGTGCGGAGGCCTCGGGCATAGGCCACCTCTGTGGAGGGAAAGCCCACCAGTGGCACAAGGCCCCGGATATAGGCGTTGCGTTCCGTATAGCGCAGGAGCTCAGTCAGAGCGTGCTGGCTGAGCAGACGGAAGTCTGCATGGTTGAAAACCTGCTTGACCCCCATGGCGGCCATCAGCCGGTAAAAGCCTTCCGCCGAGGTACGTTTGAACCATGTATCCGTCTGGCGGCATTCCCGCACGCCATACACAACGTCATACCCTGAACGATAGCGTTCAACCATGCGGCGAATGGTCTGGATGTCATCCTGAAGGTCGGCATCAATGCTGACAATGGCGTCTGCTTGCGGGGCTGCGGCGGCCAGCCCCGCAAGCAGAGCGGACTGATGGCCCTCATTGCGGGAAAGCTTTAAGCCCTGCACGCAGGTTTCTGTCTCACATGCTGTCTTGATCTGCTCCCATGTTGTGTCCCGGCTGCCATCATCCACAAACAACAAAAAGCTGTCCGGCTGCACCATCTGAGCCTGCGCCATAGTGTACAGCAGCGCACTCAGTTCTTGCTGGCAGTAAGCAAAAACTTCTTCCTCATTGTAGCAGGGGACTACAATCGCAAGACGTGGGGCAGGGCGTAGTAAATTCGGCATCAGGGAGCACTTTCAGGAAGTTAAAACTGTAAAAACAGGAGATCATTTCTGGAGTTGGGCTATGAAGGTGTTTTATTCAATCATCCCTGCTGCGCGGTTCCATTTCCATGTAGGGTAGGTGTGGTTCAGCTGTTCCTGAATCCATTGGATATCTTCATCAGAGAGAGGTCGAGTCCGGTGATAAATATAGGCTTTATGACCTTCAGCCAGAGAGAACGGCCCCGCGACTTGCTGATAGGCGGTTCCAAAATCGTGTTGATGAAAAATGCACTCATTGGGGAGCGTGATGACTTGCTGAGACCCTTTTGCGAGATGCGTGACAGGTGGGTCAGTCACAATGGCAAGAGCAGCACGAAGCTCCTTCAGGTTGAGATGGTCGCGCGCATCGACCTGTGACGCCCAGACGAGATTTTTTTCAAGCGAGTGATCAAATTCATAGAGCAAGCTATCAGCCAGAACGGCGCTGGAAGCAAATACAGCAAACGTGTCGCCATCTTTGGTCAGCTCTTTGAGACGCGTGATAAGCCGAGTGTATTCCGACATGTGCTCAACATAAAGTGGTGCAATGCGTTCCTTTGAAAAGAGGGGGAATACGCCTTGCAGGCGGCCATCAGCCTGGGGCACGAACACGATGACTGACGCAAGGAGACCGTAAGCCAGGAGTGTTGCTGTCAGCAGAGAGCGCCCAGTGACCGAGACTATGCGGGAAAGGCATAGAACCGGATAGCCGCCAACGAGTGCAGCCCAGAAAAAAATAGGCAAAACATGTTGGATGCCGAGAGCTTGTGTATGTGAAAAAAGCAGAAAAGTGAGGATGGCTGTATTTGCACAAAACAAGATGGGGATATTTTTGTTTTTGATGGCCAGAAAAACGCCGCACCAAAACAGGGCCGTGTAACACGGTCCCGTTGTTGTATAGAGAAGCTGGAGTTGCATTAAAAAGGCAATATGATACCCAGCGTAAGCTTCTTGGTATGATGTATGCAAAATTCTGAAAACAAGGTGGTTCTGAAAAGTAATCAGTAAAATGCCCACCGCTATTCCACACAGGCCATATGCTCTTGCAATGTGGAATAATACTTTCTTTCTTTCTGTTTTCAGACTGAAAAGCAGACAAGACAGCCAGAATACAAGCAACTGCAAGCATTGCCAGAATGGAAAAGGCGTACCAGCGTCGCAGGGCAAAAGGCAACCAGACCAAAACGCTAAAAGCAACAAGCGTTTTCCAGGAGGCCGTTGTGAGAAAATGACTTCGCATCAGCAGAAGAGTTGCTAACCCGAGGGGAATAAGCCCTGCAATATCAGGGAGACCACGCAGAGTGGGGGCCCAGAACGGGTAGAACGTCAGGAAAAATGCAAAGACACACAGAAAGGATGTCCCAGTGACAGGAAAACGGAAGTGTTTCTTGTCATAAGACATCATGGAAAGAAGGGAGAATGCAGAGATGAATGCTGTGGGAATCAGGTAACAAAGGCTGATTCCACATACATATCCAAAGCGACTGCTCTGGAAGACAAGTGAGAAAGGCGCAAGAAAAGAAATGGGGAAAAGATTGTAGTCATCATTGCGAATGCTTGTAAGGAGCGTTGAAAACCATGGCTCCTTGTGGCGGATCATGTTGCCAAAATTTTGGTACATGTTGAAATAGCCGCCCCAATCCCACAAGTAGGCCGGGTCCTCATGCTGAATATAATAGCCGATAAATAAGGGTATGAACGCCCGCAGAGCGAGCAGAATTGCGCCCGACAGAGCTATTCTGAAAAATGTTTGAAATGAAAAATACGAAGAATCTATCTGGTTGTCAGGCATGGATGCGGTAAGCCTCGGAGCTTTTCTTCAAAATAATGTGGAATGGTGTGTAAATACCTCATGCAAGGAGAAAGCCCAGCTTTTATTTTTGCAGCACTTTCCGGGCAAACCAGAAACATGCGGCGCAGAAAGCGGCCAAGCCGAGCACGGCGGGGGCTCCGGCGGGCAGCCATGGGGCCAGGGAGAGGACGTCATCTCGCCCCAATGCGCCGGACACCACGGCCAGTGCTACGCCAATCAGGCTTTCTCCCACAATAAAGCCGGAGGCGATCATGGTGCCGATGCTGGCGTCGTGTTCTGTCACGGTTTCCGGCAGACGGTCGGCCTCACCAAAGCCGCCGGTCGTGCTGCGGCGTTCCTTCAGCTTGCGGTTCAGCACCCAGCCCAGAACAGCGCCCACTGCCAGCGTGACGCTCACGGATGCGGGCAGGTAGATGCCCACTGCCACACCCAGCGGCGGCAGGGCCAGATGGCGGCGGCGCAGCAGCAGGTCCAGCCCGATCAGCACAGCGCCCAGCCCGAAGCCGATGGAGAGCATGCTCCAGTCCAGCGACTGCGTAAAAATCCCCTTCGCAATCATGGCGATCAGCGCGGGCTGCGGGGCGGCCAGCGCGTGGGCGGGGTCCATGCCGGGGCGCGGCATGGGGGCACCGGCAAAGCCGTAAGCCTGATAAAGCAGGTTGAGCACTGGCGGGATGACCGCAGCGCCCACCACGCAGCCTGCAATCAACGCCACTTCCTGCTTCCACGGGGAGGCCCCGACAAGCTGGCCGGTTTTCAGGTCCTGAAGGTTGTCGTTGGAAATAGCAACGGTCGCGGTAATGGCGGAGAGCAGCAGGATGGTGAAGCCGGTCGCCAGCGTCTGGCCATCTGCCATCATTTCCGCAGGCATCAGACCGAGGGATTCCAGCCCCAGAATCATCAGCGCGCACAGCACGGCGGCAATAATGATAATGCCGGAAATGGGGGAAGATGATGAGCCAACAATACCTGCCATGTAGCCGCAGGCGGCGGCCATCACAAAGCCGAACACCACGCAGAACAGCACCGCCGCGCACACGGCGGGACAGATGCCATGCGCCATGGGGGCCAGAAAGGCTGCAAACAGGCCGCCCAGCATCAGAACAGTGACGGCCAGAAGAGCAATCATGGTGCGGGGGGAAAGGTCACGGTCTGCATCCGGTACCACGGAGCCGCTCCGGCCCCGGAACACGCTGCTCAGGCCGCGCAGGACGGGCCCCATCAGCTCGATCAGTGTCCACAGGGAGGAAATGGCAATGGCCCCGGCGCCGATAAACCGGACCTTATGCAGCCACATTGCGTTGGCGAAGGCCGCGGCATCCAGATGCTCCGGGTTGGGCATGTGGGCGGTCAGCCAGGGCACGCCAAGGCCCCATGCCAGCACGCAGCCCAGCAGCATGGCCAGCCCACCGGCCAGCCCCACCAGATAGCCTGCACCGAGCAGGGCGAGAGACAGGCCGCCGGTAAAACGGAACACGGCTGCCCCGGCAACGCCGGTGACGCTCACGGTATCGGCCAGAAGTTGCAGGCCGCTACAGGCAAAGGAGAAGAGTCCGGCGACAACGCTGCCGCCTATCAGGGCGGAGAGGCTTTTGCTGTTTCCGTTCTCACCCCCGGCCCGCAGGATTTCTGCTGCTGCCACGCCTTCCGGGTAGGGGAGGGCGCTTTCCGTCACCAGAGCGCGGCGCAGAGGGATGGTAAACAGCACGCCCGCAATGCCCCCGGCCAGCGAGAGGCCCGCCGTCTGCCAGAAGGGGAAGCTGTGCCAGAAGCCGGTCATAATCAGGCCGGGGAAGGTGGCAAACACGCAGGAGAGTGTGCCCGCTGCCGAGGCCTGACTTTGCACCATATTGTTTTCCAGCAGGGTGCTGCGCCCCAGTGCGCGCAGCACGGCCATGGAAATGACAGCCGCCGGAATGGAGGAGGCAAAAGTCAGCCCGATCCGCAGCCCCAGATAGACATTGGAGGCGGTGAAGACGACGGTAATCAGCGCCCCCAGAATCAGCCCGCGCACAGTCAGTTCACGCACGGAAGGGGTTTGCAGGGGGGATGGAGCGGTCATACCCGGAGCCTCGCAGCAGCATCAGACATCATGAAGCGCTTCGATACGCTGCCTGATGCCGCTTGTCTCCCCTGAATGAACCGGAGAGGCAATGAGATAGGAAAAGATGGTGGGAAAGCCACAGCGGGGCCGCGGCTCAGCTCGGTTCTCCCATCAAATCGCGGGCATGATTGGCCAGCCCGTGCAGGCCGGCAATGGGGGCGTCAGAGACGAGACTGACCCCAAGCCCGTCCTGCGCCCAGAGGTAGCCGGGAACATGCCGCATGGGCCGCATGGGGGCCGTCACATCTACCCGATACATCGGCCGCACAAACAGGGAGAGCCGGACACCACGCTCATTCGTGTAGAAAAACAGGCAGGCAGGACCATGATCGGTCGTGACAAGCTGGCCGCCTGTAAGCTGGTAGCCTGCGTTATACCAACCGTTGATTGCTACAACCC
>NZ_LHZA01000091.1 GCF_001580535.1 Acetobacter cerevisiae | reverse complement strand
GCCCCGGATGGGGTGGCGGCGGCTGGGGTGGCACAGGCACAGCCTATACCTATACCTGCCAGACCAATTTTGAGCTGGTAAACGGAGTTGTCTCCGCCTGGACAATGCGGGGAGACGGATGCTGACCATGCCCGGCGCAGTCTGCCACACGACTCCACTTGGACTTTTCAGGGCATGATTTTTTGGGAGACGCCCATGTGGCATCGCTGCGCACAGGCACGCACACCGTTAAAACCGACTCTTCTGGCTCCAGCCTTTCTTGCTCTGACGGCTCTGGCCGGGTGCCAGAGTCAGGCGCGGCAGGACCCTTACGTTACGCCGACCTCCACCTGTTCCTACATGCTCCCCACCGTCTCCGGTGCGCGGACCTACGCCCCGGGCAAGACAGCGGCTGAAAATCAGAAGGGTATTCCGGACAGCGCCCTTGCGTATGCGGACCCGGAAAGCCCGGCCTTTTGTGACCGCCCGCTTTCCGACACGCTCCCCACCGCCATTGAGATGGCCGATTATGTGCATGGCCTGAACACCACCGGGCTGTTCGCCACCCTGCAGCAAAGCGGGCCCTATACCGTGTTCGGCATCCCGAACACGGTGCTGGAGACTTATCAGACTCCGGCTGGCAGCAAGCTGACCGCACCGGAAAACGCCACCCTTCTGCGCGATATTCTGGCCTATTCCATTGTGAAGGGGGAATGGTCGGTCGATCAGCTGCGCGTTGCCGCTCAGGCCTCTCCCACCCACTCTGTTGGCCTGCCAACGCTGAGTGGCCGCATTCTGTCTGCATGGATTGATCAGCCAACCGGCCAGATTATTCTGGGCAATGGCGCAGGCATGACGTCCCGCCTGTGGGTTACGGGCATCCCGCAGTCCAACGGCAGGCTGTATTTCACGCAGTCCCTGCTCCTGCCCCCTCGAACGATCCGCCTGTGACCATCGCCAAACGCGCCACACAGGCCGTGCGGGCAGACACCCCCAAAGGCATCCCGGCCCCCGTTGCGGTCACCCCGGCTGTACCTCAGCCCATCCCCGGCCATCGGGCCACGGGAGGAGCAAATACACTGGCTACCCCGCCAGTGCTCCAGAACAGCACAACACGCTAAGCACAAAAAAAGCCTGCCAGTTTTTCAACCGGCAGGCTTTTTTAAAGGCGCAAACTCAGCTGATTACAGCAGAGACTGCGTCTTGCTCAGAACCATATTGCACAGCTTGGTCTTCAGCTGACCTTTGAGGTTGGCCAGAGAGAACATCTGGTTATCACCCGTCTGCAGCAGACCCTGCTGACCAGCGCTATAGCCGCTGGAAGAGGTCACACCCTGCTGCTGCGTCAGGTTGTTCAGAAGAGAACTGGCAGAGCTTGCATTCGCGCCGGAGAGCACGTTGTTCTGCACGCAGTAGCCTAGAACACCGGTCAGGTTGCTGGTGCTGGCGGAAGACAGGCTGGGAAGCATGTTGCCCACCATGCCAGTGGCACTGCTTTTAGCGCTGCTGGTGGCGGCGGAAAGAGCGTTCTGCCCAATGCTGCCAAAGCTCTGCGCCTGTGCGGCTGAAGCTGCACCTGTCAGGCCAGCGACGGCAACCAGCGCCAGAAGAGTTTTCTTGTTCATCATGGGACTACCCTTTTCGAAACGTCCTCAGCCTGTATGCGGCCATAAAGGCCGGTCTTCAAGCCGAAGATCAGGGTGCAGACATGGCAGAAGGACATGGCTGAACTATGGCCAGCCGCCGCTGTCAGCCCGAAAAGGTCCAGAGAGACGGATTTTCCCAAAATGCAGGCCCGGGCAGGATGAAGTCCGCACCCACCTGCACAAAAGGTGCAACCTGAGCCGGGTCTTCAACCTCCACTACAGCGGGCAGTTCCATCACCAGACACCACCAGCGCACCAAGTCTGTCAGGCTTTCCGGGGCTTCCCCCTCCGCCGGCACTACCGGAATAGCGGTAGAAAAGCTGATATAATCTGCCCCGGCCTCACCCGCACGCATTGCGGCGTCCCGGCTTCCGCCAACGGCAACGCCCAGTTGCAAATCATCCCCAATCTGCTTGCGCACATCCTTGACGGAGGCCTCGGCAAATCCGGTGGACAGATGCACGCCATCACACCCGGCACGGGTAGCAAGGGCCGGTCGGTCTTCCAGCATCAGCGCAATGTCCTGCGCGTGAACAACAGACTGAACGGTCTGAATGTGTTTGATCAGCTCCGCATCTGACGCATCAGCCAGCCGGAGCAGAACGGCAGCGGGGGTATGCTGCTGCATCCCCCGTGCCAGATCTGGCAGAAAAGCCTCGACATCCCGCAGAACGGGGGTTGCGAGATAGACATCATACGCCGTCACCCCGGCCCCCTGTCCTGTCGTCACGTCTAACTGTTTCAGCTTTTGAAGATGGTGATGATCTGGTTGAGCAGATCCAGAGCTTCCGCTTTCGGACGCTGGAAGACGTTACGGCCGATGATGGAACCGAAGCCACCGCCTTCCTGAATGCCCTTAATGGTCGTCAGCAGGTTGTCCGTCCCGGCTTTTTCACCACCGGAGAAGATCACGATGCGGCGGCCGGCAAAGGTGGACTGCACCACGTGGCGGATACGGGCCGGCAGCGTGGAGATATCAATGTTGTTCTGCTCATAAACAGGCTTGTTGGCAGGCAGAGCAACCAGATCCGTCGGCGGCTTCACTTTGATGATGTGCGCGCCACACAGAGCGGCCATATGCGCGGCATAAGCACACACGTCCACAGCGGTTTCAGCCGGCTTGTCCAGCAGCGGGCCACGCGGGTAGCTCCACAGGATAACAGCCAGACCAGCAGCTTTGGCTTCCGCAGCCAGCTCACGGAATTCTTCCATCTGGTCGAAGCAGTATTCAGAGCCCGGATAGATGGTAAAGCCAATGCCTGCGCAGCCCAGACGCAGCGCATCAGCCACGGTGCCGGTCACGGCCTGATCTTTTTCCGTGGCGAGGCTGTTGGAGCTGTTGCACTTGAGGATCAGCGGGATTTCAGCCGCATATTTCGCTGCACCACATTCCAGCATGCCCAGCGGTGCTGCATAGCCGCTCAGGCCAGCTTCAATCGCCAGTTCAAAATGATAGTGGGGGTCATACGCTGCGGGGTTAGCAGCAAAGGAACGGGCCGGGCCATGCTCAAAGCCCTGATCCACCGGCAGGATGACCAGCTTACCCGTGCCACCAAGTTTACCTGCATTCAGGAAACGGGCGAGATTTGTTTTTGTACCGGGATTATCGCTCTCGTACTGATCAAGAATAGCCTTAACCTGGGGGGTAAGCGTCATTGGGAAATCCTTCCTCTTGGCTTTCATCCGGGCCTATATTTCCCGGAACCATTCACTGGCAATAACTGCGCATGAAATACGCGGCAAGATGCGTTTTTGCAGATAGCGGACCCGTAAGGTCAAATGATGGCGGACGGACTGAAAAAAGGTGCCCGCCACGTGTTTGATACAGAACGCGAACCGCGGCCATGCGTTCAGAATCGGTCTGTAAAATGACATTTTTCTGACCAAGCGTGCATGCCATGACCGCATGCCCCACGCTGCGGCCGCAATCCAGAGCATGAAAATACTGGCAGCCGCTTTCCTGTTCCAGCTGGCGGATGAGCGCCTGCCACCACGGCACACCCATAAACCCAGCCGCACCGGCGGCAGAAAGGAACCCGAAGGGGGCCATGAAAGTTTGCTGGGTAAGCACCCCTGCATTCTGCGCGGCATGACACACTGCCATACCGGTGGCGTAATCATGAAGTGTAAAGAAGCCGTAGGGCAGAAAAGAAGGCGATAAAATTGGATTGTTTTCCATGACCATGCTTGACGCCGCCGCGTTTGCGGGTGATTCCTTTTGAGAGAAGGGTAGACAAGAATGCAAGATCAGGGTCCCGGACCATCTTTGACAGAATTACACGACCCTGCCGCCTCCGGGCCGGCAGAAACACCCTCACCAGCAGAAATTGATCCGATTGACCGGCTGAACCGCGCCTTGCAGCGTATCTCCTTCGCTCTTGATAAAAGCCGTCAGGCAGAACAGCGCAAGAGCGTGGATACGCAGGAACTCGTCGCCAATGTTGATGTGCTGATCAGCCGCGTGCGCGACGCTCTGGCCCACGCGGACCGACCGGAAGATAAATAACCATGGCGCTTGTTTCAATTCGCATTAATGGCCACAGCTATTCCGTCGGGTGTGAAAACGGCGAGGAACGGCATGTTCAGGCCATGGCCCAGCAGGTTGAACGCCGCGTGCAGCGCGTGCGGGACCTCGGCTTTACCGGGGAAAGCCGTGTGCTGGTGCTGGCCGCCCTGTTCATGGCGGATGAAATTCAGGACCTCTCCAGCCAGCATGTGCCAGAGAGCACAACGCAGGCTGTGGAAGAGGCAGAACGCCTGCGCACAGAACAAATGCTGATGAACAGTCGCCTGACTGACATGGCAGAACATGCGGAAGCTATTGCAGCCAGCCTTGAGGACGCCTACATAGAAGAGGCGGAGCTGCCCGGTGCGTCAGGCGAGTCATTCCCTGGGCCGATAAGCACTTCCTAGGGAGCTGGCTCTGTTGTGGCCCTGGTCACATTATCCGGCGCCCACCTGTACAAGCAGGTCCTGGAGGTTGAAAGACCAACGGCCATGGCGGCTTCGCACTCTTCTTCTTTAGTTTCAGACCCACCGGCTATTGCCGAAGCCAAGCAAGCACAGCGCACACGCTGCCTCGCTGTGCTGAAAGACCGCCCTGCCGGGGTGGACACAACCCTTGCGGCCCGTCTGGCGGAAACATTGCTGGCCACACAGTGCGTACACATTGCCTGTGTCTGGCCCCTGCCGCACGAGATTGATCTCCGCCCCCTTTGCCATCAGCTCAGCACCGCCGGACGCCACGTGTTGCTGCCGGATACGCCCCCCCGCGGGCAACCGCTGACCTTCCGGCTCTGGACCCCCTCCACTCCCATGCTGCGCGGACGCTTTGGCACCCAGGTGCCCGACGGCCCGACTCTGACGCCCGACCTTGTGCTGGTCCCCCTGCTGGGGTTTGACCGCACCGGCAATCGGTTGGGATATGGGGGCGGTTATTATGACCGCACACTGGCATCCCTGCCCGATGTGCGCAGCATTGGCTACGCACTGGCTGCGCAGGAAGTGGACCAGCTTCCCACAGGTCCGTATGACCAACCCCTCTCCTGTCTGGTAACAGAACGGGAGACTCTGCATTTTGACTGACTGCAAACGAGGAAAGACGACGGCGTGAGAATTCTTTTTCTGGGTGATATTGTTGGCCGGTGTGGCCGTGAGGCCGTTCTGTCCCGCCTGCCAACATTACGGAAAACGCTCGCGCTGGATCTGGTGGTGGTAAACGCGGAAAACGCCAGCCACGGGTTTGGCCTCTCCCCCGCCATTGCGACGGACCTGTTTGAAGGCGGCGTGGATGTCATTACGCTGGGGAACCATAGCTGGGACCGGCGGGACATGATTGGCCATATTGGCTCCGCCCCGCGCATTATCCGCCCCATCAATTTCCCACCCGGCACACCGGGGAACGGCAGCGTGCAGGTTGAACTGGCAGATGGGCGCAAAGCACTGGTAGTCAACGCCATGGGTCGTCTGTTCATGGACCCGCTGGATGATCCCTTCCGCTGCATGAATGAACTGCTGAGCCGCCACCGTCTGGGTGTGACCACACAGGCCATCGTGGTCGATATCCATGCGGAAGCGACCAGCGAGAAATGGGCCTTTGGCAATGTGCTGGATGGCCGCGTCTCTCTGGTGGTGGGCACGCACACCCATACCCCCACGGCAGACCACCGGATTCTGCCTGCCGGAACCGCCTTCCAGACCGATGCGGGCATGTGCGGGGATTATGACAGCGTGATCGGCATGACCAAGGAACCGGCCATGGCTCGGTTTATCCGCAAGATGCCGGGCGAGCGCCTACAACCGGCGGAAGGTGACGCCACCATGTGCGGCATTATGGTGGAAACGGACGACGCCACAGGTCTCGCCCGCCGTATCGCCCCCATTCGGCAAGGTGGCCATCTGGCCCAGACTCTGCCTGATTTTTAAGCACTTTTACTCAGGCTGTCTGGCGAGAAAACCCCGCCAGACGCTTTAAACGCCCTCTAAGCGTTTACCAGACCAGACGCGGCAAAGAGGCAACCGGACGCAGGCCCGCGGCTTCAGCTTCTTCCGCCGCAAGCTCTGTATTGTCGCCAATCATCTCCTGATGAATGCCGCCCAGAATCCACGCACCAGCAATCCCGGCAACAGCGGCCCCGCGCATATCGGTGGCCAGGGCGTCACCAATCGCCAGAATGCGGTCCTGCGGCACATTCAGCATGGAAAACACGGGGGCATAAATGTCCTTGTACGGTTTACCAACCCACCGCACATTACCGCCTTCCTGCTCATAAAATGATGCCAGAACGCCCGCGCAGATCATCCGGCGGCCACCTTTGACCACAACCATGTCCGGGTTAGCGCACAGCATGGGCAGACCGCGTTCCAGCCCGGCCCGCAGTTCGGGCAGATACGGGTCCACCGAGTCCGCCCCGCGTTCCGCATCGGGCCCGGTATTGAGGATGAACTGCGCGTCTGCCGGGTCCGTCACCCGGTCCAGATCCAGCCCATCATACAGACCCAGATCATGCGTGCCGCCCACATGCAGGACGCGCCGCCCCAGACGGGCAAACCACGGATCATCCCGTTCCCGCAGCAGGCGACGCACTTCTTCCCCGCTGGTCATCACACCATCATGCAGGTCCCGGCTGATGCCAAACCCTTCAAGCTGGCCGCAGACGATTTCTGCCGGACGCGGGGCGTTAGAAAGCATGACCACGCGCTTGCCTGCCGCCCGCAAGGCTTCCAGACAGGCCACGGCACCCGGATAAGGCTGCACGCCGTCATGCACCGTGCCCCACAGGTCAATAATATAGCCGTCATACTGGTCTGCTACGGCAGACAGGCCCGTCAGAGTTTGCATCTCAGCCTGTGTTTTCGTCATCTTACAGGTCCGCTCCCCGGATATCGGCCAGCGTTTCCACGCCATCTGCCCGCATGCGGTCCAGCATTTCCTGCTTCAGGCGCGCGATAATGGCCGGACCTTCATATGAGAACGCCGCATAGAACTGCACGAGGTCCGCGCCCAGACGAATACGGTCCAGCACATCCGCACCGGATTCAATGCCGCCGCAGGAAATCAGTGCCATCCGGCCAGCAGAAGCCTCTGCCACCAGACGCAGCATTTCCGTCGCCCGCGTGCGCAGCGGACGACCAGACAGACCACCGCTTTCCGTTTTGTTGGGACTGAGCAGTGTGGCAGGTCGCGCCAGCGTCGTGTTGGTGACAATCAGCCCCTGCGCACCGCCGGCTATGGCGGCTTCCACAATCGGGCCAACCGCATCATTTTCCAGATCCGGCGCCAGCTTGACCAGCAAGGGCGGGCGTTCCGGATGGCGCTCCGCAATGGCATCCAGAATGCTGCGCAGACGTGCCGAATCCTGCAGGCCGCGCAGGCCCGGCGTGTTGGGGGAGGACACGTTCAGCACAATATAATTCACATACGGCTTAACCCGCGCCACCAGTGCAGGATAATCGCGCTCCGGGTCCGCACCCGTCTTGTTAATGCCGAGGTTTGCGCCAATCGGCACCCCGGCTCCGGCTCCCCGCCCAGAAGGTAACGGACGATGCAGCCGCGCCAGCCGGACAGCAAACCGATCAATCCCCTGATTGTTAAAGCCCATGCGGTTAATAACGGCGCGGTCTTCCGTCAGCCGGAACAGGCGCGGTTTGGGGTTGCCAGCCTGCGGACGCGGCGTGACTGTCCCCGCCTCCACAAACCCGAACCCCAGTTTGGCCAGCGGACGAATCACACGGGCATTTTTATCAAACCCGGCGGCAATCCCCAGCGGGTTTGAAAAGCGCATCCCCATGGTGCGCGTGGCCAGTGCCGGGTCATCCTTCGGGCGATTGACCGGCACGGATACACCCATTTGCAGGGCATCCAGCGCCAGTTCATGCGCGGTTTCAGGGTCCATCTTACGAAGGAGCGGAAGGGAGAGAGATGCAAGCAGAGACATGCTTCTGTACTGCCCCAAGCCGCCAGACAAGAAAAGGGAAAAAACCCACCCTGTTTGCGGCGGGAGGCAGCCCCCTGCATTTTTATCTTGCAAATGAGAATTGTTCTCATTTAAATCAAAACACCACCGCAAAAGAGGACCGAAGGGCTGCCCCCTTCAGGATGATGCCATGACACGCTCACCGGTTTACCTGACAGACCTTGCCTGCAGCGAACGGCTGACTATCTGGACCATTCGCCGCCTGGCCGGCACTGCCTCCTGCTGCTCGCATGCCCGCAACACCACGTCCACCAGCCTGTTTCTGCCGTGCTTTAGGCAGGATTTTCTGGCCGTGGCGCATGCATTTCATGAAACACTAGCCCAGATGGCCGCGCTGGAACTGCCCTCGCTGGATATCCGCTCCGGCAGCGCACTGGCCATTACCCCCACAGAATACTGTCTGCTGCTGGCCACGGAAGCCGCGCAGAACGAGCAGGACACCACTGTCCACGCCCTGCTCAAACCGCTGATGTCCTTCCCCAACCTGCTGGGACGCCTGACCAATGCCATCACCACACTGGGGGCCTGTCTGGCCGGGGCCGGATACTGGTTGTCTCACCACACGGGCTGGCCCGGTCCGGTTTCTGCCTCCGCTGGCCCGGCGCAACCTGATGGCAAACCCGTTGCCTCAGCGCGTAAACTTCCCACAACGGCCGCAGTCCTGTCCCTGACCCGCTGGCACGATTTTGATATTAGCTCCGCCCCCGTCAGCTGGCCGCAGGCACTACGGCGCACCTCCGCCGCCTCGGAAGCCGTCGCTGTGCCGCACTAAACCGCGCCCGGACAGAGCCGGCCGCCCGGCTGACCGGGGCACAAACCGATTGAGACACAGCCTTGAGGGGGAACACCTGCCTTTACGGTGCTCCCCCAAAACCGCTTTATCCCGCTCCATGTCGGGCGCAGCGTTTTGCTGTGGGCCGGGTCTTGCTTTTTTCACACCCCGGTTGCCCTGCTGCACATCAGATCATGCTATTCTGTGTGGAATGACTGAGCCTGTACGCCGGATTATTCACATCGACATGGACGCCTTTTATGCGTCCGTCGAACAGCGGGACGCGCCAGAACTGCGCGGGCGGCCTGTGGCCGTCGGGCGCAGTCAGGAACGTGGCGTGGTAGCCGCCGCCAGTTATGAAGCCCGAAAATTTGGGGTGCGTTCCGCCATGCCATCCCTCGTGGCACAACGGAAATGCCCGGAACTGATTTTCGTGCCGCCGCGCTTTGAGGTCTATCGCGCGGTTTCTGCCCAGATTCATGCGGTTTTTGCCCGCTATACGCCGCTTATTCAGCCGCTCTCGCTGGACGAAGCCTATCTGGATGTCACAGACCCGCTTCTGCCGCGTCCCTTTGCCACCGCCATTGCACAGGAAATTCGGGCTGCCATCCACGCAGAAACCGGTCTGACCGCATCAGCTGGCGTGTCTTATAACAAATTTCTGGCCAAACTCGCCTCAGACTATCGCAAACCCAATGGCCAGTTTGTCATCCCGCCCGGTGCGGGAGAGACTTTTGTGGCCGACCTGCCCGTCAGCAGTTTTCACGGAATCGGTCCGGCTACTGCTGCCCGCATGAACGCCTTGGGCATTTACACGGGCGCCGATCTGCGAACACAGAGTCTGGACATCCTCACCCGCCATTTTGGCAAAGCGGCGACGTTTTATTACGGCATTGCCCGCGGGGAAGACCCCCGCCCCGTGGAACCGCACCGCCCTCGCAAATCCATTGGGAAAGAAACAACCTATGAGCGGGATCTGCGCCGGGAAGAGGAACTCTACCCTGCACTCACCACTCTGGCGCAAAGCGTCTGGCACGCCTGCACAAAGCGGCATGCCTCCGGGCGCACCGTGACGCTAAAGCTCCGCTACGTAAACTTTCAGCAACTCACCCGCAGCCATTCCTTTACAGACCCGATTCCTTCCGCGACAGCACTGGAAGAGACAGGCCATTTCCTTCTGCGCCCGCTTCTGCCGCTCCCCCGGCCCGTGCGCCTGCTTGGCATAACGGTCTCATCCCTCACATCCACGGACGAACCACCAGCTACTGAACAGCTTTCTCTTCTATCTCAATTTTAAGTGCATATTTGAGAATAACGGAAATATAACTCTTTTATACTTGCGGCGTGTCGTCAGTTAAGGAGGATAATGAGTGAGGTGAACTGCACGTGGAGGGTTCGAAAAACCCCTTGGCACTGAGCTGTTCTGTGTGATTCCATTTCTTCGGCGTTAATTGGGGATGGTGGAAGATGAAGCAG
>NZ_LHZA01000115.1 GCF_001580535.1 Acetobacter cerevisiae | reverse complement strand
CTGTTTTCGCGATAAGCGGCATCCCGGCTTTGTGGAATACCGGTTAGATTATGAAAAAGTCTGTTTTGTAGAAAAGAAATTTCCAAAAGGGCTCTAAACCGTCCCGAAATTTCTCTTCAATGGGGCCATAATAGTTTGGTTTTATAAATATATCTTTTCGATATTTCTTTTCTTGCTCTGATGACCATGAAGAAAATGGATATAAATCAAATCCAATATCTTTATAAAATACATCAAATGGCTTCATTGTATTCATATTGTAATTAATCCTCAATTATGAATTTCCACATATGCAATATGATCTCTCAATGAAAAGATTATAACAAAAATATTTTATTCGCAAATTGTACATTTATTCTATAAATTATTATGAGATTTAGGAGATCCATCTTTAAAATGATACGTCTGGAAATAAGGCGTATGCAGAAGTCGATCAAGACAACCAAACCCCAAAATCCCTCTCATTCACGCGTTAGTCTGCTCCCTTTCGTTCATGAACGCCCTGCAATCATTATGAAAAAACCTCATCACCACCAAACAAAAAAAGCGGCCCAAAAGGCCGCCTTTTCCAAACCATCGGGGCAGAACGGTCAGTAACCGTTCCCGCCTCCCATGCCGCCGTTCTGCATGGCCGGGCCGCCCATGCCGGGGCCGCCGCCCTGCATGTTGCCGGAGCTGTTGCCGTTGCGCCAGCCGCCATTGCCGCCCTGCTGGCCACCACCACCGGGGCCGCCATGATGGCCAGAGCCGCCGGGGCCACCCATGCCACCGGGCGGCGGCGGTTCACATGCAGCCAGAGCGCAGGTTGCCAGTAGGGCCGTCATCGCCAGAATGGGACGTTTCATGTGGTCTCTCCTTTGTGCATCACAAGTCTGTCACCCCCTTCAACCTCACAACGCCGCACGGGTTCCCGTTAATTTTGCGGATGCCTCAAAAATCCAGCCCCAGAGACAATGATCTTCCATTTCGACAGGACACATCTCTAAGGCGCTTAAATTGTAAATCCAGACATAAAATATGCCTAAATCTTCTTCCAGAATTCAAACAACGCCTCCGGCAGAGAAAGCGTCAGCCGCGCACGGGTGCAGGCCACATAGAGCAGATTGATTTCCTGATCGCAGTTGTCCAGATCGCGCTTCAACCGGGCTTTCAGGCGCGGTGAGAGCGGGCCGTGTTCCTGCTCGGTTTTTCTGGCGCGGTCCTGAAACTGGGTGCGCCGCCGGCTCCATTCTTCAGGGGAGAGAAAGTCATCCAGCATGATGACGGCATCAAACTCCCGCCCCTTGGCCTTGTGCGCGGTGGAACAGACCAGACTGACCTCATCCGGGTCATCCCGATAAAGCGTCTGGATAGTGTGTATCTTTTTATCCAGCGTCTCTTTGTGTTTATCCACAATACCAAACAATCTTTTGGCAACCGGGTCCCCGTCGCGGCCCTCTGCGGCGTTTTCCAGCTCACGCCATGTGCCATATTCCAGCGCAGCACCCTGCGGCTTTAAAGACGGCTGAAACTGGCGCTGATACAGGCTGTAGGCGGCCAGAATTTCCTGCACCATGTCATTCACCCCGCCCAGCACATGGAAGGGCCGGGTGCTGTCCGCCAGCCCTTCAAACAGCCGGGCATTGGTGCGGGCCAGAACCAGCGTATTGTGCTCCGGCTTAAGGCCCTTTTTATGCAGCATCACCCGGCTTTTCACCGCCGGGTTACCGTGCAGGCTGTGCGCCGGTTTGCGGGAATGGTGCCCGAGAATGGCATTGGCCATCCGCGCCAGAGGCTCACCAAACCGCCAGCTGCGCGTCAGCGGCAGGCACGGGCCTTCCAGGTCGCTAATGGCATCCACCGCCCCGCGAAAGGCGTAGATGGACTGGTTCGGGTCCCCCACGGCGACAATCGGCAGGCCGGATTTTTTCAGGATGGAAATCAGAACCGGGTTCAGGTCCTGCGCTTCATCCACCATAATATAGTCGTAGCCGGTAATTTTCTGCTCACGCTCAAACTTCTTTAAATAAAGATCATGCGTGATAGGAAAATCATGTTTCTCAAGTGCCGCCAGATATTTGTAAGCCTGCGCCACAAACAGGCGGATCTCCCGGTTGCGCCCGCTGTCAGGCTCAGGGCAATGGGTGGCGGTAATTTTGGAACCTTCGCTGATGAGAAAATTGCTCAGCGTTTTCAGCACCGCATCCGCAGCACCGCCGGACTTCATGCCCAGAACTTTTTCCAGCCGCCAGATATCCCGCACCAGATAGCGCCCCTGCACCTTGCGGTTCAGCTGCCCGATATTCAGGATGCGATAGGCGTAACTATTAGCGGTGCGTGCTTCAATCTGGTTGGAAAAGCGGGCGCGTGCCTCTTTGGCAATGGCGGTATTAAAGGCCAGATACAGCCCCCGGTGGCGCGTCCATGTCTTGCTGAACCACTCCAGCGTGGAGGTCTTGCCGCACCCGGCCCCGGCAATCACGCGAAAGCTGGCGGTAGGGGGCGTGTCCAGAATGGCGGTCTGTTCCGGGGTGATGGCAATCATCGCGCTTTTCTGGCCCTCATCTGTCAGCGGTGGCGCGCGTATAGCGCACTTTTTCGTGCGCAGATATGCCGCGCGGCGCAGAAAACCGTTCTCAGAGCAGCCCGGCTTTGCTGGCACGGTTGCACATCCGGCCCGTTCTCGCGTTAAGGTGGCAGGATAAATCTGGTCACCCCGTCACCACAGGAGACCCATGACACAGCCTGATATGCTCGCCCTCCGCGCCGCCGCCGGAACGGATTTTGAAGCCTTCACCACCGCAGACGCCGCCATTGACCGCCTGTGCGCCCTGTATGATGAGAGTGCCCAGCGGCTCCACGCCGCCTTCCGCGCCCGGCAGGGCTGCCCGCCGGAGGAGGCCACTTATCCGTGTCTGGCGCTGGAACTGCCCCCCGGCACCCCCATACAGGGCCGCCCGCCGTTTGATGTCATTCTGGACCCCGGCTTTTACAGCACCACCATCACCCGCCCCGCCCTGTTCCGGGAGTATCTGCGGGAACAGATTGAGCCACTGCTGCACCATTACGGCCAGCCGGTGCTGGTGGGTCGCTCCCGCCATCCCATCCCACTGCCTTATGTTATGGAAGATGCCGTCACCGGCCTGACGGAAGCCGATCTGCGGCTTTTGCAGGAACAGTTCGCCCTGCCCAACCTGCACGCCACGGATGACAGCATTGCCAACTGCGAGCTGCTGCCCGACGCCACCACACCGCGCCCGCTGGCACTGTTTACAGCAGAGCGCACGGATTATTCCCTCGCCCGCCTGCACCATTACACAGGCACCACACCCCGCTCCTTCCAGCGGTTTATCCTGCTCACCAACTATCAGCGCTATGTGGATACCTTCCGCGATTACGCCCGCGCACAGGTGGATGCCGGGGGGGACTACAACGCGTTTATCGAACCCGGAGAGCAGATCTATACCGGCCCCGGCAGCGCCCCTGCGGACGGCCCCACAGGCAGCCTGCCGCAAATGCCCGCCTATCATCTCTGCCGCCCGGATGGAGATGGCATTACACTCATCAATATCGGCGTTGGCCCCGCCAATGCCAAAACCATGACGGACCATCTGGCCGTGCTGCGTCCGCATTGCTGGCTGATGGTTGGCCACTGCGCGGGCCTGCGGCGTTCCCAGATGCTGGGGGATTACGTTCTGGCCCACGGCTATGTGCGGGATGACCACGTTCTGGACGCAGACCTGCCCACATGGGTGCCCGTGCCCCCCATTGCCGAGGTGCAGGTGGCCATGCAGGAAGCAACGTCACTCGTAACCGGCCTGCCCGAGTCCGCCATCAAGACCCGCCTGCGCACCGGCACGGTGATGACCACCGACAACCGGAACTGGGAGCTGCGTCTGGCGCATCTGTTCACCCAGATCAACATGAGCCGCGCCATTGCCGTGGATATGGAATCCGCCACCATTGCCGCCAATGGCTTCCGCTTCCGGGTGCCCTACGGCACGCTGCTCTGTGTGTCGGACAAACCACTTCACGGAGAACTGAAGCTGCGCGGCATGGCCAATGCGTTCTATCGTGAGCGCGTAAGCCAGCATCTGATGGTGGGCATCGAGACCATGCATTTGCTCAGGCAGCAGGGTGTGACCCGGCTGCACTCCCGCAAACTGCGTGGGTTTGATGAGCCCCCCTTCCGGTAACCGCCTGCATCACACATGCTGATTCTTTCTGATAAAGGGCTTTAATCTCATGCCTGCTGCTTCTGCCTCACAACTGCCGGAAGGCGTTCCCACCATCCGTGTCATCGCCATGCCGACCGACACCAACCCCGCAGGGGACGTGTTCGGCGGGTGGATCATCTCCCAGATGGATCTTGCCGCCGGCACCACCGCAGCCTTCCGGGCCAACGGGCGTGCCGCCACCGTCGCCATTAACGGCGTTGTCTTTCTGGAACCCGTGGTGGTGGGGGATGAGGTAAGCATCTACACCCACATCACCCGTGAAGGCCGCACCTCCATGACCATCCATGTGCAGACATGGCGCCGCGCCCGCCATACGCATCTCACCTCCAAGGTGACGGAAGGCGACTTCACCTTTGTGGCGCTGGATGAAAACCGCCGCCCCCGCCCGCTGCCGCCCGCAACACCCGGCAACTCACCCAATAGCGCCCCTACGGTCTGAAAGCCTGCGGGGCTCCTCTGCCTGTCTTTTTTCTGTCATGGCATTCCGTCTCAGCGGGGAATGGTCTAGAGCAACAGTCTGGGCCATCTCGCGAATACGCGCACCGTGGGAACGGCCAGACGGCTAACGGTTGTAAAGCAGCAGGACGGGAGACCGGCGCAGATGAAACATTGGCAGATTGACCAGTTACCCTGGGATAAATTTGACCCCTCCCGCGTGGACCCGCAGCTTGTGCCCGCCATCAAGGCGGCCGCCGTGGTGGAACGCAACAGCGTGGACTACGCCATCTACCTGAACAACGTGTTTCATGATGACCCGGACTTCAAACAGGCGGCGGACCACTGGGCTGTGGAAGAAATCCAGCACGGGGACGGGCTGGGCCGCTGGGCCATGCTGGCCGACCCGGAATGGGACTATCAGGCCGCCTTCCAGCGGTACCGGGACTTTTACCATATCCCGCTGGAAGTCGAAGAATCCGTGCGTGGCTCCCGCACCGGGGAACTGATTGCCCGCTGCATGGTGGAAACCGGCACGTCCTCCTTCTATTCCGCGCTGGCCGATGCCACGGATGAGCCAGTGCTGAAAGCCCTGTGCAAGCAGATTGCCGCCGATGAATTCCGGCATTTCAAACTGTTTTATGACCACATGCACCGCTACCTGAAGCGCGAGCGCATCAGCACGCTCCAGCGCGCCCGCATCGCTCTGGGCCGGGTGACGGAAAGCGAGGATGATGAACTCGCCTCCGCATACTACACCACCAACGAGCCGCCCTCCCTGCCCTACGACCACAACCGCTGCATTGCGGCCTACATGTCCCGCGCCATGAAGAACTATCAGCCGCGCCACCTGCGCCGCGTGACGAGCATGGTGTTCAAGACCATTGGCCTGACGCCGCACAGCAAAATTCAGGATCTGGCGTTCTTCATCACGGAAAAGCTGTTCTTCAGCCGCCAGCGCAAATTTGCCCGCGTGGCCGGGGTCTCCTGACCCCACGCCGGTCACCCCCGGCCATCGCAACCGACGGATTGATCTGCTCCGCGGCATTGCCATTCTTCTGGTGCTGTTCCACCATTTTTGCATTGCCTATCCGCTGGGCCATTCAGCACTGGGCACGCTGCTCACGCCAGAGGGCGTGCGGGCCGTGGCGCGCAACGGCAATTACGGCGTTACGCTGTTTTTTGTCATTTCCGGCTTCCTGATTACCAGCAACACGCTGGCCCGTTATGGCAGTCTGGCCGCCATCAAGGCCCGCACCTTCTACGCTTTTCGCATTGCGCGCATTGTGCCGTGCCTGCTGCTTTTGCTGGCGCTGGTCAACGGGCTTGCTCTGGCAGGCATCCCCATTTTCGCCACGCACATTCCCGGCCTGTCTCCCCTTGCCGCCATGATGCGGGCCAATCTGGCCGCCCTCACCTTCAGCATGAACGTGTTTATTGCCCACTATGACTGGGCCAATTACGCGCTTGGCGTGCTGTGGTCCCTGTCCGTGGAGGAAGTGTTTTATCTCACCTTCCCACTGGTCGCGCTGGTGCTGCGTTGTCCGCCGCTTATCATGCTGTTCTGGGCGCTGGTTGCTGTGGTTGGTCCGTTTTACCGCATGGCGCATCAGAATGATGAATCCGGTTTCCTGTTTGCCTATCTGGCCTCATTCGACGGCATTGCCATTGGCTGCATGGCCGCTGTGGTGGCCACACACTGGCGGCTGGACGGGCTTGCGGCACGCCTGCTTCAGCCTGCCGTTATTGCGGTCATGGTGGCGCTGTATCTCTGGAAATCCATTGGGGCCACCAATATCTGGGGCGTATCAGTCATGGCGCTGGGGACTGCGGTGCTGCTGATTGCCTCGACCCACCATGAAAACGGCCCCCTCGCCACCCGCTCCCGCCTGCTACGCGGCATAGAGTGGACCGGCCGCCTGAGTTATGAACTCTACCTGTTCCACCTGATTATTCTGGGCCTGCTCCGCACTGTGCTGCCGTCCGGAACCCTGCCGCAAACCGGGTTTGAGAGGCTGGCTCTCCTGCCCGTCTTCCTCATCGGCTCCGGCCTGCTGGCCAGTCTGATCAGCCGCACCTTCTCTGAACCGCTCAACCGCACCCTGCGCCAGCGTTTAGGCCGGGTTCAAAAAGCCTGCTGAATAAGCCTCTCAGAGCGCAACCTTTCTCTCAAACATCAGCGTTTCTTCATTCAGATACTGCGTGGTTGCAAACTGTGAAAATCCGTTTTTCTCTGCAATGCGGATGGATAGTTTGTTAGCTGGAGCAATAATGCACACGGAGCGCCTATACGGCGTCTGTGTGTCCAGCCACGCGCAGGCGGCCTTCACGCCTTCCGTCGCAAAGCCTTTGCCGTGGCACCATGAGGCCAGAACCCAGCCCGCTTCCGGGATGCCATCCATGGACGGCGTGAGCCCGCGATGCGCCTCGTTAAAACCGATCGTGCCCACAAAGCGGCCCGTCTGCTTTTCCCGCACCATCCAGAAGCCAAAGCCCATAATGCCCCACAGCCCTCTGTAATGCAGCAGCCTGCCCCATGTGGCGTTGGCGCTTTCCGGCTTGCCAGAGGTGTAGCGCGCGACAATGGGGTCGGCTCGCATGGCGGCGAAGTCCTCAAAATCCTCCCGTCGCGGGGCCTGAAACAGCAGACGATCCGTTTCCAGAGACGGCACTTCAGACATTCCTAAACCCTTTTCCCTCAGTCTTTCCGCATCACACATGCAGGGCGCATCGGCCTGATTTTATTCGTTCTCATCATTTAACGAATAGCGCCCCTTCTGCAATCACCCTTTTGTGCAGCCTGTTTCTTTGCCAACTGCCATGCACCGCACACAACCCGCAACCGGGAACCCCTCCGCTACCGGAACGTCAGTTTGTGTGAACCCTTAAAGCCGCTGGCCAGACAGACACATTCAGGCCGAATTTGTGGCCTGATGCGAAAGGACCTCCGCATGACTGACGAAACACCGGCCCCAAAACACAGCACCTACCGCCGCACCGTTCTGAAAATGGCAGGCGTGGCGGCAGCGGCTGGCACGCCCGTCTTCGTCAACCTTGCCGCGGCCCAGACTGTGAAAGAGAATGCTATGTCTTCCTCCCCGCTTAAAGACCCCCGCACCCTGTATCCGCATGCCCCCTTCAAAGCCCAGCCGCAGCCCTGGCCCGGCCTTGCCTCCAAAATGGACCCTCGGCCCGACCATGGTGAGAAAAGCTATGTTGGCAGCGGCAAACTCAAGGGGCGCAAAGCGCTGATTACCGGCGGGGATTCCGGCCTTGGCCGCGCCACCGCTATTGCCTACGCGCGGGAAGGCGCGGATGTCGCCATTAACTATCTGCCGCAGGAAGAAGCCGACGCTGCCGAAGTGGGTGATCTGGTCCGCAAGGAAGGCCGCAAGTTTGTCGCCCTGCCCGGTGACCTGCGGGATGAAGCCTTCTGCAAACAGCTCGTAGAAAAAGCCTTTGTGGAACTGGATGGTCTGGATATCTTTGTCAACTGTGCAGGCCGCCAGCAGACGCATGATGACCTTCTGGAGGTGACGACAGAAGCGTTTGACTGGACGATGAAGACCAACCTTTATGCCCTGTTCTGGCTGACCAAAGCGGTTATTCCGCGCATGCAGCCCGGTTCCGCGATGATCTTCACCTCCTCCACCAACGCTTATGACCCCTCCACCAATATTCTGGACTACTCAATTACCAAGGCAGGCATTGCCAATTTTGCAAAAGGTCTGGCCAAGCAGCTTGTGAGCAAAGGTATTCGCGTCAACGCCATTGCCCCCGGCCCGTTCTGGACGGCATTGCAGGTCAGCGGTGGTCAGACGATGGACAATGTCGAGAAATTTGGGGAAACCGTGCCCATGAAGCGCCCCGGCCAGCCGGTGGAACTGGCCCCGGCCTATGTGCTGCTGGCCTCGGATGATGCCAGCTACATGACAGGCCAGATTATTGGCGCCAATGGCGGCGTCGGCCTGCCATAAGTTCTCCGCACAGAATTTGACGACGCCCGGTATCGCGCTACTCTGCGCCCTCCCATACCGGGTAAGGAGAAAAACGCTTCATGTTCAGCCACATCATGCTTGGCAGTAACGATATTGCCCGCTCCAAACGGTTTTATGATGCCACTTTGGGCGCCATGGGCTGCGCCCCTGCGGAACCCAACGCCAAGGGTCGTCTGGCCTACACGCATCGCGGAGGCCGACTGGTTATTACCAAACCGCTGAACGGCGAGCCCGCCACTGCTGGCAATGGCAGCACCATTGGTTTTGCCATGGCCAGCCCGGAAGAAGCCGATGCCTGGCACAAAGCCGGCGTGGCCAATGGCGGGGAAGCCATTGAAGACCCGCCGGGCGTGCGCCACACCCCCAATGGGGATCTTTATCTGGCGTACCTGCGTGACCCGGACGGCAACAAGCTCTGCGCGCTCTACGTCATGCCTGCCAAATAACCCTGCCTTCCGGCAGCGGAAAGGTTAAAAACTTTAAGCCCGTTTTCTGACTTTATTGCTCAGGAAACGGGTTTTTTGTGTCTGCGCCTCAGTGGCGCGCCCGCCAGAAGCCGCACAGAGTATGAAACATTTATGACAGATCTGGCAGTGCGCGCCATTTTGCGCACAGTGGGGGCCCGTGCACTCCCTTCCCCCGCATATGGAACCGCCGATCATGGTCCAGTTCAACCGCCGTACGTTTCTCTCGCTGACTGCGGGCCTTGCTTTTACCCCGCTCACGCGCTCCCTCGCCGCCGTGCCCAACCGGCCCCCGCTGCGCAAGCATGATCCGTTCACCTTCCTGTTCATTACCGACACGCACCTCCAGCCGGAACTGAACGCCAACGCCGGCTGCCACAGCGCCTTCCTGAAAGCCCGCGCGGTTCCGGCCGATTTTGCCATTCAGGGTGGTGACCATGTGTATGACGCGCTTGGCGTAAATGCAGGCCGCGCCAACATGCTGATGGATTTGTATAAGCGCACAGCAGATGACCTCACGCTGCCGGTGCATCACACCATTGGCAATCATGACTGTTTTGGCGTGTATACCAAAAGCGGCGCACAACCGACGGACCCGCTTTATGGCAAGAAATATTTCGAGGACCAGTTCGGCCAGCTCTATTATTCCTTCGACCACAAGGGCGTGCATTTCGTGGTGCTGGATTCCATCGGCATTACGGAGGACCGGATGTATGAAGGCCGGATTGATGCGCAGCAGATTGGCTGGCTGAGCCGGGATCTTGCCGCCCAGCCCAAAGGGACGCCGATTATTATCGTCACCCACATCCCGCTGGTGACTGCGATAGAAGATTACGACGTGCGCTCCACAAAGCCGGAAAAACATCACGGCATCAGTGTGGTGAATGCGTATGAAGTGCTGCCGCTATTCGACACGTACAATGTTATCGGCGTGCTTCAAGGCCATACCCATATTTTGGAACGGGTGGAGTGGCATGGCGTGCCCTACATTACCGGTGGTGCAGTGTGCGGCAACTGGTGGCATGGCACACGGCTTGGTACGCCAGAGGGCTTTATGGTGGTGAATGTGGACAATGGTGTTTTGAAAACACGCTACGAAACCTACGGTTTTCAAAGCGTTGAGCCGAAAAACACTTAAAAACGAAAAAGCCGCCCCAAAGGGCGGCTTTTCCACACAGCAAATCTGCGGCCTAAAGCACTTAGAGTGCTTTAATGCTCACTGCAGATGTCTTGCCGTTACGACCAGCTTCGAGCTCGTAAGAGACTTTCTGGCCTTCGTTCAGAGTGTGCATGCCAGCGCGCTCAAGTTCAGAGATGTGAACGAACGCATCCTGACCACCATCTTCCGGCTGAATGAAACCAAAACCCTTGGTGGGGTTAAACCATTTTACGGTGCCTGTTGTCATAACAAAGGCTCCTTCACAAACAAATGCGGTCGTGCACAAAACACACACGAAATCATAACTTTTAAGGAGATATACCGAACGCAACACGCGCCGAAAACCCGGATAAAAGCACCCGCTGGCCACTGTGGTGCGCCTATCCGGGATGGAATGCAAGGGAATTCCGCATTCAGAGTAAAATCAATTATCAGTCATCCCCGGAACTTTGCCCATAGCCCGCAGATCCCAGCGGATTTGCAGGGGTTCCCCCCCACGATACGCCCCCACATGAATATGCGGATTCCGCGCCACGCCGTTATTGCCATCAATCGCCACAACCTGCCCGGCCGTCACGTGGTCCCCCACTTTTACAACCGGCTCGGTCAGATGCGCGTAGACAACAGTCACACCGTCAGCCCGCTCAAACACCATCATGCTGGCAGGTGGCTTGCCCATGGTGCCGGGCGTGTTGGTCTCGGTGTTGAGGTGAATATATTTCACCACGCCATCAATCGGCGCATGCACAGGCGTGTGCCAGCCATACCAGTCGGTATTTTTCGTGCCGTCACCCCGATACATTTTGGCAAAGCCGTGGTCATTTTCAAAACCACCCACCACCATACAGTCCGTGCCCAGCGCATCCCCCGCACCGTGCAACTGGCCGAGCGGGTGCTCCGTGCAGGCAAAGGGCTTCTCAAACAGGGGAGCCAGCGTGACCTCACGCCTCTCATTCCGAATAAGAAATGAGATTGCCCCGCACACTCCTGCAACACAAGAGCAGGACCGGTTTTAGCCCTCCATCTCCCCTTCCATATCACTCTGTTCCTCCGCCTGTGTCAGCTGCACATACTGGCCGTTCAGGTGCGTGGCGAGCAGGTGGCCGAGCGAGACGGCGCTGATGCACAGCAGGACAGACAGCGTGACATTAGCCAGCGCCCGCCCCCATGCCTCACTGCGCAGCAGGTCCAGCGTTTGCAGACTGAAGGAAGAAAACGTGGTGTAGCCGCCGCACAGGCCCATCATGACAAACAGGCGCGTGTTGTCAGAAACCGGGTAGCGACCGTCCGCCAGCGTGAGCGTGCTGAAAAAGCCGATGATGAACGACCCCACCACATTAATACCCACAATGGTGCCCCAGGGCATCATGCGGCTGAGCGGGGCTGTCAGCATCGTCATCACATAACGCGCCAGCGTGCCCAGCGCACCGCCAAGCATGACCAGAAGACAGGAGGCAAAAGACATTCTCGGGCCTTTCATTCTGGCGGGCTTTCCAGAACGCCCGCCGTGTTATGGCGGGAAAAAGACGCACGTCTCCCGCCAGATGGTTACGGCAGGAGTCATCAGCCCTTGCAAGGGCGGTTAAAGGGGGAACCCCATCCCCTTGCTGCTTTTATAGGGTGTTCAGCCCGCTGGCTCAATCGTCTCTTCCGGGCGCGCTGGCCATTAAGAATGCGCAGGGCTCCTCTGCCCTCTCCAAAACCTGTGCAAATGTACTTCCAACCCGCGCCGTTTTTTGCTTATTGCGCGAGAAGAAGCCGGAACATGCCGGTGTGCAAGAACACTCTTCTCTCACCCGCGGCTCGACCACCAGAACAGTACAGGCAGTATATGGACCCCAAAATTCTCTTCTCCGGCATTACGCTGGCTCTGGGGGCATTTGCCTCCTTCGCTATTAGTGATGCCTTCTCCAAGCTGCTTGGGGGACGGCTCGACCCGTTTGAGGTCGCCTTCTCCGGCGGGGTCTTCGGCCTGCTTCTTCTGCCATTTATCCGCAAGCCTGAGGAATCCTACCGCGACGTGTTCCGCACGCAGGAACCAGCCATGTGGGTGCTGCGGGCGGTGTGTACGTTTGTGGCGACGGCAGCCAGCGTGGAAGCCTTCATGCTGCTGTCCATGCCCGAAGCGCTCTCGCTGATGTTCCTCATGCCGCTGTTTGTCACCATTCTCTCCGTGGTGCTGCTCAAGGAGAAGGTGACCGCCTGGGCCTGGCTGGCCGTGGTGCTGGGCTTTATTGGCGTGCTGATTGTGCTGCGCCCCGGCGTGCGCGCCCTGCATTTTGGGCATCTGTGCGCCCTGATTGCCGCCGTTGCCAACGCCGTGAGCGTGATTGCCTACCGTCTGGCCGGGCAGGACAGCGCGCGGCTTTCCCTGTTTGGCTCCAGTCTGGTTGGCCCGTTGATAGGTAATGGTGTGCTGATGTGGGCGCACGCCACATGGCCGCACGGTGTCAGCACATGGGTTTATCTGTTTGGCTATGGCTTTCTGGCTGCCCTCGGCCAGTTGCTGATGATGATGGCCACGGCCCGCGCACCCGCCAACCGCGTTGCCCTGCCGCAATACAGTCAGATGGTATGGGGCGTGGCGCTAAGCTATCTGGTGTTCCATCAGCCGCTCGATGGCTGGACCTTTGTGGGTATTGTGGTTGTCACTCTCTCCGGCCTGCTCAACTGGATCCGCCAGCGCATCCGGTATGAACGCATGGCCATGAAGGAACGGCTGGAACGCATGCAGGCCAGAAAGGCCGCCAAGGCTGCGGAGAAAATTGCTGCCAAACAGGCCAAGGAAAAAGCCCTGCGGGACCGCCAGCAGGCCATTGCGGAAAAAATCGCCCCGACCAAATAAGTCGCCCTCCGCAAGACAGACCTCCTGACACAAAAAATGCCGTGCCCCTTTTAAAAAGAGGCACGGCATTTTTATTTGGAACGCAAAGAGGCTTTTACCCCGCCATCGTCCGATCGACCGCCAGACCGGCGGAGGCCTGACAGGTGGGCATCATTTCCACATGGTTGATGTTCACATGCGCGGGGAGTGCGAGAACCCACGCTACGGTTTCCGCAATATCGTCCGGCAGCAGCGGTTTGGTTCCGTTATACACGGCATCCGCTTTCTCTTTGTCGCCCAGACGCACTTCACTAAATTCGCTGCCGCCGCACAGGCCCGGCGCAATGGTTGTGGCTCGCACCTGCCTGCCCAGCAGATCACTCCGCAGGTTGCGCATAAACTGTTCCACAAACGCCTTGCTGGCCCCGTAAACATTGGCCCCCGGATACGGATACGTACCCGCCGTACTGCCCAGTGAAATCACGTGCCCGCTATTGCGCGCCACCATGCCCGGCAGCAGCGCACGGGTGATTTCCACAAGGCCGGTCACGTTGGTGGCAATCATACGCTCCCAGTCAGAGGGTTTGGTTTCCCACGCCTTGCCCAGCCCGAGAGCCAGCCCGGCATTGTTCACCAGCACATCCACCTCCTGCCAGCCTTCCGGCAGCGAGGCCGGGAGCGCCTTTACTGCGGCGAGGTCTGTCACATCCAGCCTGAACGGCAGCAGTGCGGGGCCAGCCTCTTTTGCCAGCGCATCCAGCCGCTCCTGACGGCGGCCCGTGGCAATTACGCGGTAGCCATCCTTCACCAGCCGCAACGCAATGGCGTGGCCAAACCCTGCCGTGGCACCGGTGACGAGAACTGTCTTGAGGGGCTGTGTCATTGCTCTCTTCTCCATAAAGGGGGAACTGTGCCCATCATGCGTCAAAAGAGCAGGGAGTGTCACGGGGCGCGATGACACGCCCCACGTCTGCTTAGCCCAGCCTCAGCCCTTCGGCTTTTTCGAGGCAGGTCGTTCCGAGACGGGACGTTTGACGTTATACCCCTCACACTGGGCCATCGTCTTCAGTAACGCCTGCCCCAGTTCTTCATCCGACACAGACAGCGGCACATCCAGATATTTCTGGGGGAACTTACTCCGGGGCCAGCCAACATGACCCCCACCCCCTGCACGCCGCCAGGCATCCAGGGTCACAAAATCATTAATCCGATAATGCCATTCGGAATTAACAAAATCCTCTTTCCGCCACATCGTCTCTATGGTTTTGAACCCATAAGCCTGACGCATCTCCTCATCAAACGCCAGACGCCGGGCGTTTGATGCCCGTTTCATCGCATTAATATCGTCCCACTCATGTTCCTCCCCCGGCTTGTTAAAATACTCACTACTCAAAAGAGCCTTGCGAAAATTCTCTCCCAGCCAAAGTGGTGTCACCTTTTCCACCGGCGCATGCGCGCACCAGCCTGTGCGGGAGAAATAGCTGCCACCCCAAATTTCCTTTGAAATGATTGCAACAAACTTGGGAGCCCGACAAAAGTCAGCACTTTTATAATAGAACCGACGGATTTGCTCAGGCGTCAAGGGAGGGGGTCTAAACATCAGGATACCTCGTCAAGCATTATCGTCAACCGTCGCAGTCCTTACTGTGTGGGGAGTGCCATACCATCGCAACAGAGCAGGCCTGGAAAGCTGCATAAACGACCGGCTGCATCTCACGCATAATTAGGCTGACACGCATCTAGCGCCTGAAGGGCCACACTCGCGATCTCTTCATCAGAAGCATGACTTGAAACGTAGAAGACCTTGCCCTCGTTTTCTCCCAAATACCAGGCAGAATGCCCCGCACCTCGCCCTCGGGTGGCCAGAAAACAGATCTGATCTGTCTGCTCATACTCCCAACTGACAAAGACAGCAGCCGATTTTGACACCGCGACAAGATGGTCCTTGAAGCCAAACCTGTCCCTGATTCCAAACCAGAACGCTCTTTCCGCAGACCGGGACAAATCTATAACTTTTTCACGCTCAGGATCATCAGTCGAACAATTATAAAAATCTAAATAATAATTATGACTCTCCATAAGAGATTTTCTTAAATTTTCTCCTATCCACTGAACGGTCATTTCTTTTCTCGGCAAAACAACAGAAGATCCCGTCGAAGAAAAAATACTACCACCCAAAACATCCTGACAATATATTGCGTAATACTTCTTTGTTCTCATGATAACGGCTCTTTTGTCTGATACCTTTTTCATACGATATCCTTAATTTGAAAATTAATTTTCTTCGTTGCAATATTGGGGCGAGCTACCACCTTTTTTAGTTGTCTGCTGTTCTAAAAAGAAAAATTAAAAAGAACGCTTTGGTAATTTGATAGCAATTGATCGATTATCACCATAAAATCAAAATAATACCTATCGCTCTATCCCAAACGCATTACTCAAGAAATTATCACAGATTTTCGCGCTGACTTTCCTACAAACACGTTATTTACTTCACAAACTCAGCACATAAAACAAGCCAGCCGCCATCAGGATTGTCACCGGCAGCGTGGCAATCCACGCCAGTGCAATACGCCCCACCATGCCGCCCTGCACGCCGCTGCCTGCACCCAACATGCTGCCTGCAATGCCTGCGGTAATAATGTGCGTGGTGCTGACCGGCAGGCCGGTATAACCCGCCGTCAAAATCAGCCCTGCCCCGACCAGTTCAGCGGATGCCCCTTGGGCGGGGGTTAAATGCGTGCGGCCAATCTTTTCACCTAATGTGCGGACAATCCGCTTATAGCCAATCATGGTGCCAAGGCTGAGGCACAGGGCGCTGAGCAACCGCACCCACCAGGGCGCAAATTCCACCACCGGCTGTAACCCCTGCCGCAGCTTTTTAGCCTGCGCACGCTCTGCACCCGGCACGCTGGAAACATGCTCAACCTGCTTCAGCCCGGCCAGCACTTCAAACACATCGGCCCGCTGCGCCACAACGGTCCGCGGCCCATCCTGCGGAGTAGTCCCGGCATGCTGTGCGGCGGCCTCGCCCTCCGCTTTCAGGCGCGCCGCAGCAGCCAGAGCCTCGGCGCGCAGGCCGTTATGGTCATACTGGGTCAGCAGGGTTTCAATCTGCGTGGCCTGCGCCACTGGCAGCGGCAGGCGGTGGGCTTCAAGCGGGTTGAGCGCATACAGGGCAGGCATCAACCCGACCACCGCCAGCATAATCAGGCCGATACTCTTCTGCCCGTCATTATTGCCATGAGAAAAACTGACCCCACTGCAACTGGCCACCAGCAGCCAGCGCACCCAGCCGCGTGGCGGGGCGTCGCCTGTGGGAGGCTGATACAACGCCGGGTCCTTCACCACACCACGCATCGCCAGATAGAACAGCGCGGCCCCTACCAGCCCCAACAGGGGTGAGACAGCCAGCGCTTCCAGCACCTTGGTAACCTGATGCCAGTCCACCCCTTCGCTCAGGCTGCGCGTATGCACCAGAGCATCCCCAATGGCCACGCCGACAATCGCACCAATCACGCAATGGGAACTGGAGTTGGGAATGCCCGCCCGCCATGTGAGCAGGTTCCATACCAGCGCCGTGCCAAACAGGGAGAGCAGCATGGGCACCGCAGGCGTGCCATCAGGCGGGGAGAGCACATCCGGCGGCAGCAGTTCCACCATGGCGTAGGCCACACTCAGGCCGCCGGTCAGCACGCCCAGAAAATTCATGATGCCCGAAAGCACCACCGCCGTACCCGCCCGGAGCGAGCGCGTGTAGATGACCGTCGCCACAGCGTTGGCGGTGTCATGAAACCCGTTCACAAACTCAAACACGCAAACCAGAAGGCCGCAGACCAGCAGCGCGATAATGGAAGACGGTGAGTCTGGCGTGAAATGCAACATGAGAAAACGGACAGCCCTTCTTTTGTGCCGCCCGTTGATAGAGGAAGGCGCTCCGGTTTTTAATCCGTTAAATCGATTTTAAAAGGCCAAGTTGCATTCCATGGGAGAATTGAGGGCGGGAAAGGCCGTTATTCAGCCTTTTTTCCGGTGCCGGGCGCTATGTCGCGCAGCGTCTTCACCTCATAGGGGCGCAGAAGCTCCGCCAGTGTGCGGCCATCCAGCACAGCCATGAAGGCCCCCAGCGCCTCCCCCAGCAGCCCCCGCAAAGTGCAGCCCGGAGCCAGAACACACCCCTCCCCGGCACGGGTCCCTTCCTTGCCGGGGGGAGCCATGCACCCGACCAGCGCCATATCATCCTCGGTATGGCGCACCACGTCACCAAGATTGATCTGCTCGGGCGGGCGGGAGAGCATCAGGCCGCCATTGCGCCCACGCAAAGTATCCACAAACCCACCTTTGCCCAGATGGTGAATGACCTTGACCAGATGATTTTCTGAAATGCCATAGGCCAGCGCCACCTCGCGAATGGAGACGCGACGATCTGCGTGCACTCCCAGATAGAGGAGCGTTCGCAGGGCGTAATCTGTGTACAGAGTCAGGCGCATGGCGCCAAGTGTAGTCCAGTTGACAGCATTTTTTCCAGCGCTCTATAAGGTGTATGAAATATACACCTTCAAAAACAGGAGACCATCCCATGGTCACCCCCCTCGACGACAAGACCCGCGCTACCGTCACCGCCTGCGTTCCGGCACTGGAAGCCCACGGTGTCGCTATCACTACGGAGATGTACAAACGCCTGCTGGCAGACCCCGCCATCAGCGCCCTGTTCAACAGCGCGCATCAGAAAAATGGCAGCCAGCCCACCGCTCTGGCACTCGCCGTGCTGGCTTATGCCCGCAACATCAACAGTCTTGATCAGCTGGGCGGCATGGTGGAACGGATTGCGGAAAAACATGTGGGGCTGAACATCCTGCCCGAGCATTACCCCGCTGTCGGCCGCGCGCTGCTGGGTGCCATTGCGCAGGTGCTGGGGGATGCTGCCACGCCGGAAATTATGGACGCATGGGCCAAAGCCTATGGCTTGCTGGCGGATGTGCTGATCAACCGGGAAAGCCAGATTTACAAGGCGCATGAGACCGCGCCCGGTGGCTGGGCAGGCTGGCGGCCCTTTACCATCCAGAGCCGCACGCCAGAGAGCGCACTGGTCACCTCCTTCGATCTGGTGCCCACCGACGGCAAACCCGTTATGGCCCACAAACCCGGCCAGTATCTCAGCTTCTCCCTGACCGTGCCCGGCCACGGCAACCAGCGGCGCAATTACAGCATTTCCTCAGCACCCAATGGCCGCAGCTACCGCATCAGCGTGCGTCGGGCCGAGAAAGGGCTGGTTTCAGGCTGGCTGCATGACAGCGCACAGGTCGGCACGGACGTGCTGGTCTCCGCCCCTGCCGGGTCCTTCACCCTGCCCTCACCACAGTCTGCCCCCATTGTCTTGCTGAGTGCTGGCGTCGGGCTGACCCCGTTTATCGCCATGCTGGAAGCCCGCGCCGCCGCCGCTGCACATGGCTGCCCGGCCAGTACCCACGCGCCCTTGCAATATATCCACGGCACGGACACCCCACAGATGGAAGCCTTTGGCGCACTGGTGCGGGATCTGTCTGCTAAAGGGGCGATTAAGGCGGATGTTTTCTACACGCACAGCACGGCAGATACCCTGGCCGATCAGTCGGCCCCTGGCACCACAGCCCATGCCGGGCGCATCACGCCGGACTGGGTCAAAGCCAACACACCGGCAGACGCCATCTATTACCTGTGCGGCCCGGAGTGTTTCATGCAGGAGATGATTACCGGCCTGCGCGCTGCCGGGGTGCCGGAAGACCGCCTGCGGCGTGAAGTCTTCGGTCCGGCTACCACGCTGGACGATGCCCTGAACGCCGCCTGAAACGCTTCACACATTGCACCAGTGGATCGGGATTAACCCGACCCACTGGAACAGCTTTTGCACTCAAAAAAAATCGACGTCTAAGAGATTACCCAGTTTTCCTCTGATTGACTTCCCTATCGTCAGAATTCTGCAAATACGGTCCAGCCGCTGTAATAGTCAGAGAAAGAATCCCTATTTTTTCCTGCAACAGGTGGTCACCAAGGGGCAGGACAGCATTGCCGTTAGTCCATGCGCATTCAGTTGACTCGGTTTCATACCAACCTTCTGGTTTTTCTGCCTGAAGATGCGCGCTGATATCATGCTGACGCTTACCAAGAATCAGACGAATATCCGCCACGGCAACCCCCAGAGAACGACGATCATCCACAAAAGGCCCAATCACGTCAGAAGGGCGGCAGGTGCGGGACACGATGCGAACGGATTCGGTGCCGAATGGCAGCATGAAGCTATAGTGCTGACCATTCGTGCGTATTGGACGAATTCTGCCACCCGTTGCTGTTACCAGATGCACATCTGGATATGGTGTCAGCTCAACGGTCTCAGTGGGAATATGCCCCGCATGAACACGATTCCCCCGCAGCTCAATTTTACGGAATAACGGTTCAACAAAATCACGGTCTACGCACAAAGGCGCAGCAGCATCGTCTTCCCAGCTCGCATTTCTTCCAAAAAGCCTGACGACCTTCCCTTCCACCCGGAAAGAAGAGCGATTTCCTGTATCCAGATAGCTTTCTGTTAGCATCCCATCAGCGATGATAACGGAGTGCTGCTCCGTTTCCACATGATAGTACTCATACGACGTGAAGGACTTATCGTAGAAGACAGATACCCCGTTGACCAGCATCCGTGCCGGGACAAAATTACCTTCAAAGAACAGGCAATGCTCAGAGGTCACCAGCATATCCTTGTAGGGCACGCCCTCGGCAATGGCATCCTTGAGGATGCGGACAGGCCAGCCCGCTTCATCATCCGGGAGGTGAGAACGCACAGTAGCGCTTGCCTTCCCGACCCAAGCAACAGAACGGCTGACATACTGATCTTTTTTCCAGTCGAACGTAACGACCTCATCCCCCACCTGGAGGTTTTCTACACTCACCTCTCCCTGGCTCGTTCGAATCATTGAACCCGCAAGGAAACAAGGAGTGCTGCCAGAGTAAGTCACCACTCCCCCTACAGTATTGGCAAACGACCCTGTGTAACCAGCACCAATATCATACGTATAAATTTTTCCACCACTCGTCGTGATTGTAAGAATACCAGTTGTGGAATCGTATGAGGGATTACCGGCAACATTCAGATCAAGCTGATCGCCTTGACTAAAGCCACGAATAACACCGGTAAAAGTTGTACCATTTGTTACATTCAGCGTATTGTCACTGCCAGAAAAATTGAAAGTCTGCCCGGCTCCACTGCTATTACCGCCCAATGTGACATCCGCACCATTGGAAAGATTTACAGTGCCATTTGTGCCTGTCAGAGCATTTGCAATATTCAGGTTAGCGTCACTAACATTGATAGTACCGGTATTCGTGTAGGCGGAGGTTCCACCGATAATTTGAATATTTCCTCCGCTGGCTGAATTGATGGACCATGTTCCCGAATTGGTAAATCCACCACTTCCAACCGTTGTAATAGCAGTCGATGCAGCAGGAATAGCTAACGTCAATGCTCCGCTATTATTGATTCCTAAAAAATTTAAATTGGTTGTTGACCCCGATGTGGCGGCAGAATCATCAATGGAAAATGTGCCGTTATTATTGAATGTTCCGCTTCCATTTCCCCAATTAGATGTCATACCTGTTCCGCTGGTATCGACAACTTTGATAGTACCATCATTCGTCAGATTTGCGACATAAGCTGCCGAGATGGTTGAAGCGCCGGCACTTTCCAGATCAATTGTTGCAGAAGACGCATTCTCAATTGTTTTATAGTATAAATTAACAGTGGATCCTGATGTTGCATCCAGCTGCTTAAACGTCAGTGTTCCAGTGTTTTTGAAGGTGTTATTGCCCCCAAGACTTCCTATATTAAAGGTGCTTCCTGTCCCCGGTGATGATGGGATATCGGATATAATTCCGTTATTAACCAGGTTCCCATAAATATTATTGATATACCCGCCACCGGGAGGCGTGAACAGCAACTGACCACCGGACGCATTCGTCAGCGTATAAGTCGCTCCCGACAGGTTGCTCGCTGTTAGATAGGTCTGAATTGACGAATTTGTTCCGCCGGTAGAGAAATTGTTGCCCATTTGATAAATCCCTAAAAAATAAGGAGTTTTCCTCTTCAACCCCAATTCTGTCTGGGCGTAATCAGCCCGCACAACATTACCCGTAACTCATATTGTTAAATATATTGTTAATTTATATCAATCTACGCTACCCAAAAAACGCAAAAGTGATCACATTTGTCAGAAAATTATTTACCTCAACAAAGGGGACTTATACCAACCATTGTTTGGCCTGA
>NZ_LHZA01000109.1 GCF_001580535.1 Acetobacter cerevisiae | reverse complement strand
GCTTAACTGACGACACGCCATAGATAGCGAGGTGAATACCCTTTTCAGATTTGCTATTTTTTTAAGGGATTAAAGATCTAAGGGGTGTCCGTTTGACTCAATAACTGTGGTGATATCTGCTTTTAAAGCACTGAGACCAAAGAAAACATTCCAGAGAGGGTCTTGCTGAGGATAGCTGATGAAAGTCAAAGTATTTCCAGAGTCAAGCGCCTGCTCAAAACGCCACATGCAACGCCCGTCCGTAGCATAAATTTCAAGAACATCGTCCTTTAGCGTCCAGAAATGCTCGTTTGCATGCTCATATCCCTTAATCAGTCCATCAGAGCCAAATCGCAAAGATGTGGTAAGGGGACTAAGATTGAGGGGACCCCATGTCCATTCAACATCTTCTAAAAACGTTTTGGGAGAAGCAAGTGAAGCCGACATCTTATTTCTCTTTGGTAATTAACCAGGGCTTAAAAACAAATTGGATCTTACTCTAAATTATAAAGTCCTGCCTATCCAGCGCTAAGGTGTGAGACACGATACTAGATAAAAGTCACCCGGGCAAAATTGCTGTTTCAGGATCTCTACAAAATAAAAAAGGTGGATGCGCCTTGAGAGCGCACCCACCTTTTAAGGTGTTTTAGAAGACTCTAAGAGTAATCAAATTTTACTCTTAGAAGTCCATACCACCCATGTCAGGGCCGCCAGCCGGAGCTGCTTTCTTTTCAGGGCGTTCTGCAACCATGGCTTCCGTGGTGATCAGCAGGCCAGCAACAGAAGCTGCGTCCTGCAGAGCCGTACGGACAACCTTGGTCGGGTCGATGATACCGGCATCCACCAGGTTTTTGTATTCGCCAGCCTGTGCGTCGAAGCCAAAAGCGTATTCGTTGGATTCAAGCACCTTGTTGGCGATGACCGCACCATCTTCACCAGCGTTATGAGCGATCTGGCGCAGGGGAGCCTGCAGAGCCTTGCGGATGATGTCGCCACCAACGCGCTGATCGTCATTGTGGTAGTGCAGGTGAGACAGGTTGGCAGAAGCGCGAGCCAGAGCCGTGCCTCCACCCGGAACGATGCCTTCTTCAACGGCTGCACGGGTTGCGTGCAGAGCGTCGTCAACGCGGTCTTTGCGTTCCTTGACTTCAACTTCCGTGGAGCCGCCAACGCGGATCACGGCAACGCCACCAGCCAGTTTGGCCAGACGTTCCTGCAGCTTTTCACGGTCGTAGTCAGAGGAGGTTTCCTCGATCTGCGCACGGATCTGCTTGCAACGGCCCTTGATTTCTTCGGACTTGCCAGCACCATCAACGATGGTCGTGTTTTCCTTGTCGATACGGACTTTTTTAGCCGTGCCGAGCATGGGCAGCGTGACGGTTTCGAGCTTGATGCCGAGGTCTTCGCTGATGACCTGACCACCGGTCAGGATCGCGATGTCTTCCAGCATGGCTTTACGACGGTCACCAAAGCCCGGAGCCTTAACAGCAGCAATTTTCAGGCCACCGCGCAGCTTGTTGACAACCAGAGTTGCCAGAGCTTCCCCATCCACGTCTTCTGCAATGATCAGCAGCGGACGGCCGGACTGCACAACAGATTCAAGCAGCGGCAGGATCGGCTGAAGAGAAGACAGCTTCTTTTCATGGATCAGGATGTAGGGGTTTTCCAGATCAGCCGTCATCTTCTCCGTGTTGGTCACGAAGTAGGGGGAGATGTAGCCACGGTCGAACTGCATGCCTTCAACCACGTCCAGCTCGGTCTGGAAGTGCTTGGCTTCTTCAACTGTGATAACGCCCTCGGAGCCAACTTTCTGCATGGCTTCGGAGATCATCTGGCCGATTTCGGCTTCACCGTTAGCGGAGATCGTGCCGACCTGAGCGGTTTCCGCCGGGGTGGTGATCTTCTTGGTGTTCTTCTTCAGTTCCTCAACAACGGCGGTGACAGCTTTGTCGATGCCGCGCTTGAGGTCCATCGGGTTCATGCCAGCAGCAACGGCCTTGTGGCCTTCGCGAACAATAGCCTGAGCCAGAACGGTTGCAGTGGTCGTGCCGTCACCAGCGATATCGTTGGTTTTGGAGGCCACTTCGCGCAGCATCTGTGCGCCCATGTTTTCGAACTTGTCAGCTAGTTCGATTTCTTTGGCAACAGACACACCGTCTTTGGTGATGCGCGGTGCGCCGAAGCTCTTATCGAGCACAACGTTACGGCCTTTGGGGCCCAGCGTCACTTTTACAGCGTCAGCAAGGATGTCAACGCCACGCAGCATACGCTGGCGAGCGTCACCACCAAACTTTACGTCTTTGGCAGCCATATCAAATTCTCCTGTGAGAGATCAGTTTATAAGGTCGAAAAGCGGATCAGCGCGTCACACTCAGGCGGAAATCACGCCCAGAATGTCGCTTTCTTTCATGATCAGCAGCTCTTCGCCGTCGATCTTCACTTCCGTGCCGGACCATTTGCCGAACAGAACGCGGTCACCGGCCTTGACATCAAGCGCCACAACCTGCCCCTGCTCGTTACGAGCGCCAGGACCTGCGGAAACGACTTCGCCTTCCATCGGCTTTTCTTTTGCCGTGTCAGGGATGATAATGCCGCCAACCGTCTTCTCTTCGCTTGCGAGACGACGAACGACTACTCGGTCGTGTAAAGGACGAAACTTCGTCATTATGGATCGCTCCACATTCTTTTTTGCTGCGGTGGCGCCCTTGTCAGGAAGCGACACCACCTGCATCTACCGCGCGTAATAAACGCCGCGTTGCGTTAGCACTCCCACCCCGGGAGTGCCAAAACAGGAGATAGGTTTGTCCTCCTCCTGAGTCAAGAAATGTGGAAAACTTTCTTCAACCTTTAATTTTCACTCACAGGGAGTCGCCTCATGGGACAAATCATCACACTTAAGGCTGCAGATGGGCACGAATTTTCAGCCTATGAAGCCGGCCATACCGACATGCCCTACGCACTGGTTGTGGTGCAGGAAATTTTTGGCGTGAACGGCCATATTCGGCATGTGTGCGACACATTTGCCGAGCACGGTTTCCACGTTATTGCTCCCGCATTGTTTGACCGTGCCGAGCCCGGCGTGGAGCTGGGCTATGAAAAAGCTGATATTCAGACTGGCCTCGCGCTGCGCAGCCGTATTCCGCTGGCGGAAACGCTGCTGGATCTGGAGGCGGCCTCGGCCGCGCTGAACGCAGCAAAGGTTGGCATTATCGGCTATTGCTGGGGCGGCCTTCTGGCGTGGGAAGCAGCCTCCCAGACCAACAGTTTTGCGGTTGCTGTCGGCTGGTATGGTGCCGGCATTGCAGCCCGTATTAGTGAGACTCCGCGCTGCCCTGTTCAGCTTCATTTTGGTGAAGCCGACACCACCATTCCACACACAGATGTGAGTACCATTCGCTCCGCGCATCCTGAGATTGAAATTTATATGTATGACGGAGCAGGGCACGGCTTTGGCTGCTCACAGCGGGCGTCGTTTGATCTGGATGCCTATGAACTGGCGCAGAAGCGCAGTGTCGCCTTTCTGGAAGCGCATCTGCGGTCCCATGCCGGACACGGAGCACCGGCAGAGGGTATTTTGATTGACAAGACCGCATCTTCGTGACCCGATAAGTACATCCTGTAACCGGTCATATGGTTGTCCGGTAGGAGATATCAGGGAAAGTTACCCGCCTATGCCGACCGGTACAGTTAAATGGTTTAATGCCACTAAAGGCTTTGGTTTCATCGCACCTGACGATGGGGGCAAGGATGTCTTCGTTCATATCACAGCTGTGCAGGCTGCTGGTCTGCGTGGTCTGAATGAGAACGAGAAAGTCTCATACGAACTCGTGACCGAGCGTGGTAAAGTTGCCGCGACTGAACTTAAGCCGATCTAAGTCGGCTTAAGACGAAGGGCCTAAAAGCCCGGACGTGCGTTTTGGTCTGCCTGTTTGGTCTGCTTATTGGGGTCCAGCTGGCAGCCGGACTGCGCGATTTTACAAAAACGCTCTGATTTCCCGCGCTGCATCTGCCAGCCCCAGACGCCGGACTTCCGCTCCGGGGGGAAACGCTGACAGCAGGCGAGAGGGTGTGCGGCGGTCCAGCAGCACAAAAACGCCTTTGTCTGACTGGCTTCTAATCAGCCGTCCAAATGCCTGCCGTAACCGCAGGCGAGCAATCCGGTCATCATATCCCGTGGTATCACCCCCTGAGAGATGAATACGGCGTTCTCTGTGCAGAATGTCCGGACGTGGCCACGGCACCCGCTCAAACACAACAAGACGCAGGGCATTGCCCGGAACGTCTACCCCGTCACGCATGGCATCCGTGCCCAGCAGGCAGGCATGTTCTTCTGTGCGGAAAATATCCACCAGCGTTGCGTTATCCATTGCATCGACGTGCTGAGCGTAAAGCGGTAGCCCCTGATCTTCCAGTGCCGGGGCGATGCGGCTATGCACGCCGCGCAGCCGGGAGATGGCGGTAAACAGCCCCAGTCCGCCGCCGCCAGAGGCCTCAAACAGAGTGCGATACGCTGCGGCCAGATCGGCAATGCTGGCGTGGTCCACATCCGTGACAATAAAAGTGCGCGTCTGCCGGGCATAATCAAACGGGCTGGTCAGGCTGGCGCGAATGGCCGGGGAGGGGAAGTGATTGGCTCCGGTGCGGGCTTCCGCGGCTTCCCACACGTGTTCCGCTTCTTCAGTTTCCGGCTCACCTTGTCCATGCGGCGTGTCGGACTGATCGCGCAGCGTAGCGGATGTGATAAGCATCCCCTGAGCAGGCATCGCCATGACGGCGGCAAATGGAATGGTCGGGTCCAGCCAATGGCGATGGAGGCCAACATCATGTTCGCCGAGGCGCTGCTGTTGCCGCCTGTCCAGACGGATGAAGTGAATATGGGTTGGCGTGGTGTCGGCTGGCGGCGGCTGGTCCAGAGCATCCAGCATGGAAATCCATGCATCCAGCCGCGTAATGGCGCGCCGACGTAGGCCGCGCACCATCGCTTCAATCCGTCCACGCGTTACGCTGTCTAGAGAGTCCGCGTCATCCTGCAGGCGGGCCTGAAGGCGTTCTGCAAGTGTGCGCAGGGGTTCGGCAATCCGGCTGAGTGCACGCGCCAGAGCTTGCCCGGATGCTGTGAGATCCGGGATGAGGGGATGCAGATCACATTCCAGTGCGCCATACTGATGCGTCTGCCGACGGTCCTCGCTGCGTGCCAGCACTTGTTGACGGAGGAGACGCAGAAAGCTCTCGGTCGGGTTTTCCAGAACAGGTTCCGGAAGAATGGGCTGAGGCGGGAAAAGCGCGTCGGGGTCGTCAATCGGGGGCGGTTCGGGTGGTGAGGTCTCTGACGCTTCAGCATCCGCCAGCCTGGCGGACCAGCCGGGAGCGGGCAGCGCATGGGCCGCCATGAGGGCGGCATCCAGCGGGGATTCCAGCTTGGGGAAGCCTACGACCAGATCGTCCAGCCGACGTTTCAGGCCACGGGCACGCGAGCGACGGCCTTCAGCCCCCAGCAGCCAGCGGCGGAGTTCGGCAGCTTCCAGGCCAGAGAGTTCGGCGGAAAACGCTCCATCGGCTGCGTCGGCCAGATGATGGCCTTCGTCAAAGATATAACGGGAGGGGGTGGCGTCTTCTTCTGTTTCTTCGGAATTGTCGCCCATGGCGGCCTGTGCATACGCCGCCTGCGCCATGACCAGTGCATGGTTGGCAATGACCAGATCTGCCTCCCGTGCCCGGCGGATGGTGTGTTCCACAAAACAGCGCTGATAATGCGGGCAGGCGCCGTGAATGCATTCGCCACGCCGGTCGGCAACGCCAAAGACGCTTCCCTGACCATACAGATCGCCAAACCAGCCGGGCAGATCGCCCCCCAGCAGATCACCATCTGCAGTAGCGCGGGTCCAGCGAGCCAGCATGGCAAGGGCGATGGTCACACCAGCCGGGCGGGAGGCGGCGCTATTGACGGCCTCTTCCATGTTCAGCAGGCAGAGATAGTTTTCCCGCCCTTTGCGCAGCACAATATGGTGGCGGCGCGTCGCGTCATCGGGGAAAAGCCGATGCGTTTCCTGTTCAATCTGGCGTTGCAGATGGCGGGTGTAGGTGCTGATCCACACGCTGCCGCCATTGCGTTGCGCCCAGACGCTGGCTGGGGCGATATAGCCGAGGGTTTTGCCTGTGCCCGTTCCGGCTTCCGCCAGCACGACCGCAGGATTACCGCGATGAGTGCGGGGTTCAAAGGCTGCCGTGGAGACGCTGGCAAAATCAGCCTGACCAGCCCGGCTTTCCGAGCCTTCACCCAGCAGGGTGCGCAGGCGTGTGCGGGCTTCTGCCGGTGTAATAGGGTGCGAGGCTGGCGGCGGCCGAGGAGCAACATCTTCCCATTTTGGCAGAACGCGCCAGACGCGCAGGGCGTCGCCCGGTTGCAGAGCGTCTTCTGGCAGATTGCCCTTGCCGTCGAGCTTGTCCGGCAGGCCCAGTGTTTCGGCTACGGTGCCAGCCCATGGCCAGCCAGCCTGTGCCAGCCGAACGGTCAGGGCGGCTAGCATCTCGCCAAAAGGCCCTGATTTCTGGCGGCCCAGTTCGGCCAGCATGATCTCGACCAACAAGGGGAGAAGGTCCGCTTCGGCGCGGCCAATCCGGGCTTCTTCTACCCCGAGCGCTAATGCCAGCCCGCGTGGTGTGGGTGCGGCAGTTCGGGCCGGATAGACAAAGGTGAAGAGTTCCAGCAGGTCCAGCCATGGGGAGGGCTGGCCGGGAGCCGGCAGGTCCAGCTTGCGCGCAACGGAGGGCGCGTGGACCACCAGCGGGCAGGGCATGCTGTCCAGCCGGGCGCGGAGTTCTGATGCGGAGAGTGTAAGAAACTCGCCGTCTTCTGTCAGAAGGGAGAAGCCACGATGATGCGCCGTAAGGGCGGGCGCGTCGTGCGCAGAGGGGAAGGTCGCCTGCATGGAGGTTCCACCTTACGCAATCTGCGGTGTGTGGCTAGGGGGTGTTAAAAAAGGGAGCCAGTTCAGGCTGAGCAGGCTCCCTTCTGGAAGGCTTTAGGAGGCGTCTTTCAGGCTGTCTGCTACAATTTCCAGCAGCTTGCTGTGCATGTAGCCATTGCCTGCCACGATCATGACGTCGTCCGGCATATCATCCAGATCCAGCCCGGCCGGATCTGTGACCTGACCACCTGCTTCACGCAGAATCAGGATACCGGCGGCGCAATCCCACGGTTTGATGCCGAATTCCCAGTAGCCCTCGTACCGGCCCGCGGCGACCCATGCGAGGTCCAGTGCGGCTGCGCCAAAACGACGGATACCGGCAACGCGCGGCATGAGGTTCCCCATGACGCGGGCAAACGGCAGGCGCTGGCGGGCAGGCACTTTTGCAAACGGGATACCGGTTGCAAAAACGGCTTCCTGCATGTCCCGACGGGCAGAGACACGAATGCGGCGTTCGTTAAGGAACGCCCCTGTGCCTTTTTCCGCCCAGAACATTTCGTTAGCAGCCGGGTTGTAGACCAGAGCGGCAGCCAGTTCGATCTTGCCGTCCGGCAGCCGACGCTGGAGGCCAATGGAAATGGCCCAGTGCGGGATGCCGTGCAGGAAGTTGGTGGTGCCGTCCAGCGGGTCCACAATCCAGCGCCATGTCCAGTTATCACCACCGGATTTGCCAGATTCCTCCATCAGGAAGGCATAGCCCGGGCGAGCCCGTTCCAGCTCTTCACGCAGGGTCTGTTCTGCACGCAGGTCTGCCTGAGAAACAAAGTCACCCGGCCCCTTGATGCTTACCTGAAGCTGCTCGACTTCATTGAAATCGCGCAGGAGACGCTTTGCTGCCTTCTGGGCGGCAGTTTGCATCACCATCATGACGGGGGAAAGACGCATGGCCACTATGTTTTGTCCTGTCTGGAGTAATGCGGAAGATCAGTCTTTGGCGCGTTCGACGTAAGAGCCGTCTTCAGTCCGGACGACAATGCGTTCACCGGCTTCAATGAAGGGCGGCACCATGGTCTTTACACCATTGGAGAGTTTGGCGGGCTTGTAGGAGGAGCTGGCCGTTTGGCCTTTAACCACCGGATCAGCCTCAACAACTTCCAGCGTGACCTGCGGCGGCAGATCAATCCCGACCGGGTCGCCTTCCACCAGGTGGATGTTGATGGTCATGTTGTCCTGCAGGAACGGTGCCTGATCACCCAGCAGAGCAACCGGAATCATGGTCTGCTCGAACGTTTCAGGGTCCATCAGCACGAGGGATTCACCATCGGTATAGGAATAGAGATATTCCTTGTCCTCGGTCATCAGGCGCTCGACACTGTCAGCTGTACGCCAGCGTTCGTTGGTTTTGTTGCCCGTCTTGAGGTCGCGCATTTCCACCTGAATGAAAGCGCCGCCCTTGCCCGGGGTAATGATCTGCTGTTTGAGCACCGTCCAGCGACGGCCATCATGCTCGATGACCTGTCCGGCCCGGATCAGGTTCGCCTGCTGTTTCATAACTCGTCCCTGAATGGATGGATGTAAGGACCGGGCTTTTACAACTCCAAACGCCTTAGAGCAAGCCGAGCAGAGAGAAACAACCCAGACAAAAGCCATTTTCACCCGCTGGACAGGCAGCGCGACCCTAGTTATAAGGCTCTCAATCTGATGCAGGAAGGGTGGCCGAGTGGTTGAAGGCTCCAGTCTTGAAAACTGGCGTGCGGGTAACCGTACCGTGGGTTCGAATCCCACCTCTTCCGCCATCAGATGATAAATTTCCTAGTAAAAACAGATATTTATATACCTTCTTCTGGTTGGTCCCATCATACATCCCACCTTATGATTTGCGGTTTCCTGCGGCGTCGGGCGGCTTAAGAACCGCTCCTGACAATTTATGTTGGCAATAGGGGTTGGGTTCTGGTAGAACAAAACGAGATTTTGCTGAGGAGCTTTATCTTTAACTACCCTTCCACGTCATCCTCATACCTTCCCAACGAAGATAACTTTTCAATACGACATCTCCCCAAGACAGCTCCAATCACCTGATGCTCCTCAGCATGGTGGTTTCGACAAGATGGCTGGTTATCAGCCATCAGGCTTGAGGAGTGCGTATCATGCACGATACAGACATATTGGTCCCAAAGGGGCCGTTCGTTACCCGGAAGGAGGCGGCGGAAATTCACCTCCGTTGCCACGTGAAAACAATCGATCGTTATGTCGCCGCGGGAAGGCTCCCCAAATACAAATTCGGGCGCAAAACACTGTTTTTACTGGCCGATGTTTTGGCACTTATAAAATGCGTGGGTGTTTTGCCTCCCACCTCCGGCCGTGGGCGGGCATGTGCTCCTTTTCTGTCTTTGGATATGGTGACTTTCATTGCTTTGAGCGTTGCCACTTTGTGGATAACGTTCTTTCTCTTTCATTAGTGAGATAGCTTTGGAGCGACATGGGGACGTTTCTTTGATGTCTGTCCCCGTGGTTGCCTTTCAGGCGAGGACTCCTCTTCTAAGTGCATTATGCGGAGAAATTTTGGACATTACCTGAGAAAATAAAAGTAGTTAAAATACTCAGGATTTTGTGCATGGATACAAGAGTAGGATCTCATAAAATTCTGTTTTAATTATTTATACTTGAAAAATAGTCCACAAATAAGTAGGCGTGGGGATTACACGTTTGTATCCCCCGCATGGCAAGCTCATATCAAGCTTAAACTATTAAAAATGCTGAATTCAGTTCCCAGCAATCGCGTTGACGGCGTCTTGCGATCCGAGAGTTATTTCAATTGAACAGGAACGCCGATAGGGCGGCTGTTGGCTCATGCGGATCGTCCCACGGCATTGATCGCGCATGTCCTCAGTGAATGGAGTGCTCTTTATCACGGCAGCCCATGAAATAATGGAGGACGGTGCCTGCGTCATGGCACTCTGGAATTCCGCGACTGCAGCATCATGCTTATGGGCAGCGATGACGACTCCGGTTGCATGCTTCTCAGCCTGTGCGACCTTGTTTTGGGCTTCTTCCCTCTCCTGATCAATCTGGACGCTTGCTGCGCTTACGGTCTGGGCCATTTGGCGACTCATGGCGTCCTGTTCCATGACAACTCCCCCCAAAAACGAGGAAAAAATCATTCCCCCCACAAGCAGGAGCCGGTATCCTGGTCGCCTGAGAAATGGAAGCACATCGGCAGCCAGTTCGAAGAAGATGGCGAGCATTCCATGCGGGTCTCCCACAACATGACCTTCGAGGGTCTTTGGCGGAGGAGGGGGTGTGGAAGAATGTTTCGTAAGAAGAACAGAAATCTGAGTGATTCGGTAGACGGCTTCCTGCAGCCTCTGTAGCGTCTCCTCTTGCTGACTTTCGTTCTCTTCAAAACGGGCTGCCAGTGCCTCGAACAGACGATCTGTGGCTTCTACCCAGGCATGAAGTGGATCTCCAGGTCTGATACCGGCCTGTTCCGCCTTGCGCCGATACTCCTCAAGCGCGGCAGAGAGTTCCGAGTGAGGGATTTGAGTGTTGCGGGGGATGATGGGCGATGTCATGGGAACTGCCCTTTCGTTGGAATCCAGGGCAGATCAACATCAGCTTCGCGAAAACGTTCACCAACTGTCCGAAGCCACTGAACCAGCATCTGACGTTTGATGGGGCCCAGAGGTGGTATATCGACAGATTGCCGGTTCTGAACGGCCTCATAAAATCGCAGACGTTTTCGGTCGATGCCCGGTGCCGGCAATAGGTCTGGGAGCGAGATCATACGTGCTCCACGTTTCAGAACGTCTCCCAACTGTCTACTGCGCATGATCGTTTCAAAGGCAATTTCAACAGACTGAGAAGAAGGTTTTATGAATTCGTTTAAAACTACAATCGTTTTTTCTGGGCGGAAAAGACCATCTTCCTCAAGGCTCGCCAGATAAGCAAGATAATCCAGATCGGCTCCTAGATGGTGAAAAAGGACAGGCTGGATAGCGTAATCACGAAAAAAACCGACGAGATCAAGACGGAGAGCGAGATTTTTTAAAACAAGATCACCACCCCCAAAATCCAGAATCAGATGATATTTTTCTTCAATTTGACGTTCTAGAATATCCTCTAGGAATGTCATGACATCCTTGTCATCGGCGGTTCGAGGTGCTTCAACCAGATTAGGATAGAATGCCGTCAGTGTGGCATTTGTTCTGTCTAGATCAGCTATTTTCAGAGATAATCCAGATCTTTCGATCCACTCTGCATGCAGTCGGGCATGTGTGCTTTTGCCGGTTCCTCCCCGCCCCGCAAAGATCAGGCAGCAGGGGGTGATGGCACTCTTCTGGGCAAGACTGGTTTTTAGTGTGACTGGCACTTCATGGTCTGGAACGGGTTTAATAGTTTTCATGGCTTCCCTCCGATTTGGTAGAGGGTGCATTATTTATGCCGTGAGTCCATCTTCTTATTTTGCATCATCTCGGATGGTAAAAGAGTTTTTTATCAGATTAAGACAAATGATATATGATCCATTAGTGAAAACCATAGACGCCTGAGGACGCAGGACGACGCAGAAAGACGCAAGATTTTTGGAAAGAAGATTCAGAAAAATACAGAACCTGACAGAATGGTTATGGAATCACATTTAAGTGATGCTGTCCTCAGTGAGGGGCCGGGGGCGTTGGGCAGTCGTCCGGGAGAGATTCTCCCGAATGCGCTGCAGGTCGGGGTGAAAATCAACAGGCGAAGACAGATCTTCTTCTACAGGGCGGGCTGGTGTTGCCTGAACAGTGCGACGGTCGAGTTGTGGGCGGTAATGCTGGACCGGACACAGCGCTGCCTGAGCGACCTTTTTCTGGGCGCGGACCCGCTGCCATGCTTTCCGGGCGGTCTCAAGCGTCGGATGATTTCCGTTGGCATCACGCAAGTCGAGTTGCCGAAAAAGCGCAAGCCATATCGGCCACCGAACACGCTTCGAGCCGAGTTCGACCAGCAACTCGTCATGACGGTATTCCATCCATGCCATTAATGAGCCTTGCCCACTCTCTTTTGCCGCTTCTGAAAGCATGGCCGCCAGCGGGGCATGTTGGTCGTATTTCATGTTCTTCCCTTCTTCTGTAGGGTTCTGGCCGTTTTCAGTCTGACATCCGGCTTCTGAAAAAGCCAGATGGTTTCAGTCTCAAAGCGGGACAAGAACGGGACGTTATTGTTGAGAGGCTTTTTTAGGCAGGGCGTGATTCCGACTTTCTACCCCCTGAGATGCGGTTGTTTTCGCTCTTCAGAGGCACTTTTTCGTCCCAAATGAAGGCACGCTACCGCAATTTCATATGCACTCTGCGGTATGCACATGAAATTGCTGGGTTTTTTCTTCTTTTCTCTCGTTCTATCGCATTTAAAAATGCTCTCTTTCAACTCATTGTTTTGAAATGAATTTTCTAAAAAAGGGCTTTTCTGACCGGGGCGGGGTGGAGACGCTTTTCCGGTGTGTTCCGGTGACTGTGCATATCCGTCAATGCCCCAGAGGAAGAGGGACGGGATGTGTGTGGTCTTTTCCTCCCTTTTTTTGGACGACAAGGACAAAAATCATGTCTCATTACCCACTGTCTGATCTGTTTCCTGTTACCGATGACGTTGTGCATACAGCGATGGAACTCAAAGCTCTTCATGTTCTGGAGGGTGTTCTGCTGCTCGAGATCCTAGGCGGTAGCGAAGCCGCTTTTGAGGCCTTGGAGGGGCTGGTCATATTGCATCGCGACATGGAACGTCGTTATGGCCGCCTGGAACAGCTTCTGGCGGCGCCAGTGACGATGAAGCAGGCAGCCTGACCACTTCAATCACACCCTATCCTCACCAAAAAAACCTTTTCCTGGCTCCGCTTCACGCTGTGTGATCGGAGCCATTTTTTAGGATACTTCCCTATGACGGCTGATTATCGCTTCGACCCACTTCAGTTTCCGATGCCTGTTAGGACCGGTCTTTTTCCGCGCCGGGATATTGACCTATACGCCGAGCTTTCAGCGCTTGTTGGCGTCTGTGTCCATGGCTTTATGTTGGCAGACCTTGGGCGAAAGGCCTGGGATCTGCGCAAGAAATACTGGCAGCCAGGGGAGGGGGCGTGGGCGGCCTTTCGTGAGGCTGTGCACCAGTGCTATCCGCACCTACCTGTCGAGGAAAAGCTCGCACAGGACGGTCATGAGTTTGATTCCCTTTACGAATTGGCTGTGTATCGGTGGATCAAACCGATGCTGCCATCGTCAGTAAAGCTGGACGTTCATCCTCTTGTGAAAGGATGTACTTTTCAGGAAGAGGCTTTTGCTGACTTTAAAGTGAGCTCGATCCAGTCTGGTAAGAGCTGTTTTATCGAAGTCGTTGGTCTGTTTGACCGGACATTCACGGCTTATTCGTCAACACAAAAGGCACGAAAGGACGAGACCTTAAGGCGATTGCATCGCTATCCACCCAATCAGCGCCCCATTCTCATTTTCAAGGACATGGTCTGTGATCCTCACCAGGTGACTGCCGCCCTCAGGCAGGCGATTGAGGCAGTCGCGGAGGGCGGGCTGCGAACTGCTGCCTGATGGGGGCCTTGTCGAATAACGCCATGATGACAGCTGTTTTTTGGTATCACTGTCTGAAAAGCGGTCACATGACAATAGAAATGCGCCGTCATAATCACGTCATGACGGCTTCTACAAATAGACGGTTATCCACAGTTGTTCCGCCGACACGACCTTCACAACTCGGGGACGATCCTTTATCCGCTTACACTGACTATCGTTCAGACTATAGTGACGCTTTCACACTCTCCCTGAAAACATAGAGGAAACATGGCAGATTAAATGGAAGTATAAACCTTATGGTACCGAGTGCTAACTGACGACACGCCTAAAAAAGATGCGGTTTGCCGTGCTTTGGGTAACCCTCATGCTGTTTCCAACAGGCGGCTTACCCCGCCTGTTGGATATCTGAAGCGGTGCGAAGGGCTATCTGCAAGCTCTGAGCGACACACTGCTCGTTATGATGACCACGGATATAGATTTGGCCCGCCTTCGAGTTTTGATTAAACAGGTTGCGGTTGGTGTGCGTGCGAACAATCAGCCGTGCCAGATTTGCATTTCCGGTGCCGACAAGCTTTGTCAGTGCTTTGGGTAAGATCAGTCCCTCGGTGGCGATCGGCGTCATGACACACGGCACGCCTGCAGCAAGACTGTCGAGGACTTTCCCTTTAATGCCTGCACCAAACCGCAATGGGGCAACCGTCAGCCGAACCTGATCCAGTATGGAGGAAAGATCAGGAATACGCCCACGAATATGGACACGGTCACTGGCAAGACGCCGGATCCGTTCCGGCATGGCGCTGCCAACAAGATGGCAGATGATGTCCGGCGACTGTTTCCACACCAATGGCATGATTTCATCGACCAGCCAGTGAGCCGCATCAGCATTCGGTGAGTGGGAAAAATTGCCGATAAAGGCAAGACCCGTACGGTTCTGGAAACCCGGAACACATTTTCTGATAGGAACCGCCCATGGTGCATGCACAACAGTGGCAGACGGCACGTCCCGGCGTAGGAGATCCAGTTCAGCAAGAGAATGAGTCAGCACGACGTCTGCCTTGCGGGTCATCTCATATTCGGACGCTTTCAGCCGGCGTGCTGTTGCGAGCAGTTCGGGACGTCCCTCAATGACAGCCTGACGGGCGACGCGGACATGATGCAGATCCGCTACCGCATAAACAACCCGGGCCCGGTGCTGGGTCTGGCGAACAAGGGTCATGTAACGCGATGCCACATGTTCCCGATGGAGGTAAACAACGTCGTAGCTGTTGGCATGCCGCGTCAGAACCTCTTCCACCGAATTATAAAATGGCACGTTGCAAACCATAACATCCGGAACAGGGAAGGGAGCCTGTGTTCCCATCCCGTCAGCAGCGACAAAGGTCACCTGATACCCCAGAGTTTGCAGGGCCCGGATGTGCGACAGAATAGCCACTGATCCGGCATCCCGCTGGCCGTCCGGCAGGGCGCTGTCAATGACCAGCGCTTTCGGGGCAAGGGTAATGAGTTCAGCATATCCTCGTCTGGCGAGTTGCCGGCTCAGCGCCATACGGGCGTGGTCTGTGGCTGTATCTGCTCGCACCTGCTTCAGGCGATCGACCTGCTCCAGCAGGAAGGACAGGACATGGTTCTGTGTTTCGAGGCTTTCTGCCGACGAGACTGCGGTCTGCACCGCTTGCTCCAGATCCGGATCAAAGCTGTCTGCTTGCGGCAGAACAGCAGGCGCGCCCAGCAGAGAGCCATTGACGGCCCAGCGTATTTCGATGGTGTGCCGCGTCAATGGAGAGAGGGGAGGCAGCAGAAGAAAATCGAACCCGCAGCCTTCAGGGCCCTGTCCGGCCTCCATTACATCGGGGCGACGCCCGTTTGCGACCGTGCTGGCACGAAGTTGCCCATTGACCACGATCTGAAGGGGCGCGGGCACTTCGGGGGTGGCGGGGTTATAGGCCCAGCCTGCAATCCGGTCCCGCGACACGAGATCAACCCAGCCGCGAAGAGAGTGCGAAGGAGCGGGGTGAGTGGTTCGGGTTTCAGCCTGCGTTTCAACCACAGGCTCAAGACCCCAGGGAGCATGTCCGAGCTGACCTGTTCCGTGCAGTGGCTGAACATCAATCATATGACGCTGGTGCGGAGACAGGCCACGGGGGACAATGAACCGGAAACCACACGCCATCCCGACATCCTGTCGTGTCAGATCGGCCATGATAGCCCCAATACAGATACCATGATCCAGAATGCGCAGAGGAACAGGCTCGGCGCTGTCAGACCATCGCGCCCATCCCCTGATTTCCGTGTGGGTCACAGCATCCAGGTAGCCTTCCAGATGGCCTGAATCTGAAGGTTGTTCCGTGTTGTCTGGTCTATCTGTCTGGTTCAGACGGTTTCGAACAGTTTCAAGAAGAACGCCTTCTTCAACCCGCGGGGCGCAATATCGGGCCGGTTTTTTCTGGGTGTCGGGATACAGTGCAGCGTATTCCGGAGCATTGTGGAACATGCCGCGTGAGGAATCATCGATGAAGCTTTCTGCAGGCGCGCCTTCGGCCAGCAGGATATCATGGCTCTCAAGCTCAACATGAAAATACTGGACACGATCAACCCGTTCCGCCTGCCGGATGGTCTGACCGTTGACCAGCAGAACGGCCGGAATCAGAATGTCATCGATGAACATTGCATGCAGCGGGGAGACCCAGAGATCGCGTCGTGGCAGGTCGTTGCCCAGAGACCCGGCTGTAAAAATGACAGGCAGAACAGAGGGGTTTCGCGAGGCAAAACGTCCGGAATAGCTTCGGTGGCCAATCCAGTGGATGGGACGTGTCTCCCCGGATGCGGTCACAACCCGGTCACCAATTTGCAGCGCTTCCACCGGGATATCGCCATGATCGGTGGTGATCAGGGTCCCTGCGCAATAACAGGGTGTGCCGTCATCAACTTCCAGGGTGGCCAGTGTGCCGCCCTGTCCATCGCTCGAGAGAACGAAATGCTCGCCCGTATACTCTCCGTCCAGTGTAACGGATGAGGTGACCCCCTTGGCCGTGACGTCAAGGATGGGGTCACCCACGATCTGGGCTGTCGCAGCATCGTCCCAGCTCAGAGCAGAAAAATCGAGACTGCCACCATCGTCAATCGTGACGCCGTCCGCAGGAATAGAGTCAACGTCGAGACGACCGCCGCTTGCGACAGTCACATTCGTAAATGTGGCTCCTGATTGCAGAGAAAAAGAGGCTCCCTGCCCAAGGGTCACACCTGTAACGGTCGCCCCTGATTCAATCAGCATGCCGCCGTTCTGCTCAAGCGTGACATTCCTGACAATTGCCCCGGAATCAACTCGCATGCTCCCGCCGCGCAGGGTCGCATCGTCTACTGTCCCGGCAACTTCGATGTATCCCCCATCCATCAGGAGAACGGAATGAGCAGTACCGCCCTGTTCGATGATTCCCCAGCCTGTACTGGTAAAAGTGGCGTCTTCCAGAAGACCGCCATAAGCTTCAAGAAAGCCGTTTTCGTCGTCATCCCCGGTGACGGTCACGCCTGAGGCAAGGCCGCCAGCGCTGATAGTGAGGTCGCCCTGATCGACAAGGGTATTGAGGGCTGTGCCGCCGTTCTCAACCCATAACTCTCCATCATCTCCAAGCTCAGTGTCCTGCCACACGGCACCATTCACGATGTGAACATCCGAACTGACGAGATGTGTTCCTGACGATGAGGCTGACGTCACCTTGGCCATTACACTGAAATCCTTCCCGGACGAACCGCAACGAGGCGCGGTATTTCTCAGGAAAGATTAAGTGAGGAACTGTAGAAAAACAAGCGGAAACACGTACAATTTTTATTGTGTGATTTTTCGTAGATCGAAAGGCGCACTTATCCTCGTGGCAGACCGCCAAACCAGACCACTTCTCCGACAACCTTCAGGCTTTGAATGTCTTCTGCCGACAGGTCCTGCGGCGGGTAACGATCGTTGTCAGCCAGAACGCGTATGCCGCCACCGAGGCGCAGGTCAAGGCGGCGCAGCATGACGGTCTCATCGATTTTCAGGGCGTAAAGTGCGCCGCCCTGAACCTGGGTCGAGGCTGTATCGATCATGACGATATCTCCATGGAGTAGGGTCGGTGCCATGGCGTCGCCTGTAACATCTGTCAGGCGGAGTGCTGCGATGGTTGGGCGCGTCAAGGTCGTCTCCAGCCAGCCTTTGCCGACCCGCAATCCTTCTTCCCGGTCATCAAGCCAGGGGATGACAATTTGGTGGCCACCGCGTTGCGGGGCGGGGCGGGAGGGGGATTGGCTCAGGGGC